>CBIHOI010000035.1:0-19282 GCA_966211925.1 uncultured Hyphomicrobiales bacterium | reverse complement strand
CCAGCCCATCACCTGGAACGACATGCTGCGCCAGCAGTCGGGCTGGATCGGCACCTTGTGGGGCAAGCCGTGGTGGGCCGACCGCCCAACCGGCGAGGCCTGGAGCGAACTCGCCAAGGGCCCGCCGCCGGTGGGCAAGGAATGGAAATACAATGACGTGCGGGTGAACGCGCTGGCGCTGGCCCTGACCCATCTGTGGAAGCGCGAGCTTCCCGATGTGATGAAACAGTATATCGGCGATCCCATCGGTCTTTCCGATACCTGGCACTGGGAAGGCTATGACAACAGCTTCACCGAGATCGACGGCAAGCGCCTGAAGGTCGTGACCGGCGGCGGCCATTGGGGCGGCGGCATGTTCATCTCGGCCCGCGACCAAGCGCGGCTGGGCCTTCTCGGCCTCAATCGCGGCAAATGGGACGGCAAGACCATCCTGTCGGACAAATGGGTGACGATGGCGACCACCCCTACCGGGCCCAATCCCGGCTATGGCTTCTGCAACTGGTACCTGAACACCGACAGGAAGATGTATCCGGCCGCCCGCGCCGACAGCGTCGCCTTCATCGGCGACGGCGCCAATATCATCTTCGTGGATTACCAGCACGACATCGTGGCGGTGGTGCGCTGGATCGACAGCGCGCAGATGAAGGAGTTTGTGCGGCTGCTGGTGGAAGCGACCGGCGAACCCGCGCCGTAAACCGTGTCAGTGCGCCAGGGGCGACAAGGCGCTCCAGCCGCTCCAGATGATCTGGATGCCGATGCACAGCAGGATGAAGGCCGATAGCCGCACCACCACATTGGTGCCGCTAGTGCCCAGCAGCCCCACCAGCCGGTCGGCAAAACGGTAGCAGAGATAGATGGTGGCCCCGATCGCCAGCAGGCCGGTGACGGCCGCGCCGCCCAGCAGCGCCAGATGCTCCAGCGCCAGATCCTTGGGGCGCTGGCTGCCCAGTGTGATGGCAACGGAGATCGAGCCCGGACCCACGGTCAGCGGCATGGTGAGCGGATAGAAGGAATCGGTGGCGCGGGCATTGACCGCCTCGCTATGGCCCTCCGGCACCCCGGCATTGAGCAGCTTCCAGCCAAAGGCGGTGACCACCAGCCCGCCGGCGATGCGCAGCACCGGCAAGCTGATGCCGAAGAATTCCAGCACATGCGAGCCGATAACGACCGAGCCCAGCAGCAAAAGAAAACTGTTGCTGGCGACGCGCAGGGCCAGCGCGCCGCGCTGGGGCGGGGTGTCGAACTGGGTAAGGCCCAGGAAGATGGGGGCACTGCCGATCGGATTGACGATCGGAAACAGCGCCGCATAGGTCAGAAGCAGGGTGTTGAGAAATTCATTCACGCGGGGGCGGTTTCCGGACTGATCTGCGACGGGTGGAGATTGTCATGTCTGGTGAAGAATCGCGCCCCGCCGGGGGCATCATTTTTCCAAGTGTGCTGCAACACTGTATGGCGCCCACTCGGGCCGCTGCGCGGCCCTCCGTGGCGCTCAGTTTTTCTAAGTTCGCTTCGCTCACTAAGAAAAACTGGCGCACCCGAAAGGATTCGAACCTCTGACCCCCAGATTCGTAGTCTGGTGCTCTATCCAGCTGAGCTACGGGTGCGTTTTGGAGGCGCGAACCTATTCAGGAGCCCTGCCAAAGGCAAGGCCAACTACCGCCGAACTGGGCATCTGCGGCCACACAGCCCTGAATTGGGTCAAGTCCCGGTGAAAACGAACAGATTTCGGCATAAGCGGCATTGTGATCCCTTGTCCCCCCACGCCCCTCTGGTTAAGACTTGGCGCCAAGGGTCCGCCCGCCTGGCAAACAGGGGGCTGGGTTGGGTTTTGGCGCCACACATCCGTTGGGCAGGGCGCCGGGCAGCGGAGAGCATAATGAGGGGACTTTCATCCAAGCGGGGGCTCAAAAAGAGCCTTTTCCTGGCTTTTGCGCTGACGGCCGGTCTCGGCCTGGCGGCCTGCTCCGACCTGGACGCCATGCTGGGCGACGACACCAGCGGCGACATGATGGCATCCGATGCCCCCACCGCCGGACCTGCGCCCACCGCGGCACCCACGAATACCGCCGTTGCCGGCGGGGCGCCGGTCGCCACCATCACGCCCGTTGCCATTGATGCCGGCCCCGATACCGGCACCGCCGTCAACAAGACCATCCAGTCGCTGCGCGCCCAGGTTTCTGGCCTGCAGTCCAAGCTGGCCGCCAATTCCGCCCAGCTGAGCGCCCTGCGCAACAATGGCGCCGGCGCTGCCGGGGCCTATCAGGAAGCCAAGGCCCATATCACAACCCGCCTGCAGGTGGGCACCACCCGCGGCAACCCCGAACTGGTGGCCGAGTGGAACACCGCCCAGGGCCAGCTTGACGCCCTGTCGGCCAACATCAATGCCCTGAACGCGCTGGGCACCGATGTCACCAATGACAGCTCCACTGCCCATTTCGCGCTGGACCAGATCGCGGCGACCTTCAATGTCTCGGGCGCGGTCGACGAAGACCATCGCCAGCTGCAGCTTCTGGAAGACCAGACCAGCCAGACCATCGTGATGATCGACCGCCTGCTGAAGGAAGTGTCCGACGCCGTGCAGCGCCAGACCGCCTATGTGGGCACCGAGCGTTCCAACCTCACCGTGCTGGCCGCCTCGATCAAGTCGGGCGAGCTGTATGGCGGCGGCTCCTCCGCGCTGGGACTGGGCGGCGTGCAGAGCGCCGGCGCCGGCACCCCGCTGGTGGTGGTCAAGTTCGACCATGCCGATGTCGATTATCAGCAGATCCTCTATGCCGCGCTGAACCAGGCGCTGCAGAACCGCCCCGGCGCCAGCTTCCAGGTGGTAGCGGTTTCGCCCACCCGCGGCACCGCCGCCAGCGTGCAGATCGCCCAGGGCACCGCCCGCCGCCATGCCCAGGACGTGATGCGCTCCATGACCGACATGGGCGTGCCGGCCGCCCGCCTGGCTGTTGCCTCCACCACCGATCCCAGCGCCACGACCAGCGAAGTGCGCGTGTTCGTGCGTTAAACTGCCCATTATATAATCTTGCGACAAAGCCCCGCTCTTTCGAGCGGGGCTTTTTTGTTGCCCCGGCGCCCACGCGCCCTACGATGACGGCGCGGTGAACACGGTGCCTGCCATGCGGATGTTGCGGTTTGGACTGGCCCTGGCAATTGCGGCGGCCGCGCCGCTGAGTGCCACCGCCGAGATCAGCGCCGGCTATATCGTTCCTTTTGCCAAGCATGACATGGTCGCCGCCGCCAATCCGCTGGCGGCCGAAGCAGGTCTTGAAATGCTGCGGGCCGGCGGCAGCGCGGTGGACGCGGCCATCGCCACCCAGATGGTGCTGGGCCTGGTGGAACCGGAATCATCCGGCATCGGCGGCGGCGCCTTCATGCTGCTGTTCGATCCCAGGACGAAAACCACCACCAGCTTTGACGGCCGCGAGATGGCGCCAGCCTCGGCGCGGCCCGACATGTTCCTGAATGCCGCCGGCAAGCCGCGCAGCAAGCAGGAAGCCATTCCCGGCGGGTTGTCGGTGGGGATTCCCGGCGTCGTCTCGATGCTGGAAATGGCGCATCAGAAATACGGCAAGCTGCCCTGGGCGAAACTGTTCCAGCCCGCCATCAAGCTGGCGGAGGACGGCTTTCCCGTCGGGCCCAAGCTGGCGCGCACCATCAAGGGCTTTGTGCGCGGCGCCGACATGCCCGACATCAAGGCGCATTTCTATCATGCCGACGGCACGCCGCTGGCCGCAGGCGAGATCTACAAGAATCCGGAATATGCGCAGTCGCTGAAAGCGATCGCGGCAGGTGGCGCGAAAGCCTTCTACACCGGCGAAATCGCGCAGGCGATCGTGGACAAGGTGCAGCATGCGCCGAAAAACCAGGGCGGTATGACGCTGGAGGACCTTGCGGGCTTCAAGGCGCTGGAGCGCAGCCCCGTGTGCGGCGATTACCGCATCTGGCATTTGTGCTCGATGGGGCCGCCGTCATCGGGCGGCATCGCCATTGTTCAGATCCTGGGCATGCTGCAGCGGTTTCCGTCGTCGCAGCTTCAGCCCAACACCTTGAGCGAAGTGCATCTCTATACCCAGGCCAGCAAGCTGGCCTATGCCGACCGCGCCAAGTATGTCGGCGATACCGCTTTCGTGAACGTGCCCATCGCGGGCCTGCTGAACAAGAATTACATCGCCAGCCGCGCGGGCGAGATCGATCCGGCGCATGACATGGGCATCGCCGTGGCCGGCAATCCCCCCGAAAAGCATGCCGAATTTGCGCCCCAGCGCTCGCCGGTGCTGCACGGCACCAGCCACATGACCATCGTGGACAGGTCCGGCCAGGTGATCGCCATGACCACCAGCGTGGAATCGGTGTTCGGCGCCGAGGTGATGGTGAAGGGCTTTTTCCTGAACAATACCCTGACCGACTTCTCGCTTGATCCCACCCTGAACGGCCTGCCGGTTGCCAATGCCCCGGCGCCGGGCAAGCGGCCGCTGAGCGCCATGTCGCCCACCATCGTGTTCGACCAAAAGGGCAATTTCCTGTTGTCAGTGGGCTCGCCCGGCGGGCCGGCCATCATCGGCTATGTCGCCCAGACCCTGATCGCAATGCTGGATGGCGGCCTGACACCGGCCCAGGCGATTGCACTCCCCCGCCAGCTCAACCTGAACGGGCCGACCCGCCTGGAAAAATCGCCGGAAAATGACGCTTTGGCACCCCAGCTCACCGCCATGGGCCATACCGTCACCATGGTGGAAGGCGAAGGCAGCGGCCTGCACGGCATCAAGAAGGTGAAGGGCGGCTATATCGGGGGGGCGGATCCGCGGCGCGACGGGGTGGTAATCGGCGACTGAGCCCGCCGGGCCGGGTCAACCCGGAAATCCCGGGCGCCGAAGTCCATTGCCAAGGTGGCGCCCTGGATCAGGGCGATGGTGGGGGTGGCTGCCAGCACGGATATGGGCCGGAGCGGGGCGTTTTGTGCCCCGACCATCGTCAAACGAAATTCCCGCAACCGCGCCATGGCAATACAACGGACCTGGCCCTGTGAAAGTTCCGCAAACGGTGCGGTCTGGTACGGTTCCAGCCAAGTATTTGCAGGGGCTGTGGTATTTTCGCGCTATCCCGGCCCGCCCGGCCACTGTGGCATCCGGACCCGGTCGACGGCGCAGCCGTGAAATCGGCGGCCCGCAGGGTATTGTCGTCGTTGACAGGGCGGGCCAGCCCCCCTAAAAACCCCGCTCTTTTCCGGCATTACGCCGTCTTTTGGAGCCTGACGACCATGAAGCGCACCTATCAGCCGAGCAAGCTCGTTCGCAAGCGCCGCCATGGTTTTCGTTCGCGCATGGCCACCGCCGGCGGCCGCAAGGTTCTGAACCGTCGCCGCTCCAGCGGTCGCCGCAAGCTTTCGGCCTGATCCTGCCGGGCGCCCTCCCGCCGGGCGACCAAGGACGCCTCCTATCGTGGAACATCTGAAGAAACGTGCTGACTTCCTGAAGGCAGCGCGCGGAGTCCGCCGCGTCGAAGGCGCGATCACGCTGGAAACCTGCCCTTCGCTGCAACCCGGCATCCGCATCGGCTTCACCGCCAGCAAGAAGATCGGCAACGCCGTCGCCCGCAACCGCGCCAAGCGGCGCCTGCGCGCCGCGGCATCGCAGCTCCTGCCCCTTTTGGGCCGTGAGGGTCATGACTATGTTCTGGTCGCGCGCGGCACCTGCGTGGCGCGTCCGTTTCCGGATCTTTTGAACGACATCGCATCGGCCCTGAAATCGGCGCACAAGAAGCTGGACCAGAGCCCAGAGAAGCAACAAGGCAGGCAAGGAGGGGAGCATGCGTAACATCGCCGTCGCCATCCTGTCCGCGCCCATCCGTGCCTATCGCGCCTTCATCTCGCCGCTGCTGCCCAATAGCTGCCGCTTCACGCCGAGCTGCTCGGTCTATGCGCTGGAGGCGCTGAAGCTGCATGGTCCCATGATGGGGCTGTGGCTTACCGTGCGGCGCCTGGGGCGCTGCCATCCCATTTCCTGGCTGGGCGGTTCGTCCGGCTTTGACCCCGTACCGCATCCCAAGCATTAGCCCGTCTTAAGATCAGAGAAGTCATGGAACGCAACAAAAACGTCCTTCTGGCCATCGCGCTGTCCGCCGCGGTGCTGTTCCTGTGGCAGTATTTTGTCGCCACGCCTTCGATGAAGGCCGAGCAGGCACGCCAGGCGGTGCTGTCCAAGCAGGTGAAGAAGACCGCGCCCGCGCCGTCCGGCGAACTTCCGGCCATCGGCACGGCCAGCGGCCACATGACCCGCGAAGCCGCGCTGAAGGCCGGTGGCAAGCGCGTGGAGATCGACACCCCGATGGTGGACGGCTCCATCCTGCTCAAGGGCGCGCGCATCGATGACCTGCGCCTGAAGAAGTATCGCGAGACGGTCGATCCCAAGTCGCCGGAAATCGTGCTGCTCGCCCCCAAGAGCACCGACTATCCTTATTATGCGGAGTTCGGCTGGGTCGGCGCCGGCAATGTGCCCAATGCCAACAGCGACTGGACCCAGGTCAATGGCGGCACCCTGGCCCCGGGCCACCCGGTGGTGCTGCGCTGGGACAATGGTCATGGCCTTGTCTTCACCCGCACCATTGCCATCGACGACAAGTACATGTTCGCCATTACCGACGCCGTCGCCAACAAGGGCGCCGCGACCGTGAACCTGTTTCCCTACGGCATCGTCGCCCGCCAGGGCGCGCCCAAGGAAGTCGCCAACATGGCGCTGCATATCGGCTTTGTGGGCGTTGCCAATGGCAGCGAGCAGGACGCCAAATATACCGACTTCAAGGAACCCGGCACCCCGGCGAAGAAATTCTCGTCCACCGGCGGCTGGCTGGGCATCACCGACAAATACTGGATGGCGGCCGTCATCCCGCCCCAGAACGAAAACTTTGACGGCGAATATTACGGGAGCAAGACCGCGGCCGGCGTCGATGCCTTCCAGTCGGACTATCGCCTGGGACAGCGCAGCATCGCGCCGGGCAAGACCACCAGCGTCACCCACAAGCTGTTCGCCGGCGCCAAGGTGGTGGACATTCTGCGCGGCTATCAGGACAAACAGAACATCATCCATTTCGACAATGCGGTGGACTGGGGCTGGTTCTTCTTCCTGACCCGGCCCTTCTTCTGGCTGCTGAACATCCTGAACAAGACACTGGGCAATTTCGGCCTGGCCATCCTGGCGCTGACCGTTGTGGTCAAACTCGTGTTCTTCCCGCTGGCATCGGCCAGCTACAAGTCCATGAGCAAGATGAAGAAGCTGCAGCCCCAGATGGAGGAGCTGAAGAAGGCGCACAAGGACGATCCGCAGAAGCTTCAGGTCGCCATGATGGAGCTGTACAAGCGCGAAAAGGCCAACCCGGTATCGGGCTGCCTGCCGATCCTGTTGACCATCCCGGTGTTCTTCTCGCTCTACAAGGTCCTGTTCGTCACCATCGAAATGCGCCACGCGCCTTTCTATGGCTGGATCCACGACCTGTCGGCGCCCGATCCCACCTCGCTGCTGAACCTGTTCGGATTGATCCCGTACAATCCGCACGCTTTGCTGCCGAGCTTCCTGTCCTTTGCATCCATCGGCGCCTGGCCGATCATCTACGGCATCACCCAGTGGATGCAGACCAAGCTGAACCCGCCGCCGCCGGACCCGGTGCAGGCCAAGATGTTCGCCTTCATGCCGCTGATCTTCACCTTCATGTTCGCCACCTTTCCGGCGGGCCTGGTGATCTATTACGCCTGGAACAACCTGCTGTCGGTGGCCCAGCAATGGTACATCATGCGGCGCGAGGGCGTGGATGTGAGCTTCTTCGACAATATCAGACCGAAGAAGGCCGCGACGAAAGCGGCCAGGGCCAAACTGCCCAAAGCGGCCAATGACTGAGGCAGCAGACGAAGCGGCGCGCAAGCTGTTTGCCGGGCCGTGCGACTTCATCTGGGGCGCGACCCGTGCGGACAATCTGCCGCCGGAAACGCTGAACGAGGTGGCGTTTGTCGGCCGGTCCAATGCCGGCAAGTCCAGCCTGGTCAACGCGCTGACAGGCCGCAAGTCGCTGGCACGGGTATCGCAGACACCCGGCGCCACCCGCCAGATCAACTTCTTCAATCTTGGCCAGCGGCTGATGCTGGTCGACCTGCCCGGCTATGGCTTTGCCAAGCGCTCCAAGACCGAGGCCGAAGCCTGGCAGGAGATGATCTTCTCCTACCTGCGCGGGCGTTCGCGACTGCGCCGGGTAGCGCTGCTGATCGATGCACGCCGGGGCGTGATGGACAGTGACACCCAGGTCATGGACCTGCTTGATCGGGCGGCCGTCTCCTATGGCCTGGTCCTCACCAAGGGCGACGAGCTGAAGGCCGCTGCCCGCGAACCCGCGCTGGAAGCGGCGCGCATCGCGGCGGCGGCACACACGGCCGCGCTGGCGGAGGTGCAATTAACCTCCTCGCTGACCGGTGACGGCATTGCCGGCCTGCGCACCCATCTGGCGGAATTCGCGGCTTAAAGCCCCGCCCGCGCCAGGCGGGCAATAAAAGGTTGGGCAAGCCGCGGGAGCGCGCTATAACGCGCCGCTTTTGTAAATTTGGGCGCGACCATGGCCGGATCCGACGATACGCCGGAAGACCGCAACTTGCGGACCTTGGCGCGTTGGCGCCAGACCGGACGGGTGCTGATCGAAGCGCTGCCCTACATCCTTAATTACGACCAGAAGACCATCGTGGTGAAGTATGGCGGCAACGCCATGACCGGCGCCAGCGCTCACGACTTCGCCCAGGACATCGTGCTGATGAAACAGACCGGCATCGACCCCGTCGTGGTCCATGGCGGCGGGCCGCAGATCGGCGCCATGCTGAAGAAGCTGGGCATCGAGTCCACCTTCATCGACGGGCTGCGCGTCACCGACGAGGCAGCGGTGGAAGTGGTGGAGATGGTGCTGACCGGATCGATCAACAAGCAGATCGTCACCGGAATCAATTTCGCCGGCGGCCGCGCCGTGGGTCTGTCGGGCAAGGACGGCAACCTGGTGGTGGCGCGCAAGCTGGCCATGACGCGCACCAATCCGCAGACCGGCCAGCGCGAGGCGGTGGACCTGGGCTTTGTTGGCGAGCCGGAAAAGGTCAATCCGGAAGTGCTGCATTCCATCATGAAGTCGGAAACCATTCCGGTGATCGCGCCCATCGGCGTGGGCGCCAAGGGCGAGACCTACAACATCAATGCCGACACCGTGGCCGGCGCGGTGGCCTGCGCCCTGACGGCGGAACGCCTGATCCTGCTGACCGACGTCGAAGGAGTGCTGGACCAGGACAAGAAACTGATCCCCAAGCTCAGCGTACGGGAGGCGCGCGCGCTGATCGCCGACGGCACCATTTCCGGCGGCATGATTCCCAAGATCCAGACCGCCATCGATGCGGTCGAAGGCGGCGTCCATGCCGCCGTCATCCTGGATGGCCGCATACCCCATGTGCTGCTGCTCGAACTGTTCACCGAGCATGGCGCCGGCACGCTGATCACCGCCGAATAATGCGCCCCACTTCGGTGTCATGGCTGCCGGCTGCCCTGCTGCTTGCGGCCGCGATGCTGACATCCTTGTGCGCACCGGCACAGGCGGCGCTGACCCTGTGCAACCGCACCAGCTACATCCTCTATGCTGCGACCTCGGCCATCCAGTCGCCGCGCAGCGACACGCAAGGCTGGACCCGCGTGGCGCCCGGCGATTGCCAACTGGCGCGCAAGGAGCCGCTGACGGCGGAGACCTATCTGGTGCATGCCCGCTCGTCGCTCGCCCATTCCGGCCCGGCGCGCGCCTGGGGCGGCAGTTATCCGGTCTGCGTCAAGGACGGCAATTTCAGCATCCGCCAGAGCGTGACCCAGCCTTACTGCACCGCTGAAGACACCTTTGCATTGCCCTTTGCACCGCTGGACAATCGCGGCCGCTCGGTCTGGACGATGAATTTCGACGAACAGCCGGCGTTGGGATCGCTGAGTGCCGCGCAGCTGGCGGGCGTCAAACGGCTGCTGGCTGACAATGGTTACAAGGTCGGCGCCATCAACGGCAAGCCGGACAAGGCGACGGGCGCGGCGCTGAACGATTTTCGGGCCCGCATGCATTTTTCGCCCAATGCCGGCAATGTCGAACTGTTCGAGGCGCTGGAGCGCGAAGCGCGCAAGAGCAATGCGCCTGCGGGTTACACGGTGTGCAACGAATCCGGCGACACGCTGCTGGTGGCACTGGCGCAGGATGAAAAAGGCAAGGCCGTCTCGCGGGGCTGGTGGACAGTGCCGCGAGGCGCCTGTGCCAAGACCATCACCACGCCGCTGGGCGGCGATGCTGTCTGGCTGCTGGCACAGAAAAAGAGCGGCGGAACCTTGGTGGGCGGTCCGCAACGATTCTGCACCGCGACGGCGGCATTTGAAATTGCGGGGGCGGGCGATTGCAGCGCTCGTCGCTTCGGCGAGGCCGGCTTTGCCAAAACGGATACGCGCGGCAGGCAGGGCTTCGTCGCCCATATCGGTGCGGCAGGCCTGAAACCCTAGGCCGGAATGTTGAAGTAACCCAGATGCCAGCGCATCTCTTCCTTGGTCAGGGGAAACCCAACACCGCCGCGCGCCGGCAATACGTCGTGCGCCGGCAGCTTCAGCAGGAAAGTCTGTATCTTGAAGGCCACGCGCATCGACAGATGTGCGTGCCACACCAGCGCCACCACCGGCTTGGCACTGCCCGATGACAGGATCTTCCTCACCGCGGATTCCGTGACACCTGCAAGATGCGCCAGTCCCAGCGTGACCAGTTCGCGTCGCCCCGCCTGGGCGGCCTGTTCCACGAACTGGCCATCCAGCCGGCCTTCCTTGATGGCGACGGCAATGACGTCGGCCGGTGTCACCGCCTCCGGCGCGGACAGGTCAACTTCAGCCAGCCGGGCCCGCAGTTCGCGGCCCAGACGGGTACGGGTTGCATCCGAAAGGTCGCCGCGCGCTGCCAGTTTTTCCAGCAGGGCAGCGCCCACCAGGCCAGCGATCCGCCGGATGGCCCGCGCCGACAGGTCGGCCCGCAATACCAGCGGCATGTGCCAGGATTCGATTTCTTCAGCCTGCTCGATGATGCGGTCCATCGTTTCCTTGCGGATGCGGGCATCGGGATTGACCAGCAAGGCGGCGACAGCCGGCACATCCAGCGACTGCACCAGCCGGTCGCCAACCGCTTCGCTCACGGGCTTGCGCCGGGCGATGGCCGTCAGGGCCTCCTGGACCTGGCCGGCCGCGATGATCTCGATCAGGTCGGCGTCGGACAGCAGGGGAGAATATTCCAGGATAGGTGTCGATACCGCGGCGTTGACGTCGTGCGCCAGGGTGAGCGCGACATCCCTGGGGATGCAGTCCAGCGACTTTATCTCTTCCGCCAGGATGGCGCGCACCCGGACAGCGGCATCGCGCGCCAGGCGCTCCAGCGTCTCGACGGTCAACGCATAGATATGCGAGCTTTCGCGTTCCGACAGGCCCGGCATCAGGCGGGCGATCTTCACCGCCAACTCGGCGCGCACATCCTCGTCGTCGTCATCGGCCAGCAGGCGGTTGGTGACGGCGGGCGCGCCGGCATTGGCCGCCACCGCGGCGCGTGTGGCCGATGCGCCATGGGTGGCGAGATAATGCAGGACGTCGGGGCCGGCATCGGCGCGGCTGGCCAGATCGGCCGTGCCAAGCGGTCCGCTGCGCTCCTGGGCGGAACGAACGTCCAGGATGTCTAGGGCGTTGCGCGGATCAAGACCCGCCCTGGCTTCTCCGGAAGCCGTCACAGGCGGCGTTTTACGGTCCATTGTCCCTCCTTCCGCCCCGGCGCGAACTTTAACGCCACGGCTTTAACATCTCTTAAAGATGCTTGGTGGACGGGTATTAACGGTGCTTGCGCAGGTGCGTCCGCCACGCCATGGTCCGGCCCATGGACATGCAGAACGCCCTGGAAAACCCGCGTACGGGGCCGGATTTCCGGCATGTTACGAGCTGGATCTTCGATCTCGACAATACGCTTTACCGTGCCGATAACGGGATTTTCGCGCAGATAGAATCGCGCATGACCGACTATGTGACCGCGCTGCTGAAGCTGCCGCGGGATGCGGCCAGGGCACGGCAGAAAGATCTGTACCGCCGGCATGGAACCACGCTGAGCGGCCTGATGCGCGAACATGAGGTGGATGCCGAAGACTATCTGCGCTTTGTGCACGACATAGATCTGGGCGCGTTGAGGCCGGACCCGGATCTGGCGGCGGCGCTGGAAAAATTGCCGGGCCGGCGCTTTGTGTTCACCAATGGCTGCCGCGATCATGCCGCGCGCATCCTGGACAGGCTGCAGATGGCACACCTGTTTGACGATGTGTGGGACATCCGCACCATCGATTTCCTGCCCAAGCCGCACAGCGATGCCTATGCCAGCGTGGTGCGTGCAAGCGGCGTCGAGCCCGGCAAGTCGGCCATGTTCGAGGACCTGGCCCGCAACCTTGTGCCGGCCCGGGCAATGGGCATGACCACGATATGGTTGAAAACCGACGCGCCCTGGGGCAATCACGGGCCGCTGCTGGACGTGAAGCCCGGCGACATCGACCATGAAACTGAAAATCTGGCCGGTTTTCTGAACAGCATCAGGATTTGACATGACCGATCTGAGCACTGCCATCGAAGCCGCCTGGGACAAGCGCGACCAGCTGGGCGTCACCAGCAAGGGCGCGGAGCGCGAAGCGGTGGAAGCCGCGCTGGAGGCGCTGGACAATGGCAGCCTGCGCGTCGCGGAAAAAATCGACGGCGCATGGAAGGTGCATGAATGGCTGAAGAAGGCGGTGCTGCTGTCCTTCCGCCTGAACGACATGAAACTGATCAGCGGCGCGCCGGGCGAAGCGGTGTGGTGGGACAAGGTGGATTCCAAGTTCCTGGGCTGGGACGAAGCCAGGTTCCGCGCCGCCGGCTTTCGCGCCGTGCCAGGCGCCGTGGTGCGCAAGAGCGCCTTCATTGCCAAGGGCGCCGTGCTGATGCCGTCCTTCGTCAATGTCGGCGCGCGCGTGGGCGAAGGCACCATGATCGACACCTGGGCCACGGTGGGAAGCTGTGCGCAGGTGGGATCGCATTGCCACATCTCGGGCGGCGCCGGCCTTGGTGGTGTGCTGGAGCCGCTGCAGGCGGCGCCCACCATCATCGAGGACAATTGCTTCATCGGCGCCCGTGCCGAGGTGGCGGAAGGCGTGATCGTGGGCGAAGGCAGCGTGCTGAGCATGGGCGTGTATCTGTCGGGCTCGACCAAGATCGTCGACCGCGCCACCGGCGAAGTGCACCTGGGCAAGGTGCCGCCATACAGCGTGGTGGTATCGGGTTCGCTGCCATCTGCCAGCGGCCCCAATCTGTATTGCGCCGTGATCGTCAAGCGCGTGGACGAGAAGACCCGCGCCAAGACATCCATCAACGAATTGCTGCGTGATTGATGCCCACGGAGATTGATGCTGTCGCGCTGGCCCAGGCGCTGATCCGCCGCCCTTCGGTGACTCCGAAGGATGCCGGCGCGCTGGATGTGCTGGAAACGGTGCTGAAAAGCGTGGGCTTTACCACCCATCGCCTGCCCTTTGGCGATATCGACAATCTCTATGCCCGACTGGGCACCGAGGCGCCGCATTTCTGTTTTGCCGGCCATACCGATGTCGTGCCGGTGGGCGAGGGCTGGAACACCGATCCGTTTGCGGCCGAGATCAAAGACGGCATGCTGTATGGCCGCGGCGCTGCCGACATGAAGTCGGCCATTGCCGCCTTTGTCGCCGCCGCAGCACGCGTCGGGACACCGCCGAAAGGCTCCATCAGCCTGTTGATCACGGGAGACGAGGAAGGTGTGGCGGTCAACGGCACCGTCAAGCTGCTGGAATGGCTGAAAGCGCGCGGTGAGACCATCGATCATTGCGTTGTGGGCGAGCCGACCAGTGTTGGCCACGCCGGCGACACGCTGAAGATCGGCCGCCGCGGGTCGATCAATTTTCGCATCACGGTGGCGGGCGTGCAGGGCCATGTGGGGTATCCGCAGAAGGCGAAGAACCCGATTCCCGTGCTGGCGGAAATCGTCACCCAGCTGGCCGGCCACAAGCTGGACAAGGGCACCGATCATTTCGACGCTTCCACCCTCGCCTTCACCACCATCGATACCGGCAACGACGCCACCAACGTCATACCGGGCGAGGTGCGGGCCGGGTTCAATATCCGCTTCAACAACCGCCACACGCCCGAAAGCCTGATCAACTGGGTCAGCGATCGCGCCGACCAGGTTGCGCGCCAGGCCGGCTGCACCGTGACCGTGACCTCTGCGACCAGCGGCGTCGCCTTCCTGACGGCGCCGGGCAAGTTCACCCAACTGGTCAGCGACACGGTGGCGGGCATCACCGGCCAGTCGCCTTTCTTTTCCACCAGCGGCGGCACATCGGATGCGCGCTTCATCAAGGACATGTGCCCGGTGGTGGAGCTGGGCCTGGCCGGCGGCACCATGCACAAGGCCGATGAGTGCGTCCCGGTGGCCGAGATTGTGGCCTTGACCGACATATACGCGACCCTGCTGGCGGCGTATTTCGCCAAGCCACCGCTGTGAAGCCTATCGGCATCTTCGACTCCGGCATGGGCGGTCTGACCGTCATGCGGGCGCTGAAGGCGGGGTTGCCGGGGGAGAGCTTCGTCTATCTGGGCGATACCGCGCGTCTTCCCTACGGCACCAAGAGCGTCGACACGGTAACGCGCTATGCGGTGCAGGCCGCCGCCGCGCTGATGAGCCATGACATCAAGCTGCTGGTGGTGGCGTGCAACACCGCCAGCGCCGCCGCGGTGCCGACCCTGCAGGCCAGCCTGGCCGTGCCGGTGGTGGGCGTGATCGAGCCGGGGGCCGAGGCCGCCGTGGCGGCGGCGCCGGACGGGCCCATTGCGGTGATCGCCACCGAAGGCACGGTGCGCGGCGGCGCCTATGTGCGCGCCATCCAGGCGGTGTCGCCGCAGATGCCGGTGGTGCAGCAGGCCTGCCCGCTGTTCGTGGCGCTGGCCGAGGAAGGGCTGACCGACGGCCCCATCGCGGAGATGATCGCGCATCGCTATCTGGATCCGCTGCTGGCCACGGTGCCGGCGCCGCGCGGGCTGGTCCTGGGCTGCACGCATTTCCCGGTGCTGAAGCCGGTGATCGCGCGCTGCGCGCCGGATGTGGTGCTGATCGACAGCGCCGAGACCACGGCGGCAGCGGTTGAGAAAATTCTGACAGAGCAGGGATTGCTGAACCGGGACGGCCCCGGTTTCTCGCGCTTCCTGGCCACCGATGCGCCGGGGCGCTTTGCCCATCTGGGCGAGATTTTCCTGGGCGAGCCGATCGATCCCGGCGCCGTTACCCTGGTCGATCTCTAGTAATCGACACGCACCAGATACAGGCCATCGGGCGGCGAGACCGGGCCGCAGGCGCTGCGGTTGCGTGCTTCCAGCGCCTTCTTCACATCCGGCGGCGACCACTTGCCCTCGCCCACCAGCTTGAGGGTGCCGGCGAAAGAGCGGATCTGGTGATGCAGGAAGGATCGCGCGCTGGCTTCGATGTGGATTTCGTCGGCGCGCGCGCTGACATCGAGACGGTCCAGCGTCTTGACCGGTGACAAGGACTGGCATTCGGCGGCGCGGAAGGTGGTGAAGTCGTGGGTGCCGATCAGGAACTGTGCCGCCGCGTGCATCGCATCCACATCGAGCTTGGGCGAGACGTGCCAGACGCGGCCATCGTCCAGCGCCGGCGGGGCGCGGCGGTTGAGGATGCGGAACAGATAATGCCGCGCCTTGGCGGAAAAGCGGGCGTGGAATTCGCTATCGGCAACGGCGGCGTCCAGCACCACCACCGGATCCGGGCGCAGGTAATGGTTCAGGGCGTCGCGCACTTTTCCCGCATCGAATTCCTTGACCAGGTCGAAATGCGCCACCTGGCCCAGCGCGTGCACGCCGGAATCGGTGCGGCCGGCGCCGGTCACCGTGACGCGCTCGCCAGACAATTTTTCGATCGCGGTTTCCAGCGCGCCCTGTACCGAGGGGCCGTCATTCTGGCGCTGCCAGCCGAAAAAGGGACCGCCGTCATATTCGACTGTGAGGCGATAGCGCATTACGCCAACAGCGTGCCGCGCGGGACCGCGAAGCCTTTCAGCAAGGCGTCGGCGTCCATTGCCTTGCCGCCCGCGCGCTGAACCTTGCGCAGCTTCAACGCGCCGCTGCCGCAGGCGATGGTCAGCGCGTCGTCCAGCGCCGTGCCGGGCGCGTCATGGCCCCCGCCGCCGGAGGCGGCGCTTAAATCAAAGACCGGCTCGGCATACAGGACTTTCAGCCGCTCGCCGTTCACTTCGGTCCAGGCGCCGGGGAATGGCGAGATGCCGCGCACCAGGCAATCGATTTCGGCGGCGCTCTTCGTCCAGTCGATGCGCGCTTCGTCCTTCAAAATCTTTTTCGCATAGGTCACGCCGTCCGCGCTTTGCACCACCGGCGTCACGCCGCCGCGTTCCAGCGCGCCCAGCGCCCGCACCATCAGGTCGGCGCCCAGTCGCGACAATTCGGTGGCCAGCTCGCCGCTGGTCTTGCGGCCCACCGGCACGCGTTCGGCCATCAGGACGGGGCCGGTATCCAGCCCCTCTTCCATCTGCATCACCATCACGCCGGTTTCGGCATCGCCGGCCATGACGGCGCGCTGGATCGGCGCGGCGCCGCGCCAGCGCGGCAACAGCGAGCCATGCAGGTTGAAGCAGCCCAGCGCGGGCGCATCGAGGATCGGTTTGGGCAGCAGCAGCCCGTAGGCGACGACGATGGCGGCGTCGATGTTGAGGGCGGCGAATTCCGCCTGCTCGGCTTCGCCTTTCAGCGACAGCGGGGTGCGTACGGCCAAGCCGGCGCCGGCGGCGAATTTGTGGACGGGGCCGGGTTCCAGCGCCATGCCGCGGCCCTTGGGGCGGGGCGGCTGGCTATACACGGCGGCGATGTCGTGGCCCTGGGCGATCAGTTCCGCCAGCGTCGGCACCGCGAAATCCGGGGTACCCATGAACGCGAGGCGGAGCGTCATCAGGCGTTCGCCAGCTTCTTGGCCTTGGTCAGCTTGCGGATCGCCATGCTTTTCTTCAGCCGCGACAGATGATCGATGAACAGCACGCCGTTCAGGTGATCCATCTCGTGCTGCAGGCAGGTGGCCAGCATGCCGTCGGCTTCCAGCACCTGCGCCTTGCCGTCACGGTCGAGATATTCGCACCGGACGCGCGCGGGGCGTTCCACGTCATCCCAGATCTCGGGCACCGACAGGCAGCCTTCCTCGAACACCGCCGTCTCGTCGCTCGCCCAGACGATCTTGGGGTTGATATAGGCGACGGGGTTCTTCTTGCCTTCCTTCTGGTCCAGGTCGATCACCAGGATGCGCTTGGGCACCCCGATCTGGATGGCGGCCAGGCCGATGCCGTCGGCGGCATACATGCTGTCGGCCATGTCGTCGGCCAGGGTGCGGATTTCGTCGGTCACGGCCTCCACATCGGTGGAGACGGCTTGGAGGCGCGGATCGGGGGCGGTTAGAATGGGGCGCACGGTCATGGGCTGGAAATAAGCGTACGCCCCCCGACGGTCAAGCAAGGGTCAAGTTTTGATGGAAATTGGGCTGATAATCCTGGCGATTGCCGTGCTGGCGGCGGCGCTGATCGTGGTTTTTGCCCGGCCGAAGGCGGCCATGGTTCCGCCCCCGGCGCCCGATCCCCGGCTGGACACGCTGCTGGCCAAGCAGGGCGAAATCGGCGGGGCGTTTACCCAGACGGTGGCGGCGCAGGAATCCCTCGCCCGCACCCTGGGCGAGCGGCTGGAGGCGCTGGAAAAGCGCATGGGCGAAGGGCTGGCCGCCAGCACCAAGCAGACCGGCGACACCTTTGTCAGCATCACCGAGCGGCTGACCGTGATCGACACGGCGCAGAAGAACATCACCGAACTGTCGGGCCATGTGGTGTCGCTGAAGGCGATCTTCAGCGACAAGCAGGCGCGCGGCGCCATCAGCCAGGACCAGATGGAAGCCATCGTGGCCGAGCATCTGGCGCCAGACCAATATGAGTTCCAGGCGACGCTGTCGAACGGCAAGCGGCCCGACTGTTTGATCCGCATTCCCAATGTGACCGCAAGGATCGTGGTGGATTCCAAGTTCCCGCTGGAAGCCTTCGAGGCGCTGCGCACCGCCGACAGCGACGAAGCCCGCAAGGCCGCGATGGTGTTCGTGCGCGACTCCATGGCCAAGCATGTGAAGGACATCAAGGAAAAGTACCTGATCCCCGGCGAGGTGCAGACCCCGGCCATCATGTTCGTGCCGTCGGATTCCATCTATGCCGAGCTGCATGCCACTTTTCCGGAGACCCTGCGGCGGGCGCGCCAAGACCAGGTGGTCGTCGTCAGCCCGCATGTCTTCATGCTGGTGATCGGCACCATCCAGAGCCTGATGCGTGACGCCAAGATGCGCGAGCAGGCCGACATGATCCGCAAGGAAGTCGGCACCATGCTGAAGGATGTGCGGCTGCTGGGTGACCGGGTCGAGAAATTGCAGCGGCATTTCGGCCAGGCCGAGGGCGACATCAAGGACATTCTCATCAGCCGCGACAAGGTTCTGGGGCGGGGTGAAAAGATCGAGAAAGTCGAACTCGCCCCGGCGGAAACGCCCAAGGCAATCGGCTAGGGCGTTCGCCTGCGCCGCCAGTTGTTCGCAGTCTTCTATCAGACGGTCCAGCCGGGCATAGCGCAGGCGGTCGGCGGGATTCCTGCCGGGATTTTTCATCCCCCCTCCCCTTTATCCACCTTTGGCTGTGCGCGCGTGACATGGATGTTGTGGCTGGTCTCGCCCTTCAGGCGCGCCAGCGCGCCGGTGAGCACGGCGCTGGCTTCCATCAGCTTGGCGACATAGGCCACATCATTGCGCCGCTGATGGCCGTATTCGTCATTGCTGCGGGGCGTGCGCGATTGGGCGAGACAGTCCCGCATGGCGGCGAGACAGGTGTCGAGTTGATGGGTCAGCAGTTCTTCCGGTGTTTTCATGCCGCCAGTATAGGGGCGGCAGAAGGCGTGTGGACTGGCGGGAGGTGTGGAGAGGCACGCAAGTGATTGCGCGGGAAGGCGAAAGAAATTTCGCGCGGGTGTGGAGAAGGTTTCTTGTCATGGCCCGGCTTGCCCGGGCCATGACAATGGGGGGCGCTGCTAGAGCGCGCGGCGCGCCTTGAAGGCGGCGGACAGCGTGCCTTCGTCGAGATAGTCCA
>CBIHOI010000034.1:0-19302 GCA_966211925.1 uncultured Hyphomicrobiales bacterium | reverse complement strand
TCGTTGCGGGCGGCGAACTGCTGGTAGAGCTCGTCCAGCGACTGGCCGGACCAGAACAGCTTTTCAAACTTGCGCGCCTTGCTGCGCAGGCCGGCCAGCACCACCAGCTTGTTGAAGATGATGGTCCAGGACCACAGCGAGGCCAGCAGCAGCAGGACCATCACCGCCTTCACGATTATATCGGCGCGCATGAAGGTGGAGACCACCGAGAAATTGGTCGCCTCGCCGGCCGGGCCGGTGCTGGAGGCGATGCCGGGCGGCGGCGCCAGGGTGGAGGTTTCGGCGGCCGGGCCGGTGGGCGCGGCGCTGGGGGCCTGGGCAAAGGCGGGGGCGACGATCGCCAGAAACAGGATCGCAAACAGGGCGGCAGCAAGGTTTTTGATGGTCATGAAAATCCTTTGGCCTCAAAGCTTGGCCGGAATATGACGAATAGGTTCAAGTTTCTTCCGCGGTCACGAAAGGCGCAAGAGTCTGCGCGACGTTTTTGGGCACCCGCCGCGGCTTACCCGTTAACGTGGTGACGCAGGCTTCGATCCGCCCTTCCACCAGCAGAGTGGTGCCGCAAAATAGTTTCTGGCTGACGATCAGCCGCGCCCCCGTCAGTTCCAGCAGCCGGGTGCGGACGGTGATGACATCGTCCAGCCGGGCGGGACGGTGATAGTCCACCGCGATCCGGCGCAAGGTCCAGGCGGTGGGCTCCGCGTCTTCCAGCCGCGCGCGCGAAATGCCGGCCATGCGGAAGAATTCGGTGCGGCCCCGCTCCATGTAGCGCAGGTAATTGGCATGATAGACGAAGCCCGACAGGTCGGTATCCTCGTAATAGATGCTGATGGGCAGGACATGGGTCTTGCCGTCCAGCACTCCGAGAGCTGTCAATTCTGTCATGTAAGGCGCTGGCGCAGGAAGGTGTGAATCGGTTCGCCCTTGTAGAGCGAATCCTGCGCGCGGACATAGCCCAGCCGTTCCGCCACCTTGCGCGAGATCGCATTGCCCGGCGCGATCATGCACCAGGTCTCGCGCGCGGCGACATGGGCATCGGCCCAGGCCATGATGGTCTTCAGCGCCTCGCCGGCCAGGCCCCGGCCATGGAAATCGGGATGGATCACCCAGCCCGCTTCCGGCAGGTCGCGAAACGGCAGGTCCATGGCACGCCGGGCCTGGAAGAGCCCGGCGGCGCCGATATAGCGGTTGGTGGCCTTGTCGACCAGGCCCCAATAGCCATAGCCGAACAGCGCCCACTGACCCCAGTTGCGCAGGAAGCGAAGCCAGGCGGTCTCCTCATCATACTGGTAGCCGCCGAAATGGCGGGTGGTGCGCGGGTCGGACCAGATGGCGGCATGGGCCGCGAAATCCGGCAACTGATAATCGCGCAAAATCAGGCGTTCGGTTTCGAGGGTCGGCGCCGTCATGCGTCGTCGTCCAGCGGCAGGCTGGTCTGGGCCGGGGCGGCGAGCGGCGCGTCGAGGCCGATATGACCATAGGCGGCGCCGGTCAGCATGCGGCCGCGCGGGGTGCGCTGCACGAAGCCCTGCTGCATGAGATACGGCTCGACGATTTCCTCGATGGCGTCGCGCGCCTCGCCCAGGGCGGCGGCGATGGTCTCGATGCCGACGGGGCCGCCCGAATAATGCTCGGCGATCAGGGAGAGATAGCGGCGATCGAAGGCGTCGAGGCCCTTGCTGTCCACTTCCAGCCGGGTCAGGGCGGCGTCGGCGATCCTGGCGTCCACGGTTTTCTGTTTCGCCACGGCGGCGAAGTCGCGCACGCGCTTGAGCAGACGGCCGGCGATGCGCGGGGTGCCGCGGGAACGCGCCGCGATTTCGCGCGCGCCGTCGGTGGTGAGTTCGAAGCCCAGCACGCGGGCGCCGCGCTCGACGATGGAGAGCAGTTCTTTGGGCGTGTAGAAATTCAGCCGCACCGGAATGCCGAAGCGGTCGCGCAAGGGCGTGGTGATGAGGCCGGAACGCGTGGTGGCGCCCACCAGCGTGAAGGGCGCGAGCTGGATTTTCACCGAGCGCGCCGCCGGGCCTTCGCCGATGACGAGGTCGAGCTCGTAATCCTCCATCGCCGGGTAAAGAATTTCCTCCACCGCCGGGTTGAGGCGATGGATTTCGTCGATGAACAGCACGTCGCGCGGTTCGAGATTGGTGAGAATGGCGGCGAGATCGCCCGCCTTGGCCAGAACGGGTCCGCTGGTGGAACGGAAATTGACGCCCAGCTCACGTGCCACGATCTGGGCCAGGGTGGTCTTGCCCAGGCCGGGCGGGCCATAGAACAGCACATGGTCCAGCGCCTCGGCGCGGGCCTTGGCGGCATCGATGAAGATGGAAAGATTCTCGCGCGCCTGCTGCTGGCCGACGAAATCGGCGAGACGCTTGGGCCGCAGCGAGGCTTCCAGCGTGTCTTCGTCGTTGCGTTCGGGCGAGGTGATGGGACTCTTGCTCATCGCCCCATGCCTTTCAGCGCTTCGCGGATCAGCGCCGACGCTTCGGTGTGTTCGCCCAGCGCTTGGGCAGCGCGGGCCACGGCTTCGGCGGCGCGGGCGTCGCTGTAGCCCAGGTGGATCAGCGCCGAGACGGCATCGGATTCAGGGCCGCGCGGGGCGTGCGCGATGGCGACGGCGCCCGCCTCTTCATGGCCCAGCATCATGCTGGGGGCCTTGTCCTTGAGTTCGGTGGCGATGCGCAGCGCCAGTTTCGGGCCGACGCCCGGCGCGCGGCCGATCATCGCCTTGTCGCCCAGCGCCAGCGCGCGTTGCAGATCGCGCGGGCTGAGGGTGGACAGCACCGCCAGCGCCACCTTGCCGCCCACGCTCTGCACCGTCTGCAGCAGGCGGAACCAGTCGCGCTCCTCCGCCGAGCCGAAGCCATACAGCCGGATGGCGTCGTCGCTGACCTTCATCTCGATCATCAGGCTGGCATGCCCGCCCACCGCCAGGCGTGACAGCGTCGAGGCCGGGCACTGGACCAGATAGCCGACGCCGCCGACATCCAGGATGACGTTGTCGTCGTTGATCGAATCCACGGTGCCGGTGAGCTTGCCGATCATCACCCGACCACCACCCGTGCGCGCGTGGTGGAGATATGCGCATGCGCGATTGCCGCCGCCAGCGCGTCGGCGGCATCGGCCTGCGTGACGCCGCAGGCCGGAAGCAGGCGGCGGACCATGAACTGCACCTGCTCCTTGCCGGCATGGCCGGCGCCGACGACGCACTTCTTGATATGGTTGGGGGCGTATTCGGCAATCTCCAGCCCCGCCTGTGCCGCCGCCAGCAGCGCCACGGCGCGGGCATGGCCCAGCTTCAGTGCCGCCTGCGGATCGCGCGCCACGAAGGCCTGTTCGACGGCGATGGCGCGGGGGGTATGGGTCTCGATCACGACCGACAATTCGCGGTGCAATTCCATCAGCCGCACGCCCAGGCCAGACGCGGCCTTGGTGGCGATCACGCCATGGGCGACATGCGCCAGCCGCGAGCCCGACACATCAATGATCCCCCAGCCCATATGGGCCAGACCGGGGTCCAGGCCGAGGATGCGAATCGTCAGGCTCATGGCCTGTTTGTACCCTTTATGTTCAAATCTTAGTAGGCTAGAGATGTGACCGGATTTCAGAGCATGCAGCCATGAAAATCCCTTTTTTCTCAAGCTTCCCCCATATCTTGCAGCGTTCCTCATTGCCGTTGCGGCAGCCGCTGCATTGTTAGCAACCGCCTTTTGGTGGACGGGCATTGGGGGTGGCTTCCTCGCTGTTTTTGTCGTTCCAGGTCTTGCGCTGTGGGGCCTGACCATTGTCATCGCGCAAACCTATTTCGCCATCCGGCGGCGGCAAACAGATGCCTGGAAGAGAGTTTCGGTTGCGCTGCTGTCTGTATGCCTCGCGCCGTTTGTCTTCGCCGCAATAAGCTGGACGACAATCCAACTTTTTGACTGGGGTACTTTTGCAGTCCAGTATCCAAGCTATCGCCGCATCATCGCGCTGGCTGATCAAGGGCGATTGCCGCCACCCGGCAAGACTGCATTTCAAACCGCCGTCGATGGGACAATGTTCCAAGCGGAGCGCAAGGCTCCCCATCGCGTGGCCTTTCCCTTCCCTGGCGGTTTCCTCGATAACTGGACCGGCATCCTTTATGACCCGGCAAGCATCGGAAAAAGGGACTATCTGCGCCAAAAGGATGGTTCGTCAGGTGATCTTCTGGATAACTGGTGGACCATTGAAAACTGCAAAAAAATGATCCGCAATTTCTATTCCTGCAGTTTCAGCTAACTGCAGTCACTGCCCCTTGGCGAAATCCAGCATCGCGGTGGCGATTTCGCGTTCGCCCATGATGACCTGGCTGGCGCCCAGCCGCAGCAGGTGGTCGACCTCGCCGTCGAAATGCGCGCGGGCGACGATGGGCAGCCCGGGGTTGGTGCGGCGGGCCTGCTCCACGATCTGCCCGGCCTCGAAGGCTTCGGGGATGGCCACGAACAGAATGCTGGCCGCGCCCAGATTGGCGGCGGCCAACACATCGTCGCGGGCGGCATTGCCGCGGATATGCTCGATGCCCAGGTCGCCGACCGCGCCCTCCTCCACCACCAGCAATGGCAGGCGGGCCTTGATGCCGTCAGCGATCAGCTTGCCCACCCGGCCATAGCCCACCACGACGGCGTGGCCGGTCAGCGTGGTCAGCACCGGGCGCGGACGCGGCATGTCGGGCGCGGGCGCGACTTTCGGTGACGCCTCGCGCCGGGACGCCAGCGCAAACAGCACGGGGTTGAGGAAGATGGACAGGATGGAAGCGCCCAGGATCAGGTCGCGCGCGCCTGGCGACAAGAGGCCCAGTCCGATGCCCAGGTCTGCCAGGATGAAGGAGAATTCGCCGATCTGCGTCAGGCTGACGGCGATGGTGGCGGCACTGGCCGGCTTCACGCCGAACAGGCGCAGCAGCGCATAGGCCGCAACGCCGCCCGTCAGCACGATGCCGAAGGTCAGCGCCAGCGACATCGGCGCCTCGATCACCACGCGGGGGTTGAACAGCATGCCGACCGAGACAAAGAACAGCACGGCAAAGGCGTCGCGCAGCGGCAGCGATTCCTCCGCCGCGCGCTGCGACAGGGGCGAACCCGCCAGGATCATGCCGGCGAAGAAGGCGCCCAGCGCGATGGAGACGCCGAACAGGAAGGAGGCGGCAAAGGCCACGCCCAGCGCTACCGACAACACAGCGAGACGGAACAGTTCGCGGCTGCCGGTATGGGCGATGTAATGCAGCATGGCGGGAATGACGCGGCTGCCGATCACCAGCATCAGGCCCGCGAAGAGCCCCAGCTTGCCGAAGGTCAGGCCAAGACTCCTGGCCAGCACCATCATGTTGACGTCGCCGCCCTTCAGCGCCGCCGCGATGGGTGGCAATATCACCAGCACCAGCACGGTCAGCAGGTCCTGCACCACCAGCCAGCCCACCGCGATCTTGCCGCGCCCCGTCTCGGTCAGTCGGCGGTCCTGCAGGGCGCGCATCACCACCACGGTCGAGGCGACGGACAGGCAGAGGCCGAACACCAGCCCCTGCCCCCACGGCCAGCCGAACACCAGCCCGGCGCCGATGCCCAGCGCCACGATGCAGATCATCTGCAGGCTCGCGCCCGGCAGCACGGTGTTTTTCACTTCCAGCAGGTCGCGCGGCCTGAAATGCAGGCCGACGCCGAACATCAGCAGCACCACGCCGATATCGGCCAGTTGCAGGGTCAGGTGCTGGTCGATCATCACGCCGGGACTGAACGGCCCCACCACGACACCCGCCAGCAGATAGCCCACCAGCGGCGGCAGTTTCAGACGCTGGGCGGCGGTGCCCAGCACAAAGGCCAGGCCGATGCCGATGACCAGCACGGCGATAAGGGGGGAATGCTCCATGGCACGACTATAAGGGGGCGGTGGGCGGCTGCAATTCAGCTTCGGTTCATTTATCGCCTGCTAGACGCGCAATCGGGTTCCAGGATAGCACGCGATGCCGAAATTCCGCATTTTACCTTTCGCCTTGCCGCTGTTCGCCCTGCTGGCCCTGTTCCTGCACCCGGCCGGCACCGGACACGCACAGGAGGTCACCACCCAGGATTATGGCGGCCGGGACATGCTGGTGTTCGTTCCCGAAAAGCTGCCGCCCGCGGGCTCGCGCGCCCTCGTCATCGTGCTGCATGGCGGATTGGGCAATGCCAACCGCATCGCCGGCAAGAGCGCGGAAAGCGGCATCAACATGAATGATGTTGCGACCCGCGACGGTTTCATCGTGGCGTATCTGAACGGCACGCCGGTGACGCGCTTTCTGGGAAGCAAATTCCTTGGCTGGAATGCCGGCGGCGGATGCTGCGGCCAATCCGCCAGGAACGAGGTGGACGATGTCGCCTATATTCAGGGCGCCATCGGCGCCCTGTCCGCCAAATACGGAATTGCCCCGGGCCGCGTCTATGGCGCGGGCCATTCCAACGGCGCCATGATGCTTCAGCGCATGGCGTGCCAGACCAGCGCGCTGGCGGCGATCGTCGCCATTTCCGGGCCGCTCAACATCCGCGATGCACAGTGCCGCGCGGGCGCGCGCGTGCTGGCAATTCATGGCGCGGACGACCGCAACGTCCCGGTCGCGGGCGGCGTGGGGCCCAGGGGCCTGTCACGCGAGGATTTCAATTCCGAGGAAAACTCCCGCCGCGCCTTCACCCAGGCCGGGGCGCATTACACCCTGCAGATCGTGCCGGGCGCGGATCACTTTCTGGGTCACCTGGACGAAGCCATCCTGAAGACCGAAGGCGTCACCATCGCGCAGAAAGCGGCGGCCTGGTTCGGGCTGTCGCGGAACTAGCCTCAGCGGCAGACCAGCGAGCCGTTGCGGTTCTCGGCGTTGTTGGTCGGGCAGTTGCGCATGTCCAGCACGGTGGTGTTCCAGCGGCCATCGGCGGTGCGGCACTCGGTGCGGAAGACGCTGCCGCGCATTTCGCCGCCACGGCAGGTCTGCTGCCAGTTGCCGCCGGGGCCGTTGCCGCCATAACCCGGCCCACCGCCATAGCCCGGGCCACCGCCAAAGCCGGGTCCACCGCCATAACCGGGTCCACCGCCGCCGGACATGATCCTGTCGGCCTGGCGAATGTCATCATCGCCGCAGCGCCGGGCATTGTTGATGCGCTCGTTGCGCGCGCCATATTGCACCAGGCAGTCCCCGCCCACGGTGACAATGGTGCTGCCATCGCGCATGGGAATGGTGTTGCCGCGATACTGGGCGAACGCGCCGCCGGCCAGCAGCACAAGGCCCGCCGAAGCGAAAATGATGGTTTTCATGACAGCCCCTTTGTTTCCCTTCAGCAATGTGAACAGGGAAACCCGGCATCGTCAATCGTGGCGGGGCAAAATCAGCCCGAGAGCTTGGCCATCAATGCGTCGCTGAACTCGTAATTGCCATAGACGTTCTGAACGTCGTCATGGTCGTCCAGGACCTCGATCAGCTTCATCAGCGTCTCGCCGGCATCGTCGGCGACCTGCACCATGTTCTGCGGCCGCCAGATGATGGCGGCGGAGGCCGGCGCGCCCAGCTTGGCTTCCAGCGCGTCGCGCACGCCGGCGAAGCTTTCCATGCTGGTGAGGAATTCATGGCCTTCGGCTGTGGAGACGCATTCATCGGCGCCCGCTTCCAGCGCCACTTCCAGCATGGCGTCCTCGCTGCCCTTGTCGGCGGGGTACGAGATCACCCCCACATGGTCGAACATGAAGCTGACCGAGCCGGTCTCGCCCATCTGGCCGCCATACTTGCTGAAGGCGGCGCGCACGTCGGCGCTGGTGCGGTTGCGGTTGTCGGTCATGGTCTCGACGATGATGGCGGTGCCGCCGGGGCCGCGGCCCTCATAGCGGATCTCGTCGTAATTCTCGGCATCGCCGCCGGTGGCCTTGGCGATGGCGCGGGCGATATTGTCCTTGGGCACGGACTCCGCCTTGGCGGCAATGATGGCGGTGCGCAGGCGCGGATTGTGCGCCGGATCAGGCAGGCCCGACTTGGCTGCCACGGTGATTTCGCGGGAAAGCTTGGCAAAGAGCTTGGAGCGCTCCTTGTCCTGCTTGCCCTTGCGGAACATGATATTCTTGAACTGACTGTGGCCGGCCATGGAGATTTCCTTGTTGGCCGCTGGAATAACCGCCCCGGCACCCCCTTTCAAGCCTGCCGTCTTGAAGGCAGGATAGCCGCGATTTTAACCGCCTTTTATTTGGAGACGCCATGACTCATCTGAGCACCGACGTCCTGACCCTGACCCATACCGCCATCACCCTGATCGCCATCTTTTCCGGACTGGTCGTGGTGGCCCAGATGCTCAAAAGCCGGTTTTCCAGCGGCTGGACCGGCGTCTTCCTGGCCACCACCCTTTTGACCAGCGTCACCGGCTTTGTCTTTTTCCATCCGCCCCATCCCCCGACCCCGGCCCAGATTACCGGCGTGATCGCGCTGGCGATCCTGGCGCCGACACTGGTGGCGCTGTACGTCAAGCACCTGGCCGGTGCGTGGCGGCCGATCTACGTGATCGGGTCGCTGATCTCGCTGTGGCTGAACGTCTTTGTCGGCATCATCCAGTCGCTCCAGAAGATTCCCTCGCCCTTCCAGTTCGCGGAAGGCGCGCCGCCCGGCGGGCCGGTGTTTGGCGCGCTGCAGGCCATCGCGCTGATCGCGTTCGTGATCGCGGGCTGGAAGTCGTACAAGAATTTTCATCCCCTGAACGCCTGAACGGAGCTGACATGAAATCTGTTGCCTTGACCCTGGCGCTGCTGGTCGGCGCGGGGGCGGCCTATGCCGCCGGAGCGACCACCGAAAAGCTGCCGTTCGCGAAGGAGCGCAAGGAGTGGAACGTGCCGCACAAGCCGTTCCACATCATCGGCAACATCTATTATGTCGGCATGACGGGGGTCAGCGCGTTTCTGATCAAGACCTCCGACGGCCTGATCCTCACCGATGGCGGGCTGCCGGAATCGGCGCCCTTCATCGAGCGCAACATCAAGGCGCTGGGCTTCAAGCTGTCGGACGTGAAGATCCTGCTCAACAGCCACGCACACTTTGACCATTCGGGTGGCCTGGCACAGTTGAAGAAGGATACCGGCGCGCAATTCTATGCCGGCGCCGGCGATGCGCCGTTCCTGGAAAGCGGGCACATCACCTTCGGCCCCTCCGAGAAAATAGACACCATACCGATCCATGTCGATCATGCTGTGAAGGATGGCGACATTGTCAGCCTGGGCGGCGTAACGCTGACCGCACATGCCACGCCCGGTCACACCAAGGGCTGCACCACCTGGACCACATCGGTGCAGGACAGCGGCGTCACCCACAGCGTCATGTTCTTCTGTTCGATTTCCGTGGCGGGCAATCCGATCGGCGGCAGCCCCGCCTATCCCAATATCACCAGCGACTATCGCGCCAGCTTTGCCAAGCTGGAGAAGATGAAGACCGATATCTTCCTGGCCCCCCATGGCAACCAGTTCGGCCTGGACGAGAAGCTGCCCAAGCTGAAGCCCGGCGCGCCCAATCCCTTTGTCGATCCGGGCGAATTCCCCCGCTTCATCGCCAAGGCCAAGGCCGATTTCGAAGACGCCCTGGCGAAAAGCAAAAAGCCCTAGCCGCCCACCACAGCAGGCTGCGTCAGAACGCGCCTGATTGCCCCTTGACACTAGTCTGGAACGTTTCTAAGTACTGTTCTCAATTAGAACCGTTCAAAGGAACTTCGACATGCTGACCATCGGCGACAAATTCCCCGACTTCTCCGTCCAGGGCGTGGTTTCGACCGACCCCAAGACCGCCTTCAAGGACTTCACCCAGGCCAGTGACAAGGGCAAGTGGAAGCTCGTCTTCTTCTGGCCCAAGGACTTCACGTTCGTCTGCCCGACCGAGATCGCCGGCTTCGGCAAGCTGAACGGCGACTTCGCCGATCGCGACACCGTCGTCTATGGCGTCTCGACCGACTCTGAGTTCGTGCACCTGGCCTGGCGCCAGAACCATGCCGACCTGAAGGACCTGCCCTTCCCCATGCTGGCCGACACCAACCGCCGCCTGTCGCAGGCGCTGGGCATTCTGGATGCCGAGGCCGGTGTCGCCAAGCGCGCCACCTTCCTGGTCGATCCCGAAGGCATCATCCGCTTCGTCTATGTCACCGACATGAGCGTGGGCCGCAATCCGGCCGAGGTTCTGCGCGTACTGGACGCCCTGCAGACCGACGAGCTGTGCCCCTGCAACTGGAACAAGGGCGAAGACGTCATCAAGGCCGCCTAAGGCATACAGAGCGCCGCCACCTGTCCCCTCCCCAATCGGCGGTGCTTTTCTTGCCCTCATCGTCAAAAAGCGATGAGGGCTTTTTTCTCAAAGGATTTGTCATGTCCATTGAAGCCCTGAAAAATGCCCTGCCCGAATATGCCAAGGACCTGAAGCTCAACCTGTCGAGCCTGGCGACCGAGGCCAGCCTGACCGAGCAGCAGCGCGCCGGCACCTTCATCGCCTGCGCCCTTGCCAGCCGCGAGCGCAGCACCACCAGCGCGATCTTTTCGGAATTTGCGCCCAAGCTTTCGCCCGAGGCGCTGACCGCCGCCCGCGCCGCAGCCAGCATCATGGCGATGAACAACATCTATTACCGCTTCACACATCTGGCATCGGCGCCCGACTACAAGACGCTGCCAGCGCGGCTGCGCATGAACGTGATCGGCAAGCCCGGCGTGGACAAAGTGGATTTCGAACTGTGGTGCCTGGCGGTGTCGGCCATCAATGGCTGCGGCGTCTGCATCGACAGCCATGAGAAGATCCTGCGCGATGCCGGCCTTTCCGCCGAGCAGATCCAGGCCGCCGTGCGCATTGCCGCCACCGTCCACGGTGTCGCCGCGACGCTGGACGGCGAAGCCCACAGCGCCGACATCGCCATCAACGACGTGGCGGCCTAGCCGAAGCTGTAGGCATCCATCCGCAGACTGCCAAAGGTCGCGCTGCTGTGAAGCCGCGCGGCCTTTGCGTTTTGGCCGCCAGCACCAAAAGCCACATGCAGCGGCACGAAATGTTCTTCCGTCGGCTGCGCCATCACGGCATGGGGCGCGCGGGTGCGATAGTCGGCCAGCGCCGCTTCATCGCCCGCCATCACGCGGTCATGAATCCAGTCGGAAAATTCCTTCGACCAGGCCGCTTCCGGCGATCCCGGCGGGGCGATGCGGCGCAGATTGTGGACAAAGCCGCCCGAGCCCAGCACCAGCACATTGTCTTCGCGCAATTTCGCCAGCTTGCGGCCCAGCGCGATGTGATGCGCCGCGCCCAGATGGCTTTGCACCGACAGCTGCAGCACCGGCACATCCGCATCCGGATACATCAGCATCAGCGGCACCCAGGCGCCGTGATCCAGCCCGCGCATGGTGTCCACGCCGCCGCTCACCAGCGCGCCGACCTCGCGCGCCAGAAGGGCGTCGCCGGACGCGGGATAACGGATGTCGTACAGCGCCTGCGGAAAGCCGCCGAAATCATGGATGGTGTCGTTCACCGCCACGGCATTGGTCATCGGCACCGGCGTATCCCAGTGCGCCGACACCGCCAGGATGGCGCGCGGCCTCCCATGCTTTTCGGCGATCTGCTGCCCCAGCCCGCGCAGAAAATCGCGCGCCGGCACATCGTCGAACGGCAGGGTGGGGGCGCCATGGGAAACAAAGATCGCGGGCAGCATCAGACCCATATCACCACGGCAGCGGCGTTTTTCAATCCGGCCTACAGTTCCGGCAGGCTCTGCTTCAGCCGCCCGCCGACACGCACCGGCTCGATGCGGGTGGCGAGGCCCTTGGCGCCGGTCTGCACGAAGACGCCGCACAAAGTGGCGGGGCCGGTGGCGGGGGAATAGCGCTGGGTCGGCATCTTGCGGGTGAAGCGCTGCAGGGGCTCGGCCTTGTCCATGCCGATCACCGAGTCGTAATCGCAGCAGCCGCCGGCATCGGTCTGGTAGGCGGTGCCGCCGGGGAAAATCTGCGCATCGGCCGTGGGCACATGGGAATGGGTGCCCACTACCAGACTGGCGCGGCCATCGCAGAAATGACCCATCGCCATCTTCTCGCTCGTCGCCTCGGCATGCATGTCGACCACGATGGCGTCGGCGCCTTCGCCCAGGGGACAGGCGCTGAGCTCGCGCTCCACCGCGGCGAAAGGATCGTCCAGCGGGTCCATGAAGACGCGGCCCATCACATTGATCACCAGGATGCTGCCGGCCGGCGTCTGGTACAGGTTGGCGCCGCGCCCAGGCGTTCCCTTGGGATAGTTGACCGGACGGATGATGCGGTCGTCTTCTTCAATGAGCGCGTAGATTTCCTTCTGGTCGGCCCAGTGATTGCCGGTGGAGATCATGTCGACGCCGCTGGCGTAGAACTCTTCCGCGATGGCGCGGGTGATGCCGAAGCCGCCGGCCGCGTTCTCGCCATTGGCGATGACGAAATCCAGCTTCAGCGTCTCGCGCAGGCGCGGCAGGTGCGCCGTCACCACGTCGCGGCCCGGCCTGCCGATGATGTCGCCGATGAAAAGAAGGTTCATTTAAAAATGCCGCAAGCCTTGTTCGGTGAGGATGGCGGACAGCGCCATATCATGTGGTTCCGCCGGAAGCGAGGGAACTTCCTGCCCGGCATAGGCGATGCCGATGGCGGGCACGTTCAGGGCAGCGAGCGTGCGGTCATAGAAGCCGCCGCCATAGCCCAGCCGGTGGCCTGCCGCATCAAATGCCAGCAGCGGCACCAGCAGCACGTCCGGCACCGCGCGCGGCCAGTGCGCCAGGGGCTCGGGGATGCCGAAGCTGCCGGGCGCCAGCACCGCGCCGTCCGGCACATGATGAAATTCCAGCGGTGCATCTTTCGCCACCACGCGCGGCAGGGCGATGGCACAGCCCAGCTCCACCAGACGCGCCAGCAGCAGCGCCGGATCGGCTTCGTCCCTGTGGGCGTGATAGCCGCCGACGGTGGAGCCCGGCGACAGGGCTAGATCCTCGGCATATTCGGCCAGCCTGAGGCCCATATCGCCGCGCGCCAGCGCTGCACGCTTTTCGCGCGCCACGCGTCGCAGTTCTGATTTCTCAGGAGGCAAGGTGGACGGTACCGTACTGACCGTTGGTATTGGATCTCATGGGCCTGCAGATGCAGGTGGGCACCGTGTGACCGGAACCACGGCTCCAGTCAGGGACAGTTCCCGATGAGTACATTAAGGCCCCTGGGCATCGCAACCTGACGCGAGAGACAGTGACCGTCCGCCCTTAACTTAGGCGTGCGCAAGGCGCGCTGCAATGTCTTCCAGCTTTTTCGCCGCGGCTTCCAGCGCATCGGCGGCGGCGCCTTCGGCGGCTTCTGCCCGCAAATGCAGGGTTTGTTTCTCTTCCGAGGTGCTGCTGGCGGCCTTGGCGGTGCCTTCCAGTTTCGCCACGGTCTCCTGGTGTTCGTCGGCGATCAGCAGGGCGGCCATCAGCATCATGCGGGCATCGCCCACCTGGCCCACCGCCACCAGCACTTCGCGGGCCTTGGCGTCCACCTGGGCGGCGAGGCCCTTGAGATGCTCTTCCTCGCCCTCATCGCAGGCGATGGTATAGGCCCGGCCGTTCACCATGACATTCACGAGAGGCATCGGATCACCTCGCCAGCGCGGCGCGGATTTCGCCCATGGCGCCATCCAGCCGGCCTTCGATCTCCTCGGTCAGACCCGACAAAGCGGCGATTTCCTCTTCCAGCTCGGCGATACGGGCCTGAAGCTGTTCGCGCTCGGCTTCCAGGGCCGCCACGCGCTCGACCTGCCGGGCGCCCTGATCCAGGGATTCCCCGAGGCTGCCGGAGGCGTTTTCCAGGGCGGCCAGGGCCGCGGCAAAGCGGTTTTGCGCCAATTCCAAGCGGCTCATGGGCACCTCTTCGCGCAATTTCGCCAATAGCTTAGGCGGAAGGGGGAAATAGGGTCAACCGATACGCGTTAGCAGCGTATCGCCAGCCCTTGACGGGGCCGCCACCCCCTCGCTAAGGCCACCACCTGTTTTCCCGGGAACACCCCCCAATGACCGCCCCAGATCAGACCCAGACACGCTATCTCGCCAACGCCATCCGGATGTTGTCCCTGGATGCGGTGGAAGCCGCGAAGTCCGGGCATCCCGGCCTGCCGCTGGGCATGGCGGATGTGGCCACTGTCCTGTTCTCGCGTTTCCTGAAATTCGACGCGGCCAATCCCGGCTGGCCCGACCGCGACCGTTTCGTGCTGTCGGCCGGCCATGGCTCGATGCTGCTCTATTCCCTGCTGTGGCTGACCGGTTATCCCAAGGTGACGCTGGAAGACCTCAAGAGCTTCCGCAAGATCGGCAGCCCCACCGCCGGCCATCCCGAACATGGCGACCTGCCCGGCATCGAGACCACCACCGGCCCCCTGGGCCAGGGCATCGCCAATGCCGTGGGCATGGCGCTGGCCGAGCGCATCCTGAATGCGCGCTTCGGCGACGATCTTGTCAACCACAAGACGTATGTCATCGCCAGCGACGGCGACCTGATGGAAGGCATCAGCCAGGAAGCCATCGCGCTGGCCGGGCATCTGAAGCTGTCCAACCTGATCGTGCTGTGGGACGACAACAACATCACCATCGACGGGGCTTTGAACCTGTCGGATTCCACCAACCAGCTGGAGCGCTTCAAGGCGTCAGGCTGGACCGTGGACACCTGCGACGGCCATGACGCCGCCGACATCTTTCGCGTGCTGGAGAAGGCGCAGTCCGCCACCACCCCGGTGATGATTGCCTGCCGCACCGTCATCGGCTTCGGCATGCCGGGCCGCCAGGGCACCCAGAAGGCGCACAGCGATGCGCCCGGCGCCGAGATCGTAGCCGGTGCCCGCAAGGAACTGGGCTGGACCAGCGAACCCTTCGTGGTGCCCGACGATGTGCTGATGCCGTGGCGTGCCATCGGTTCCACCGGCGCCAAGGTTTTCGCCGAATGGACCGCGCGCAAGAATGCCAGCAAGCGGGCCCGCGAATTCGACGACACCATCAACGACGTGCTGCCGGCCTCGCTGGCGCCCGCGCTGCAGGCGCTGAAGGAAAAGCTGTCCAGCGAGAAGCCCGCCGCCGGCACCCGCAAGATGAGCGAGAAGGCGCTGGAGGTCATCAATGGGGAACTGCAGAACACCATTGGCGGCAGCGCCGACCTGACGCCGTCCAACAACACCCGTTCCAAGGGCATGGTGGAAGTGAAGCCGGGCGACTTTGGCGGCCGCTACGTCCATTACGGCATCCGCGAGCATGGCATGTGCGCGGCGATGAACGGCATGGCGCTGCATGGCGGTGTCATTCCCTATGGCGGCACCTTCTTTGTCTTCTCGGACTATTGCCGCCCCGCCATTCGCCTGGCCGCCCTGATGGGCATCCGCGTGATCTTCGTGATGACGCATGACTCCATCGGCGTGGGCGAAGACGGCCCGACGCACGAGCCGATCGAGCAACTGGCCGCGATGCGCGCCATGCCGAACCTGCTCACCATGCGCCCCGCCGACGGGGTTGAGACCGCCGAATGCTGGCAGATCGCGCTGGAAACCAGCCGCCGTCCCAGCCTGATCGCCTTCTCGCGCCAGGACGTGCCGACGGTGCGCGACTATCACACCAGCGAGAATCTGTCGGCGCGCGGCGCCTATGAACTGGTCGGCGCGGACAATCCGGTCGTCACCTTCCTGGCCACCGGCACCGAAGTGAGCCTGGCGATGGAAGCACGCAGCCTACTGGCCAAAGAAGGCATCGGCGCGCGCGTGGTTTCGATGCCGTGCTGGGCGCTGTTCGAGGAGCAGACCGAAGAGTATCGCCGCAAGACCCTGGGCCCCGGCACCGTCAAGGTCGCCATCGAGGCCGGCGCGCGCGAAGGCTGGGACCGCTACATCGGCAGCGAACTTTTGGAACAGGGCGGCGCCTTCATCGGCATGCACTCCTTCGGAGCATCCGGGCCCTACAAGGACGTCTACAAGAAATTCGGCATCACCGCCGAGGCGGTCGTCGCCGCCGCCAAGAAGTTGTTGAAGTAAGAAAGCTGGGTGGCCGGCGCGCGCTTCGCTGCGATCGCTGGCCGGCCATGACAAGGAGATAAGGAATGGCCCTTCGCGTTGCAATCAACGGCTTCGGCCGCATCGGTCGGCTTGTGCTGCGGGCGATCGTGGAATCGGGGCGCCGCGACATCGAGGTCGTGGGCGTCAACGACCTGGGGCCCGTGGAAACCAACGCGCATCTGCTGCGCTATGACAGCGTGCATGGCCGCTTCCCGGCGCAGGTGAGCGTGGATGGCGACATCATGATCGCCGCCGGCCACAAGATTAAGGTCACAGCCATCAAGAACCCGGCCGAGCTGCCGCACCGCGAGCTGGGCGTGGATATCGCGCTGGAATGCACCGGCCTGTTCACGGCGCGCGAGAAGGCGGCGCTGCACCTGGACGCCGGCGCCAAGCGCGTGCTGATCAGCGCGCCGGGCGAGAATTCCGACCTGACCGTCGTCTATGGCGTCAACCACGACAAGCTGACCAAGGAGCATGTGATCGTCTCCAACGCCTCCTGCACCACCAACTGCCTGGTGCCGGTGGCCAAGGTGCTGAACGATGCCGTGGGCATCGAGCGCGGCATGATGACGACCATTCACTCCTATACCGGCGACCAGCCGACCTTGGACACCATGCACAAGGATCTGTATCGCGCCCGCGCCGCGGCGCTTTCGATGATCCCGACCTCGACCGGCGCGGCCAAGGCCGTGGGCCTGGTGCTGCCGGAACTGAAGGGCAAGCTGGACGGCATGTCGGTGCGCGTGCCCACCCCCAACGTGTCGCTGGTGGACCTGAAATTCCTCGCCAAGCGCGCCACCAGCGCCCAGGAAATCAACGACGCCATCAAAGGCGCCGCCAGCGGTTCGCTCAAGGGCATCCTGGACGTGGTGCACGAAAAGCTGGTGTCGTCGGACTTCAACCACAACCCGGCCTCGTCCAGCTTTGCGCTCGACCAGACCAAGGTGATGGACGGCACTTTCGTTTCGGTGATGGCCTGGTACGACAATGAATGGGGCTTCTCCAACCGCATGGCCGACACCGCCGTGGCGATGGGCAAGCTCATCTGATGACCTTTCGGACGCTCGATGACCTGCAGGTAAAGGGCAAGCGCGTCCTGGTGCGCGCCGACCTGAATGTGCCGGTGAAGGACGGCGTCGTCACCGACGCCACCCGCATCGAGCGCCAGGCGCCCACCATCAAGGAACTGGCGGACAAGGGCGCCAGGGTCATCGTGCTCAGCCATTTCGACCGCCCCAAGGGCAAGGTCGTGCCGTCCATGTCGCTGAAGGTGCTGGTCGCCCCCCTGTCCGACGCCGTGGGCCGCAAGGTCGCCTTTGCGGACGACTGCATGGGTCCCGTCGCGGAAGCGGCCGTCGCCGCGCTGAAGGATGGCGAGGTTCTGCTGCTGGAAAACACCCGCTTCCATGCCGGCGAGGAAAAGAACGATCCCGCGATGGCCGCCGCCCTGGCCAAGCTGGGCGACATCTTCGTCAACGACGCCTTCAGCGCCGCGCACCGCGCGCATGCGTCCACGGAAGGCGTGGCGCGCCTGCTGCCCAATGCGGCCGGCCGCTCCATGCAGGCCGAGCTCACCCATCTGGAAAAGGCGCTGGGAAATCCCGAGCGCCCGGTGATGGCCGTGGTTGGCGGCGCCAAGGTTTCCACCAAGATCGATTTGCTGGAAAACCTGGTCGGCCGCGTGCAGACGCTGGTGATCGGCGGCGCCATGGCCAACACCTTCCTGGCGGCGCAGGGCGTCAAGGTCGGCAAGTCGCTTTACGAACCCGATCACATGGAAACCGCGCGCAAGATCATGGCGGCGGCGCAAAAGAGCGGCGCGGTTATCCTGCTGCCGACCGACGTGGTGGTGGCAAAAGAATTCAAGGCCAATGCAGCCCATCGCACGGCCACCATCGGCGATATCGCCGACGACGAGATGGTGCTGGATGTGGGCCCGGACAGCATCAAGGCCTTCGCGAAAACGCTGGAGACCACGAAAACCCTGGTCTGGAACGGACCCTTCGGGGCGTTCGAAACCGTGCCCTTCGATGCGGGAACCGTGGCGGCGGCGCAATCTGTCGCAGCCGCAACCCGCGCGGGCAAGCTACTGTCGGTGGCCGGCGGCGGCGACACGGTCGCGGCGCTGGGCCATGCCGGCGTGGAGCAGGATTTCACCTATGTCTCGACCGCGGGCGGGGCATTCCTGGAATGGCTTGAAGGAAAAGAATTGCCGGGGGTTGAAGCCCTCAAGGCGAAATAGGGGAACAGAATGAATCTCGAAGAGCTGAACAAGATCGCCGTCAAGATGGTCGCGCCCGGCAAGGGCATTCTGGCGGCCGATGAATCCAGCGGTACCATCAAGAAGCGCTTCGACGCCATCAAGGTGGAGAATACCGAAGAGAACCGCCGCGACTATCGCGAGTTCATGTTCCGCACCGCGGCCGCGATGAAGAACCACATTTCGGGCGTCATCCTGTTCGACGAGACCATCCGCCAGAAGGCCAAGGATGGCAGCACCCTGGTGTCGATCATCGAGGCCGCCGGCAGCATTCCCGGCATTAAGGTGGACGCCGGCGCCAAGCCGCTGGCCGGCTTCCCGGGCGAGACCATCACCGAAGGCCTGGACGGCCTGCGCGAACGCTTTGTCGAATATCACAAGCTGGGCGCCCGCTTCGCCAAGTGGCGCGCGGTGATTGATATTGCGAAAGACATCCCGACCTACAACTGCATCAATGCCAATGCCCAGGCGCTGGCCCGCTATGCCGCGCTGGCCCAGGAAAATGGCATCGTGCCGATCGTGGAGCCCGAAGTGCTGATGGACGGTGACCATGACATCGCCCGCTGCGAACAGGTGACCGGCTGGGTGCTGGAAAGCGTCTTCAGCCAGCTATTTTATGCCGGCGTGAAGCTGGAAGGCATCATCCTGAAGCCCAACATGATCGTGCCGGGCAAGAAGTGCGCGAAGCAGAATTCCATCCAGGAGGTGGCGGAAGCCACCGTGCGGGTGCTCAAGCAGCGCGTGCCGGCCGCAGTGCCGGGCATCGCCTTCCTGTCGGGCGGCCAGTCGGACGAGGACGCCACCGCGCATCTGGATGCCATGAACAGGATCGGCGGCCTGCCGTGGGCGCTGACCTTCTCTTATGGCCGCGCCCTGCAGGCCGCGCCGCAGAAGGCCTGGAGCGGCAAGGCGGAAAACGTCGCTGCCGGCCAGGCCGCCTTTGCCCATCGCGCCCTGATGAACAGCAATGCGGCGCTGGGCAAATGGTCCA
>CBIHOI010000033.1:0-20247 GCA_966211925.1 uncultured Hyphomicrobiales bacterium | reverse complement strand
GTCATGTACCAGCGCAGGCCAACCAGGCCGACATTCTCGGCCACATTGTTGATGTGAACCGGGCGGATGTTGATGTAGGAGCTGCCGAAATTGCCGTCGGTCTCGTTCGAGCGATAGCGATATTCGCCGAACAGGTCGACATCGGGGGAGATCGCAACCGAAAGGCCCGCAATCGCCTGCCACTGGAAGGCGGTGGTCGAGCCCTTCACGACGTCCAGCGCCGAGTAGGGGTTGGTGTTGATGTGGAAACGGGCCGCACCGATACCGGCGCCGCCGCCCAGCGACAGCTTCCAGGTATCACCCAGCGGAATGTCATAGACCAGGTTGAGCATGTCGGATGACACGCTGTTGTTGCCCGGCAGACCCTTGAAGTTCAGGTCGTGGGACGAATAGCCGATTTCGTTTTCCAGGCGCCAGCCGCCGGTGAACGCGTAACCGAAGGAGGCGACGCCGATGGCGCTGTCCTTGGCAACGGCGCTGCCGTTGAAGCTGGGCTGCGAGGCGGACGTGACGCTGATATTCTGCTGGCTGTCATAGCCGCCGCCCAGTCCCAGATACCATCCCTGGCCTGCCATGGCAGGAGTGCTCAGAGCCGCGGCGGCAACAGTCGCCATGGCAAGCATGCGAAGCTTCATTTTGTACCCTCTCGAAATACCGACAGACAGGTATATCCCCGCCCGATCGCCCAATCCTAATGCAATGACCATAACGACCAAACCCCGAAAAGTCTCCACGCTCCATGTTGCTTTGCGGGGTATTTTGCGTCGCTTATCAGGGTTTTATCCCCAGCCTGTGACACCAAGGCAACAGCTGCCGAAAAATACTGATCCCGCCGTACGCTTCTCTCCAGGGGCGATTTGACTATTCTTTGGGCGGATCGCCCGGAAATTGGCCTCTCTAATTTTTATGTAACAAAATCAAACAGATATGATAGAAGCCGCCATGGCTGACTCCGCCCTTTCCCGGCTCCTGGCGCTGCTCGATCTGGAGAAGATCGAGGACAATATCTACCGGGGGCAGTCCCCGCCCGAGCCGGTACAGCGCGTGTTCGGCGGCCAGGTCCTGGCCCAGGCCTTGGTGGCGGCCACCCGTACCGTGGATGCGAACAGGCCCTGCCACTCCTTTCATGCCTATTTCCTGCGTCCCGGCGATCCCTCAACCCCCATCCTTTATGAAGTGGACCGCTCCCGCGACGGCGGCAGCTTCACCGCCCGCCGGGTGGTGGCGATCCAGCACGGGCTGCCGATCTTCACCCTGGCCGCCTCCTTCCAGCGCGAGGTCCAGGGCTTCGAGCACCAGTCCCACATGCCGGTGGTGCCGCCGCCCGAGACCCTCGAAGACGAACAGCAGGTGCTGCTGCGCCGCCCGGACCTGCCGGCTGCCATGCGGGCCTGGGTCGCGCGCGACCGCGCCTTCGAAACCCGTTCGGTGCTGAGCCGTGGCCCCTTTGAAAATTCCGGTGACAGGCCGGCGCGGGCGGCGGTGGATCACATCTGGCTGAAGACGCGCGGGGCCCTGCCGGACGATCCGGCCATTCACCGCGCCCTGCTGGCCTTCGTCTCCGACATGTCGCTGCTGGACACCGCGCTGCTGCCGCACGGCAAGAGCATCTTCTCCGATGTCCAGGTCGCCAGCCTCGACCATGCCCTGTGGTTTCATCGCCCGTTCCGTGCCGATGAATGGCTGCTCTATGTCCAGGACAGCCCTTCGGCCTCCGGCGCGCGCGGCTTCAATCGCGGCGCGATCTATGCGCGCGACGGAACCCTGGTGGCCTCGGTGGCGCAGGAAGGCCTGATCAAGCCGCGCTGACATTCCCCCTCCGACCTTCGCTGAGCCGAGGCTCAGCTAGGGCGCAGCTGCAATGATCAGCAGCTGCTCGGCCCGGCGATCGCGGCGACGCGGCGGGGCTTGCTGTAGAAGGTGTTGCCCATGGTAATGGGGCCAATGACCATCTGCGTGGTGGGCGAGGCATAGCTGTAGGTGATTTCCGACACGATGACGCTGCCATTGGCCGTCATCAGGTTGGCGGGCAGCGTGACGATCGACCCCACGCTGCGCTTCGTGCCGCCGTGGGTGCAGCTCCAGTCCACCTTGCCCGATGTCAGGCTGTTGGTGGCGGTGTTGTATTTCACGCTCGTCACCGTGATCTGCGCCGTGCTGGGGCTGTTGGGATACAGGATGGCGTTGGCGGCGGAAAAGATATTGGTCATGTCGGACGAGGTGACGCTGGCCTCCTGTGCGACCAGGTCGGCAACGGAAGATGAGACATTGACGACATCGGCACGGCACGCCAGCGCCAGCGACGTCTCGAGCAGGCCGAACAGGATGGTGATCATCACCGGCAGGATCAGGGCAAACTCCACCGCCGCCAATCCGTCTGTCGCCTTTCGAAACCGCCCCAGCAAGGTCATCGTCAGCACCCCGCCGCGTTGTTGTCGAAAGGCTCGTTGCGGAAGGTCGCTGCCGCCGACAACAGGTATTTGTTGCCCGCCACATTGGCCAGGTAGCTGGTCAGTCCGGGCGTATACAGTGGCCAGGTATAAAAGGCGCGCACCAGCACGACATCACAGGCATTGCCGGTACTGAAGTTGTTGAGGCCGGTGTTCAGCGTGCGCTGTTGGACGTTCGTGGCCTGGGGGTTGTTGAACGGCGAGGCATAGCTGACGCCGCCATAGCTGGGAAACGCCTCGACATCGACGAGCAGGTTGCTGTCGCAAGGGATCAGAACCGAGATCTTGTTGCACAAGGCGGTGCGGAAAGCGTCCTTGCTGGTGCCGGCGGCCTGGGCCTGGCCCGTACGGATCAGCCGCGCCACGTCGGAGACACCGTTCTGCAGGATCGACTGCGCGAAGAACATGATCCCGACTTCAAAGATGCCCAGCAGGATTGCGAAGAAAATCGGTGCCACGAAGGCGAACTCGACGGCCGCCGAACCCTTGCGGGAATCGGCCGTCATGCGGACGCAGAATTTCTTCCAACGGGCAGGGACGGTCACGGCGGATTAAGCCTCTTGCGTGCGCCATTTCTAGAAGACAAGCGCGCCAATGCGAAGAAAAAGCACCTTTCTTGCTCAATGGAGCGTTAATGCGGGCCGCGATGGTTTACGCGATGCGGCGCATTTGAATCGTCCTTCGTTAACGAAAGTCCCGTTTCTGTTAAGGTTTGCGTTACCACCTTTGGCGAAAGCAAGGGGATTTTCACAACTTCTGACGGACAATGGCGGTGATCGATTGGGTTGCCACCGGCAGATGATGAACAGGCTCTTGCAAAAGGCGCGCGACGTGCGCAGCCAGCGCGGCAATGTCGCGGTATGGTTCGGACTGGCGATGGTGCCGATAATGATCGCCGTCGGCGGCGGCCTGGACTATGCCCGCAGCTCCCTGGCCCGGTCCCAGATGGCCGATGCGCTGGATGCCGCGGCGCTCGCGGTCGGTTCCACCCCCGGCCTCAACCAGACCACCGCCCAGACGCTGGCGCAGAAATATTTCACCGCCAATTATACTGGCAGCGGCGCGCCCAATGTTTCCGTCACCGGATACGCCACCGGCAGCGTCACCATCAAGGCGACCTACAATATGCCGACCGAGCTGCTCAAGTTCGGCAACATCACCACGCTGCCGGTCAGCGTTTCCAGCACGGTGGTGTGGGGCCAGAGCAAGTTGTGGGTGTCGCTGGTGCTGGACAATTCCGGCTCCATGGCCCAGGGCGATTCCTCCGGCTCCAAGATGGACGCGCTGCACAATGCCTCGCACCAGCTTCTGAACATCCTGCAGGCCGCCGCTGTCACGCCAGGCGATGTGAAAGTGTCGATCGTGCCGTTCGACCGCATCGTCAATGTCGGCACTTCCAATGTCAGCGCCAGTTGGATCGACTGGACCGACTGGGAAGCGCCGCCGCCCAACGTCACGCTCAGCACCAGCACCGGTCCCGGCAGTTCCTGCCCCTTCACCACCACCAATGGCTGGGGCCAGACGGTGCAGCAGAGCCCCTATGGCTTCAACTGCACCAACGGCAGCGCCAACGGCTCGTCCACCGTCAACACCATTCCGTCCAGCGGCATGATCTGTCCAGGCATCGATTCGGGCACCTACAACACCAATCATCGCGCCCGCTATTATAATGGCTGCTGGGACAGCGTGATCGCCCAGACCCAGACCGCAACCAAGACCAACACCACGCCGATCACCACCAAGCAAACCTGCAGCCAGACCGGTTCCGGCACCATCACCTGCAACAACAACAGCGGCTATCCGTCGAACGGCACGGTCAGCAGCAATACCGTGACGGCGATCAGCGCCGGCTATACCGGCGACAGCACCAACACCACCAGCAACACGGTCACCAACAGCACGGTGGACGGCACCAAGAGCTGCTCCGGTTCCGGCAGCAAGAAGACGTGCACCTGGACCCGCACCATCACCCAGACCAAGACCGACACCACCGTCACCAAGACCGCCTATGGCGGCTATACCCATACCTGGCGCATCAACAGCCATTCCACCTGGACCGGCTGCATCATGGATCGCGACAAGACCTATGATTATGACATCAGCAACACCGCGCCCAGCACCACCGCGACAGGCTTCCCCGCCATGAACATGTCCGGCTGCCTGCGCGCGACCGTCACGCCGCTGAGTTACGATTGGACCACGCTGGGCAACCAGATCGACGCCATGGCGCCGAACAATTCCACCAACCAGGCCATCGGCCTGGCGCATGGCTGGCAGACCCTGACCAATACCGACCCCTACAATCCCGGTGCGGTGCCGGCCAATACGGCCCGCTACATCATCATCCTGTCGGACGGCCTCAACACCCAGGACCGCTGGTGGGGCAACGGCTCGACCGAAGGCACCACCGAGGACGGCTATATCGACGCCCGCGAGAAGGCGACCTGCGACGCCGCAAAGGCGGACGGGGTCGTCATCTATTCCATCTTTCTGAATGTGGGCGGCGGCGGCAATTCCGCGCCGCTGAGCTACTGCGCCACCGACAGCACGAAATACTTCCAGCTCACCACCACAAGCGCGGTTGTCACCACCTTCAACCAGATCGCCCAGCAGATCACCAACGTGCGCGTCAGCCGGTAACGCCGGCGGCGCGCGCACGCGACAGCACCGCGCCATGGCGCGGTGCTTCAGTCCTTATCCGAATGGAAAAAGCCTAGCGGCCCGCTTCGGCGGCGGTTGCGGCATTGCGCGCCGCGGTCTGGTGCTGGGCTGCGATGGCATTGGCGGGATCGTAGGAATCCTTGCCGTCGCCGGGCATCGGGGTGGGCTCGCAGCGATTGCCGGCGCAGTTCAGCGTGATGCGCTGCGCGCCGCGATTCAGCACCACGGTGCCGCTGCTCTGCTGGCCGGTGACATTGACGCCGGAGTTGAACACCTGTGCGCCGTCGCGGTTCAGCGCCACGATGTTGGTGCGGCCATAGGACTTGCCCTGCACAAAGGCATGGCGGGCATCGATCATGGTGATGTCGGCGATGGCGGGATTGCCGACATAGACGGTGCCCACCGGGTTCTTGAAGGTGAGGGTGTGAACCTCGTCCAGCGCCAGGGTGACTTCGCCCGCCGCAAAGGCCGGCGCCGTGCTGGCGACAAGAACGGTGGCAAGAAGAATGCGGCGCATGGCGGGAACCGGCTGGATTTTCAAAAGTCAGGGTAGGGCCGGCGCCGTAAAAGAAGCCTTAAACCTGATGCCCTAGAACATCGGGGATCCTTAGCGCAGGAACTTTCCTTTGCGTCTTCCCCTGCCGGCCCTGCTTCTGGCTTTGACGGCGCTCCTGGCGGGCGGCGATGCCGCATGGGCGGTGCTGGGGCATGTCCAGCTCGATACCGGCGCCTATCTGCGCCTGGGCCTGATGGCGGCGGCCCTGCTGGCCGGCGCGCGGCTTTACCAGACGGTGCGGCCCGATCCGCGCCTGGCCGCCATGCTGTTCGGCACCGGCTTTCTCTGCGCTTTTTCCGTCGGCGCCAGCCTCCTCAATTATCTGTTGCTGACCCATACCGGCGCGCGCATCGATGGACCGCTGGCGGCGCTGGACCGCGCCATGGGCTTTGACTGGCCCGCCGCCATGTCCTGGATGGCGGCACATCCGCGCCTCAACGCGGCGGCGTTCCTCGCCTATGGCTCGATGCTGCCGCAGGTGGCGCTGCTGACCGTGGTGCTGGCCACCCACGCGCCCGCGCAGGTCTATCGTTTCAGCGCCGCGCTGGCGCTGTCGGCCCTGACTTGCATCGGCATATGGAGCCTGGCGCCGTCCTTCGGCGCCTTTTCGGTTTATGGATCGGTGCCCTCGCACATGATTTTGGCGCTGGACCCCGTCTATGCGCGCGATCTGGTGAAGCTGCTGAAGGATGGCCCCGGCCTGATCTCGCCCGGCGAGGCCAAGGGCCTGATCGGCTTTCCCTCCTATCATGCCGTGCTGGCGCTGCTGGTGATGTGGCATGCGCGGCGCATCAAATATCTGCGCATTCCGGCCATCCTGCTCAACATCGCCGTGCTGCTGGCGACGCCGATCCAGGGCGGTCATCACCTGGTGGATGTTCTGGGCGCGATTCCCGTCGCCGCCTTCGCGCTTTTCATCGTGGAAACATCGCAGCGCGCGAAATCTGCGATGAAACCATCCAGCGTGGTAAACAAACGGCGAAAGTTTACGATAACGCCGGTTCCACAAGGCCTGTTTCGTATCACCGCGGAACAGGATGACGAAGCGCCGCCCGCGCCGATTAAGCCGAAATTAAGCGGCTTCCCCTAGATTGGTCACCGTCCGCATCGGCGAAAAGAGTTCGTCCGGGGTTGGACATCCTAGGGTGTCTTTTTAAAGTTGGAGACTGTCATGAACCTTATCTCGCGTTTCGTTCGCGATGAATCGGGCGCCACCGCCATCGAGTATGGCCTGATCGCCGCTCTCATCGCCGTTGTCATCATCACCGGCGTCACCGCTGTCGGCACGTCGCTCACGGCCAAGTTCAATTCGATCTCGGCCAGCGTCGACAGCGCCGGCGCCACGCCGTAAGGCCGGCTTCGCAGCCTTTCTTGGAACGGCCGTCTTGCCAAAGGCGGCCGTTCGTTTTTCGAAAGCATGCCATGATCGCCGAAATTCTGGTCATCGTCGCCCTGCCGCTGCTGCTGGCTCTTGCCGCGGGCTATGACCTTGCCAGTTTCACGATCCCCAATTTCCTCAATCTCGCGGTGATCGCGGTTTTTCCGCTGTTTGCGCTGGCGGCCGGTCTCACCTTGCCCGCGGTCGGCCTGCATCTGATGGCGGGCTTTGCCGGCCTGGCGCTCGGCTTTGCGCTGTTCGCCTTTGGCTGGATCGGCGGCGGCGACGCCAAGCTGTTTGCCGGCGTGGCGCTGTGGCTGGGCTTCAAGGATCTCATGCCCTATGCGCTGCTGGCCTCGGTGTTCGGCGGCTTTCTCACCCTGGCGCTGCTTACGGTGCGCCGTTGGCCCTTGCCGCAAGCGCTTGCGCGCCATGCCTGGATCATCCGGCTGCACGATACCAGGTCCGGCATTCCCTATGGCGTGGCGCTGGCGGCCGGCGCCTTCTTGCTGCTGCCCAGCACCGAGATTTTCCGTCTCGCAGCGGGCGCCTGAAGCGCCGCGCTTAACGAAAGCCTAACGGCGCGCGAACAGATTTCGGAACTGTTTTAGCCAAATACCATCGGAAACATCTGGCCATTCAACGGGTTTGCTTCTTCCCCATTAAGCAAATTCTAAAGGGTTGCATGGTGAATTGTCACCAAAGGAGCCTGCTCGCATGAACACCCAACGCATCATTGTGCTCGGCATCGCGGTTGTTGCCGCCGTCGCCGCGGCGTTCATGGTTCGCAGCATGATGGGCGGCGGCACACCTGCCGTCGAAGCCAAGCCCAGCGCACCGCCCATGGCGATGAGCGAAGTGCTGGTCGCCTCCACCAACCTGCAGCCCGGCCAGCAGCTCACCGTCGATCAGGTGCGCTGGGAGAAGTGGCCCACCACATCGGTGGATGCCAGCTTCCTCACCCACGCCAATGTCGGCAGCGAAGAAGAAGCGGTGAAGGGCAATGTCGTGCGCGCGCCCATCCTGGCCGGCCAGCCCATCGTCAGCACCGCATTGGTCAAGGCCGACGCTGCCGGCTTCATGGCCGCGCTGCTGACGCCGGGCATGCGCGCCGTCTCCATCGTGATCTCCGCCGAATCCGGCGCCGGCGGCTTTGTGCTGCCCAATGACCGTGTCGATATCATCCTCACCCGCAAGCTTGAGGGCACGCCGCCACGCGTCGTCGCTAGGACCGTGCTGTCGAATTTGCGCGTGCTGGCGGTGGACCAGACCTTCGCGCAGCAGAAAGACACCAAGACGGTGGTCGGCAAGACCGCCACCGTGGAAGTGACCCCCGAACAGGCCGAGATCATCACCATGGCGCAGGGCGCCGGACAGTTGTCGCTGTCGTTGCGGCCGCTGGGCGACAACCAGGCCGTCACCGACAATGGCGACGCCGCCCGCAAGAAGCGCCTGGCCTCCGACCTCGGCGGCCCGGTCGATATCATCCGCTACGGCATGGTGCACGCCAAGCCGGCGGTGCAGCAGGAGAATCCCCAGTGAGCTTTCTGGCCCCTCGCAAATTTCTTCTGCTGAGCGTTCTGCCGTCGCTGCTGGCGATGGCCGTGATCGCCCAGGACGCCAGCGCCCGTCCGGCCCTGGACGAAACCGCCGCCCGCGTGATGACCATCTCCACCCGCGGCGGCGCCTCCAGCCACCAGCGCCTGACCCTGCCGCTCGACAAGGCGGCCGTGGTGCAGCTCGATGCCGATGCGCGCGATGTCCTGGTCTCCAATCCCGACATGGTGGACGCCGTGGTGCGCACGCCGCGCCGCATCTTCCTTCTGGCGACCAAGGTCGGCCAGACCAACGCCTTCTTCTTCGACGGCCAGGGCAAGCAGATCCTGGCGCTGGACATCCGCGTCGAGAAGGATGTCCTGGACCTGTCCGGGCTCATGAAGGCCAGCCTGCCCAATTCCTCCATCGCCGTGCAGGCGATGAACGACAACATCGTCCTGACCGGTTCGGTCAACTCGGCGCTGGAATCCACCCGCGCCGCCGACCTTGCGGCGCGTTTCGCGGGCGACCCCAAGAAGGTCATCAACATGCTGTCCGTCGCGGGCGGCGCCCAGGTGATGCTGAAAGTGCGCATTGCCGAGATGGACCGCAACGTCGCCAAGCAGTTTGGCGTCGATCTTTCCGCCGCCGGCAAGATCGGCGGCGTGCCCATGACGATCGGCACCTCCAATCCCTATGGCCTGTTGGGCCGTGCCCTCAGCGACATGTCCGGCGGCCAGGCCGGTTCGGCCTGCGCCAGCCAGTTTTTCCCGGCCGTGGCCAATCAGATGGCGTCTTCGCTGACCACCGGCACCACCACCTCAACCGTCAATGGCGTCACGACCACAACCACAGTGGGCGGCACTCCGACCGTGACCAGCAGCTCCAGCTCTACCTCCACAAGCTGCCCCAACAATGCCCAGGGCGTCCTGAAGGCGCTGGAACAGGTCGGCCTGGTCCACATGCTGGCCGAACCCAACCTGACCGCCGTGTCGGGCGAGACGGCGAAATTCCTGGCGGGCGGCGAGTTCCCCGTTCCGGCCGGACGCGACACACAGGGCAACGTCTCCATCCAGTTCAAGCAGTTCGGCGTCGGCCTCAGCTTTACCCCGGTGGTCGTCTCGCCGGGCCGCATCTCGCTGCAGCTCTCCAGCGAAGTCAGCGAACTGACCAACACCGGCTCGTTCACCCTGGCGGGCGCCGCCGGCACAGGCGGCGTCACCATCCCGGCCTTGTCGGTGCGCCGCACCGAAACCACCGTCGAGCTGCCCTCCGGTGGCTCCTTTGCGGTCGCCGGTCTGATGCAGCACAACACCAAGCAGGTGGTCGACGGCTTTCCCGGCGTGAAGGACCTGCCGGTGCTGGGCGCGCTTTTCCGCAGCCGCGATTTCGCCGACGACCAGACCGAACTGGTGGTCCTGGTCAGCGCCTATCTGGTCGAACCCAATACGGAAAGCGCCTTTGCCGCGCCGACCGACGGCTTCGTGGCGCCCACCGATCCCGAAACCCTGCTGCTGGGCCGGCTGAACGCGGTCTACAAGAAAAAGCCCGGCGACAAGCCCCTCCAGAACCAGGCCGCCGAGCCGGTCGGCTTTGTGGTGCGATAGGAGCATGACGATGGAATTCGAAAACCTGTTTCGCGCCGCCGCCCTGGTCAGCATCCTGGCCGCGGGCAGTTGTGCCGCCACCAATGACGGCCAGAGCATCAGCCAGGACGGTGCGCTCAACCATCCCATCGCGGTCGAGCCGAGCTACAAGGAAATCAAGATGCACTTCGCCGGCGGCGCGGCGGGCGTCAGCGCCGACGATGCGGTGACCTTCGACAATTTCCTCGCCGACTTCCGGGCCCATGGCAATGGTTCGCTCGGCATCAGCGTGCCCGATGGCGCTCCCAGCCGCGCCGCCATCACCTGGTTCGCCGAACGTGCGGCCGCCACCGGCATTCCCAAGGACAAGATCCTGGTCTCCACCCACGAAGTCGCCAACAATGATTTCCGGGTCGATATCAGCTACATCAGCTATTCCGCCAAAACGGAACCCTGCGGCGACTGGTCGGAAAATCTGGCTTTCAGCGCCGACAATCTGACGCCCAAGAATTTCGGCTGTGCCACGCGCCAGAACATCGCCGCCATGGTTGCCGATCCGCGCGACCTGTTGGGCCCGCGCCGCTTCGATCCCGCCGACGCCAACCGCGCCGGCGTCATCATCGAAAATTACGAGCAGGGCAAGCCGACCGCCGCGACCAAGACCAACGACCAGTCCGGCGCCATCTCTGACGTGAACAAGCAGTAGGATTTCCCATGGCCGCCAAACCCCCCACCGTGGAAACGCCAGTGGAAAACTTCGGCGCCGCGCCGCACGAGCGCCCGGTGCCGCGCATTTCCATCCACGCCTTCTGCGAATTTCCCGACACCGGCGCCGCCCTGCAGCGCGCCGGCGCCGACCGCCGCCTGTCCAAGGCGCACCTGCAAGTGCAGCTTGGCGGCGTCAATGCCGCCATCGAGCATTATACCGGCCAGATCACGCCCAACCTTCTGGTCGTGGAAACCAAGCTGGACGGCAAGGAAGCCCTTGGCGAACTGGACCGCCTGGCGGAAGTCTGCGATCCGGCGACCAAGGTCATCGTGGTGGGCCGCGTCAATGACGTGGAGCTGTACCGCGAGCTGATGCGCCGCGGCGCCTCCGAATATCTGGTGGCCCCGCTGGAGCCGCTGCAACTGATCGAAGTGATCTCCGGCCTCTATCTCGACCCCGGCGCCACCCCCATCGGGCGTGTTGTTGCGGTTGTCGGGGCGCGCGGTGGCTCGGGCTCTTCCACCATCTCGCACAATATCGGCTGGTGCATCGCCGAGGAACTGCACATCAACACCACCATCGTCGATCTCGACCTGGCCTTCGGCACCGTCGGCCTGGACTTCAATGATGAAGCCAGCCAGGGCGTGGCCGATGCGCTCAGCGCCCCGGAACGCCTGGACGATGTGTTGCTGGACCGGTTGCTGCTGAAGCGCGGCGATCACCTGTCACTGTTCACCGCCCCCGCCGCACTGGAACGCGACTATGACGCGGTGCCGGAATCCTACGAGGCGGTGATCGACGCCGTGCGCCAGACCACGCCTTGCGTGATCCTGGACATTCCCCATGGCTGGCATCCCTGGATCCGCCACACGCTGCTCGCCGCCGACGATGTGGTGATCGTGGCCACGCCCGACCTGACATCGCTGCGCAATGCCAAGAACATCATCGAGCTGGTGAAGAATGCCCGCCCGAACGACAATCCGCCGCGCCTGGTGATCAACCAGGTGGGCATGCCCAAGCGCCCGGAAATCCCGTCCAAGGATTTCGCCGAGACCATGGGCATCGATCCCGCCGCCATCATCGCCTTCGAACCGGCCTTGTTCGGCCAGGCCGCCAACAACGGCCAGATGGTGATCGAGCTTTCGCCCAAGGCGCCCGTGTCGGAATCCCTGCGCCGGCTCTGCCGGGCATTGACCGGCCGCACCACCGAAGTTGGCCGCGGTTCGGCTTCGATCTTCTCGTTCCTCAAAGGCAAGAAGCAGGCGTAACCAGACATGTTCGGCAAGCGCACCGGTTCAGAGCCCGCTTTCGGCAAGACGCCATCCCCGGCCGCGCTGCGCGAAGCCGCGAACGCGCCGCCGCGCATCGATGCCGCACCGGCGGCGCCCGCGATGCCCGCCAAGCCGGCGCCGCAACTGGCCCCCGTGGCGTCCAAGGCCGCGCCGCGGGTCCTGGCCGACAGCCGCTCGGACGATTACTACCAGATCAAGTCCACCATCTTTAATGCCCTGATCGACACCATCGACCTGGCGCAGCTCGCCCAGCTCGATCCGGATTCCGCGCGCGAGGAAATCCGCGACATCGTCAACGAGATCATCTCGATCAAGGCGGTGGTGATGTCCATCGCCGAGCAGGAACACCTGCTGCAGGACATCTGCAACGACGTGCTGGGCTATGGCCCGCTGGAGCCGCTGCTGGCCCGCGACGACATCGCCGACATCATGGTCAATGGCGCCAACCGCGTCTTCATCGAAGTCGCCGGCAAGGTGCAGCTGACCAATATCCGCTTCCGCGACAACGCCCAGCTGATGAACATCTGCCAGCGCATCGTCAGCCAGGTCGGCCGCCGCGTCGATGAATCCTCGCCCATATGCGATGCGCGCCTGCTGGACGGCTCCCGCGTCAACGTCATCGGCCCGCCGCTGAGCCTGGATGGTCCCACGCTGACCATTCGTAAGTTCAAGAAGGACAAACTCACTCTCGACGACCTGGTGAAGTTCGGCTCCATCAGCCCCGACGCCGCGCGCGTCCTGCAGGTCATCGGCCGCTGCCGCTGCAACATCCTGATCTCCGGCGGTACCGGTTCGGGCAAGACCACGCTCCTGAACTGCATGACCGCCTATATCGATACCGAAGAGCGCGTCATCACCTGCGAAGACGCCGCCGAACTGCAGCTTCAGCAGCCGCATGTGGTGCGCCTGGAAACCCGCCCGCCCAACCTGGAAGGCCAGGGCCAGATCACCATGCGCGACCTGGTCAAGAACTGCCTGCGCATGCGCCCCGAACGCATCATCGTGGGCGAAGTGCGCGGACCCGAGGCATTCGATCTTTTGCAGGCCATGAACACCGGCCATGACGGCTCGATGGGCACGCTGCACGCCAACTCCCCGCGCGAAGCCATGTCGCGTCTGGAAGCCATGATCACCATGGGCGGCTATGCCCTGCCCATGAAGACCATCCGCGAGATGATCGTGGGTTCGATCGACATCATCATCCAGGCCGAGCGCATGCGCGACGGTTCGCGCCGCATCACCAAGATCACCGAAGTGATCGGCACCGAAGGCGATGTCGTCATCACCCAGGACCTGGTTTCCTACGAGATCACCGGCGAGGACGAAACCGGCCGCCTCAAGGGCAAGCATACCGGCTCCGGCATCGTGCGCCCCCATTTCTGGGAACGCGCCCGCTACTACAACCTGGAACGCGAGCTCTCCGACGCGCTCGACAAGGTCAATCAATGATCATCGCCGTCGCGATGCTGTTGATGCTTGCGGCCGGCGGCGCGGTGTTTGCCTTTGCCGGCGGCGATGACGCCGCCAGGAAGCGCGTCAACGCCGTCGCCCGTCCGGCGGGCGGTGCCCGTGGCCGCGCCGCAACCCCGCAGGAAAATGCCGCCCAGAAGCGCAAGAATGTCGCGGCCATGCTCAAGGACGTGGAAAAGAACCGCGCCGCGAAAAAGGAAAAGCCCACCATGCGCCGCCGGCTGGAGCAGGCGGGCTTTCCCAAGACCTCCCCCAAAAGCTTCTGGATGGTGTGCGGCATCCTGGCCGCCCTGGCCGCCAGCGTCGCGATCGCCACCCACCAGTCGCCGCTGATCATCGGGCTGGCCGTCTTCACGGTCGGGCTCGGCCTGCCGCGCTGGGTGCTGGGCTTCCTCACCAATCGCCGCAAGAAGAAATTCACCGAGCATTTCGCCCCCGCCATCGACGTGATCGTGCGCTCGGTCAAGTCGGGCTTGCCCACCAACGAAGCGTTGCGCATCGTGGCGCGCGAGTCCCCCAATCCCGTGGGCAGCGAATTCCACGCCTTGGTGGAAAGCCTGAAGGTCGGCGTCACCATGGAACAGGCGCTCAAGCGCATGATGGATTCCATGCCCACCCCGGAAGTGGGCTTCTTTGCCATCGTCATGACCATCCAGGGCAAGTCCGGCGGCAACCTGTCCGAGGCGCTGGGCAACCTGGCCTTCGTGCTGCGCGACCGCAAGCGCCTGCAAGGCAAGATCAAGGCGATGTCGTCGGAGGCCAAGGCCAGCGCCGGCATTATCGGCTCGCTGCCGCCGGCCGTGATGGGCATCGTCTATGTCACCGCGCCCGCCTATATCACCAAGCTGTTCACCACCCATGCCGGCAACCTGATGCTGGCGGGCTGCGCCGTGTGGATGACGATCGGCTGCCTGGTGATGCGCAAGATGATCAACTTCAAGCACTAGGAGGCGATGATGGACACATTGATGAATTTGCTGTTCGACAAAAGCTTCCTGATCACCGCTTTCGTCGGCATTCTCGCCTTTGCCACCATCGTGACCCTGGGCATGCCGCTGCTGGAGAGCAATGGTCTTTCAGATCGGCTCAAAACCGTGTCCAGGCGCCGCGAGGAACTGCGCGCCAAGCATCACGCCGCGCTCAACGCCAAGCGCGGCGCGCTGCGCGTCGAACCCACCAGCTACATGAAGGCGACGCTGGACCGCCTCAGGCTGGGCAATATCCTGGAAGGCGAGAATTCCCGCGAAAAGCTCGCCAGCGCCGGCTATCGCGGCCAGGCGCCGCTGATCACCTTCATGTTCTTCCGCTTTGTGATGCCCTTCATCGTGTTCGGCGTTGTGCTGTTCTACACCTTCGTGATCCTGCATCTCACCTGGACGCCGATGATGAAGGTGCTGGCGGCGGTGGTGGGCGCCGGCATCGGTTTCTATGTGCCCGACATCTTCGTTTCCAACATGATCAGCCGCCGCCAGCAGTCCATCATGCGCGCCTTTCCCGATGCGCTGGACCTGATGCTGATCTGCGTGGAATCCGGCATGTCGATCGAAACCGCCTTCAGCCGCGTCGCCGCCGAGATCGGCAGCCAGTCCGCCGAGCTGGCCGAGGAACTGGCGCTCACCACCGCCGAACTCAGCTATTTGCCCGATCGCCGCCAGGCCTTCGACAATCTGGCCCGGCGGTGCGGCCATAACGGCGTCAAGGCCGTGGCCACCGCCCTCAACCAGGCCGAGAAATACGGCACCCCCCTGGGCCAGGCGCTGCGCGTCGCCGCCAACGAAAACCGCGAGATGCGCATGCAGGAAGCCGAGCGCAAGGCCGCCTCGCTGCCGGCCAAGCTCACCGTGCCGATGATCATCTTCTTCCTGCCCTGCCTGTTCGTGGTCATCATGGGACCGGCGGCCATGTCCGTCCGCGCCATGATGCACTAGGCGTCAACGCCTCACGCTTTCCTTCCTGCAAAGAAAAAGGGCGCGGAGAGCATCCGCGCCTTTTTCACGTCTGAAGGGATAGTGCCCTCAATAGGCGTTGGCGCTCAGGCGCAGCCCGGGAATGCTGTCCTTGGGTTTGGCGGCCGTCTTGACCGGCGCCGGCTTGGCCTCGGCAACCTTTGTGGGCTGCGGCTTGGCGGCCGGCGGCGGGGCAGGCGCCTTGCTGATGGCCGGCTTGCTCGCTTCGGCCTTCGCAGCGGCGATGGCGGCGGGCTTGCCGTTCAACTGCCTGGCGATGGCGTCGGCCTTCTTTTGCAGGTCCAGGGCCTGCAGATCCCCGGCTTCGGCCGCCGCGGTCCTGGCCGGGGCCGGCTTGGCCTCGGCAACCTTGGCGGGCTGCGGCTTGGATTCTTCTGGCTTTTCAACCTTGGCCAGCGCGCGCGGCGCATGGGTGGCGACGGGCACCTTGGGCAGCACCGGGCCGGCCAGCGGGTCCACCGGCACACGCTGCATCACCACGGCGTTGGTGGGCTGGGAAAGCTGGCGCGAAGGCTCGATCACGCTGTTGGCGGTCGCCATCAATGGACGCGGCGCGCTGACAGGCGGCGCGGGGATATTGACGAAGGGCGCATTCTGGTTGCTGGCCACCTGTGCGGCCGGCATGGACCGCTGCGCCACCGGCGTGCGCGGCGCGGGCTGCGGCGGCGCATTCTGGGCCACCTGGCTCGTGGCAGCCGCGGCAAGGCTCTTGTCGGCGGCATCCGGCACCAGGCTCTTCATCATGGCAATGGTGCGGGCGATCTTGGGGTCGCTGTCGCCGCCGGCGCTCTCGGCGCGCGCGATCAGCGTCTTGGCGCCTTCGGGATCCTTGGACAGCATGCGCGACAGGGCATAATTGTTCAGCACGCTGGGGTCGTTCGGCCGCAGGGTCAGCGCATGCTCATAGGCGCCTTGCGCCTGGCTATGTTTGCCCAGCTGGTCATAGGCCACGCCAAGCGCCGAATAGACGGACCAGTCGCCCGGCGAAAGCTGCTGCGCGCGGGTGAGGAAATCGACCGATTCCTGCGCCCGGCCCATCGCGGCCAGGGTCTTGCCATATTCGGTGACGACACGGCCATCATCGGCCGCAACCACCATCAGCTGCGACAGGTGCCTGATGGCTTCCGGATACTGCCCGGCCAGCCGCAGCAACTGCGCCTGGCGGATGCTGCCATCCAGGGTCGCGGCCGGCTGGACCTCGTCGCCCTTGACGATGGCCTTCTTGTCCGGCGCCGGCTTGGCGTCGTCGGAACTGAACCAGCCCGCCTGGGCGCTGCCGCTCAGGGCGGTGCATCCCAGGAGCAGGGCGGCGAGGGACAGGGAAAGACGATTGGGTGTCGGCATCGGGGGGCAGCCTTCGGGTTACGCTGCCGGGGATTTTGCCCGCACCCCGGTCAACAAAGGCTTAAGTATGTTGCGTCATATAGAAGTAAGACTGTTCCGGCACTGCTTCGTTAAGTGCCCAACTGCTGACGCAATAAAGGCTTAACCATTCGGTCCTGATGTCCCAGCGTCTCGCCGCCCTGACCGCGCTCTTCGCCTTTGTGTTGCTGGTGATGGGCGCCCTGCTGTGGGGCGGCAATATCGGGCTGGGGGACAACGGCCCCAGCCGTGTCTCCTTCCAGATCGCCACCGGCTCCACCGAAAGCCTTTACTTCCCCGTCGGCCAGGCCATGGCCGGCCTCATAAGCCACCCTGCCGGCGTCGCCCGCTGCGAGACCGCTACCGTCTGCGGCCCCGCCGGGGTTATCCTGTCGGCGCGCACATCCGAAGGCGCCGCCGACAATCTGCGCAGCGTCAATGCCGGCACGGTCGACAGCGGACTCTCCGAGGGCGATGTCATCGCCGCCGCCGTGGCGGGGCAGGGCGCTTTCCGCCGCGGCGGCCGGGCGCGGCACCTGCGGGTCATCGCCTCGCTCTTCACCGAACCGGCGCATCTGGTGGTGTCGGTCAAATCCAATATCCACAGCGTCAGCGACCTGCGCGGCAAGCGCGTGATGCTGGGCGGGGCCGAGAATACCGGCGCCATCTTCCGCACCCGTGCCATCCTGGCCGCCTACCGCGTGCCCGAACAGAGGCTGCGGATCGTGCGGCCGGATGCCGGCAATCCCGTGCAGCTTCTGCGCGAAGGCAAAATTGATGCTTTCTTTGCCACCGCCGGCGTGCCCATCGAAGGCGTGCGCGACCTGACGGCGCGCGGCCTGGCGCTTCTGGTGCCGCTGGATGGCGAGGGCCGCGATCGCCTGGTCCGTGCCATGCCGCAGCTTTCCCCCGCCGTCATCGCCGCCGGCGCCTATCCGCGCATCGGCCCGGTGGAAACCGTGGCCACCCGCAGCTATTGGGTGACGCGCGACAGCGAACCGGATTCGCTGATCTATGGCCTGACGCGGGCGCTGTTCAATCCGGCCAATCGCGGCGTACTGTCCGCCAGCCATCCCAGCGCCCGCGAGATCAATCTGGACCATGCGGCGGAAAACCCGCCCGCGCCGCTGCATCAAGGCGCGGCCAGGTTTTATCGCGAAGCGGGCAAGCTCAACTGAATATCGGCCTGTCCACGGCGTGGGCGCGGTCGTCACCCAAGGTGCCGAGCCTGAGAATTTCCAAACGCAATGTAGCGCGCATACATGGCTTGGCACCGGCGAAGCAGGAAATCGTTCAGCTTGCTCATTTCAATTGGAGGGCGTTCGCCATCATAACTGCCCTTATACGCGTCGTCGGGAATGGCGTTCATGGTGATGGACGCGAATTGCTCAATTCTTTTGCTCGTCACTGAGTAGTTGCCAATGAGTTCATCGAGTGAAACCAACAGAACTTGATGACGAAACTTCCAGACGCTTCGATAATAAGCCAGCCAACACGCCAGTGCGATCGCCAGTGGAACCGGCCCATCACTATGGCGCAGACTGCGATAATGAATGGACAGTGCCACTTCCAGGGGCGCGCGTATCAACAAGATCGTCGGAACATTGTTTTGCAAGGCGCGGCGAACGGCCCAACTGCGGTGAAAGCCAGGCGTATCGCTCAGGAAGCCTGGATGAATATTGCCACGGACAAATGAGTTGCCAGAGTGGACAAAACCCTCGACCATGACTGCGGTGCTGCTGTAGTTCGGGAGCCTGTAGAGATTTCCGCGCTTGAACGCGAACCGGTAGACCATCTTGGCAGAATGGTAGACCGTGTGTGTACGCCCCAGAAAAATATAGCTAGCGAGCCGGAACATGTGATGGATGGAGCGCATCAACGGCTCGTGTAGTAGGGCCGGCGTTATTCTGCGAGTTTAATTCTTGCAATACAAATGGCGCCATGCGCGACCGATGAAGATTTTGGTCGCAAAGCTTACAATTTTACCGGTTCTGATAAATTGCCAGTCTCTGCCGCGATTTCCGCGCGCGAAGCCGCCATCCACTCCCGCATCGCCGGCAGCGCCATCACGCGGTCCATATAGGCCTGCGCGAGTGTGCGGGCGAAAACCCGCCCGCGCCGCTGCATCAAGGCGCGGCAAGGTTTTATCGCGAAGCGGGAAGACTTGACTGAGCACACTGTCCGCTGTGACCCAAAGCGGTCGTTCGCGAACAGGCCAAAGGCCGCGCCTCGCGGAGTCGCTATTTAAGACGTCTGCTCCGCATACACAGGCGGCGGGTCATCGCGCAAAACCAACCACCCCATGATGCCGCTGGTGACATCAATCACCATATGCAGCGCGATAACGGGAAGTATGGAACCGGTGATTGCCACGATCAAAGTCATGATTGCGCCAGAGATGGCGGATTGTTTGGCGCCGGCGTTTCCCTGGTATGCATGCGCGGCGGTAAAGATGACCAATGAAAGCGCAGCCGCAGGCCACCAGCTCACATACGGCTCAAAAGCCCAGATAAGGTAGCCGCGAAACAGCCACTCTTCACAGATACCTGCGGTCACTGCTGCCAGAACGAACCAGGGCAGTTCGGCAAGGTCGTGCGGCAGGGTTTTTGCAATGTCACCAAATTGGGCACGCAGCTTTGGCTTGGGGCCGCTTATGCGGCTGACCTTGGCAATTGTTGCGGCCTGAAGTGCAGCAAATCCCAATACCAGAACCAGACTTGTCCAGAGCCGCCAACCCTGCGGGATGGACAGCCCCAGGGCCGGCCAGGCGCGTGCGTTCGCGATCCACAGGGCCATGCCGACGCAGACAAGCACCCATAGCATGGCGATCCAACCAATCCAGAGACGACGGCGGGCTTTTGGCGCGTCATCTCGCGAACGGCGGACGAAGGCAGGCCAGCTGATGAAATGATCCGCCAAAAAAAGAGTGGCGATCAAAATGAGATAGCACCAATCCATTACTGTCATGACAGACACTCGATAAAAATCAGGACTTGTGAACTACCATGTAACAGCCGCGGTCAAAACGCTGCGGCTTGCCATCCCGTTGCCTTACTTCAAGCATGCCGGCAAGCTCAGCTGATCGGCAGGCCCGCGGCCTCGAACGCCCTTTTTATGGTCGCGCTGAGAACATCGTCGGTCACGGGCTTGAACAGGATCGCGAAGGGATGGTCCGTATTGATCCGGTCCAGGGTCATCTGCTCGCGCGACCCGGTGACGAAGATTACCTTTGAACCGACCGAATCGTGAATCCGAAGGGCGGCATCAACCCCGTCCTTGT
>CBIHOI010000032.1:0-20547 GCA_966211925.1 uncultured Hyphomicrobiales bacterium | reverse complement strand
GACCGGCTGTTCGCCGCCGATGAGACCACCGCGAACAATGCCGCCCGGCTGGCGCGCGCCGTGCGCCGCGAACTGGACGGTCTCAACACCGGCCTCGATGTCGCCTATCAGCGCATGCGCACCCTGGAAGCGGTGCTGGAAAAACAGATTTCCACCCTGGACGATGCGGGCGCGCGCGCCCAGGTGCGCGGCGACTCCATTGCCGCCCGCCTCAACCAGGAATCCAATCGCCTGGAATCGCTGGGCGACACCCTGACAGAGGCGGCGGGCCGCGCCGGCGAAGCGGTGGCGGGCCGCGCCGCCCAGCTCAAGGCCACCATGGAATCGGCCGAAGGCACCCTGAAGATGGCGACCCAGTCGCTGGACGTGCAGGCCGCCAGTTTCCGCGGCGCCATCACCGCCGCCGCCGAAGCGCCGCTGGAAGCCGCCAAGTCGCTGGACGCCCAGTCGCGCCGCATCGAGGAAGTCTCCGACACCGCCATGAGCCGCGCCGAATTCGTGCTGGCGCGCCAGGAAAAGCATCGCGCCCAGATGCACGAGCTGGCGCAGAAGCTGAAGGACGAAAGCGAAATCTTCGAAGGCGCGCTGGCGCAGCAGCGCACCGGCATGGAATCGGCCATCGAGGCGCTTGGCGGTGAAGCACGCAAGTTCGAGATGGTGACCGGCGATGCCGAACGTCACCTGGAACTGATCATGGCCAATGCGGTGACGCGCGCATCGCAACTGACCGGCGCCTTTGCGCGCGAGGCCGAACGGCTGAAGGAAACCAGCGAAGCGGCGGCCGGCGTGCTGGCGGGCCTGTCGGCGGCGCTGAAGGATGCGGGCGACGGCGCGAAAACATTGATCGGCGAAAGCGCCGCCCAGGCCAAGCATGATGCGCGCCTGTTGGTGGGCGAGGCGATGGCCGAATGCGAACGCCTGCTGCGCACCGCCGGCGAGATGAGCGCCGAGGCCGGCAAGATCCGCAGCCTGCTGTCGGAAACCACGCGCGATGTCGAAAAACATCTCATTCGCCTGCCGGGCCTGGCGCAGGAAGAAGCACGCCGCGTCCGCCAGATGATGGCCAGCGAGACCGAGCAGATCCTCGACCTGTCGGCGCGCACCATGTCGACCTTGCATGCACGCTCGACGCAGAAGATCGCCGCCCCCGATGTGGCCGCGCCGGTCAAGGCGGCGGAGCCTGAGCCCGAAGGCCTGAAAAGCCTCGCACGCAAGCTGACGTCCAAGAAGCCCGCCGCGACCGGTCAGCGTTGGGACATGAAGACCTTGCTGGCGGCGGCCGAACAGGGCGGCGACATGCGCCGTTCTGACAAGTCGCTCGACAACGCCGCGACGCTTGGCGCGCTGGAACTGGCGCTGGCTGATATGGCGATCGATCTGTCGGCGCTGGACGAAACCCAGCCCGGCGATGAGGACTGGAAGCGTTACCTCGCCGGCGACCGCGCCGTCTTCGCGCGCCGCCTGGCCGACACCATCGACGACAGCGCCGTGGACCGCGTCACCACCCTGTATCGCGACGACAAGCGCTTCCACGACGCGGCGGATGCCTATCTGGCGGAATTCGAAACCCTGCTGACCCGCGCGAAAGAAGGCGATGGCGGCGGCCTGCTGACATCCACCTTGCTGTCGGCCGATACCGGCAAGGTGTATCTGGCGATCGCCTACGCCTTGGGGCGTCTCTGAAGCCGCGCCGCGTAGAAGCCGTCCATGCCGTCCAGCATGAAGGGCAGGGTGCGCAGGTCGCCATCGGGCGTGATCCAGTCTTCGTGACCGAACACGTCATCCTTGGTGAGCGGCAGCCGCGCGAAATCGGGATTGGATGACAGGAAGGCGGCGATCTGCTCCTCGCCTTCCTCGCGCTCCAGCGAACACACCGCAAAGACCAGCGTGCCGCCAGCCTCGACCATGGCCGCGCCACTGAGCAGGATCTCGTACGCCGCGCCCGCCGACACCGTGACGTCGGCCGCCCCCTTGATCCAGGGCAGGTCGGGATGCCGCCGGATGGTGCCGGTGGCGGTGCAGGGGGCATCGATCAGCACAAACGGCGCCGTGATTTCCACATCGCGCGCATCGGCCTGCATGATTTCCGCCTCCAGCCGCGTGCGCGCCAGGTTCTCCCGAATGCGGTCCGCGCGCGCCGCGTCGATCTCGACCGCTGTAACCTGCGCACCCATCGCCGCCAGCTGCATGGTCTTGCCGCCCGGCGCCGCGCACAGGTCGATCACCCGCTGCCCGCGCACATCGCCCAGCAACGTCGCCGGCAGTGACGCCGCTGCGTCCTGCACCCACCAGTGCCCCTGCGCGAAGCCGGCCATGGTATCGATGCGTCCCTCGTCCGACAGCCGCCGCACCATGCCGAACAGCGCGGTGCTCTGGGGATGCGTCGCGCCCGCCGCCTTCAGCACGATGTCGATGGGTGCTTCGCTCTGGTGCGCACGGGCAATCTGGCGCGCGGTGCCCGCGCCATACTGTGCGCTCCAGCGCGTCCACAGCCAGTCGGGCGTGGACAGCCGCTCACGGTCCAGGCCCGACAGCACCAGTTCACCCTGGCTGGCCACCTTGCGCAGCACGGCATTGATCAGCGGCTTGAAGTGCACCGCCTTGGCATCCTTGGCAGCCAGCTGGTTGGCGGCATCCACCGCCGCATGCGCCGGCACTTTCAGGATCAGCAGTTCGCACGCGCCCAGCAGCAGAATCTCGGTCGCACTGCCCGCCTTGTGCGGCGCCAGCGGCTTGGCCATGAACTTGCGCAGCACCGCATCCAGCGCCCCCATATGGCGCAGGGTCTGGCTGACCAGCGCCCGGGCGAAGCCGGCATCGCGAACCTCAAGCCCCGATAGCTGTTCCAGCTGCGCATCCAGCGGACGGCGCTTCTGCAATACGCCGGACAGGATGCTGAGCGCTGCCTTGCGCGCGGGAAGGCCGGTATCTTTCATGGCGCCTCTTTAGAGGCTTTCAGCCCCAGGGGCCACGCCTAACCGCGGGCGTCGCGGCAAGCGGCAGAGCAACATCATCACGCGTCGCCATCGCCTTCAGCCGGGCGATGCGCTCCTCCGTTGCCGGATGGGTCGAGAACAGCCCGCCAATGCCGCCATGCAGCGGATTGATGATGAACATGTGCGCCGTGGCGGGATTGGCGTCGGCGGGATAGTTCGGCGTGCCTTGCGCCGCGCGCTCGATCTGGCCCAGCGCGGACGCCAGCCACAGCGGCTTGCCGGTGATCTCCGCGCCCGCCCGGTCGGCTTCAAACTCGCGGCTGCGGCTGATCGCGGCCTGCACCAGCATGGCGGCAATGGGCGCCAGCATGGTGACCAGCAGGACACCGACAAAACCCATCGGGTTCTCGCGGTCTCTGGAGCCGCCCATGAAGAAGGCCATGTTGGCCAGCATGCCGATGGCACCGGCGACCACTGCGGTGATGGTCATGGTCAGGGTGTCGCGATGCTTCACATGCCCCAGCTCGTGCGCCAGCACGCCGGCCAGTTCCTGCTGGCTGACCTGCGCCAGCAATCCGCTGGTGACGCATACCGCGGCATGTTCGGGATTGCGCCCGGTGGCAAAGGCGTTGGGCTGCGGATTCTCGGTGATATAGACCTTGGGCATGGGCAGCTTCGCCTCGCCCGCCAGCTGCTGCACCAGCCGGTACAGGTCATTGCCGGAATCCACTTCGCGCGCGCCATACATCGACAGCAGCACCTTGTCGGAATTCCAATAGGCGAACAGGTTCATGCCGCCCGCGATCACGAAGGCGATCAACATGCCCTGGGCGCCGCCAATAAGCCCGCCGATCACCAGGAACAGGCCCATCAGGGCTGCCATCAGGATGCCGGTACGCAGCGTGTTCATCATTTTCTCTCCATCACTTCAGATGTAAGATCGCGCCATGGCCAATCAAGCAGACATCGCCGCCCGCCTTGCCGAGGCCGCCCAGCGCGCCAATGCCGAGGCCGAGGCGCGCCGCGCGGCAGAGGATAAAAAGCAATTGCCGCCGGAATTGGGCGGACCCAAGGGGCCCGAGCCGACGCGCTATGGCGACTGGGAACGCAAGGGCATCGCGTCGGATTTCTAGAACGCGCCTTCGGTCATGCGTTCGAGTTCGGCGCGTACATCCACCGGCCAGGCCTCGATATGGGCGGCGAAATCCTCGGCCTGCCCGGCATAGAGCGCCCGCATCGCCTCTTCATATCCCGGCGCATTGCCCACCAGGGCGGTGGCGAAACGATAGGCTGCGTCCCGCCGCGCCCGCTGCTGGGCCTTCGGCGCGCGGCTGGCTTCCTCGACCAGCTTCCTCAACGCCACCGAAGCCCCGCCCGGCTGGGTCGCCAGCCAGTCCCAGTGCCGCGGCAACAGGGTGACTTCGCGGGGCACCACGCCCAGCCTGGGCCGGCCGGGGCGCGGCGCGTCGGCAGCGGGTGGAAAGCGAGGATCGATATCAACCACCCGGCCCGTTTCCGGGTCGAAGATCAGGGCACCTTCCCGCGCCAGGCAGGCAGCATGGACCTCGGGAAGGGAGCCGGCGGCGATCTGTTCAAAACCAGAAAAGGCTGTGTAGCGCATGGATAATATCTATCCGGGTAAAAATATGGAGTCAATATCATCCGGGTAAAAGTATATTCCAGCTTTCCCTTGATGCCCGGCGCGCCGAGGTTCATTTAGAAGAAGAATTCCGCAGGCAGCGCCCATGTTCATTCAGACCGAATCCACGCCCAATCCCGCCACCCTCAAATTCCTCCCTGGCCGCGACGTCATGGGCGAAGGCGCGGTAGCCGATTTTCCGGAAATCGGGGCGGCCTCCCGCTCTCCCTTGGCGAAGGCGCTGTTCGCCATTCCTGAGGTCAGCCGGGTTTTCTTTGGCTCCGATTTCATCTCGGTTACCAAGCGCGACGGCGACTGGAAGCACCTCAAGCCCGCGATCCTGGGCGCGGTGATGGAGCATTTCACACAAGGTCACGCGCTGATCGAAGGCGCCGCTGACGAAACCGAAGAAGCTTCCGGCGCCGACGACAGCGAGGTCGTCGCCCAGATCAAGGAGCTGATCGAAACCCGCGTGCGGCCCGCCGTGGCGCAGGATGGCGGCGACATCATCTTCAAGCGCTTCGACGAGGACAGCGGCATCGTCTCGCTGCATCTCCAGGGTTCGTGCGCCGGATGTCCGTCTTCGACCATGACGCTGAAGAACGGCATCGAAAACATGCTGCGCCATTACGTGCCCGAAGTGACCGCGGTAGAAGCGGTCTGATGACATCCTCCGAAGCCTGGCTCGCCGAACCCAACCATGCCGTCAGCGATGCCGCGCTGGATACGCTGCTGCGCGAAGCCCACACCACGCGCAAATGGCTGGACAAGCCGGTCAGCCCTGCGTTGCTGATGGCAATCTATGACCTGATGCGCTGGGGGCCGACGGCGGCCAACATCACACCGGCGCGCATCGTCTTTGTCGCTTCGAAAGAGGCAAAGGAAAAACTGAAGCCGCATCTGGATGCTGGCAATGTGCGCCAGACGATGGAGGCGCCGGTCACCGCCATCCTGGGCTATGACCTGGATTTCGCGCGCCATCTTCCCGCCTTGTACAAGGCCAATCCTGACGCGCGGAACTGGTTCAGCGACGCGGATTCCAACAAGATCATCGCGCTGCGTAACGGCAGCCTGCAGGGCGGCTATTTCATCCTGGCCGCGCGCGCGCTGGGTCTGGATTGCGGTCCCATGGGCGGCTTCAGCCATGACGGCATCGATGCGGATTTCTTCGCCGGTACGCAGATCAGGTCCAATTTCCTTTGCAATCTGGGCTATGGCGCGCCCGGCGGCACCCGTCCGCGCGATGCCCGGCTGGCCTTCGACCAAGCCTGCGAGATCCTCTAGGTGCTTCTTGCCGTCGATACGGCGCTGGGCGGTTGCTCGGTGGCGCTGCTGGATGGCAATGACATTCGCGCCCATATCTTCGAGCCGATGGACCGGGGCCATGCCGAGCGGCTGGCGCCGATGGTCGAAGAGGCCATGCACGGCATCCCGTTCGGTGCGCTGGATCGCCTGGCCGTTACGACTGGGCCCGGCACCTTCACGGGCCAGCGCGTGGGCCTGGCCTTCATGCGCGGATTGCGGCTGGCACTGAAGATTCCCCTGTCCGGCGTGACCACGCTGGAGGCCATTGCGGCGGCGGCCATGGACGAGGCTGCGCTGTCGCGCGCTGCCGTGATCCACGATGCCCGCCGCGACGAGGCCTATCTGCTGCTGCGCGATGACGACAAGGTTGTGCAACAGCCCGTCGTGCTGCCGTTCCAGGATGCGATTGCGCGCATCCGCCTGTTCGGCGCCTGCGCTGTCGCGGGCACCGGCGCAATGGCCGCGCAGGAAACACTGGGCGGCGACTTTTTTCTATCATCGGTCCGCCAGCCTGATGCCCTGTGGGTGGCCCGGCTGGCGGCCGGCCTGCCGCCGCCCCTCGATGCGCCCGGCCCGCTTTACCTGCGCGCGCCCGATGCCAAGCTGCCGGGCGGGAAAGTCCTGGCATGACTGTCACGGAATTTTCCGGCGATGCCGCGGCGCTGGCGCGTCTGCACGCCCTGTGCTTCCCCGATCCCTGGGACGCCGCTGCCATTGCCGCCTTGCTGGCGACGCCGGGCACCTTCGCCTTCCACAGCCGTGACGGATTTGTGCTGGCCCGCGAAGCTGCCGGGGAGGCAGAAATACTGACCCTGGCCGTCGCGCCGGCGGCACGGGGCAAGGGTCTTGGACGGGCCCTTCTGCAAGCCGCCCTGGCAAACGCGCGGCGGCTAGGGGCCGAGACCATGTTCCTGGAAGTCGGCGTGGACAATCCGGCCGCGCTGGCGCTCTACACCGCGCTAGGCTTCACCAAGGTGGGAGGCCGCAAGGCCTACTATAATGGCCGCGATGCCCTGGTTCTCAGGCTTCCGCTTACCGGCGATTTCGCCTAACGTGGCTTCATGACCCGTATCGAAAAGCTCTGCGTGGACAAGGGCCTGCGCATGACCGACCAGCGCCGCGTGATTGCGCGGGTGCTGTCGGACGCCGCCGACCATCCCGACGCCGAGGAACTGTACCGCCGCGCCTCGACCATAGACCCGCACATCTCCATCGCCACCGTCTATCGCACGGTCAAGCTGTTCGAGGATGCCGGCATCCTGGAGCGGCACGATTTCCGCGACGGCCGTTCGCGCTACGAGGAAGTACCGGAATCCCATCACGATCACCTGATCGACGTGGCGACCGGCAGCGTGATCGAATTCCGCAACGAAGACATCGAAAAGCTGCAGAAGCGCGTCGCCGAAGAACTGGGCTTCGAGCTGATCGACCACCGCCTGGAACTGTATGGCGTGCCCAAGGGGCGCAAGCCCCCAATTTCCTAGCGGCAGACGCTGATGGCCCGCCTGCGCGCCGTCGCGATCATCGTGACGTTCCTGGTCTTTACCTTTTTGTGCATGCCGTTGCAGTGGCTGCTGCTGAAGCGCAAAAGCCCGCGCGCCCGCACCTTTCCCCACTGGTATCACCGGCATGTGGCACGGATCTTCGGCATTCATATCCGCATCGTTGGTCACAGCGTGCGGGGTGAAGGCGTGCTGATGGTCGCCAATCATACCAGCTGGGCCGACATCATCATTTTTTCGGCGGTCGCGCCCATCAGCTTTGTCGCCAAGGCCGAGGTCGCCGACTGGCCCTTCTTCGGCACCCTGGCGAGATTGCAGCGCACCGTCTTTGTGGAACGGACCCGGCGCAGCGCCACCGGAGATGTCCGCGACACCATCCGCGCCCGGCTTTTGGCGGGCGACGCCCTGGTCCTGTTTCCCGAGGGCACCAGCCATGACGGCAATACCGTCCTGCCCTTCAAGAGTGCCCTTCTGGGCGCCGCAGAGGCGCAGTTGGCCGACGGTCGCCATGTGAAAGTGCAGCCGGTTTCCACCGCCTTTACCAGCCTGCATGGCCTGCCCATGGGACGGGAGAACCGGCCCCTTTTCGCCTGGTACGGCGACATGGAGATGGTGCCGCACCTGTGGGAGGCCCTGCTGGCGGGCCCGCTGGACGTGGTGGTCCAGTTCCATGAACCTTTCAGCCTGGACCAGATGGACAGGAAGGAACTGGCGGCGCGGGCAGAAGCCATTGTGCGCCATGGCCAGGCGCTGGCCCTGGCGGGCCGCACCTGATAAATCCGGCGCCAATGAAGAAGCTCTACGTCAAGACTTACGGCTGCCAGATGAACGCCTACGACTCCGCCAGGATGGCGGATCTGCTGGCGCCGCTGGGCTATGCGGCGACGGACGCGCCGGAAGGCGCCGACATGGTGATCCTCAACACCTGCCATATCCGCGAGCGGGCGGCCGAGAAGGTCTATTCCGAGCTGGGCCGCCTGAAAAAGCTCAAGCGCGGCAAGGCAGACATGCTCGTCGCGGTCGCCGGTTGCGTGGCCCAGGCCGAGGGCGAGGAGATGATTGCCCGCGCCCCGGTCGTCGACATGGTGGTGGGGCCGCAATCCTATCACCGCCTGCCGGAGATGATCGCCCGCGCCGCGCGCGCGGAAGGCCGCAGCATCGAGACCGATTTTCCCGCGCTGGAAAAATTCGACACCCTGGCCGCACCGCGCAGCAGCGGCATCAGCGCCTTCCTCACCGTCCAGGAAGGCTGCGACAAGTTCTGCACCTTTTGCGTTGTGCCTTACACGCGCGGCGCCGAGCATTCCCGGCCTGCCCAAGCCATTCTCGTCGAAGCGCGCCAGTTGGTGGAAAAAGGCGCGCGCGAGATCGTGCTGCTGGGCCAGAACGTCAATGCCTTTGACGGTGATGGCTGGGGCCTTGCGAAGCTTTGCGAGGCGTTGGCCAAAATCGACGGTCTGGAGCGCATCCGCTATACGACCAGCCACCCGCGCGACATGGACGACGACCTCATCATGGCGCATCGGGACAATCCCAAGCTGATGCCCTATCTGCACCTGCCGGTTCAGTCCGGCAGCGACTCGGTACTGCAAGCGATGAACCGCCAGCACAAGGCCGACGATTACCGCCGCCTGATCGAGCGCATCCGCAACGCGCGCCCCGACATCGCCATGACGTCGGATTTCATAGTCGGGTTTCCGGGCGAGAGCGATGCGGATTTTGAGGCAACGCTGCAACTGGTACGCGACATCGGTTATGCATCCGCCTTCTCGTTCAAATATTCCAAACGCCCCGGCACGCCTGCTTCCACCTTGCGCAAGCAGATTGCCGAAGACGCCAAGACGGCGCGTCTGGACGCGCTGCAGAAGCTGCTGCTCGCCCAGCAATATGCCTTTGACGATTCACGCATCGGCAAGGTGCTGCCGGTGCTGTTCGAGAAATCGGCACGCGATGCGGGGCAGTTGATGGGGCGCACGCCGTATCTCCAGCCCGTGCATGTGGTGGCCGATACCGTGCTTGTCGGCACGGTCGCCGATGTGAAGATCGAGCGCCGCACGGCCAATAGCCTGCACGGAGTGCTCGTTTGAGCGCCCGCAGGACGCAGATCACCACCCTGGAATTTTCCGACAACAAGCTGTTGCGCGCCCTGGGCGGCCCGCATGCCAAACATTTCGCGCGGCTGGAGCAGAAGCTGAATGTCAGCATCGACAGCCGCGGCAACCTGCTGGCCATCGAAGGCGCAAACCGCGAACGCGCCGGCGCGATCCTGCGGTCGCTGTATCTGCGACTGGAGGCAGGCGAAAGCATCACCCTGGCCGAGGTGGATGCCGAGCTGCGCTTCACCGATGCGGGCCGCGCCAGCGGCCCGGGCGCCATCAAGACCGCCTCGTCACGGGCCGTGAAACCGCGCTCCCCGGTGCAATCGGCCTATCTCGACATGATGCGCCATCACCCGCTGACGTTCGGCATCGGGCCCGCCGGCACCGGCAAGACCTATCTGGCAGCCGCCTTCGCCGCCCATATGCTGCACGAGAAGCGGGTCGACCGGGTGATCCTGTCGCGCCCGGCGCTGGAAGCAGGCGAGCGGCTGGGCTTCCTGCCCGGCGATCTAAAAGAGAAGATCGATCCTTATCTGAGGCCTCTCTATGACGCACTGTTCGACGTGCTGGGCGATGTTGCTGGCCGCCTGATCGAACAGGGCGTGATAGAAGTCGCGCCCCTGGCTTTCATGCGCGGCCGCACCCTGTCACGCGCCTTCATCATCCTGGACGAGGCCCAGAACACCACCCAGGCCCAGATGAAGATGGTTCTCACGCGCCTGGGCGAGGACAGCCACATGGTGGTCACGGGCGATACCAGCCAGAGCGACCTGCCCGGCGGCAAGGCGCTGGGGCTGAACGAGGCGCTGGCCTTCCTGGAAGGGGTGGAAGGCGTTGGCGTCACGCGCTTTTCCGAAAAGGATGTTGTGCGGCATCCTCTCGTCGCGCGGATCGTTGCCGCCTATAATCGCGGCGACAAATCATGAGCGGGATCACGCTGGTGGTCGAAGACGCCAACTGGCGCAAACAGCGCGGCATTCAGTCCCGGCTGAAACAGGCCGCGGAGACGGCCGCCAGGGCCGTAAAGCTGAAAGGCGAAGTGACCATTCTTCTGGCGGGCGACAAGCGGCTGGCAGCGCTGAATCACGACTTTCGCGGCAAGGACAAGCCGACGAATGTGCTGTCCTTTCCGGGTCATGGCGGCCTCGGCGGCGACATCGCCATCGCCTATGGCGTGACGCAAGCCGAAGCCAGGGCGGCGGCCAGGTCGTTCGCAGATCACGCCATCCACCTTGCGGTGCATGGCGTGCTGCATCTGGCCGGCTATGATCACGAACGCCCCAAGGACGCCAAGCTCATGGAGCCGCTGGAAGTGAAGATTCTCAAACGGCTGGGCATTGCCGATCCTTATGAAGCGATGGCGCAATGAGCGACCGGCCGTCCTTGTTCAAGCGCCTGGTCCACGCCCTGACGGGCCAGGATGCGGACGCCGCTGCCATGCGCGAAAGCCTGGAAGAGGTGATCGAGGAAAGCGAACGCGAATCCGCTTCCCTGTCGGATCAGGAACGCATCATGCTGGGCAACCTGCTGGAGTTCGGCGAGCTCAAGGTGCGCGATGTGATGGTGCCCCGGGCCGATATCATCGCGGTGGACGAAACCATCGGGCTTGCGGACCTCCTGCATATCTTCCGCGAGGCGCAGCATTCGCGCCTGCCGATCTACCGCGAGACGCTGGACGATCCCACCGGGCTGATCCATGTGAAGGATGTGCTGGGTCTGCTGGAAGCTACAGCCGACGGCGCCTTCTGCCTGGCACCCCATGCCCAGATCACCGGCCTCAAGCGCCCAATCCTGTTCGCGCCGCCATCGATGCGGGCGCTGGACCTGATGCTGAAAATGCAGGCAAGCCACACCCATCTGGCATTGGTGATCGACGAATATGGCGGCACCGACGGACTGGTCTCCATCGAGGACATCATCGAGGAGATTGTCGGCGATATCGCTGACGAGCATGACGACGATGCCGCCGTGCTCAAGCCCGATGGAGACGGCTTTATCGCGGATGCCCGCATGGACCTGGATGACTTCAAGGCCCAGAGCGGCCACGACCTGGAACTGGACGAGGACGAGCAGGACATAGACAGCCTGGGCGGGCTGGTGACGTCCTTGCTGGGGCGCGTGCCGCAGCGTGGCGAGATTGTCGCCCATCCCAAGGGATATGAATTCCAGGTGCTGGACGCCGATCCGCGCCGGGTGCGCAAACTGCGCGTCACCATGCCCTCCACGCCCATTCCCGACGCGGCGAAATGAGCCTGCTGGCGCGGACCGGGGGCTGGATACGCGGCCTGCAGGGCTGGCGGCGGCTGCTGTTTGCCTTCTCAGTGGGCGCGATCTCGGCTACCGGCTTCGCGCCGCTGGAATTCTTCCCCGCTTTGCTTCTTGGCTATGGCGTTCTGGTGCTGTTGCTGGATGGCGCCGATGGCGGTCACAGACCGGTGCGGCGCGCCGCGGCGATAGGCTGGGCTTTCTGCTTCGGGCAGTTCCTAGTTGGCCTGCACTGGATCGGCTATGCCTTCCTTGTCGATCCCACCAACCATCTTTGGCAGATGCCGTTCGCAGTGGTTTCGCTGCCAGCCGGGCTGGCGCTGTTCGGGGCGCTGGCTTGCGGACTGGCGGCCTATTTCTGGCAGGACGGTCCGGCGCGGCTGTTTGTCTTCGCGGCGATGATGGGCGCGGCCGAATGGCTGCGCGGCCACATCTTCACCGGCTTTCCCTGGAATCTGTCCGCCTATGGCTGGGGCGCGTCTTTGGCCTTGCTTCAGTCGGCCAGCCTCATGGGGGCCTATGGCCTGTCCTTTCTGACCATCCTGCTGGGCGCATCCAGCGCCGAACTCCTGTCCGGCCGGCCCGGCATCCGCAAATTCATCAGTCCGGCCGCGCTGGCGCTGCTGTTTGTGGGGCTGTGGGGCTATGGCGTGTATCGCATTGCAACTACACCCATGCTGGACGTGCCGGGTGTAACCTTGCGGCTGGTACAACCCGATATTCCCCAGGCCGAAAAATTCGTTCGCCGCCTGATGCTGCGCAACTGGTCGCGGCTGGTAACGCTTTCGATCCGCCCGGATGGCGCCGCCGGCCACCCCACGCACATCATCTGGCCGGAGGCCGCCACGGGCTTCCCGGTCGCCCGGTCGCCGGGCGCGCTGGACCAGATCGCGCTGTTCACGGCCCGTGGCCAGACCCTGATCACAGGCTCGGTCCGGGTTGATCGCGGACCGGACGGACGCGCCTGGTACAACAGCCTCTACCTGTTTCCGGCCGGCGGCGCGCTGCCGCTGCTCTACGACAAGTTTCACCTGGTGCCGTTCGGCGAGTATGTGCCCTATGCCGGCCTTCTTGGCCGCATCGGCATCTCCCAGGTCACGACCGGCGAAGGCGCCACGCCCGGCGATCATCCCCATGTGCTGCAGGCGCCTGGCGCGCCGCCCCTGACGCCGCTGATCTGCTACGAGGTCATCTTCCCGCATGATGTGACTGATCCGCAGAGCCCGCGCCCTGGCTGGTTCGTCAACCTCACCGACGACAGCTGGTTCGGGCCCTGGGCCGGACCACGCCAGCATTTTCTGACGGCGCGGGTGCGCGCCATCGAGGAAGGCCTGCCCATCGCGCGCGCAGCCAATACCGGCATCAGCGCGGTAATCGATGGAGTGGGGCGGGTACGGGCGCAGCAGCCTTTGAACACCATGGGGGTCGTGGATTCCCCGCTGCCCGTGGCACTGCCAGCGCCGCCCTATGCACGGTTTGGCGATCTTGTATTTATGCTCTTTTTGGTTACTGCCGCGTTTGCCGCGTTTGTGCTGGCGCGCGACGCATAGGCGCGTTTGCCTTTTTAAATTAAGTGTTTGCGTTCGACGGTAGATCGGGCAAGTTCCCGCCCATCAAATAGCGTTGAGTGTTCTCGTGGCCAAGAAACAAGCCAATCCCATTGATATTCAGGTCGGCAATCGGGTGCGCATTCGGCGCATGCTGATCGGCATGAGTCAGGAACGCTTGGGCGATCTGCTGGGTCTTACCTTTCAGCAGGTGCAGAAATACGAAAAAGGCGTCAACCGCATCGGCGCTGGCCGCCTGTTCGAAGTCTCGCGCATTCTCAACGTGCCGGTGGATTTCTTCTATGAGGGTGTTGCCGCCCAGCTTGCCGGCCAGGCCGGCATGGGCGAACCCGAAGGTGCTCCGCCGGTGATGGAATTCGTCTCGAGCGGCGAAGGCCTGCAGCTCAGCCTGGCTTTCATGAAGATCAAGGACGCCAAGGTGCGCAAGCGCGTTCTCGACCTGGTCAAAAGCCTGGCCGAAGAAGAAGAGCAAAAGAACTAGGTCCTGCTCAGGTCTTGCTCAGGTTCTGGGGGCGGCTGGCCTTCTCGTCCAGCCCGGACACGCCTTCGCGTGATTTCAGCACCGCATAGACATCTTCCGGCGTGATGCCGCTCGCAGCCCACAGCACTGCCAGGTGATACAGAATGTCGGCGGATTCCTTCGCCAGCTCTGTTCTGTTCTGCTGGATGGCAGCAATCACCACCTCCGTCGCTTCCTCCCCAAACTTCTTGGCGCACTTCTCCACTCCCGCCGCCAGCAGCTTGGCGGTGTAGGACTTGGATGCATCGGCTCCCTTGCGGGCGGCAATGGTGGCGAAGAGCTGGTCGAGGCCGGTCATGGTGCGTCGTACCATGTGGCCCCGTGTGAAAACAACATCCGGGCGCTAAAGCCCGATACGGGCGCGAATGTCCGCCGGGGTGGCGCCGGCATCGCGCAGGGATGCAAGGGTCACCGCGCCGTCGCGCTTGGAGAATTTCTTTCCTGTATCGTCCAGCACCAGCGGATGGTGCGCATAGGTGGGCTCGGGCAGGCGCAACAGGGCCTGCAACAGCCGCTGGATATGCGTGGCCGAAAGCAGATCGTCCCCGCGTGTCACCAATGTCACCCGCTGGAAGGCATCGTCCACCACCACAGCAAGATGGTAGGATGTCGGCATGTCCTTGCGCGCAATCACGATGTCGCCGAAGCGCAGCGGATCAACGGGTTGACGATGGCCGTGTTCGCAGAAGGTCAGCGGGCCGACCGAGGCGGATGCCTTGGCGACGTCCAGGCGCAGCGCGAAGTTCTCGCCCGCCGCCATGCGGCGCAGGCCTTCCTCCGTGCTCAACGCCTTGCAGGTGCCCGGATATAGAGGCCCGTCGGGCCCGTGCTGCGCCTCGTCGGCACGCGCGATTTCCGCGGCGATCTCGGCGCGGGTGCAGAAACACGGATAGACCAGACCCCGCGCCTTGAGGTGCGCCAGTGCCTCTGCATAGGCGCCCATGCGGGTGGACTGGCGCAAGGTGGGCTCGTCCCAGCTTAGCCCCAGCCATTTCAGGTCGTAGAAAATGGCTTCGATAAATTTGTCCCTGCTGCGACCTTTGTCGATGTCTTCGATGCGCAGCAGAAAGTCGTCACCGCTTTCATAGGCGGTGATGGCTGCCAGCGCATGGCCCAGATGCAAGAGCCCGGTTGGACTGGGTGCGAACCTTGTGACAATCATGCGCGGATTCTAACGCACAGAACCGCATATGGCACTCACTGGTCCTACCCTCGCGCCCCGGCGCGGCCCTGCCACCCATCTTGTGGTGTTGGTGCATGGCTATGGCGCTGACGGCAACGACCTGATTGGCCTGGCGGCGCATTGGCAGGATCTGCTGCCTACCGTCGCCTTTGCCGCGCCCAATGCGCCCACCCGCACGCCCGGCGCGCCGGGTTATCAATGGTTCCCCATCACCCGCATTGACCCGCACCTGATGCAGCAGGGCGTGGAGATGGCCGGTCCCGTGCTGGATGAATATCTCGATGCCGAGCTGGCCCGGCTGGGCGTTCCGCCGGAAAACCTGGCGCTGGCCGGTTTCAGCCAGGGCACCATGCTGTCGCTGCATGTGGGCCTGCGCCGCAAGGTGAAGCCCGCGGCCATTGTGGGATTTTCGGGCATGCTGGCGGGCGTACCGCCCACGGGCGATATTCCCCCAATCCTGCTCACCCATGGCGATGCTGACCAGGTAATCCCGCCCCAGGCCATGTTCATGGCGGCCCTGGCGCTGGGCCAGGCAGGCGCCTGCGTACAGTGGCATCTGGCGCCGGGCATGGGCCATGGCATCGATCCCGAAGGGCTGGCGATCGCGGGCGAATTCCTCGATCTGGGCTTTCGCGGCTTGTTGAAAACCAGCGGCGAAACGGCCTGCGTCTACAAACCGTCATAGCGAATCAGTTAGCCTGATGGCGCTGTCGGGGCTCTGCCCCTAGAATGCACTGCCAAAGGAGAAGCGCCTTCAGGGGATTTCTTCCGTGCTAGCTGCCATGGTCACATCCGGCAACTGTCCGGCGCTGGTGCTCAACGCCGACCACCGCCCGCTGAGCTATTACCCGCTGTCGCTCTGGTCCTGGCAGGACACCATCAAGGCGGTGTTCCTGGATCGCGTCACCATCCTGGAGGAATATGACCGGGTGGTGCACTCGGCGCGGTTCGAGATGCGGCTGCCCTCGGTGGTATCGCTCAAGACCTATATCCGCCCCGCGCGCCGGCCCGCCTTCACCCGTTTCAATGTCTTCCTGCGCGACCAGTTCGAATGCCAGTATTGCGGAGATGCCAAGGACCTGACCTTCGACCACATCATTCCGCGTTCCCGCGGTGGCCGCACCACCTGGGAGAATATCGTCACCGCCTGTTCGCCCTGCAACCTGACCAAGGGCGGGCGGATGCCCAACCAGGCGAAAATGCATCCCCGCATCCGTCCCCACCAGCCCAGCGTGATCGAACTGCGCGAGAATGGCCGCAAGTTCCCGCCCAACTACCTGCACGAAAGCTGGACAGACTATCTGTACTGGGACAGCGAACTGGAGCCGTAGTTCAGATGCGCTCGGACAGCTTGATGGCGATGCGGCAACCCGCCTTGATGGTTTCGCTCAGCAGGCGATAGCCCGGCGCCTGTTCTGCGCCTTCTTTCAGGGCGGTGTCGCGATGGGCGGCTTCGTCGGCGCGAAAATCCTCGACCGCGCTTTTCAAGGCCGGGTCCTTGCCATTTTCCAGTGCCGCGATCTGGCTGGCATAATGCTCGTCAATCACTTCTTCCACCGCGGCGGTGCAGGCAAAGGCGGCCTTTTCACCCAGCGCCGCCGTTGCGGCGCCCAGCGCGAAGCCGGCAATGCGCCACACCGGTTCCAGCGCCGTCGGTCGTACCTTGCGCTCGTTCACCAGCGCGTCGAAGGCTGTCAGGTGCCTTTGTTCCTGCTCGGCCATATGCGCAATGGTGGCGACGCTGTGCTCGGCGCCCTTGCGCCGCTTCAGAACCGCAAGCTGGCCCTGATAGATGCGCACCGCGCCATATTCGCCCGCATGATCGACGCGGATCATGGATTCGATATCGGCCGGCGATCCGGGTGCGCCACTTCCAGGAGAAAGAGGCTTGGCTTTTCGGGTCATTTCCTCTTCCACACGACAAGGCCCGCCAGGGCGGCGCTGAGCGAAATGATCGCATTCCACGCCGGCAGGGCCAGGTTCAGAAAGAACCAGGTTGGCACATCGCAGGCGGTTTCCGGCGCGGCGGCGCCGCTGCCGATCACATAGCGGTGCGCCGTACAGGCCGTGGGGCCGGGCAGGATGTGATACTGCATGCCGGTCTGGTACAGGCCGACCAGGCCCGACAGCGCCACCAACAGGATCGCCAGCAGAACGGGGTTGGGTTTCCACCACGCAAAGGCCGCCAGCAGAGCCGCGATAACGACGATCTGCGGAAGATTTTGCATCTGGTTTGCGACGAGAACGCCGGCAATCGCCACGATGACAATGACCAGCGGCGCGAACCATCTGTTCCGTTTCCACACAACAAGCCCGATGATCGCGGCGGCGATATGCGCCCAGCGCTGCCAGTGGCACATCTCGCACGGCGCCAGATGGATGACATACTGAAAGCCCAGTGCGCCAAGGACCAGGGCCAGCGCGATGCCGCCCATCAACCTTGCTATCTGTTCATCACGAATCATTGCGGAGAAATTTCTTTTGGTGGCTGCGCGATCCGCGCTAGAGATAGCACATCCTTGGTGCGAGAGCAGGCCTCATCTTGTTGTTTTTCAAAAAGCCCCAGCCTGTCCGCCGCGAGCTGCTCAAGATTGATGGCCGCATGCTGGAAGTGAAGGTGCGCCTCAATCCGCGTGCCCGCCGCATGATCGTCAAGGTCAATCCCGCCACCGGCGAAATCAGCGTCACCGCGCCGTCGCGGCGCGGTGTGGCGCATGCGCTGGATTTTGCGCGCGGTGAAACCGCCTGGATCGCGGGCCAGCTTGCCAAGGCGCCGGGACCGCTGGCGCTGGCGCCGGGGGCCAAATTGCCATTGCGCGGCGAGACACACGAAATCCGTGCCGCGGCGCGCGGGCCTGCGCCGGTCTGGTGCGAAGATGGCGTCATCTGGGTGCGCGGCCGCGAAGCGCATGTGGAACGCCGGGTGCTCGACTTTCTCAAGCGCGAGGCGCGCGCCACATTTGAAACCCGCGCCCTGGCGCATGCGGCAAGGCTGGGCGTTGCGCCGTCGCGTATCACGGTGCGCGATACCGCCAGCCGTTGGGGCTCCTGCTCCTCGACCCGTTCGCTGTCCTTTTCCTGGCGGCTTATTCTCGCACCGGATTTCGTGCTGGATTATGTCGTGGCGCACGAGATCGCGCATCTGAAGGAAATGAACCACAGTCCGCGCTTCTGGGCCCATGTGCGGGCCCTGGTTCCCGACCTGGATGCGCCGCAGGTCTGGCTGAAAGTGCATGGCCGCGAATTGCAGCGCTACGGCGTGAAGGCTTAGGGTCGCGGGCGAACGCCGGAGCGATCCAACAGGTCAGGTCCCGCCGAACAATCCGTTCAGGATACGCTGGAAGGCATCCGGCTTCTTTGCCTGGCCGTCTTGCGGTGCTTCCACGGCCGTCACTTCGTCACCCTGTGGCTGCGCGCTGGCGACCAGTGTGCTGCCCACCAGTGGACGCGGCGGCAGATTCTGTTCCGCCTGGGTCATGAAGCCGTTGAAGATGCGCGCCGGCAGGCCGCCACCGGTCGCCTTCACCATCGAGGCATTGTTGTCATTGCCGACCCACACGCCGCACACCAGGTCGGCGGTGAAGCCGACGAACCAGGCGTCGCGGAAATCCTGGGTGGTGCCGGTCTTGCCGGCGGTGGGGCGGTCTTGCAGACGTGCCGCCTTGCCGGTGCCGGTGGCGACCGTTTCGGTCATCAGGCGGGTCATCTGGATATTGTCGCTGGCGCTCATTACCGCGTCACTGCCGGGCGGTTTGCGCTCATACAGGATCTTTCCGGAAAGCGTCCTGATGCGCAGAATTCCAAAAGGCTGCACGCCGATGCCGCCATTGGCGAACGATGCGTAAGCGCCTGTCAGCTCCAGCGGCGTCACACCCGAAGTGCCCAGCGCCAGCGACGACACTTCCACCAGCGGCGAGCCGATCCCCATGCGCCGCGCCGTCTGCGCCACGGCGCGCGGCCCGACATCGGCGGTCAGTTGCGCCGCCACCGAGTTGGACGATTCCGCAAAAGCCTGGATCAGCGGCATCTCGCCCTTGAAGCGGCCTTCAAAATCCTGCGGCTTCCAGCCATGGATATCGACCGGCCCGTCATTGACGGTTTCATCAATGGTATGACCGTGTTCCAGCGCGGTCAGATAGACAAAGGGCTTGAAGGCGCTGCCCGGCTGGCGCACCGCATCGGTGGCACGGTTGAAGGTCGATCCGGCATATTCGCGCCCCCCCACCATGGCGCGCACCGCGCCGTCCGGCGTCATGGCGACGAGCGCAGCCTGTCCGGCATGCAGCTTCTCCCCATCGGCCGCCAGGCCCGCGGCCACGGCCCGCTCGGCCTGAGTCTGGGTATCCAGGTCAAAACTGGTTTCCACGATGATGGGTTCGGCAGTGGTGCCGATGGTGTCGTTCAGTCGCGCCACGATCCAGTCGGCAAACCAGCCCGCGCCCGGCGTGCCGGTGGTATGCATGATGCGCGGCCGCGTCGCCTGCGCCATGGCGCGGGTGTTGTCGTCAATGAACCCTGCATCCTGCATCGCGCGCAGCACGGTCTGGCCCCGCGCCAGGCTGGCATCGACATCGGCGACGGGATTGTAGCGGGCCGGCGCCTTGACCGAGCCGGCGATCATTGCGGCTTCGGTGAGGCCAAGCTCGCTGGCATGCTTGCCGAAGAATTTCTGAGCCGCGGCTTCGATGCCATAAACGCCCGCGCCGAAATAAACGCGGTTGAGATACAGGGTCAGCAACTGGTTCTTGGAGTAGCGCGACTCCAGATACAGCGCCAGCATGGCTTCCTGGATCTTGCGATCGAAGGTTCGGCTGGGGCTGAGGAACAGGTTCTTGGCCAGCTGCTGCGTCAGGGTGGAGCCGCCCTGGACCACATGGCCGGCCGTCATGTTCTGTATCGCGGCACGGCCCAGGCCGATGGGATCAATGCCCAGGTGATGACGGAAGCGGCGGTCTTCGATTGCAATGAAGGCGTTCGGTACGAAATCCGGCAGGTCCTCGACGCGCACCATGGCGCCCTGCGTCAGTCCGCGCCGCGCGATGCGGCGGCCGCGATCGTCCAGGATGGTGATGTCCTGGGAAGGCCCGCTCACCATCAGGTTGCGCACATCCGGCAGGCTGGAGAGGAAATGCGAAAAAAACAGGCCGCCAAAAATCAGGCCCCAGGCCCCCAGCATCATCAGCACGTAAGGCCAGGTGGCGCGGCGCTTTGGCGGCGGGGGCGGTGGTGCGGAATCGGAATGGGTCGTGGCCGGCCGCGAGGTGGGATTGGGCCCGCGCCGCTTCGGCGCCCCTGTTGCGCGTCCTGCGGATCGGACGATTTTGGGCGGCGGCTTTCCCATGCCGCAGTTCTAGGCCGCGATGGTTAACGCCCGTTAAACAAATTGCCCCCCTCCGGTCTTCGCCAGCCCGAGGGCTGGCTACGGCCACCTCCCCCGATCTAGCGCGCTGGCGCGCGCGGGGGAGGGGTACGGTTACGCGGACAGCCTGTAGCCGCCACCTTCCGTAAGCAGGATCTGGGCCTTGGCCGG
>CBIHOI010000031.1:0-21014 GCA_966211925.1 uncultured Hyphomicrobiales bacterium | reverse complement strand
GCCGCCCATCTCGAACTGCAGCTCGCGCGCGAACGCCGCGACATGCTTGCCGATGGCGCGTTCCAGGTCGGCAAAGAGGCTGGCCCGCTGCGGCAGGTCGTTCAACGAGGCATAGCTGGTGTAACCACCATAACCATGGTCGCGGCTCCACCGCCGGCCCGCCGCATCCTCCGTGGCGATCACCAGGCAGGTGGGTTCCAGGTCCCGCGGCGGCGCGATCCTGGCCTTGTACAGCCGGGTCGTGAACAAAGTGTCAGACACTGCCCCTCCAATAAGTTACCTTCCCTTGACCATTGGGGTGCTAGGATCGCGCCGCTGTCAACAAACCGGCTGACAAATGGGGCCTGCCATGAATTTCCGCCTTCCCGCGACCTTTGCCGTCTTCGCCGTGGCATCCGTGCTGCTGTCGGGATGCCTGGTTTATGATGCCGGCTCTGCGGTTGTGGGCGCCGGTTCGGCTGTGGTGGGTGCAGCCGGCAGCGTGGTCGGCGCCGCCGGCGATGTCGTCACCTCGCCCTTCGACAAGGACGACAGCGACAAGGCGCGTAACCGCTAGCCTAGAAGTTATTCTTCCGCTCCCGGATTTCGCCGAACACCGCCACATCGCTCGCCGTCTCCATGCCCAGGCTCTTGCGGATCTCCGCCGAGTCCGGCCGCAGGAACGGATTGGTCGCCTTCTCCAGCCCCAGCGTCGCAGGCACTGTCGGCTTGCCTGCCGACCGTGCCGCAATCACATCCTCCATGCGCGCCTGCAGCGCGCCATTGCCCGGCTCCAAGGTCAGCGCGAACTTGCCGTTGCTCTGGGTATATTCATGGCCGCACCAGACCAGCGTGTCATCGGGCAAAGTCATCAGCTTGGACAGGCTGGCCCACATCATCGCCGCATCGCCTTCGAACAGGCGCCCGCAACCCAGGGTGAACAGCGTGTCGCCGGTAAAGGCGTTGCCGTCGATCACGAAGGTGATGGCGCCCCTGGTATGGGCCGGCACTTCCAGCACCTGGACCTTGCGGCCGTCGAATTCCCAGCCCGTGGCTTCATCCACGCCGATATCGATGCCCGGAATGCGCGCCGCATCCTTGCCCGGACCGACCACCAGCGCGCCGGTCTCTTCCTTCAACTCCAGGTTCCCGCCGGTGTGATCCAGGTGGTGATGGGTGTTGAGAATATGGGTCAGCGTCCAGCCGCGCCGCGCCAGCGCGTCGCGCACAGGCCCCGGTTCCGACGGGTCCACCACGGCGCAAGCATCGCCCGACTTCACCAGATAGGCGTAGTTGTCGGACAGGCAGGGAACAATCTCGATCTCGGTGCTCATGGGCTCTCCTTGGCGGCGGACCCTAGCAAACCGGCATCTGGGCACAAACGCTTTTGCACTCTAGTCTCGCGGCCATGCTGCAGAATGGCGACGACCTGGCCGCGTTTTACAAACAGCCTTTGGGCCAGTGGGCGCGCCATGTCCTGGCGCGGCGCATTCGTGCCGCCTGGCCCAGCGTCAGGGGCCTGCGCCTCTTGGCCTATGGCTACGGCACGCCCTATATGCGCGGCTTCGATGCCGAACGCGCCATCGCCGCCATGCCCGCCCAGCTTGGCGTGCCGGCGAAATCCAGGTCGCGCCATGCCCGCCTGGTCTGCGCTGAAGACGCGCTGCCCTTTCCCGATGTCTTCTTCGACCGCATCCTGATCATCCATGCCCTGGAAGGCGCAGAGGCGTTGCGGCCCGTGCTCAGGCAGCTATGGCGGGTGCTGGCGCCCGAAGGACGCATTCTTCTCGTCGCCCCCAACCGCGCCAGCCTGTGGGCACAGCTCGATCGCTCGCCCTTCGGCCATGGCCGCCCCTTCAGCCACGCCGAGCTCGACCGCCTGCTCAAGGACGCCCTGTTCGAGCCCGTGCGCTGGGAACGGGCGCTCTACGCCCCGCCCTTCGGCCCCCTGCGCGCCCATGGGTGGGAGAGCATCGGCGCGCGCCTCTTCCCCGCCATCGGCGGCGTGCATGTGGTGGAGGCGACCAAGTCGCTCTACGCCGCCGCCACGCCCGGACTGGCGGTGCCCGCCAAGGCCGCGCTGCAGACGGCCGGCGACTTCAATTTTTCTTCAGAAGAAAAATAGCGCCCTGGGCAAAAAGATTGGGGCCCAGATAGCCGCTGGTCAGCTTGTCCGGGTCCATGCGGCGGGCGCGCCCTGAATCGTTCAGCGCATGCGCCTCCACGATGGTCGCGCCGCATTCGCGCGTCAGGTCGACGAAATCGGCCAGGGTGCAAAGATGGATGTTGGGCGTCTCCCACCAGGCATAGCCCAGCTCGCGTGTCCGCGGCATCCGTCCGCCCCACAACAGGGAGCCGCGCACCTTCCAGTAGCCAAAGTTCGGCAGCGACACCGCGCAGCGCCGCCCGATGCGCAGCAGATGGTTCAGCACCGCGCGCGGCTTCTCGGTCGCCTGGATGGTCTGGGACAGAATCACCGCGTCAAACACCTGCGCCGGATAATCGACAAGATCGCTATCGGCATCGCCCTGCACCACGGCCAGTCCGCGCGCCACGCAGGCATTCACATTGGCCTGGATGATCTCGATGCCGCGCCCGTCTACGCCCTTGGTCTGGACCAGGTGCTCCAGCAGTGCGCCGTCGCCGCAGCCGACATCCAGCACCCGCGCGCCAGGACGGATCATGTCGGCAATCGCCGCAAGGTCTGGACGAAGGGCGGTGCTGCTCATCGCAAATCCTGCGCCGCATGGTTGATGAAGCCGCGCACGGTGGCGAACATTTCCGGCTCGTCCAGCAGGAAGGCGTCATGGCCCTTGTCGCTGTGGATTTCCACAAAGCTCACCTGCGCCGCCACGGCGTTCAGGGCATGGGCGATTCGCTTGTTCTCCACCGGCGGGAACAGCCAGTCGCTGGTGAAGGAGACGATGCAGAAACGCGCCGAATTCAGGTGGAAGACATCTGAGAGATGTCCGCCATGGTCCCCGGCCAGGTCGAAATAATCCATGGCGCGGGTGATGTAGAGATAGGAATTGGCATCGAAGCGATCGACGAAGCTGGCGCCCTGGTGATGCAGGTAGGACTCAATCTGGAAGTCCGGCGCGAACTGGAACGAAACCGCCTCGCGGTTCTGCAGGTTGCGTCCGAACTTGCGCTGCAGCGCCACCTCCGAGACATAAGTGATGTGCGCCGCCATGCGCGCCACGGCCAAGCCCTTGGATGGCTTGGTGCCGGCCAGCTGGTATTCGCCGCCATGCCAGTCGGGATCGGCCATGATCGCCTGGCGGCCGACCTCATGGAAGGCGATGTTCTGTGCCGAATGGCGCGCCGCACACGCGATCGGCACGACAGCGCGCACGCAGCCGGGATACGACGCCGCCCATTGCAGCACCTGCATCCCGCCCATCGAGCCGCCGACAACCGCCAGCAACTTCTCGATGCCCAGATGCTCGACCAGTCGCTTCTGGGCCCGCACCATGTCGCGGATGGTGACCAGCGGGAAAGTCGTGCCCCAGGGCTTGCCGGTCTCCGGATTGATCTCCGCCGGCCCGGTCGAACCCATGCAGCCGCCCAGCACATTGGCGCAGATGACAAAGAAGCGGTCGGTGTCGATCGGCTTGCCCGGTCCCACCATACTGGTCCACCAGCCCGGCTTGCCGGTGACCGGGTGATCCGACGCCACGAATTGGTCGCCGGTCAGGGCATGGCAGATCAGCACCGCGTTGCTCTTGGCCGCGTTCAGCGTGCCATAGGTCATGTAGGCGACGGTGAAGGGCGCCAGGGTCTTGCCGCAGTCCAGCGCCAGGGGCGCGTCGAAGGTCACCGCCCGCCCGGCATTGGCGGCGGGGGCCTTGATCGCGTGCAGGAAGCGGGGCGCCTCGGTCATGCTAAATCCTTGTAAAGCGTAGCTAAGGTGCCGCTGCCCCCGAGTCAACGAATGCCAGCCTTGCTTTGCTTTTGCGGGCGGTCCGCCCTATCAATACCGCCGTTTTTTGAGCCGCCACATGAAGCCTGAACCCAAGCCTGGAATCCTGAACATTACCGCCTATGTCGGCGGCCGCGCCGCCGTGCCCGGCGTCACGAAAGTGTTCAAGCTGTCCTCCAATGAAAGCCCGCTGGGCCCGTCGCCCAAGGCGCTGGCGGCGCTGGACGAGGCGAAGGCCAGCGTGGCGCTGTACCCGGAAGGCTCGGCCACGATCCTGCGCGAGGCCATCGCCGAAGTGTACAAGCTTGACCCGGCACGCATCGTCACGTCGGGCGACGGGTCCGACGCGCTGCTCACCATGCTGGCCAATGCTTACTTGCAGCCGGGCGACGAGGCGCTGTTCACCGCGCATGCCTTCCTCGTCTACAAGATCGCCACCCTGGCCAACAGCGCCGTGCCCGTCACGGTGCCGGAGCGTGACAGCAATACCGGCCTGAAGGCCGATGTGGACACCCTGCTGGCGGCGGTGACGCCAAAAACACGCATCGTCTTCATCGCCAATCCCAACAATCCCACGGGTTCCTATCTCACGCGCGATGAGATGACGCGGCTGCATGCGGGGCTGCCCGGCAATGTGCTGCTGGTGATCGACGGCGCCTATGCCGAGTATGTCACGGCCAAGGATTACGATTCCGGGATCGAACTGGCAGCAAAGTTCGGCAATGTCGTGATGACACGCACCTTCTCCAAGCTCTATGGCCTGGCAGGAATGCGCATCGGCTGGATGTACGGTCCCGCCGCCATCTGCGACGTGATCAACCGCATCCGCGGGCCCTTCAACACTGCGCTGAACCAGCAACTGGCCGGCGCCGCCGCGTTGCGCGATCGCGATCATGTCCGCAAGGCGGTCGAGCACAACAATACCTGGCTGGCCTGGGTTATCGCCGAAATTCGCAAGACCGGGCTGCGCGTGGATGACAGCGTGGCGAATTTCGTGCTGATCCATTTCCCGAAGACCGGCGACAAGACCGCCGCTGCCGCCGACCGCTTCCTCAATCAGGGTGGTATCATCCTGCGCCCGGTGGGTGGTTATGGCCTGCCAGACTGCCTGCGCATGACAATCGGCACCGAGGAACAGAACCGGCTGGCGGTGTCGCTGCTGCAGAAGTTCATGGCGGCATGATGCAGAAGATCGCCATCATCGGCCTGGGCCTGATCGGCTCCTCCATCGCCCATGCCATCCGGCGCGGCACGCTGGCAAAACAGGTCGCAGGCTTCGACGCCAGCGCCGACGTGCGCGCGCGCGCCAGCAAGATCGGCTTCTGCGATGTCATCTCCGACGATATCGCTGATTGCGTCAAAGACGCCGAGCTGGTGATCCTGTGCGCCCCGGTCGGCGCCTATCCATCCATCGCGCCGCAGATTGCGCCGCACCTGGCGCCTGGCGCCATCCTGTCCGATGTCGGGTCCGTCAAGGGTGCGGTGATCCGCGATGTGGGCCCGCATGTACCCAAGGGCGTGCATTTCATTCCCGCCCATCCCATCGCCGGCACCGAATACAGCGGGCCGGAGGCCGGCTTTTCCAGCTTGTTCGACGGCCGCTGGGCGATCCTGACGCCCGTTCCCGGCAGCGATGAAGCTGCGGTGGCGAAGTTGCGCGCCTTCTGGCAGGGCCTGGGCAGCCAGGTGGACGTGATGGAGGCTGGCCATCACGACCTGGTGCTGGCCATCACCTCGCACCTGCCGCATCTGATCGCCTACAACATCGTGGGCACGGCGCACGATCTCGAACAGGTCACCGAAGGCGAAGTGATCAAATACTCCGCCGGCGGTTTTCGCGACTTCACCCGCATTGCCGCCAGCGATCCGACCATGTGGCGCGACGTCTTTCTGAACAACCGCGAGGCGGTTCTGGAAGTTCTGGGCCGCTTTAACGAAGACCTCAGCCAACTGACGCGCGCCATCCGCAACAATGACGGCCAGATGCTGTTCGACTTCTTCACCCGCACCCGCGCCATCCGCCGCGCCATCATCGAAGTCGGCCAGGACAGCGCCGCGCCGAACTTCGGCCGGAATAAAAGCTAGTACAGCGCCGAAAGCGCCCGCGCCGCCCTGTCGGGCTCCACACCCTTGTCCAGCTTCATCTCGCCGCCATGGTCGTGCCAGGCACGCACGGCTTCGGGCCAATAGGCGATGCCTTGCAACAGCGGCGTCAATACGTCCGCCTGGCTGAGCGTGACATAGGCCTGCACCAGCTTGGCTGGTGCGCCGCTCTCGGTGAAGTCGTCGGCTTTCACCATCAGGTCCAGATCGCGGCCATCGGGATCGCGCCGCATGTGAAACTGCAGCCTTCGGGCCGAAAAGCCCGTGCCCGCCGCACCCACGATGTCGACATCCACCCGCACCAGGCCGCGCGTGCCGACAACGGTGCTGCCGCGCATGGTGCCGGGCAGGAAATCCGCCGCATGGGGCTGGCCATCGCCCGCCACCCATTCCAGGTGTTGCGGGCCGGCCGCTTCATAGACCGTGGTGGCGCGCCCATAGGTCAGGGCATGCAGTGCGAATTTCGGGCTGCGCCAGTAAAACGGTCCGCGCGCCCCTGCGCCATGGACATAGAAATCCGTAAAGGTCGCTTCCATGCGAAAGGGAAAGCCGCCGACCGCGACAGTGGCCCAGTCGAGCGTGACGCCGGGCACGGCCTCGTGGCCCTTCATCGCCGCGAGTTTCTTTTCAAACGCGCCCGCGGTGATCCACCAGTGAATCATCACCGCCGCCGCGATCGCCAAAAAAGCTGCGATGGGCGCATAGAGCCAGAAGCGGCTGGTATAGCTCAACCGCATTTGGAGTATCCGCAGGACAGGCAGGAATCGCAGCCTTCCAGCTTCACGAAGCTGGCATCGTTGCAGCGCGGGCAATGGCGGGCGCGGGCGCCTTCGGCGGGAATGTCATGCGGGCTGGGCGCATGGGCGAGCCCCGACATGCCCAGGCTGCGGCTGCTCATGAAACCTATCTCCACCATGTGTTTCTCGATCACTTCGCCGATCGCCGCCATCAGGGACGGCACATAGCGCCCGTTCATCCATTGCCCGCCGCGCGGGTCGAAGATCGCCTTCAGTTCGTCCACCACGAAACTGACATCGCCGCCGCGCCGGAAAACGGCCGAGATCATGCGCGTCAGCGCCAGCGCCCAGGCATAGGCTTCCATGTTCTTGGAGTTGATGAAGATCTCGAAAGGTCGCCGCCGCCCATCCTTTTCGATGTCGTTGATGGTGATGTAGAAGGCATGATCGCTGTCCAGCCATTTGATCTTGTAGGTCGCGCCCAGCAGTTCCTCGGGCCGGTCGAGCGGCCGGGTCATGTAGACCACCCCGCCGGTTCCCGTCGAGAGGCGCGGCGCGGGCGGGGGCAGCGGCAGTTCCGGTTCGGCCGCGGACATGGGCTCCTGTGAAGCAACAGGCACAGACAGCACCGATCCCGTCACGTCATTGGGGCGGTAGGTGGTGCAGCCCTTGCAGCCGATGTCATACGCCTCCACGTAAACATGGGCGAAATCCGCGAAGGATATCGTTGCCGGCACATTGATGGTCTTGGAAATGGCGCTGTCGATGAAGGGCTGCGCCGCCGCCTGTACCGCCAGGTGATCGGCCGGGCTCAGCGTCTGGGCGCTGACGAAATAGTCGGGCAACACGGCGCCTCCGCCGAACTTCGCATGGAATGCGCGCACGGCGTAGTCGCTGATCTCTTCCTCGGTCCGCGTGCCGTCGGGCTGAAGGACCTTGCGGGTGTAGCGGAAGGCAAACACCGGTTCGATGCCGCTGGAGACATTGTCCGCGAACAGGGAAATGGTGCCGGTGGGGGCGATGGAGGTCAAAAGCGCGTTGCGGATGCCATGCTGCGCGATGGCGTTGTAGATATCTGGCGGCAGGGCCTGGATATGGGGCCGCGCCAGATAGGGGTTCATGTCATAAAGCGGGAAGGCGCCCTTTTCCTTTGCCAGTTCCACGCTGGCACGATACGCGGCATGGCTGATGGCGGAAAGCCATTGGCGGATCAGGACGATGCTTTGCGGCGAGCCATACCGCACCTTGCAGAAGATCAGTGCATCGGCGAGCCCGGTGACGCCCAGTCCGATCCGCCGCTTGGCAAAGGCTTCGGCGCGCTGTTCTTCCAGCGGAAAACGCGACACGTCGATGGCATTGTCCATCATTCGCACGGCGGTGGCGGTCAGCTTTTCCAGCTCTGCCATATCCAGCGCCGCGTCATCCTCGAATGGATTGCGCACCAGTTTCGCCAGGTTGATGGAGCCCAGCAGGCAGGCGCCGTAAGGCGGCAGCGGTTGCTCGCCGCAGGGATTGGTTGCGGCAATGGTTTCGCAGTATCCCAGATTGTTCTGCTGGTTGATGCGGTCGATGAAGATCACGCCCGGCTCGGCATGGTCGTATGTGCTGCGCATGATGGTTTCCCACAGCGCCTTGGCCTTCACGGTGCGGTAGGTCGCCCCGCCGAATTGCAGGTCCCAGTCGGCGTCGGACTTCACTGCGGCCATGAAGGCATCGCTCACCAGCACCGACAGGTTGAAGTTCGACAGCCGGCCCGGCGTGCGCTTGGCGGTGATGAAATCCTCGATGTCGGGATGATCCACCCGCAAGGTCGCCATCATGGCGCCGCGGCGCGAACCTGCGCTCATGATGGTCTTGCACATGGAATCCCACACATCCATGAACGAGACGGGTCCGGATGCATCCGCGCCCACGCCCTTCACCGCCGCGCCTTTGGGGCGCAGCGTTGAAAAATCATATCCAATGCCGCCGCCCTGTTGCAGCGTCAGCGCCGCTTCGCGCAGGGCACGGAAAATGCCATCCATGGAATCGGTGATGGTGCCCATGACGAAACAGTTGAACAGCGTCACGTCGCGCCCCGTGCCGGCCCCCGCCAGGATGCGTCCCGCCGGCAGGAATTTGTGACCTGCCAGGGCATGGGCGAAATCGCCGGCGCGGGCGACGCGCTGCTCCGGCGCTTCGGCCTGCGCCAGCGCCAGCGCCACGCGCGCCCAGCTATCGGCCACGTCGCGGTCCAGCGGCGTACCGTCCGGCGCCTTCAGCCGGTACTTCATGTCCCAGATGGTTTGGGAAATCGCGCTCATCAGGAGGTAACAACCATATCGGGCGGGGGTTCGCCACTTCTATAGATAGGCATGGTTGCCCAACCGGCAATTCCCACAAGTCTTTGAGATATCAGGGTAAAATGGCAGCCGTAGCGGTTTCGATCCGCTGCTCCAGCAAGGCCATGAATTCGGCCCGCTTCAGCCCCGGCGGGATGGCGGGCAAAAATTCCAGCACGATGGTCCCCGGCCGCTTGATGAAGCCGGTCCAGTAGGCCCCGGAATTCAGCGCCACAGGCACACAGGTCACGCCCAGCATCCCGTACAGTCCCGCCACGCCGGGCTTATAGTCGGGCGCGGCACCCGGCTGTTTGCGCGTGCCTTCCGGAAAGATCAGGATCGGCCGCCCGTCTGCCAGCACTGCCTTTGCTGCCTGGCCCATCTTGCGCAAGGCGCTCGCGCCGGAGGCGCGGTCTATGGGAATCGCGGTCGCCTTCCACAGGAACCAGCCATAGAAGGGAATGCGCAGCAGCTCGCGTTTCAACACGATGCCCGGCGCCTCCAGCGCCAGGTACAAGGCCAGGGTGTCCCACATGCTCATATGCTTGGCGGCGACCAGCACCGGGCCGGTGGGCACGCGCCCGCGAATTTCCCAGTCAATGCCGGCAAACAGCTTCAGGCCAAAAAACGTGACGCGCGACCAGACCCGCGCCAGCCAGATGGTGGCGCCGCGCGGCAGCAGCAGCACGGGCAGGAAGATCAGCGACAAGATGGTGGTGGCCGCCAGGAACCACAGCAGGAACAGCGCCGAACGCAGCTGGATCATGAGTTCAGCCGCGTCATCACCAGGCTGGCGAGATACTTGGCATATTCGCGGTGCAGCAGCCGTGCCGTACGCGGATGCCGCCACCAGCCCGACAGATCAATGCCGGCCTGGTCCACCGGATAGGCGATCAGCGTGACGTCGGGCAGCACCACCGAAAATTCGCGCATGGTACGCGGCATGTGATAGCGGCCGGTGACGATCACGATGCTGGAAAAATGATTTTCACGCGTCCACTGCGCCGCTTCCTGCGCATTGCCGTGGGTGTCTTCGGCCGTATAGCCCAGGTCGGCACAGCAGCGAAAACGCGGCCCCCCTTCCGACAGCTTGGCCAGATCCGCCTTGGTGGTGTTCTGCGACACGCCGCTGATCAGCAGCCGCTTTCCCACGCCTTTTTCCAGCATCGCCACGGCGGTGTCGAGCCGCTCGTCGCCGCCCGTCAGCGCCACGATGCCGTCGGCCTGTGGCAGCATCTGCGGCGGACCCGGCAGGTTGCTGACGAACAGCACAAAGCTGATCGCATAGGCCAGCAACAACAGAAAAATGATGCCCAGGAAAGCGCGCAAACCGTCAAAGCTCCAACTGCCCCCCACTTGAGGAGACAGGCCAAGAATAGCAGGGCAAAAGACTCAATAAATAGCCTTGACCACCGACAAAACAGATACGCGCGCCGTGGCCCAGGCGATCAGCGCAGTGGCGGCCGGAACCGCCGCGAGCCATGGGATCTCGGTCCATTTCAGCGACAGCGGTGGCAGGAAGGGAACCGCCTCCAGGCCGAATATCTCCAGTCCGCTGGCGCCCAGGAAGAACAGCGCCGCGAACATTGTGCCCAAGGCTGCGGCAAAGAGCGCAGAGATGAAATAGTGCCATTCCACGGCGCGGGCGATGAAGCCGGGCAGCGCGCCCATCTGATGCAGCAGCGCCACCATCTCGTGATGCGCGTCCAGGCCTGCGCGCGTGGCAAACGACACTGCTGCGGCCGTGGCGCCTGCGATCAAAAGCAGGATGGCATAGGCCGACCAGCGTACTGCATCCGCCAGACCCTTCAGCCGCGCCAGCCAGCGGCGATGATCGTCAAGCGTGGCGTGCGGCGCGGCGCGTTTCAGCGCATTTGCCAGCGCGGCGGTGTCGAGCGATGCGCCTGGCGTGACGGAGGCATCGATCAGCCGGGGCAGGGGAATGCCTGACACCGCACCGTCCTTGCCGATCCAGGGTTCGACCAGGGCGTTGATTTCGGCATCCGATAGCAGGGTGGCGTGGGCAATGCCCGGCGCGGCATTCAACAGCGCCAGCGCCGCCTTGGTTTCACTTTCCAGTCCGGCACGCGCATCGCCCGTTTCCGGCGGCATGATCTGCACTGTGATCCGGTCGGATAGTCCGCTCTGCCAGCCGTGGGCGGCGCGGTCGGCAACCAGCGAGGCGCCCAGCGCCAGCGCTGCCAGGAACGCCATCACCGCGATGACGAAATCCAGCGGGGCGGCGCCCTTGTCACGCGGCAGGATATAGGTGGCCCGTTCACTCATGGGAGTTTGCTCATGCCGCCCTCAATTCGACCAGGCGGCCTTCGATCAGCCGCATCTCGCGCGCCCGTGTCGCCTCGATCAAGGCGCGGTCATGGGTGGCGATCAGCACCGTGGTACCCAATCGGTTGAGTTCCGCGATCAGCCGGATCAGCCGCGCCCCCATTTCGGGATCGACATTGCCGGTGGGCTCGTCGGCGATCAGAAGGTCAGGCCGCGCCACCACGGCGCGGGCGATGGCGACGCGCTGCTGCTCGCCGCCCGACAGGGTCGCGGGCCGCGCATCCATACGGTCGCCCAACCCCACCCACGAGAGCAGCTCGCGCACGTCATGGGAGAATTCGTGCGGCTTCTTGCCCGCCAGCCGCAGCGGCAGAGCGACATTGTCATAGGCCGACAGGTGGTTGAGCAGCCGAAAGTCCTGGAACACCACCCCGATGCGGCGGCGCAGGCCCGGCAGGTCGCGGCGCCTGGCGGTGGCCAGTTCCGTGCCAAACAGCGTGATAAGTCCCCGCGACGGCGGTTCGGCGACGTATATCAGCTTCAGGAGCGTGGTTTTGCCGGCCCCGGACAGTCCGGTCAGGAAGGTGAAGGAGCCCGGCTCCAGCGAGAAGCTCACATCCTTCAGCACCTCTGGCCCGGTGCCATAGCGCATACCGACATTTTCGAAACGAACCATGGCCGCGAACATAGCCATCACACAGCTTGCGGTCATGGCCCCTGGCCCCTATTTTCGCCTGATATTTCAACAGGCCGGGCATGATTCTCACCTGTCCCAACTGCGATACGCGCTATTCGGTGGATGGGGCCAAGTTTCCCGCCGCTGGCCGCACCGTGCGCTGCGCCAAATGCGGCCATAGCTGGCACCAGGCCGCCGAAGCGCCCGAGCCGGAGCAGGACCCCTTGGCAGAGGCGGCGATCCCTCAGCCGACACCTGAACCCGAGCCCGTTTCCCCCTATCCGGTGAACAATCCATCTTCCATCCGCGCCTATGCGCCGGCGACGGCGGTAGCGGAGCCGCGCGCCCCCCTGGGCCCCAAGCTCGCCGTGGTCGCGGGCTGGATTGGGCTGATCGTGGTGGTGCTGCTGATCGCGGTATCGGCGGTGCGCTACCGCCAGGACATTGCGGTGATCTGGCCCCAGTCCACCGGCGTCTATTCCAGCCTGGGCCTGAAGGTGAATGCCAGCGGCATCGATTTCCGCCAGGTGGATTATCGCCGCGAAAGTGAAGACGGCCAGATCGTGCTGGCGGTGTCGGGGGTGATCGTCAATACCGGGGCGCGCGAACTGCCGGTACCGCAGACGGTGCGCGTCACCCTCAGCGATGCCGACAAGCACGAGCTCTATCACTGGACCTTCAAGCCCACCGCCACGGTGCTCAAGGCGGGCGAGTCAGTGCCTTTCACCACCCGCCTCTCAAGCCCGCCCGCGGCGGCGCGCCATCTGGAAGTGCGTTTCGCCAAGGACGGCCAATAGATCATGACGCCACCCGACATCCTGTTTTCCGCCGAGCAGATCCAGGACCGGGTGCGCGCCATGGCCCGCACCATAGCGTCGGCCCCCCTGGTACCTGATATCGCCATGCCCGTCCTGGTGGGCGGCTTTGTCTTTGCCGCCGACCTGCTGCGCGCACTGGCCTGGGAAGGCGTGCCGATGGATGTGGAAATGGTGTGGCTGCGCTCCTATGGCGACAAGCGGGTGGCCAGCGCCATCAGCATGATCGCCGGTCCGTCGGAGCAGATCGCCGGCCGCCATGTCCTTGTGATCGACGGCGTGCTGGATGCCGGGCGCACTGTCGCCAAGGCGGTCTCCATCATCCAGGCCGCGGGCGCCGCCAGCGTGCAGGTGGCGGTGATGCTGGACAAGCAGCGCCCCGACCGCGTCGCCAATGCCGACTATGTCGGCTTTCCCGTCGGCAATGATTTCGTCATCGGCTACGGCATGGACGATGCCGGCAAGTATCGCGGCCTGCCGTATATCGGCAAAATCTAGAACGCCTTCAGCAACCGGTCGAGATAATCGCGCTCCGACTGCGGCCGGTTCATCTGCGCGGCGCGGCGGCGCAGCTCCATCAGGATGGCGCGCGCGCGGGCGAGATCGGTGGCGCCGGGAATCTTCACCCCCGAATTGCCCAGCGGCGAGGCGCCGCGTCCCAGCGGATCTTTCCCGCCCGCCTGCTTGCCGCCCGGCGCCTGCTGCGCCAGCGCCTGTGCGCCCTGGCGCATGGCTTCCAGCGCCTGGTTCTGTGCGCTGCCGGCATTTTCAAGGTCTTTCTGGCCCAGCGCGCTTTGCGCCTCGCCCATCGCCTTGCCGGCCTCGCGCAGTTTCTGGGCGGACTTGCCGTCTATGCCCTTCAGCGAGTCCTGCAATTGCTTCTGCAAGTCCTGCTGCTGTTTGGCCAGTCCCTGCGCGCCGCCATCCTTCGGATCAGGCTGGCCTTGGCGCTGACGGAAGGTCTTGTCCAGCAGCGAACGCTGCTTGCTCATCAGGTCGCTGAATTTTTGCAGCTGCTCGTTGGTCGCCTTGTCCTGGGCGCTCTGTTCGCCACCCTTGCCGCCCTGCTGCATGTGCATGTTTTCCAGCATGGACTGCAGCATGGCCAGAAGCTGTGCCGCCTGCTGGCGATCACCCGCCTGGCTGAGCTTCTGGATCATCTGCAGCAGGGTCTGCACGTCGTTCATGCCCAGCGTCTTGGCGTCGGGCGAGGGCGGCTCCATGCTCTGCGGTGACGGGTTGGCGGCCAGCGCCTGGACATAGCGCTTCATGGCCTCGTCATAGCGCTTGAGCAGTTCATCGATCACTTCCTGCGGCGCGCCCGCGGCCATGGCGGCGGTCAGCATCATCTGCAGCTTGCGCAGTTCTTCTGCCGCCGACAAAAGCCCCCCGCGTTCCAGTTTCAGCGCGGTTTCCCACAGCAAAGCCTCGACATGGGTGATGTCGGATTCATGTTTGGCGTTCTTCACGCCGTTATAGGCACTGCGCAGGGCCAGAAAGATGTCGTTCTTGCCGGCATAGAACCGGTCCGGCGCGATGGTAAGCGCATCCAGCGTCAGCAGCACGATCTTGCGCCCTGCCGCATCGGTGGTGGCAAGCTGCTGGCGCTGCTCGATGATGGCGCGGGCCAGCGGATCGGTGAAGATGCGTGCCGGAAGTTTGAAGCTGACGGTCTGGCTGGCGCCCACCTGACCGATGGCGTCGCGTGCTTCCAGATGCGCCTGCACCGTCAGCCCGGCATAGGGGTGGCTGGTGAGATCGACATAGGTATCCTGCGTCACGTCCTTCAGCGCCTGGGCCAGCGGCAGGTCCACCAGAAGCGGCTTGCCACGCGGAGGGACCAGGACGGCCTGCACCTTGGCCACGCCGTAATCATCATGGCCCTTGAAAGTGAAACGGGTCGCCAGTTGTTCGGTGCGCCGGGGCGGCGATGTCATGGTGATGGTCGGCGCAATGTCAGGTACCGCATCGATCGTCCAGCGGCCGATGGCATGGCCGCCCACCTGCACCCGTACCCGTGCACTGTCGTTCAGGATCACATTGCTGGAATATTCGCCTTCCTCGCCGGCAAAGCGCGGGGCGCTGTTGCTGCCTGCCGCCAGGCCAGGCGTGCGTGGCGCACCATGAACCCGCAGGTTCAGCACCGAACCTTGCGGCACCGTCACGATGCCATCCTCGCCGATATGCAGGCTGGTCAGCGGCATGCCGGTATAGGGGGGCGGATCAATCCAGGCATCCAGGCTGGCGGCGGCGCCCGCGCCGCTGTCGAACGCCGCGATCAGCCGCGCGCCGGTATCGCCGCGCGCCAGCACCACGCCGACCGTCAAGGCAATCAGCACATACCAGCGCAGGCCATGGGGATCGCGTTCGGCGATGTTGGCGCGGGGCGGCGAAAGGCGGAATTTCGCCGGTAGCCCGCGCGCCTGATGCAGCGCCCAGAGTTGTTGGCCAAAAGGATCATTGCCCACGGGCCGGTCGTCCCGCTCCGACACCGGGCGATGGGCGAGGCCGCTGTCGCGCTCCAGCCGGCGTGCCGCATCCAGATCGCGGGGCAGGACGAAATCCTCGAAACCCTCGGCCAAGGAATAGGCACTGGCGGTGATGGTGGTGGCCAGCAGCAGCCCCTGCACCGGCCAGGGGACGAAGGCAAAGATGCCGGTGAGCGCCATCGCCAGGTAGAACCCGGCGAAGCCCGCCGCCGGCCATAGTCGCGGCAGCACCTTCTCGATCGCCAGCACCAGGCGCGCCAACGCCAGGCGCCGACCCAGAGGGTCAGTCCGCCAGCCAGTCGGGAATGCGGTCCTTGGCGACAAGATCGGCAATACTCTCTCTGGGGCGCACGATGCCCCATTGTTCGCCCGCGACCAAGACTTCCGGGATGCGCGGGCGGGCATTGTAATCACCCGCCATTACCGCGCCATAGGCCCCTGCCGTCAGGATCGCCACAAGATCGCCCGATTTGAGTTCCGGCAGCGGGCGTTCGCTGGCGAACAGGTCCGATGTTTCGCACACCGGTCCCACCACGTCATATCTCGGCCGCGGGGAACCCGGCTCAGGCCGGCGCACCGCCACGATCTCGTGGAAGGCGTCGTACATGGCCGGGCGGACCAGGTCGTTCATGCCCGCATCGATAATCAGGAAGGTCTTGGCGTCGCCGCGCTTCACATAGATGACCTGCGACACCAGGACGCCCGCATTGGCGGCGATCAGCCGGCCGGGCTCAAAGCTGAGCGTGCAGCCGAAATTCTTCGTCACCCGTGTCACCATCGCGCCATAGGCGGTGGGGTCGGGCGGTGGCTCATTGTTGTGCTCGTATGGCACACCCAGCCCGCCGCCCAGGTCGAGGCGCGAGATGGTGTGGCCGTCGCCCCGCAAGGTGGCGATCAGTTCGCCCACGATGGTGAAGGCCTGCTCGAAGGGTTCCAGCTCGGTGATCTGGCTGCCGATATGGACATCGACGCCCACGATCTCGATACCCTTGAGGGTCGCCGCATGGGCATAGGCCTCGCGGGCATGGGCAAAGGGAATGCCGAACTTGGTCTCCGCCATGCCGGTGTTGATCTTGGCGTGGGTGCGGGCATCGACATCGGGATTGATGCGCAGGCTCACCGCCGCGCGCTTGCCGGCGCCGAGTGCCACCTCGTTCAGCGCCGCCAGTTCCGGCTCGCTTTCGACATTGAACTGGTAGATGCCGGCATCCAGCCCGGCGCGCATTTCGGCCTTGGTCTTGCCGACACCGGAGAACACGATCTTGCCGGCCGGGATTCCGGCTGCCAGCGCCTTGGCCAGCTCGCCGCCCGATACGACATCGGCGCCGGCGCCCAGCTTCGCCAACGTCTTCAGCACCGCCAGATTGTCATTGGCCTTGATCGCATAGGCGACCAGCGAGCCCGCCGGCAGGGCACCGGAGAACACCTTGAAGTGCCGCTCCAGCGTCGCGCTGCTGTAGCAATAGAAAGGCGTGCCGACTTTTTCCGCCAGCAAATCCAGCCGCACGCCTTCCGCGCACAGCACGCCGTCCTTGTATTCGAAATAATTCACTTAACGGCCCAGCGGGTAAGGCGGTTTGGACGGGTCTTTCTCGTCCTTGGGTGTGGGCCTGCCATTGGGCTTCATCAGGTCGTTCTTGACGCCGCAGCCTGTCACCATGAGGGCGAGCGCGGTGAAGATCAGGAATGTCTTCATTTCAGAAGCCCCTTCCAATAGGCCAGCTGCTCGCGCACCCGCGCTGGCGCTGTGCCGCCCAGGCTCATGCGCGAATTGACAGAGGAATCCAGCGACAGCACCTTGAACACGGCATCAGTGATATCCGGCTCGACCGTCTGCATCTGTTCCAGCGTCAGCGCATCCAGTCCGACGCCGGCATCTTCCGCCAGCTTCACGATCGAACCGGCAATATGATGGGCCTCGCGGAAGGGCTTCTTCAGGACACGCACCACCCAGTCGGCAAGATCTGTGGCGGTGGGATATCCGGCCTCGCAGGCAGCGCGCATCTTTGCCGGGTTCGCAGTCAGGTCGGCCATCATCGCGGCCATGGCGGCGATGCTGATTTCCAGCGTGTCGGCGGCGTCGAACACCCGTTCCTTGTCCTCCTGCAGGTCGGTGCCATAGGTCAGCACCAGGCCCTTCACCACGGTGGCGAGCGCCACGAAGTCGCCCAGCACGCGCCCGGTCTTGCCGCGGATCAGTTCCGCCGCATCGGGATTGCGTTTCTGCGGCATGATGGAGGAGCCGGTGGTGAAGGCATCCGACAGCTTCACGAACCCGAAGGCCGGCGTGGACCATTGCACCAGCTCGCCCGCCAGGCGCGACAGGTGCACGGCACTGATGGTGCAGGCCGCCAGATATTCCAGCGCAAAATCGCGCGCCGAGATTGCGTCCATGGAATTGCGCATCGGCCGCGCGAAGCCCAGCGCCCGGGCGGTGTTGTCGCGGTCGATGGGAAAGGACGTGCCCGCCAGCGCGGCGGCGCCCAGCGGCGATTCATTCAGCCGCTTGCGCGCATCTTCGAACCGGCCGCGGTCGCGGGCGAACATTTCCACATAAGCCAGCATGTGATGACCAAACGTCACCGGTTGGGCCACCTGCATGTGGGTGAAGCCCGGCATGATGGTGTCCAGGTGCTTTTCGGCCTGGGCATACAGCGCTCGCTGCAAGGCCAGCAGGCCCTGGTCGGCACGCTCGCAGGCGGCGCGCACCCACAACCGGAAATCCGTCACCACCTGGTCGTTGCGCGAACGCGCGGTGTGCAGCCGTCCCGCCGCCGGACCGATCAGTTCGGCCAGCCGCGACTCAATATTGAGGTGAATGTCTTCCAGCTCGCGCCTGAAAACGAACGCTCCGGCCGCAATTTCCTTTTCGATGGTGTCCAGGCCGCCCAGAATGGCCTGGCCGTCATCCTTGGAAATGATGCCTTCGGTGGCCAGCATGCGGCAATGGGCGCGGCTGCCCGCGATGTCTTCCGCCGCGAGGCGCTTGTCGAAATCGATCGAGGGGGTAATCTCCCTCATGATGGCGGCGGGGCCGGATTCAAACCGTCCGCCCCACATCTTGTTCGTGCTCATTTTCTCATCCGGTGACCAGTGACCAAAAAGATCATCATCTCCCTGGCCGTGATAGTCGCGCTTGCCTTCGGCATCCTATATGCGAGGGGGCTGCTTGCTGTCCATCAGGGCATGGAGCCGCCGCCCAGCCTAGCGGCGCTGAAGCTGGAAAAGACCCCCAAAGCCGCCCCCGATGTGGCCTTTACCGACGCCAAGGGCGTTCGCTACGCGCTTTCCAGCTTCAAGGGCCGGTTTGTGCTGCTGAACCTGTGGGCCACCTGGTGCGCGCCCTGTGTCGCCGAACTGCCCGCCCTGGCGCGCCTGGCGGTCTTCGCGCCGGGAATACGGGTCATTCCCGTCAATATGGACCGGGGCGCGGTAGATGCCGCCGGCTTCATCAAGAGCCACAAGGTCAAGCTGCCGGTCTTTCGCGACACCGACGTGGTGATGCTGAAGAGCTTCGGGGCCTATGGCTTGCCGATGACGGTGCTGATTGATCCGGACGGGAAGATCGTGGCCAAGGCCGAAGGCCCCGCGGATTGGGACAGCCCGGAAGCGGTGAAATACTTCAAGCGGATCAGCGGGACGTGAATTACCGCGTCGGCACCGGGTGCTCGCCGCGATAGTCGTAGAAGCCGCGACCGGTCTTGCGGCCCAGCCAGCCCGCTTCCACATACTTCACCAGCAGCGGGCAGGGGCGGTACTTGGAATCCGCCAGGCCTTCATACAGCACCTGCATCACCGACAGGCACGTATCCAGGCCGATAAAGTCGGCAAGCTGCAGAGGGCCCATGGGGTGGTTGGCGCCCAGCCGCATGGCGGTGTCAATCGCGTCCACATTGCCGACGCCTTCATACAGCGTATAGACCGCCTCGTTGATCATCGGCAGCAGGATGCGGTTGACGATGAAGGCGGGGAAATCCTCGGCATAGGCAGCGGTCTTGCCCACGCGCTTGACGATTTCCAGTGCCGCCTGGAAGGTCGCGTCATTGGTGGCGATGCCGCGGATCACTTCCACCAGCTGCATCAGCGGCACCGGATTCATGAAATGCAGGCCGATGAAGCTTTCGGGGCGGTCGGTAACGCTGGCAAGCCGCGTCACGGAAATGGATGACGTGTTAGTGGCGATCATCGCCTTGTCACTGATGCGCTTGCACAGGTCCTGGAAGATCTTCTTCTTGATGGCTTCGTCTTCGGTCGCCGCTTCGATCACCAGGTCGCGGTCGCGCAGGTCGTCCAGGTTTTCGGTGATGCGGATTCGGGCCAGGGCCGGCGCGATCTCGGATTCCTGGATCACGCCCTTGGCAGCCTGGCGCTGCATGTTCTTGTTGACGCGTTCGATGGCCTTGCTGAGGGCATCCTTGTTGATGTCGTCCAGCACCACGTCATAGCCGGCCAGCGCCAGCACATGCGCGATGCCGGTCCCCATCTGGCCCGCGCCAACCACGCCGATTTTTTCAACAGTCATGACATTCGCCTTTACTTGTAGCCGCGCTTTGCGAGTTCTTCGTCCATTTGCGGCAATGCCTGGAACAGGTCCGCGACCAGTCCGTAATCCGCCACCTGGAAGATGGGAGCGTCCTCATCCTTGTTGATGGCGGCGATGACACGAGAGTCTTTCATGCCGGCGAGATGCTGAATGGCGCCGGAAATGCCCACTGCCAGGTACAGATCGGGCGCCACCACCTTGCCGGTCTGGCCCACCTGATAGTCGTTGGGCACATAACCCGCATCCACGGCGGCGCGGCTGGCACCAACGGCGGCGTGCAGCTTGTCGGCGATGGAATCCAGCAGCTTGAAATTCTCGGCCGAGCCGAGCCCGCGACCGCCGGAGATGACGATCTTCGCGGAGGTAAGCTCGGGGCGTTCGGATTTCGACAGCGCCTCGCCGGCAAAGCTCGAAAGCTGCGGATCGCCCGCCGCAGCAATCTTCTCAATCGCCGCGCTGCCGCCGTCTGCGGCGGCCGCGAAAGCGGTGGTGCGCACGGTGATGATCGTCTTGCCGGCAGGCGCCTGCACCGTCTCGATGGCGTTGCCGGCATAGATCGGCCGCTCGAAGGTGTCGGGCGCGATCACCTTGATGATTTCGGAAACCTGCGGCGTATCCAGCTTCGCCGCCACGCGCGGCAGGAAATTCTTTCCGCTGGTGGTGGCTGGCGCCAGGATCGCGTCATAGCCGTCCGCCACCGACAGGATCAGCGCTTCCATCGGCTCGGCGAGCTGTTTTGCGTAAATCGCGCCATCGGCCAGCAGCACTTTTTCCACGCCCGCGATCTTCGCGGCCGCTTCGGCTACCGCGGCGCAGTTCTCGCCCGCCACCAGCACATGCACCGGCGAAGAAACCTGGGCAGCCGCTGTCACTGTCTTGTGTGTGGCGTCCTTCAGTGAAGCATTATCGTGCTCGGCAACAACAAGACTGGTCATGGCAGCACGCCGTCTGCTTTGAGTTTGTCCAAAAGTTCGCTGACGCTGGCGACCTTGACGCCGCCGCCGCGCTTGGGCGGTTCTGAAACCTTCAGCACCTTGAAGCGCGGCGTCACATCCACGCCCAGCTCGGCGGGCGTTTTTTCCGCGATGGGCTTCTTCTTGGCCTTCATGATGTTGGGCAGCGAGGCATAGCGCGGCTCGTTCA
>CBIHOI010000030.1:0-21516 GCA_966211925.1 uncultured Hyphomicrobiales bacterium | reverse complement strand
GCGCGTCGAAGGGCGGCGCACCGGCACTGTCCATGCGCGGGTCCTGGTGCATCTTTTCCTCGGCGGCTTCGAAGAAGGTCTTGTCGGGCCAGATTTGCCAGGTGAAGACGATCTTCTCGCCCGGCTTAGCGGCGACCGCCTTGCGAAAGTCGGTGGCTTTACCTTCGGGGACGAAGTCTTCCCAGCTTTCCACGATTTCCAGGCAGCCATAGTCCTTGAAGAACTGCGCGCCGTTCTCGGCCCAGCGGCGATAGTCGTCCATGCGGTCTTCCGGCACCGGAATGACGAGGCCGCAGACATACATGGCGCAAGCTCCTGTCGTTCATCCGTCATGGCCCGAAAGCGGGCCTTCAGCCGCCGAAGACCCGCGGCGGCTTCTTCAGTCCGCGGAACTGCAGCCGGCGCAAGTCTTTCTGGATCGCCTTCGCATCCACGTCCGGGCGCATCAGCATATCCGGCTCCTGCAGATGGGAGACCTGCCCGGCCATCACGATGGCGTTGCGGTCGCAAAGGCCCATGGCGTCCAGCACACGAACATCGCTCCACGCGCTTTTCATGCTCCGGGCGAGCTGGTCGGCACAATCGTCGAAATCATGCTTGACCAGGATGTTCACGAACAGGGCGCCGCCGGGTGCCAGGTGCCCGCGCGCCAGCTCGAGGAATTGCGGCGACAGAAGATGCGGCGGGATATCGTCGCCATGGAATGCATCCAGGACAATCGCATCATGCGTCCCGGCCTGGTCGCGCAGGAAAACTTCGCCGTCGGCGACGCGGCAGATGACCGAATCCGGCAGGCCAAAATGCTGCCGGGCCACGGCGAAAGAGGCAGGATTCACATCCACGATCGTCGCCTTGCGTCCCGCCCGCGCCAGCATGGTGCCAAGGGTGCAGCCGGCGCCGCCGATCATCAGGATGTCGCGCGCCTTTGCCTGGGTGAGCAGGCTGAAAATCGCATGGATATAGGGCGCGATGCTGATGCCCTTGCCGTCCGCCGCTGCCTGGCGGCGCCCCCCGACCTCGTAGGTCAGCGCCCCCGTGGCGCGGGTTCTGGAGACATTGATGGTCCCATAGTCGGTGTGGATTTCTTCAAGCTGGATCATCGGGAGGCTGTCAGGAGTCCTTGGCCAACGCCTTCAGCAGTTTCTTGTCGAACACCTTCAGCACCTGGGCCAGTTCGTGGCCGCGCTTGAGGATGATGCCGCCATGGGCGATGACGCTGTACATGCCCTGCCGGCTGCGCAGACTGGGACGCTTCTCAATGCGGAACAGCGGCATCTCGCTGGCGCGGCGGAAGATGGAGAAGACCGCCACCTCCTCCAGGAAATCCAGCGCATAATCGCGCCATTCGCCGGCCGCGACCATGCGGCCATACAGGTTCAGGATGCGGTTCAGTTCGGGGCGGTCAAAGACCGTTTGCGGCGCAATTCGAACAGGGGCCGCTGGGGGCAAGTCCGGCGCCTGAACGGCCCGGTGCAAGGCTATCGGTTCTTCCACCATCCAATTGCGATGATGATCCCGGAACTTAGCCGCGGCAAGCCCACAAAACCGGCGATTCTGTCGAAAATGTCAGGGAGGAACCCCGCCGCGAAATGGTCATGATTGGGTCGATTCATGGCCGTTATCGGGGACCAGTCTTTGATGGTCGGTTGGCTGTGAGTCTGCTCGGATCAACAAGCCCCCCAGCCCCTTAATCCGGGCCGAAGCGCGCCAGCCGACAGCTTCTCCCCACGCGCTATTCGAAACGCCCGCTGCGCAGGCTGGCGATGAATTGCCGTATCCATGCGGCATACTGGCCGAACAGGCCGCCGATGGCACCGACCAGCGCACAGATCATCACGCCATAGGGCAGGAACGCTTCGGGATGGTCGCCCAGCAGGTTGGCCGTGCCCACCGCCGCCAGCCCGCAGGCGGCCCCGATCACCAGGCCGCCCAGTGCGCCCTTTACATAGCCAGCCGCCAGGTCGCGGGCGTAGAGCAGCGCCGCGGTGCCCGCGATCATCATGCAGCCGAACAGGGCATAATGGACGTGGAGCAGCGGGCGGTAATGCCCGGCCAGCATCAACAGGCCTTCAAACAGGACGCCCACAATGAGCGCGCGGCCGATGATTTTGCGGTCGATCAAGGCTTTGACAGGGTTTCTCATCCAGAAATCCTAGCGGCTTTCCTGCTTTCTTGCAGGAAAATGCGGCGTTCTTTAAGCAGGTTCCCATGGCCGACGATCTGTTCCTGCGCGACCTCTGGTACATGCCGGCGCTTGGCGCCAGCCTGAAGCGCGGCGACATGCGCCGCGAGATGCTGCTGGGCGAGCCGGTGCTGCTGGGCCGGGACCATGCGGGGGCGATATTCGCCATGCGCGATGTCTGCCCCCATCGCGGCGTGCCGCTGTCGGCAGGGCGGATCAAGCCCGATAACAGCGTGGAATGCCCCTATCACGGCTGGCGCTTCCGCAAGGATGGGATGTGCAGTGCCATCCCCTCGCTGGTGCCACGGCAGGCCTTCCAGTTGGAAAATATCAAGGTCCGCAGTTATCCGGTGCGCGAGCAGGACGGGCTGGTGTGGGTTTACATGGCGGCAACGCCGGGCGCCGCGCCGAAGTCCGAACCGCCTTCGGTAGGCGTGCCGCACAAGATGCGCTGGACCGAGACACAGACCTTCCGCTGCGGTATCGACCATGCCGTCATAGGCCTGATGGACCCGGTGCATGCGGCCTATGTCCATGACCACTGGTGGTGGAAGCGCACGCCGCGGCTGAAGGAAAAGCACTACGAACCGCTGCCGACAGGGTTTGTGATGACCAAGCACAAACCTTCGAAGCCCGCCTATTCACTGCTGGGCGATGTGACGACCGAGATCACCTTCGAGCTGCCTTCAACGCGGTTCGAGATCCTGGAAGGCAACTTGCTGGGTTTGAAGTTCAAGCTGGTGGGACTGACGGTCTGCACGCCGCGCGATGCGGACAATACCGACATCATCCAGGTGTTCTATTGGCCGGGCTGGATGAATTTCCTCTATCCCATCTTCTGGGCGGTGGGCCGCACCTTCATCGGCGATGACCGCAAGATCGTGGAATTGCAGCGCGAGGGCCTGAAGTTCGACCCCAAGCTGATGCTGATCCAGGACAGCGACCAGCCCGCCATCTGGTACCACCGGGTGAAGAAGGCCTGGCAAGAATCGGTCGAAAACGGGACGGAATTCGTCAATCCTGTGCAGGAACGCGTGCTGCGCTGGCGGTCCTGAATTTGGGGGTTGCGTCCCCCTTCGCACCGCACTAAACGATCCCCTTAACCTACATCCTGGCCGGCCCGCAGCGCTCACCGCGCTGGACCGTCCGCGCGCGCGAGTTTGCCATGCCGAAACGCACAGATATCCATACCGTTCTGATCATCGGGGCGGGACCGATTGTCATCGGCCAGGCCTGCGAGTTCGACTATTCCGGGGCACAGGCCTGCAAGGCGCTGCGCGAGGAAGGCTACCGGGTGGTGCTGGTCAATTCCAACCCCGCCACCATCATGACCGACCCGGACATGGCAGACGCCACCTATATCGAACCCATCACGCCTGAGATGGTGGAGAAGATCATCGCCCGCGAGCGTCCCAATGTGCCCGAAGGCCGGGTATTTGCCCTCTTGCCCACCATGGGCGGGCAGACGGCGCTGAACACGGCGCTGTCCTTGCGCAAGATCGGCGCGCTGGACCGGCACAATGTCGAGCTGATCGGCGCCACCGCCGATGCCATCGACAAGGCGGAAGACCGCGAGCGCTTCAAGCAGGCGATGCTGTCCATCGGACTGGATGTGCCCAAGGGCTATACCCTGAAAGGCCAGCTGCGGCAGAAGAAGGATTCTAGCGGCAATCCCATCTATGACGGCAGCGGCAATGCGATGACCGAGCTGGCGCCCGAAACCCTGTCCAAGGCGCTCACGGTGCTGGACGAAGTCGGGCTGCCCACCGTCATCCGTCCCAGCTTCACCATGGGCGGCACCGGCGGCGGCATCGCCTACAACCGCGAGGAATTCTTCGCCATCGTAGAAGGCGGGCTGGAAGCCTCCCCGACCAACGAAGTGCTGATCGAGGAATCGGTGCTGGGCTGGAAGGAATTCGAGATGGAGGTGGTGCGCGACAAGGCGGACAACGCCATCATCATCTGCTCCATCGAAAACATCGACGCCATGGGCGTGCATACGGGCGACTCGATCACTATCGCCCCTGCCCTGACGCTGACCGACAAGGAATACCAGCGCATGCGGTCCGCCTCGATCGCGGTGCTGCGCGAGATCGGGGTGGAGACCGGCGGCTCCAACGTCCAGTGGGCGGTGAATCCCAAGGATGGCCGCATGGTCATCATCGAGATGAATCCGCGCGTGTCGCGCTCCAGCGCGCTGGCGTCGAAGGCCACCGGCTTTCCCATCGCCAAGATCGCCGCCAAGCTGGCCGTCGGCTACACCCTGGACGAGCTGAAGAACGACATCACCAAGGTGACGCCGGCCAGCTTCGAGCCGACGATCGACTATGTCGTCACCAAGATCCCGCGCTTTGCCTTCGAGAAATTCCCCGGCGCCGAGCCGCTGCTGACCACCGCGATGAAGTCGGTGGGCGAAGCCATGGCCATCGGCCGCACCTTCCAGGAATCGCTGCAGAAGGCGCTGCGTTCGCTGGAGACGGGCCTGACCGGCTTCGACGAAATCGCCATGGAGAATGACGTCACCGAAATCCGCGCCACGCTGGCCCGCGCCACGCCGGACCGGCTGCGCCAGACCGCCCAGGCGATGCGCTTCGGCTTTCCGCTGGACGAGATCCAGCGCATCACCGGCTATGACCCGTGGTTCCTGGGCGAGATCGAAGGCATCATCCAGGCCGAAGAGCGCGTTCGTGCGAACGGCCTGCCCAAGGACGCCAAGGGCCTGCGCGCGCTGAAGGCGATGGGCTTTAGCGATGCCCGGCTGGCCAAGCTGTCCGGCCTGAAGGAGGCCGCTGTCCGCGACGCCCGCCGCGCGCTGGACATCCATCCCTGCTTCAAGCGGATCGACACCTGTGCGGCGGAGTTCGCGGCGCTGACGCCCTACATGTACTCGACCTATGAATCGCCGGTCGGCGGGCAGACGGTGTGCGAAAGCAAGCCGACCGATGCGAAGAAGATCATCATCCTGGGCGGCGGCCCCAACCGCATCGGCCAGGGCATCGAGTTCGACTATTGCTGCTGCCATGCCGCCTATTCGCTGTCGAAGGCCGGCTATGAAACCATCATGGTCAACTGCAATCCCGAGACCGTCTCCACCGACTATGACACCTCGGACCGCCTGTATTTCGAGCCGCTCACGCTGGAAGACACCTTGGAGATCATCGCCAAGGAACAGGAAAAAGGCACCCTGGCCGGTGTGATCGTGCAGTTCGGCGGCCAGACGCCGCTGAAGCTGGCCAACGGCCTGCGCGATGCGGGCGTGCCCATTCTTGGAACAAGTGCCGACGCCATCGACCTGGCCGAAGACCGCAAGCGTTTCCAGGTGCTGCTGAACGACCTCAACCTGAAGCAGCCCAAGAACGGCACCGCCATGACGGCGGACGAAACGGTGCGCATCGCCAACGAGATCGGTTATCCGGTGATCCTGCGCCCCAGCTATGTGCTGGGCGGGCGTGGCATGGTGGTGGTGTCCGACGAGGCCGAAGCCAAGAAGCAGGTCGCGTCCGGCGAACTGTTCCGCATCTCCGGCGACAATCCGGTTCTGATCGACGGTTTCCTCAACCGCGCCACGGAAGTGGATGTGGACGCGATCTGTGACAAGGACGGCGATGTCTTCATCGCCGGCATCATGGAACATATCGAGGAAGCCGGCGTGCATTCCGGCGACAGCGCCTGTTCGCTGCCGCCGCGCTCGCTGTCGGCGCCGGTCATTGCCGAGATCGAACGCCAGACCGTGGCCATGGCCAAGGCACTGAAGGTCCAGGGCCTGATGAACGTGCAATATGCCATCCAGGGCGGCGAGATCTATGTGCTGGAAGTCAATCCGCGCGCCAGCCGCACCGTGCCCTTCGTGGCCAAGGCCATTGGCCTGCCGGTGGCGGCGATCGCATCGCGCGTGATGGCGGGCGAGACGCTGGCGTCCATGGCGCTGAAAAAGCCGAACCATTCCTTCCAGGAAGGCGGCCACATCAGCGTCAAGGAAGCGGTGCTGCCTTTTGCGCGCTTCCCCGGCGTGGACACGATCCTGGGCCCGGAGATGCGCTCCACCGGCGAGGTCATGGGCATCGACGTGAATTTCGGGCGCGCCTTCGCCAAGAGCCAGATCGGGGCCGGCGTGAAGCTGCCGACCAGCGGCACCGTGTTCATTTCGGTGCGCGAGGCCGACAAGGATCTGATCGAGGCCCCGGCGCGCGCGCTGGTGGAGATGGGCTTCTCGCTGATCGCCACCCGCGGCACGGCCAAGGTCTTGCAGGCGGCGGGGCTTCAGGTCGCCGTGGTCAACAAGGTGCTGGAGGGGCGCCCGCATGTGGTGGACGCGCTGAAGAACGGCGAAATCCACCTGGTGTTCAACACCACCGACGGGCAGCAGGCGCTGATCGACAGTTCCTCCATCCGCCGGGCGTCGCTGACCCTGAAGGTGCCCTACTACACCACCATGGCGGGTGCGGCGGCAGCGATCCAGGCAATCGCGGCGCTGCGTGCGGGAAGCCTTGAAGTCGCCCCCTTGCAGTCCTACTCTTTGTAAGCACCCGCTGACCCGCCTTTTGCTTTTGTCAGCGATTTCAGTGCCTTAACAGACAACAGTCTCCGCAGCCGGTTCACCCCGGCGGCGAGAGACTTTTTTTGCCCCGCATCAGGCTGGGGAGGGACGGACGAGATGGAAAAAATTCCGATGACTGCCTCTGGCTTCAAGGCCCTGGAGGCCGAGCTGGAACAGCTCAAGAATGTGGAGCGCCACGAGATCATCAAGGCGATCGCCGAGGCGCGCGCGCATGGCGACCTGTCGGAAAATGCCGAATATCACGCCGCCAAGGAGAAGCAGAGCTTCATCGAGGGCCGCGTCATGGAACTGGAAGACCAGATCGGCCGCGCCGACGTGATCGACATCTCCAAGCTGTCCGGCAACAGCATCAAGTTCGGCGCCACCGTCACGCTGGTGGACGAGGACACGGATGCGGAGCGCAAGTTCCAGATCGTGGGCGATGTGGAATCCGATGCCAAGACCGGCAAGATCTCCCTGTCGTCCCCGATTGCACGCGCCCTGATCGGCAAGAGCAAGGGCGACACCGTGGAAGTCGCAGCCCCCGGCGGCGCGCGGTCTTATGAGGTCGTGAAGGTCGAGTTCAAGTAACACCTTGTTGTCATGGCCCACTTTACGGGGGCCATGACAATGGCCGCTAGATCACGCCAGGTATGAAACGCCTGGTCTTCGCGCGATACGCCGCATATTCCGGATAGGCCGCGGACAGCACTTGCTCTTCGTACACGCTGCGAACCACCAGCAGGATCACCACGCCCAGCGCCACCAGGAAGGCCCAGGGCTGCACGAACTGCAGCGCCATGCCGACGATGGTGATCATCTCCACCGCATAGAGCGGGTGGCGCGCATGGGCATAGGGACCGCTGGTGACCAGGGTGCGGGCCTCCGGCATGATCGAGAAGGCCTTTCCCAGACGCCACAGCACCAGCACCGAGGCCAGGCTGCCCACGCCGGTCAGCGTCGCCGCCAGGAACTGCATCGGCAGGGTCAGGTGCACCTGCGGCAGTTGCAGGATGCCGACACCCAGGAAGGTGCCGGCAAAGCCACAGACGCGCGGCAGGAGGCCCTTGGACTTTGCGATTGCGCGGTCACGCACCACCAGCATCCAGACCAGCAGCAGATCGAAGGCCAGCGCCGACAGCAGCGAGAACAGGTGCACCCAGGTGAACAGATCGGCCCGGCTTTGCGCGATCAGCGCGATGTCGTTGACCACAGAGGGACGCAGCTGCAGTGCGCCATAGGCAAACCACAGGATCAGCGGCAGCGCCGCGACGGCGTCGTACAGCTTGGTATTCTGGGCCGCCAGCAGGCGCGGGTCCGGCGTGCCGGGCCTGAGCGCCCATACCATCAGCGCAATCCAGCCCAGGCCATAATTTGTGACCAGCGCCACGCGCCCGATTGCCGCCAGGTCGCGCATGTCTACCGCCGCGAAGCCGGGCGCGAGAAAATGCAGCACCGTCGCCTGCACCGGTGACACCAGAACATTGAGCACGAAGATGATGAAGAAGCGCCGATGCCCGTTGAGGAAGGCCAGCAGGGACGGCAGGAAATAGAGATACAGCAGGACGCCGGTGATCAGCAGCGCAAGGGGCTGCATCTGCCCCGTCAGGATTCCGTCCAGCATCATTTCCCCCAAACATCTGTTTTGTGCGGGCGGCGCGCCAGCAGCGCCACGAGCTCTGCAACTTCGGTGAATGTCCCATCCGGCGACAGATCACGCAAGGCGGCGGCCAGCGTGCTGGCGAATTCCTCCTGCGCCTCGCCCAGCCTTTGCGGCGAACAGACCGATGTCGAAAAGGCGCGGCCAATGATGTCGTCCGCCGTCAGCGGCTGGCGGACAGTGACCGAAAGCCCGTCCAGGCAGGTAAAGGCAGAGGCGAAGAGATAAGGCTCATAGCGGCGATGGCCCCCGTGCCGCTCCCGGGATCGGCCGAACCTGTCGCCGACCGAACGCATGGTCTTGAACCAGGCATTCTCGTCCACTGGCGGGTGGGCATCGTGAAACAGCGCCACGCCGCCATCGGGCGTCACGATGCGGTCGAGCATGTCCAGCGTCGCGGCGCGGTCCATCCAGTGGAAACTGCGTCCCATGACCACCAGCTTGAACGGTCCCATGGCCGGGGTCAGGTCATAGGAGCTGCCCTGCACCATTTGCACCACCACGCCGGCCGCCAGCGCCGCCTCTTTGCAGGCCGCCAGCATGTCGGGCTCGGGGTCCATGGCGGTGACGGTCGTGCCCAGGCTGGCGAAGGGAATCGCCAGCATGCCGGTGCCGCAGCCCAGATCCAGCACGGCATCGCCCGGCGCCAGCCCCGCCAGCGCGGCCACGCGCTGGATCAGCCGGTCGGGATAGGCCAGCCGGTAGCGCTCGTAATAGGCCACGGTGCTCTGGAAGCGGCGCGGATCATGGGGAACAGTCACCAAACGGGAACCTTTTGGACTTTGCTTTGTTCATCATGGGCTTATACTAGCCCAGCGACATTTTGAACGGATTCCATGGCGAATATCGCACTGGTCGACGACGACAAGAATATCCTGGCCTCCGTCAGCATGTTGCTGGAGCAGGAAGGCTATCAGGTCCGCAGCTTTTCCGATCCCGCCGCGGCCCTGACGGCGCTGACCACCACCCCACCCGACCTCGCGGTGCTGGACATCAAGATGCCGCGCATGGACGGGCTGGAACTGCTGCGCCGGCTGCGCCAGGCCAATGCCGAACTGCCCGTCATCTTCCTCACCAGCAAGGATGAGGAGATCGACGAGCTGATGGGGCTGAACGCGGGCGCTGATGATTATGTGCGCAAGCCCTTCTCCCAGCGCCTGCTGCTGGAGCGCGTGCGCGCGGTGCTGCGCCGCGCCGAAGGCCGCGGCGGCGTGGCGGCCGCGCCGGGCAGCGAAGCGTCCAAGAAGGAAGCCCTGGTGCGCGGCAAGCTGGCGCTGGACCCGCAGCGCCATGAATGCACCTGGGACGGCAAGCCCGTGCGCCTGACCGTCACCGAATTCCTGATCCTACAGGCGCTGGCGCAGCGGCCCGGTTTCGTGAAGAGCCGCGACAGCCTGATGGATGCGGCCTATGACGACCAGGTCTATGTCGATGACCGCACCATCGACAGCCACATCAAGCGCCTGCGCAAGAAGTTCAAGGTCGTGGCCGACGATTTCGATGCCATCGAAACGCTATACGGCGTGGGCTATCGCTACCGCGAGTAATGCCACACTTTTCCGCCCTCACCTGGCGCATCCTGGCTTTCAATGCGCTGGCGCTGATCGTGCTGACCGGCGGCGTCATCCTGGTGCAGGCGAGCGGCCGGGGCCTGGTGGAAGAACGCCTCACCTCCATCCAGGAACAGGCCAATATCGTGGCCGGCACGCTGGCCGAATATGCCACCGAACCGGAAACCCATACCCTCAAGGTCGAGCAGGCCGAGCCGCTGCTGCGCCAGCTCATCGCGCCGACGCGGCTGCGGGCGCGCCTGTATCTGCCCAGCGGGCGCATCGCCACGGATACACGCAACCTGCTGGCGCGCAATGTCGTGCAGATGCAGGATCTGCCGCCGCTCGACATGCGCACGCGCACCGAGCAATGGTTCAAGCGCCTCTATGACGGCATCATGGGGGTTCGGCCCTTTGCGCGGCTGCAGCCCTATTACGAAGCTGGCCAGGATGGCCGGGTCTATGGCGAAGTCGCCACCGCGCTGAACGGGGCAACCGGCAATGCCGAGCGGGTGGATGAGCGCAACCGCCTGGTGCTTTCGGTGGCAGTGCCGATCCAGCGTTTCACCGCCATCTATGGCGTGCTGCTGCTGACCACCGAAGGCGGCGACATTGACGGCATCCTGAGGGCCGAGCGCGCGACCCTGATCGAGGTGTTTGCGGTTGCCTTCCTGGTGATGCTGTTCTCGTCGCTGTACCTGGCCGGCACCATCGCCGAACCGGTGAAGCGGCTGGCGGCGGCTGCCGACCGGGTGCGGTCCGGCATCGGCGGGCGCAGCGACCTTCCCAACTTCCCGGAGCGGGACGACGAGATCGGGGACCTGGCGGACAGCCTGCGCGCCATGACGGCCAATCTGTATGACCGCATTGACGCGATCGAAAGTTTCGCTGCGGACGTGGCGCATGAGCTGAAGAACCCGCTGACCTCGCTGGCCAGCGCGGTGGAGATGTTCAGCCGCGCCAAGGACGATGAAAGCCGCGCAAAACTGCTGGCCATTGTGCGCGGCGACATCAAGCGGATCGACCGGCTGATTACCGACATCTCCGACGCCTCGCGGCTGGATGCCGAACTGTCGCGCGAGGCGCCGCAGGCGGTGACGCTGTCTAAACTGCTCTCCACCATTGTTGAGATTTACCAGATGACCGACACGGCCCATGCCGTGCGCTTTGTTTTGCAGGATGAGCTGCCGGCGAATGCCATCGTGCGCGGTCGCGATGAAAGGCTGGGCCAGGTCTTTCGCAACCTGATCGACAATGCGGTGTCCTTCTCGCCGGCGGACGGCACGGTCACCATAACGGCGACCAAGCACGATATCTGCGCGCGGGTGACGGTGGAGGATGAAGGCCCCGGCATCCCCCCCGACAATCTGGAATCCATCTTCGAGCGCTTCTACACCGAGCGGCCGGGCGAGAATTTCGGACGCAATTCGGGCCTGGGCCTTTCCATCGCGCGGCAGATCATCGAAGGCGCGGGCGGGCGCATCTATGCCGAAAACAGGGCGCCCTCTCCGGATCAAACAAGCGGCGGTGCGCGCCTGATCGTGGAGCTGCCGCTTGCCCACTTCTGACGTCAAAAGTTCCGAGGAGACGAACATCCACGCCAGTTGCGTCGCCATCGGCGCGCGCGGCGTGCTGCTTCTGGGGCCCAGTGGCGCCGGAAAATCCGATGTGGCGCTGCGGCTGATCGATGGCGGTGCGAAGCTGGTGGCGGATGACCGCACCATCCTGTTCGCCGCAAAAGGCGCGCTGCACGCCACGGCGCCGGCCAGTATTGCGGGCCTGCTGGAGATTCGCGGCGTGGGCATCGTCAAGCTGCCGGTGCGGGCGCGCGTGAAGATCACGCTGGTGGTCAGGCTGGGCCGCGAGGGCGCAAGGCTACCGGAACCGGCATTGTACGAATTTCTGAAAACGCAGACGCCGCAAATCACGCTGGATGGCCGCTTCGCCTCCACACCGGCCCGGATTCGCGCCGCTTTGGCGGCTTTTTCACGCGGGACCTTCCGCGACACTTTTCGCTTGCATTAACGCTCCCGGCAGCCGGATAACCCCTTCCCCGGCGGCGCTCTTTTGCTACTGTCCGCGCCGCTGAAGGTAAGGGTTCATGATCGGCATCGTTCTGGTTACCCACGGGCGCCTCGCCCAGGAATTCATTTCCGCGATGGAGCATATGGTGGGTCCGCAGACCCATCTGCGCGCCGTCTGCATCGGGCCCGAGGACGATATCGAGCGCCGGCAGCGCGAGATCGCGGCGGCCGCCAAGTCGGTGGACATGGGTGACGGCGTCATCATCGCTACCGACATGTTCGGCGGCACACCCTGCAACCTGGCCCTCACGCTGCTGGAAAAGGGCAAGATCGAAGTCCTGGCCGGCGCCAACCTGCCAAGCCTGATCAAGCTGATCGACATCCGCAACAAGGTGCCGCTGGAGCAGGCCGTCAAGGACGCCATTGATGCGGGGCGCAAATACATGCGCGCCGGCAGCGCGGACCTGTAATGGCGGACAAGCTTTCGGCCCGGGTGATCATACCCAACAAGCGCGGCCTGCACGCCCGCGCCAGCGCCAAGGTGGTGGAAGCCAGCGCGCGCTTTCAATCCGAGATTCACATCATCAAGGACGGCCAGGAAGTGAATGGCCGGTCCATCATGGGGCTGATGATGCTGGCAGCCTCCATCGGTTCGGAAGTCGAGATCACCGCCGAAGGGCCCGACGCGGCGGAAGCGATGAAGGCCATTCTCGCATTGGTCGAAGCCAAGTTCGGTGAGGAATGATTTGCGGCAACTTTGTTGCCGCAAATCATTGCCAAGCGCGACGCGCGACAGCGGCTTGAGCCACGCGCGGCAGGCAGGGGAATCGCCGTGAGTCCCGGCATCGCCGCCTTTGTCCTGTTCGCGGCCCTGCTGCATGCCTCCTGGAACGCGCTGCTGAAGCGCGGCGGCGACGGCTTCTGGTCCATGACCGTGATGGGCGTTGCCACCGCGCTTGCCTGCGCGGTGGCGGTCTGTTTCCTGCCCCTGCCCGCGCGCGCCAGTTGGCCCTGTATCGCCGCATCGGCGCTGCTGCATGTCGGTTACAACGTTTTCCTGATCCGCGCCTATCGCCACGGCGATTTCGGCAGCGCCTATCCGATTGCGCGCGGCTCCTCGCCGCTGCTGGTGACGGTGGGGGCGGCGCTGGTCGCGGGCGAAAGGCCGGGCATGGCGGCCGCCATCGGCATCGCGCTGGTCAGCCTGGGCATCATCTCGCTGGCGTTCGAAGGCCGGCGCGTGCCGGGCAGCGGCATCCTCTATGCGCTGGGCACCGGGTTTTTCATCGCCGCCTACAGTGTTACCGACGGCATCGGCGGACGGCTGTCGCAGGGCGCCATCGCCTATACCGCCTGGATGTGCCTGTTGTGGGGCGCGACGGCGCTGCCGCTCTACCTGGTGTGGCGACGCGAGCCGGTGTGGCGCGGCGCGTCACAGACCGGACTTGCGGCGGCGGGCGGCATCATCTCGGTCATCGCCTATGGCATCGTGATTTTCGCCATGACACGCGCGCCGATGGGTTCTGTTTCGGCATTGCGCGAGACCAGCGTGCTGTTCGCCGTGCTGCTGGCACGAATCCTGTTTGGTGAAAAGCTGACGGCGCGGCGTATCCTGTCGGCGCTGATGATTGTGGTGGGTGCGATATGTCTGGAATGAAACATCTTCTGCTGGCGCTGCTGCTGCTGGTTGCGCCGGCGTCCGCGGACACTGTCGCCAACCCCACACTTTGGCATGTGAAAGGCGGCCCAAACAAAGCCGACAGGGGCGAAGTCTATCTGCTGGGCTCTGTCCATATCCTGCCGCCCGATGTGCAATGGCGCTCGCCCGCCATCACCGCCGCCATCCACCGCGCCGATGTGTTCGTATTCGAGGTCTCGCAGGACGAAGCTTCGATGGCTGAGCTTCAGGCGCTGGTGAAAAGCCATGGCTTTCTGCCGCCGGACCAGCGGCTGAGCGGGTTGCTGCGACCGGCTGCGAAGGAGGATTTCACGGCGGCGCTGGCCGCATCCGGCATCACATTGGAACAGGTGGATCACGACCGGCCCTGGCTTGCGGGATTGCAGATGATGTTCGCCCAGATTTCCCGGGCCGGGTTCAGCGCGGACAAGGGCGTGGACACCAGCCTGATGGCGGAGGCGCGCGCGGACGGCAAGCCGATGCGCTATCTGGAAACCGTCGCCCAGCAGTTTTCAGTGCTGGCGCCGCACGACGAAAAGCTTGAGCTGGAAGAATTTGAATCCAGCCTGAAGGATTTGCGTGATGCCGCCGCCGAGATCCAGCCCCTGGTGGCGGCGTGGAGCGCGGGTGACCAGAAGGCGCTGGACGAATTGCTGAATGGCGATCTGGAGGAATTCCCCGCCGCCCGCAAGGCGCTGCTGGACGACCGCAACGCCCGCTGGGTGCCGCAGATAGAGGCGATGCTGAAGGAGCGGCATGTCTTCCTGGTTACCGTCGGTGCCGGCCATCTGGCTGGCGCCCGCGGTGTGCCCGCGCTGCTTCGGCAGGCGGGCTACACCGTTGAAGGGCCTTGAGCGCCGAAAGGCCCTAGGCGGCGCGGCTGTGATGCTTGCCCTCTTCGATTTCCTCGATGATCTTGGTGACAAAGGCGGGAAGATCGTCGGGATTGCGGCTGGTGATGATGCCGTTGTCCACGACCACGGTTTCATCGATCCAGGTGGCGCCGGCATTTTCAACATCCTTGCGAATTGACGGATAGGACGTCGCCTGACGACCACGCAGCGCATCGGCCTGCACCAGCAGCCACGGGCCGTGGCAGACAGCGGCCACCACCTTGCCGCTGGCGAGGAAGGCCTTGACCAGCTTCATCGTGGCTTCGTCGACCCGCAGCTTGTCGGGGTTCATCACGCCGCCAGGGATCACCAGCGCGGTGTAGTCGCCTTCCTTCGCATCCTTGATGGCGAGGTCCACGTCGGCGGTACCGCCCCAGTCGCCACCCTTCCAGCCCTTGATCTGCGCCCCGTCCAGCGAGGCGATCTGGACGTTGGCGCCGGCCGCTTTCAGCCGGTCGCGGGGGACTTCCAGCTCGGACTGTTCGAAGCCGTTGGTGGCGATAATCAGGATCCTGGCTTGCTTGATGTCGGTCATGGGGCACTTTCCGGGGTTGCCCTTGGGGAAGCGCCGGAAGGCTAATCAGTTGCGGGAACTTGAAAATTTCTCCTGTCGGCTGCCTGCGACACAAGGATATGCACTTTTCTTTATATCTTTCTTGCCCCCTCCCCACCCCGCTGCTATGAGCGCAGCTGCAAATCGAGGAATCGCGCCAATGGCTTTCACGGATTACATCGTCAAGGACATCTCTCTCGCCGAATGGGGCCGCAAGGAGCTCAACATCGCCGAGATTGAAATGCCCGGCCTGATGGCGACCCGCGCCGAATATGGCCCATCGCAGCCGCTCAAGGGCGCGCGCATCGCCGGTTCGCTGCACATGACCATCCAGACCGCCGTGCTGATCGAAACCCTCAAGGCGCTGGGCGCCGACATCCGCTGGGTGTCGTGCAACATCTATTCGACCCAGGACCACGCCGCCGCCGCCATCGCGGCCGCCGGCATCCCGGTGTTCGCGATAAAGGGCGAGAGCCTGAAGGATTACTGGGACTACACCGCCAAGCTGTTCGAGTGGCATGGCGGCGGCTATCCCAACATGATCCTGGACGATGGTGGCGACGCCACCATGCTGGTGCATCACGGCCTGCGCGCCGAGAAGGGCGATGTCGCCTTCCTTGAGAAGCCGGAAAATGAAGAAGAAGAAGTCTTCTACGCGCTGATCAAGCGCCTCCTGAAGGAAAAGCCCAAGGGTTGGTTCGCCGAGATCGCCGCCAGCATCAAGGGCGTGTCGGAAGAGACCACCACCGGCGTGCATCGCCTGTACCTGATGGAGAAGGAAGGCAAGCTGCTGTTCCCCGCCATCAATGTGAATGACAGCGTCACCAAGTCGAAGTTCGACAATCTGTACGGCTGCAAGGAATCGCTGGTGGACGGCATCCGCCGCGGCACCGACGTGATGATGGCCGGCAAGGTCGCCATGGTCGCCGGCTTCGGCGATGTGGGCAAGGGTTCGGCCGCGTCGCTGCGCAACGCCGGCTGCCGCGTGATGGTGTCGGAAATCGATCCCATCTGCGCGCTGCAGGCCGCCATGGAAGGCTATGAAGTCGTGACCATGGAGACGGCCGCACCGAAGGCCGACATCTTCGTCACCGCCACCGGCAATGTCGACGTGATCACCGTGGAGCACATGCGCGCCATGAAGGACCGCGCCATCGTCTGCAACATCGGCCACTTCGACAGCGAGATCCAGATCGCGGCCACCAAGAACTACAAGTGGCACAACATCAAGCCGCAGGTGGACGAGATCGAATTCCCCGACGGCAAGCGCATCATCATGCTGTCGGAAGGGCGTCTTGTTAATTTGGGGAACGCCATGGGCCATCCGAGCTTCGTGATGTCGGCCTCGTTCACCAACCAGACGCTCGCCCAGATCGAGCTGTGGCAGAACACCGGCAAGTACGAGAAGAAGGTCTATGTCCTGCCCAAGATCCTGGACGAGAAGGTCGCCCGCCTGCACCTGGCCAAGGTCGGCGCCCAGCTGACCGAACTGTCCAAGAAGCAGTCCGACTACATCACCATCCCGCAGGCCGGCCCGTTCAAGCCGGAGACCTATCGCTACTAAGTCCGTCGAAGGGCTGGGAAGAGGCGCGCGGCCTTGCCGCGCGCCTTTTTGTTTTCGCCTGCCCACCTTGGCCATTGCTATATTCCCCGCACGGTGCGTGGTCGCGACCCCAAGCCCAGCAAGGGCGCCCCGCGGCACCGTCGGCCGCAGCAAAAGCGCCCGACAGGCGCGGGCGGGGAAGCACCATGCGGATGTCCGGACTGACAAGGTTTCTGGCAAGGTTTCTGGCGATCCTGCTGCTGCTCGGGCTGGTGGCCGGTGCAGCCTATGCCTTTTTGCTGCCTGGACTCTCGGTGGCGCGGCAGGAACCCAGCAAGCTGGAAACCGACGTAGCGACCTGGCTGCTGCACAACAGCGTGCCGGCATCGGCAGCCGACATGGCCAGCCCCCTGGGGGCCAAACCCGCAATGTCTGAAATTCGCGCGGGCCATGACCTGTTCACAAAGAAGTGCGAGATCTGCCATGCCTATGACGGCGGCGGCAAGACCGAGATCAGTGCGGGCAATTTCCCCCGCCCGCCGGTGCTTCACATGCTGGTGCCGTCTCTGACGGATGGCGAAGTCTTCTATCATATCCGCAACGGCATCCGGAACACGGCGATGCCGGCGTGGAATTTCCCCGACCGGCAGGTCTGGCAACTCGTGGCCTACCTGCGCAACATGGCGCTGGTGGCGCCCGTGAAGGATGAAGAGATTGTCCGGCAACAGGAAAGCTCGGTCCTGGCAGCCCACTATGTCGGCTCCAAGGCCTGCGAAAGCTGCCACCAAGATGTCTATGACCGCTGGCGCAAGACCCGCATGGCGAACATCGTGGTGGACCCCAAGGTCCATCCCGACGCCATCATTCCCGACCTGAGCAAGGCCGATCCCAAGATCGTGACCTTCACCAAGGACGACATCGCCTTTGTCTATGGCAGCAAGTGGAAGCAGCGCTATTTCAAGAAACAGGGAGATACCTATGTGCCCCTGCCGGCGCAGTGGAATGTCGCGACCGGGACATGGTCGAAATACCATGTGCCCGACACAGGCGACTGGTGGGCCAAACACTATCCCGACCCCAAGGGCGACAATTCCGCCCGCCCCACCGGGCCGCTCTGCGATGGCTGCCATTCCGTCGACTACAATATCGACACCAAACAGGTGAAGGAATGGAACGTAGGCTGCGAACAGTGCCATGGCGCCGGCAGCAATCATGTCGCCGCCCCCAGGCTGTTCAACATCCTGAACCCTGCCCGGCAGAATTATGTGCAGGCCAACGACACCTGTATCCAGTGCCATTCCCAGGGCCAGCCACTCGGCAATCCGATCAAGGGCAAGTATTACGACTGGCCGGTGGGATATCATGCCGGTCTCAAGCTGGCGGACTACTGGAAACTGGAAGAGCACAAGCTGGGCGAAACCACCTTCACCCACTTCCCCGATGGCACGGCCCACAAGAACCGCATGCAGGGCAATGATTTCGTCCAGAGTCTGATGTACACGCGCGGCGTCACCTGCTTCAGCTGTCACGACCCCCACGGCACCGCCAATGACGCGATGCTGCGCAAACCCGCAAAGGATATCTGCGCATCCTGTCACAGCCTCAACAACCAGAATGGGCCACATGCCGTGAGCCTTGAGGCGCACACGCATCACAAGGCGGGCAGCCCGGGCAGCGAATGCGTCTCCTGCCACATGCCCAGAATCCAGCCGGAACTGCCGGGGGGGCCGTTCATATCCAGCCACACCTTCCATTTCGTATCCCCGGCCCAGACCGACGCCATGGCCATCCCCAATGCCTGCAATGCCTGTCACAAGGACAAGACAACGGCCTGGGCCTCCGCCGCGATCAGGGGCTGGAACGACCGTTCGCCCTGGCGGATGCAATAGCTGCCCCCCTGTGGCGTGAGCCGCGCCGGTCCAAGCTTGCCTCGGCTTCCCTGCGGGAACTGCCGGTAAGGTCTCGTTAACTTTTTGAATTGACTCACAATTTGTCCACAGGCCCAAAATGTGGGCCTGTCAGGCGGGTTTAGTTTTTCATAGTTTATTAACCACAAGCGCTAGTCGGACTCGGTGCTCGCAGCTATCTTGTTGATTCCAATGTGATTCGCCGTTCGGGCGAGGGATTAACGGGGGCTTACGGCATGCGTCCCAAAATGGGACAGGGCAGACGGCCGGGGGCACGGCGCTGGCGGGGATACCTGCTGGCTGCGAGTCCCAGCGCCCTTTTGCCCGCCCCGGCCTGGGCAGCCCCTCTTTCGGACGCGCTGACCCTGCAATCGGGCAATGTGGTCGTGCTGTCGGCGCTTGCTTGCGGCGGCGTCGCGCTGGCCATTGCGGCGGGCCTGTGGGCACTGGCGGAGCAGCGCACCGCGCGCCGCCTGCGCCGCTCGCTGCGCGCCGTGGGCGCCAAGAGCAAGGCGGCGGTGGGCGAGCGCGATGCGCTTTTGGGCGCCGGGCGCGAGGCGCTGGTGGTGTGGGGGCGTGACGGCGCCGGGCCCTATTCCTACGGCGGCGGCGAGGAATGTTTGCAGTCCTGCCTGAAGGGCGCCGATGCGCTGGCGCTGTCGGGCGCGATCGACGGACTTGCGGAACGCGGCGCGGGCTTCGCGCTGACGGTGCATGACAGTCACGGCCGCGTGTTGATGGCGCGCGGACGCGCGGTGGGCGGCATGGCGGCGGTGTGGCTGGAAGAACCGCGCATCGCCGAACAGGGCGCCGACTACAAGGCCATCCTGGACGCGCTGCCCATTCCGGTCTGGCTGCGCGACAAGGGCTTGGCACTGAGCTGGGGCAACCACGCCTTCCTCAAGGGCGCAGGTGCGGCCGATCTCGATGCGGCGCGGCGCGATCAGTCTGCCCTGGACAAGAGCGAGCGCGACCTGGCCGCCGCGGCGCGGCTTGAAAACGCGGTGCAGGAAACGCGGCGCTTCTCGGTGGTGGGCGGCCAGCGCCGGGCGCTGACCTTCACGGAAATTCCGCTGGGCGATGCCGGCGTGATCGGCACCGCGGTGGACGTGACCGAGATCGTGGGCGCGGAAGCCCGGTTGCAGCAGCATGCCGACGCCCATGCCGCCACGCTGGATACCTTGCAGACGGCGGTGGCAATCTTTGGCCGCGACCAGAAGCTGACCTTCTACAACAAGGCCTTCGTGAAGTTGTGGAGCCTGCCGGAAACCTTCCTGGACCGGCATCCCAGCGAAGGCGACATTCTCGACCGCCTGCGCGACGCCCGCAAACTGCCGGAGCAGCGCGATTATCAGGCCTGGAAGCGCGGGCGGCTGGCGCTGTATGGCGAAGGTGCGCGCGAGAAGGCCAGCGAGGAAGCCTGGCACATGCCCGGCGGCCAGACCATTCGCGTCGTCACCCAGCCGCATCCCTTTGGCGGCTTGACCTTCCTGTATGAAGACGTGACGGCGCGCCTGACGCTGGAAAGCGACTACAACACGCTGATGAAGGTGCAGTCGGCCACGCTCGACACGCTCAGCGAAGGCGTGGCGGTGTTCGGGCCCGACGGCAAGCTGAAGCTGCACAATGCCGCCTTCGCCCGCATCTGGGAGCTGGACGCCGACGACCTGGACGGCGAACCTCATGTGCGCACCATCGCGGCCCTGTCGCGCGACCGCTTCGGCGATTCAAAATTGTGGGACCAGTTGATCGGCACCATCGTGGCCGGGGCACGGGCGCAGGACCTGGGCGAAGTGGAACGCTCGGACAAATCGATCCTGTCGCTGTCCACCGCGCCGCTGCCCGACGGCGCGACGCTGGTGACCTTTGCCGATGTCACCGACCGCTTCCGCATCGAGACGGCGCTGCGCGACCGCAATGAAGGGTTGGAGGAAGCCGACCGGCTGAAGTCGGACTTCATCAAGCATGTCTCCTATGAACTGCGCACGCCGCTGAACACCATCCTGGGCTTCTCGGAACATCTGCAGAGCGGCATGCCCGGCGCGCTGAACACCCAGCAGCAGGAATATGTCGATGCCATCGTGGCGGGCGGCAACACGCTGAAAAGCCTGGTCAACGACATTCTCGACCTGGCGCTGGTGGAATCCGGCGCGCTACGGCTGGAGCTGGAACGCATCGATCTCTACGACATCGTCACCGACGTGGCGGCGCATGCACGCGAATGGGCGTCGAAGGTGGGGCTGACCCTGAATGTCGATGTCTCGCCGGATGCCGGCAAGTTCCTGGCCGATGCGCGGCGGCTGCGGCAGATCATGTTCAACCTCTTGTCCAATGCCTTCAAGTTCACGCCGCGCGGCGGCCAGATCCTGCTGGCGGCGCGCATCGTGGGCGAGGATGTGCAGATCGCGGTATCCGACAATGGCCCCGGCATCCCGGCCGAGGTGAAGGCCAATGTGTTCGAGCGCTTCTCGGCCAAGGGCCATCCCGGCAATCGCGCCGGCGCGGGGCTTGGCCTTGCGCTGGTCAACCGCTTCCTGGAACTGCATGACGGCTGGGTGGAAATCGAAAGCGACGCGACGCGCGGTGGCGGCACGCTGGTGCGCTGCCACCTGCCCCGCCGCATCCAGGACGATGGCCCGGACGTGAGCGGCGATCGCAGGACGGCGTATCTGTAAATTGCGTTAGTGCTGGCTCTTCGGCAGCTTCAGCACGATGCCGTCCAGCGCCGCCGTCATGCGCAACTGACAGGACAGCCGGCTTGCGGGCGTCACCTCGGGCGCGAAATCCAGCATGGTTTCTTCCATGTCGCTCTTGGGCGGCAGCCTGGCCATCCAGTCCGGCGCGACATAGACCTGGCAGGTGGCACAGGCGCAGGCACCGCCGCAATCGGCATCAATGCCGGGAACCAGGTGCTTGACCGCGCCTTCCATCAGCGACCAGCCTTCGGCCACCTCGACGGGGTGCTCCTTGCCGCTGTCCTCGATGAAGG
>CBIHOI010000029.1:0-21539 GCA_966211925.1 uncultured Hyphomicrobiales bacterium | reverse complement strand
GCGAAGTTCATCACTGGCACCATCCTGCCGATCGACGGCGGCTATTGCGCAAAATAAGAGAAGAAGAAAATGGCCACCAACGATTCCAACAAGGATAATTCCCGCATCCCCTATCGGCATCCGCAGCCCAAGGAGTCACCGCCGGAGATCGTGATCCCCTCCGTGCTGCCGGAAGACGAGCGCGTGTGGGTGCCGCAGGCGGAAAATGTCTGGTTCCGGCCGCTCTGCCTGTGCGCCAGCCGCGGCTACTGGATGAACCTGCTCAGGGTGCGCAAGTCCGGCGTGCTGTCGCGCCACCGCCATCCCCAGCCCGTGCACGGTTATGTCATCAAAGGCCGCTGGCGCTATCTGGAACATGACTGGGTGGCCCAGGAAGGCGGCTATGTCTACGAAGCGCCGGGCGAGACCCACACCCTGGTGGTGGACGATGACGTGGAAGAGATGATCACCATGTTCCAGGTGAATGGCGTGATGATCTATGTCGATCCCGACGGCGCCGTGCTGGGATACGAGGACGTCTTCACCAAGATAGACCTGTGCCGCGCCCACTATGCCAAGGTCGGCCTGGGCGCGGATTTCGTCGACCAGTTTATACGCTGAAGCCTTCGGCCTTTTCGCCCGCCAGCCAGCGCTGCCACATCTTTGCGTATGCGGCTTCAATGGCGCGGGTGGACTTTTCCGTGTTGAACAGGTCGCAGGTGTCGCGATTTTTCTTCAGCTTGTCGCGCACGATCTTCAGCGCCGCGGCATCCGTGGCCAGCTTTACCGCCAACGCTTCATAGGCTTCAGGCGTTTCGGTGATCAGCTCTTTCAGGCCCGCCGCGGCAAGAAGGCTGGCGGCCACGCGGCCGGCAAAGGCCTTGCCCCGCAGGGTGAGCAGCGGCACGCCCGCCCACAAAGCATCGCTGGCCGTGGTGTGGGCATTGTAGGGCAGGGAATCCAGGAACAGGTCGGACAGCCCCAGTCGCGCCAGGTGATCGGCTGGCGCGCGGTCGGGCGCGAACAGGATGCGATCACCGTCCACGCCGCGCGCCTCAGCCTCGCGGCGCAGATTGTCGGCGAAAGGCGGGCGGCTTTCCAGCAGCCACAGCACGCTGCCGGGCACGGCCTTGAGGATGCGCATCCACCCGTCCCAGGTCGAAGGCGTCAGCTTGTAGCCATTGTTGAAATTGCAGAAGACAAAGCCGTTGTCGGGCAATCCCGCCTCGGCGCGGCTGGGGGCTTTCGCAATGGCGCGGCCCCTGTTGTCATTGACCTGGTAGCTGCCGGGCAGGGTGACGACCTTCTCGTCATAGAATCCGTGTTCGCCCTGCGGAAGCACGATGCCATCGGCCAGGATGTAATCGATATAGGACGCCCCCAAAGTGGCGGGAAAGCCCAGGTAATTCACCTGCAGCGGCGCCGGGCGACGCGCGAACACGCCCATGCGCGGCTTGCCGAAATAACCGTTGAGATTGACCAGGACGTCGATTTCCGCCGCGCGGATCGCCGCCGCCGCCGCCTCGTCCGAAAGCGCGCTGATGTCGATGATGCGGTCGAAGGATTTTTCCAGCCGCCCCCGCATGGCGTCCTCGGCCGTTTTCCCTGAATCAGGGCCGGTATTGTCGATGGCGATGACTTCGAATTTCTCGCGGTCATGGGCCTCGTACAGGCCGGCCATCAGGATGGCGGTGGCCTGTTCGCGGAATTCGCCGCTGACATAGCCGATGCGGATTTTGGTGTGCGCCTTGCGGCTGTCGCGGTCGTGGGGCGCCGACGGTACCTCGAAATACTTGTCGCGGGCCCAGATGCGCGAACAGGCCTGCAGGTCTTCAGGGTTCTCCGACACCGCCTGGAACATGAAAGGCCGCGCCACCCGCTGGCCCAGCCGCACCCCGGTCTCGATACCGGCCTTCAGCGTGTCAAAGTCGCTCCAGTCGGCGCCATACATCTTCAGATGCAGGATCTCGCCGGCGGCATAGGGATGGTCGGGATCGATCGCCAGTGCCCGCTGCAGGTCGGCCAATGCCGGGGCATATTCCAGCTTGTGCGCCCACCAGGTATAGCCGCGATTGTTCAGCGCTTCGGCGTAATTGGGATTCAGCGCGATCGCCCGGCCATAAGCCTCGATGGCGGCGTCATACTGTTTCAATTCGCGCAGCACACTGCCGCGGCTGTTCCAGCCCACGGGATTGTCGGGCGAAAGCCGTGTCACGGTTTCAAAGCAGGCCAGCGCCTCGTCCAGCCGCGCCAGGTCCTTCAGCGCCAGGCCGCGATTGCCCCAGGCTTCCGCCAGGCTGGGCTCCACCGCCAGGGCCTTGTCCAGGCTGGCAAGGGCCTCGGCCGGCCGGCCCAGGTTCCACAGCGTCACGCCGCGATTGTTCAGCAGTTCGGGATCGGCCGGGCGCAACGGCAGCACCGCATCAAACGCCGCCAGCGCATCGGCGCTGCGCTGCATGTCCAGCAGCACCACGCCCAGATTGTAGCGCGCATCGTGATAATCGGGCGCGGCCGCCAGCGCCTTTTCATAGGCGTCCACCGCCTCCGGCAGCCGCCGCAGGGTGCGCAGGGTAAGGCCGCGATTGTTCATCGCCATGACATTGCCGGGCTGCATCCGCAGCACCCGGTCATAGCCTTCCAGCGCATCGTCAAACCGGTTCAGCGCGGCATGCGCGGCGGCGCGGTTGACCATCGCGGAGATGAATTCGGGGCGCAGTACCAGCGCACGGTCATAGGCTTCCACCGCCAGCTCGAACCGCTGGAGGTCGGCCAGCGCGATGGCGCGGTTGAAATGGGCTTCCGCCATGCTGGGCTGCAGCGCGAGTATCTTGTCGAACTGTTCCAGCGCCTGGGCGCCCTGGCCTGCCGCCCGCAGCGCCATGCCGTAATTCATCAGGGCGCCGAGATCCTCGGGATAAACCTGGAGTGCTTCGGCCAGATAGTCCGCAGCTTCCTGGTTGCGCCCCTGCTGCAGCCGCAGCACGCCCATGTAATAGCGCGGCCCGAACAAGGCGGGGTCAGCCTCCAGGATCTGCAGGTACAGTTTCTCGGCGTCCGCCAGGTTGCCCTGCTGATGGAAAGCAACGGCCTGCTGAGCCAGGTTCTGAAGGTCCATAGCGTCCCCGTGTCGTTTTTTATGTTTTTGCAGTCGCCTGGGCCACCGCCAGCGCCGTCATGTTGACGATGCCGCGCGCCGTCACCGACGGCACCATGACATGCACCGGCTTGGCCACGCCCAGCAGCAGCGGCCCCACCAGCAGCGCCTCGGTGGCGGCCGACAGCAAGGTCAGCGCAATATTGGCCGCATCCAGCGTCGGCATCACCATGAGATTGGCCGAACCGGTCAGTGGGCTGTTGGAGACATAGCGGGCGCGCAGCACATCGCTCAGCGCCGCATCGGCATGCATCTCGCCGTCGATCTCGAAATCGGGCCGGCTCTCGCGCAGCAGCGACAGCGCCTTGCGCATCTTGCGGGCGCTGGGCGAATCCGAGGTGCCGAAGCTGGAATGCGACAGCAGGGCGGCCTTGGGCTCCATGCCGAACCGCCGCACCGACCTGGCGGCCAGCAAGGTCATTTCGGCGATCTGTTCGGCGCTGGGATCGTGGTTGAGGTGGGTGTCGCAGAAGAACAGCGCGCCATTGGGCAGGATCAGCGCCGACAGCGAATAGAGCCGGCTGACCGTGGGCGTGCGCGGAATGATCGGCAGGATGTTGGCAAGCTGCCGCGTCCAGTCGCCCAAGCCCCCGCACAGCGCCGCGTCCACTTCGCCGGCTTCCAGCAGCATGGCGGCGGCGATGCCGTGGCGGCTGGCGATCCAGCGCGCCGCGGATTCCGGCTGCACGCCGCGGCGCTGCACCATCTGCTGGTAGCGCTGCGTCAGCGGAGCAAAAATCTCGGTATCCGCCGCGGGGTCCAGCAGCCGCACCTGCTTGTTGAAGTCCAGCCGCAGCCCAAGCCGCTTGGTCTTCTCCATGATGACATCGCGGCGGCCGATCAGGGTGGGATGGGCCAGACCTTCGTCCACCACCGTCTGCACGGCGCGCAGCACGCGATCTTCCTCGCCTTCGGCATAGACGACGCGGCGGGGCGATTGCCGCGCCACCTCGAACACCGGCCGCATCAACTGGCCGGAGCGATAGACGAACTTTTCCAGCTCGCTCTCATAGGCGTCGAAATCGGTGATGGGGCGGCGCGCCACGCCGCTGTCCATCGCGGCCTTCGCCACGGCGGGCGCGATATGCAGGATCAGGCGCGGATCGAACGGCTTGGGAATTATGTGCTCGGGACCAAAACCGGTCGCGGCGCCGCCATAGGCCTGGGCCACCACGTCGCTGCCTTCGGCACGCGCAAGCGCGGCGATGGCCTCGACCGCGGCCACCTTCATTTCCTCATTGATGGTGGTGGCGTCCACGTCCAGCGCGCCGCGAAACACGAACGGGAAGCACAGGACATTGTTGACCTGGTTGGGATAGTCGCTGCGGCCGGTGGCGATGATGGCGTCGGGCCGCACCGCCTTGGCCAGTTCCGGCAGGATTTCCGGATCGGGATTGGCCAGCGCCAGGATCAGGGGATTGGGCGCCATCTGCGGTAGCCATTCAGACTTGAGCACATTGGGCGCCGACAGGCCTAGGAACACGTCTGCCCCCACCAGCACATCGCCCAGGGTGCGGGCATCGGTCTTGCGGGCGAAGCGCGCCATGTTGGGCGGCATCTCGTCGCCGCGGTCCTTGTGCACCACGCCCTTGATGTCGGTCAGGGTGACATTGTCCACCGGCAGGCCCATCGCCACCAGCAGGTCCACGCAGGCCAGGGCCGCCGCGCCGGCGCCGCTGGTCACCAGCTTGCAGTCCGCCAGCGTCTTGCCCTGCAGCACCAGCCCGTTCCTGATGGCGGCGGCGCAGACAATGGCCGTGCCATGCTGGTCGTCATGGAAGACGGGGATATTCATCCGGGCGCGCAGCCGGCGCTCGATCTCGAAACATTCCGGCGCCTTGATGTCTTCCAGGTTGATGCCGCCGAAGGTCGGCTCCAGCGCCGCCACCACCTCGACGAACTTGTCGATCTCCAGCGCATCCACTTCCAAGTCGAACACGTCGATGCCGGCGAATTTCTTGAAAAGGACCGCCTTGCCCTCCATCACCGGCTTGGAGGCGAGGGGGCCGATATTGCCCAGCCCCAGCACCGCGGTGCCATTGGTGATGACAGCGACAAGATTGCCGCGGGCCGTATAATCGCGGGCCAGGGCCGGGTCACGGGCGATTTCCTCGCAAGGCGCGGCGACGCCGGGGGAATAGGCCAGCGCCAGGTCGCGCTGGTTGGCCATGCGCTTGGTCGCTTCCACCGACAGTTTGCCGGGACGCGGAGCGCGGTGATAGGCCAGCGCTGCCTTGCGAAAATCGTCGTCCATGGGGTGCCCCAAAATGAGGGGTCAATTGACAGGGGTGGCCCCCCAAAATCAAGGATTTTGGGGTATCCCGCCAGAGGCGGGTGACCTGGTCCTGTGGACCTGTAAAAACCCCAAAATGCCGCGCGCTTGGGCGAGCGGCCGGATGACGCTATTGAGGAACCCGGGGATGCTCCCCGCGTTCCCGGAACGACCCTGCCGGGGGCGGGCCAGAACGTCGGATTTGGCTGATATTGCCGTCATATAGCGTCCCAAAGCCGAGCGGGGCGAAAGCAGGAGTTTTGATGCAGATTGGAATCGTGGGACTGGGCCGCATGGGTGCCAATATCGGGCGGCGGCTGATGCAGAACAGCCACCAGGTGGTGGGCTATGACGCCTTCCCGGCGGCGGTGAAGGGGCTGGAAGGCGCCACCGGCGCCACGTCGCTGGAAGATCTGGTTGCCAGGCTTGAAGCCCCCCGCACGGTCTGGGTGATGCTGCCGGCCGGCAAGGTTACCGAAGAGACGATCGAGACGCTGGGCGGGCTGCTGCAAAAGGGCGACTGCGTCATTGACGGCGGCAACACCTATTTCAAGGACGATATCCGCCGCGCCCATGCGCTGGCGGAAAAAGGCATCGGCTATCTGGATGTCGGCACTTCGGGCGGCGTCTGGGGGCTGGAGCGCGGCTATTGCATGATGATCGGCGGCGACGCCGCGCAGGTGAAGCGGCTGGACCCCATCTTCAAGTCGCTGGCGCCGGGCGAAGGCACCATCCCCAAGACCCCCAACCGCGAGCGCTGCGATCCGCGCGTCACCGAAGGGTATATGCATGCCGGTCCCGCCGGCGCGGGCCATTTCGTCAAGATGATTCACAACGGCATCGAATACGGCCTGATGCAGGCCTTCGCCGAAGGTTTTGACATCATGCGCGGGCGCAACTCCGACAAGCTGCCGCAGGATGAACGTTTCGACATCAATGTCGCCGATGTCGCCGAGGTCTGGCGGCGCGGCAGCGTGGTGTCGAGCTGGCTGCTGGACCTGTCGGCCATCGCCCTGGCCAAGTCCGAAACGCTGGATGAATTCTCCGGCAAGGTGGACGATTCCGGCGAAGGCCGCTGGACCATCCAGGCGGCGGTGGACGAGGCGGTGGCCGCGCCGGTAATCACCGCGGCGCTCTATACCCGCTTCCGTTCCCGCAGCGACAATACCTTTGGCGAGAAGCTGCTGTCGGCCATGCGCAAGGAATTCGGCGGCCATATCGAAAGCGTGGTGCCCGAGCGCAAGGCGAAAGACGACGACAAGTGAGTGCCCATCATGAGTAGCTTGTCGCACAAGTCACCGCCGCCGCCCTGCGCCATCGTCATCTTCGGCGCCAATGGCGATCTGACCAAGCGGCTGATCGTGCCGGCGCTCTACAATCTGGCGCGCACCGGGCTGCTGCCGCAGCGCATGGCGCTGATCGGCGTGGACCACAACGACAAGACCAGCGAAGAGTGGCAGGCCAACCTGCGCGCCTTCCTGGAAGGCACCCTGGCCAAGGGCGGCGAAGGCGATGCCGGCAAGCTCGACGAGACTTTGTGGGCCCCCATCGCCGCCAGCATGACTTTCCTGAAAGGTGATTTCGAGAAGCCGCAAACCTACCAGGATCTGAAAAACCTGCTGGCGCAGATCGACAAGGACAAGGACCTGAAGGGCAATGTGCTCTTCTATCTGGCCACCGCCGACCGTTTCTTCGGCACCATTGCCGGCAAGCTGGGCGAGGCCGGGCTGGCGCTTCAGGACGGTCCCGACAACAGGGCCAGCGGCTTCCGTCGCCTGATCGTGGAAAAGCCTTTTGGTCACGACCTGCAATCGGCGCGCGACCTCAATGCCTGCCTGCTGAAATTCCTCAAGGAAGACCAGATCTATCGCATCGATCATTTCCTGGGCAAGGAAACGGTGCAGAACATCATGGCGCTGCGCTTCGCCAATGGTCTGTTCGAGCCGCTGTGGAACCGCGATCGCATCGACCATGTCCAGATCACGGTGTCCGAAAGCATCGGCATCGAGACGCGCGGCAATTTCTATGAAAAGACCGGCGCGCTGCGCGACATGGTGCCCAATCACCTGTTCCAGTTGGTGGCGATGACGGCGATGGAGCCGCCGGTATCGTTCGACGCCGAGGATATCCGTGCCAAGAAGGCCGAGCTGTTCAAGGCGATCCAGCCCATTGCCATGACGGATGTGGTGCGCGGCCAATATGACGCCGGCACGGTGCAAGGCGAGGCAGCCTGTGCCTACCGGCGCGAAGCGAATGTCGCCCCGGATTCCAATGTCGAAACCTATGTCGCCATGCGGCTGAAGATCGACAATTGGCGCTGGGCGGGTGTGCCGTTCTACCTGCGCACCGGCAAGCGGCTCAATATCCGCTCCAGCGAGATCGCGATCCGCTTCAAGCAGGCCCCCTATGCCCTGTTCCGCGACACGCCGGTGGAGGAGCTGGATGCCGACTGGCTGATCCTGCGCATCCAGCCAGACGAAGGCATTCGCCTGCGCTTCAACGCCAAGCGGCCGGGGCCGGCCATGGCGCTGGAAAGCGTTTCGATGCGCTTCAACTACAAGGACTATTTCAAGCAGGCGCCGGCCGTCGGCTACGAGACCCTGATCTATGATTGCCTGATCGGTGATGCGACGCTGTTCCAGCGCGCTGACCAGGTGGAGGCTGCCTGGTCCCTGGTCGAGCCGGTGCTGAAGGGTTGGCAGCACACCAACCCGCGCCATTTCCCCAACTACGCGGCCGGCAGCGAAGGACCGATCGCGGCCAACGACCTGTTGGCGCGCGACGGCCGATCCTGGCGCGAGATCCGCATCCTGGGGGGCAAATGAGCGACATCGCCGGCCGCATGGAAGTTGTGAAAGACGCGGACGCATTGGCCCAGCGCGCCGCCGATATCATCGCCGGGCGGCTGAAATCGGTGCAGGCGCCGTTCCGCATGGTGCTGTCGGGCGGCTCGACGCCGCGCGCCACCTATGAGCTGCTCGCCCACAAGGACATTGACTGGAGCTGTGTCGAATTGTTCTTCAGCGATGAACGCCTGGTGCCGCCGGATCATCCTGATTCCAACTACCGCATGGTGCGCGAGACCCTGCTGGCCGGTCCTGGCGTGAACCCGCTCAAGCTTTTGGCCATTCCCACCGACGGTTCGCCGCAATCGGCTGCGGACCGCTATGACGAAACCCTGCGCCAGCAATATGGCTCCAGCGTACTGGAGCCCGGCGTGCCGCTGTTTCACCTCACCCTGCTGGGGCTGGGTGATGACGGGCATACGGCTTCCCTGCTGCCCGGTCAGCCCGTGCTGCAGGAACGCAGCCGCTGGGCCGCGCTGGTACCCGAAGGCCGCAGCGAACCGCGCATCACGCTCACCTATCCCGCGCTGGAAGCCAGCGAACTGATCGTCTTCCTGGTGTCCGGCGCGGCCAAGCGCGATGCGCTCGCGCAGGCGCGCGGCGGCGCGCTGCCGGCGGGCAATCTGAAGCCGATGGGCGAGGTATTGTGGCTGGTGGACGCGGAAGCGGCGGGGGAAGAGGACCAGGGCTACGGATTTTGACAGCACGCATTGAAGACTATGCCATGATCGGGGATTGCCGCACCGCGGCGATCGTCCGCAAGAACGGCTCCATAGACTGGTTCTGCGTCCCCCGGTTCGATTCCGCCGCCTGTTTCGCGGCCCTGCTGGGCGACAAGCGCAATGGCTGCTGGCTGATCGAGCCCGCCGCCAAGACCTTCAAGTCCAGCCGCGGCTATCGCGGCGACAGCCTGATCCTCGAAACCATCTTCACCACCCGCACCGGCAAGGTCCGGGTAACGGACTTCATGCCGCCCGGCACGCCGGACTGCACCATCGTTCGCATCGTGGAATGCCTGGAAGGCCATGTGGACATGCACATGGAGCTGGCGATCCGCTTTGACTATGGCGTAACGATCCCCTGGGTGTCGCGCCGCGACCGTCGCACCCTGGTGGCGGTTGCGGGACCGCACCTGCTCACATTGCGCACCCGCGCCCCGGTGCGCGGCGAGAACATGCATTCGGTTTCCGACTTCACGCTGGGGAAGGGCGAGGCCATATCCTTCGTGCTGGCCTATGGCGAAAGCTTCAAGCCAATTCCCATGTCGATCGATTCCGCCATTGCGCTGGAGGAGACTGAGCGCTTCTGGAAGCACTGGTCCGATGCCTGCAAGGTGACAGGCAAGTGGCGCAAGGCGGTCATGCGCTCGCTGTTGACGCTGAAGGGCCTCAGCTATGCACCCACCGGCGGCATCGTGGCCGCCGTCACCACCTCGCTGCCGGAGAAAATCGGCGGCACCCGCAACTGGGATTATCGCTTCTGCTGGTTGCGCGACGCCACCTTCACGCTGCTGGCCTTCCTGAACGCCGGTTACACCGATGAGGCCAGGGTCTGGCAGGACTGGCTGGTGCGGGTGATCGCCGGGGCGCCGGACCAGTTGCAGACCATGTACAGTGTGCTGGGCGAGAAGCGGCTGGACGAAGTGGAGCTGCCGCACCTGGCGGGCTATGAAGCCTCGCGTCCGGTGCGGATCGGCAATGCCGCCCATACCCAGCTTCAGCTCGATGTTTATGGCGAGCTGGCGGACGTGATGGCCCAGGCCCGCGCCGGCGGCCTGCCGTCGGGGCCGCGCGCGCCCGAATTGCGCGGCGTGTTCATGAAGCATCTGGAAAAGATCTGGTCCCTGCCCGACGAGGGCATCTGGGAAATCCGCAGCGCGCCGCGCCACTTCGTGCATTCCAAGGTGATGACCTGGGTGGCGTTCGATCGCGCCAGCAAGGCGGATGACGCCACGGCGCAGCAGCGCGCCCACTGGACGCGCATCGCGCGCAGGATTCACAAGGACATCTGCGCCAACGGCGTGGACAGGAAGCGCGGCTGTTTCGTGCAGGCCTATGGCTCGGCCAACCTCGACGCCAGCCTGCTGCTGCTGCCGCTGGTCGGCTTCCTGCCGGCTTCCGACAGGCGCATCAAGGCCACGGTGCGCGAGATCGAAAAGCGCCTGATCCACAAGGGCCTGGTGCAGCGCTATGAAACCGAAACCGAAGTGGATGGTCTGCCCCCGGGGGAGGGCGCGTTCCTCGCCTGCAGCTTCTGGCTGGCCGACAATTATGTCCTGATGGGCCGGCGCCCCGAAGCGGTGCGCCTGTTCGGACGCCTGAAGCGGCTGGCCAATGATGTCGGGCTGTATGCCGAGGAATATGATCCGGACGAGAAGCGCATGCTGGGCAATTTTCCCCAGGCGTTCAGCCATGTCGCCTTGATCAACACCGCGCTGAACCTGATGATGAGCGAAAAGAAGATTGCCAGGAAACGCCGCCATGCCCGCTAAACGCATTCTGTGCATCGATATCGGCGGTACCGGTCTGAAGGCCGCCATTGTCGACGCCAACGGTGAATTCGTGGCGGACCGGGTGCGGGTGAAAACGCCCAAGCACCGCACGCCCCAAAAAATCGTGCCGCTGCTGGTGAAGATGGTAAAGCCGCTGGGCCGCTTCGATCATGTCACGATCGGTTTCCCCGGCATGGTGAAAGACGGCAAGGTTCACACCGCACCGGCATACGGGACGAAGGACTGGGCCGGGTATCCGCTGGCCGCGCAAATGCAGAAGCGGCTGAAAAAGCCCGTCAAGCTCTTGAACGATGCCGATGTGCAGGGCCTTGCGGTGATCCGCGGCAAGGGGCTGGAGCTGGTCTGTACATTGGGCACAGGCTTCGGCACGGCCTGGTTTCGCGACGGCGAACTGATGCCGCACATGGACCTGGCGCATCTGGTCATCCACAAGAAACATGATTTCGACCGTTACATAGGCGACAGGACGCGCAAGAAGATTGGCGACAAGGCCTGGAACAAGCGGCTGCACAAGCTGATTGGCGTACTGGAAACCGTTTTCAATTATGACGGCCTGCATCTGGGCGGCGGCAATTCGCGCTGCGTGAATTTCAAGCTGCCGAAAAACGTCGACATTGTGTCGAACGATGCCGGCATGGAAGGCGGCGCATTCGCCTGGACGCGCCACAAAACCTAGGGAACCCATTGCCCCGTCTGTGCGTTTCAATCCCATTGGATTGAAGCAAATTTCATTCGCGCCGCGACAGACGGAAAGCCTGCATGATGCCGCCGGTCAGTGTAAACACGGCCCTTTTGCTAGATATTGACGGGACTTTGCTGGACATGGCCCGCACGCCGGACCGGGTGAAGGTGCCGGTCGAGCTTTTGCGCGCGCTCGAGCGGATCGCGCACGAATTGCAGGGCGCGCTCGCCTTTGTCAGTGGCCGCTCGCTGGATTCGATCGACAAGCTCTTTGCACCGTTCAGGCCCGCCGCCATCGGTGCGCATGGCGGCGAGATACGTGCGCTGGATGGCACCGTCACCCGTACCGAACCGCTCAGCGATGCGGTGCGCGACATTTTCACCGGCCTGGCCGAACAGGTGCCCGGGCTGCTGCTGGAAGACAAGACATGCGCCCTGGCGCTGCATTATCGGCTGGCGCCGGAAGCCAGGCCGGTGTTGGAAGCGACCATGGAAAAACATGCCCGTCTGTTCGAGGCGGAAAAGATTCACGTCCTGCACGGCAAGGCCGTCATCGAGGCGCGCCCCCTGGGCATCGACAAGGGCAGCGCGGTAATGAAATTGGCCAGGCAGAGTCCCTTTGCCGGTCGCACCGTCCTGTTCGGCGGTGACGACACCACCGATCTGGATGTTTTCCGCATCCTGCCGAAACTGGGCGGACGCGGCTTTTCGGTGGGCAAGCGGTTCCCCGGCGCCGAGCATGTCTTCGCGACCCCGCGCGCCGTGCGCCAGTGGCTGTCGCGCGTGGCCAAAGACGGCGTCGCACAAGAGTCCACGCCATGAAGACCGCAAAATCGGAACAACCGCTGGACCTCGCCGTCATCGGCAATGGCCGCATCGCGGCCCTGGTGAACACCCAGGGCCAACTGGTGTGGTGGTGCTTTCCGCGTTTCGACAGCGATCCCGTCTTCAGCCGCCTGATTGCAGGCGACGAGGAAAAGGGCCTGGCGGACGTGTTGCTGGACCGGCAGGTCAGCGCAAAATCCTCCTATGACCGCAACACCGCCATTGTCACCACGGTGCTGACGGCGGAAGACGGCGCACAGGTCAGGATCACCGATTTCGCGCCCCGCCTGCGCAATTTCGAACGCCTGCTGCGCCCGCCGCAACTCATGCGCATCATCGAGCCGATCGCGGGATTGCCGCGAGTCACCATCAGGGTGCGGCCCACCCAGTTCTACGGCAACCCGATGAAGAAGCGCGTCGCCGGGTCCAGCCATCTCACCTATGGCGAGCCGGCGCTGGTGCGGCTGACCACCGATGCGCCACTCTCCTATATCCAGCACGAGACTCCCTTCGCCCTGACACGGCCGCTGCATCTCGTGTTCGGCCCGGACGAGCCCTTTACCGGAGACATCGCCGCCACGGTGCGCGATTTCTGCCAGCGCACCGGCGATTACTGGCGCGAATGGGTGCGCCGGCTCTCCATCGCCTATGAATGGCAGGAAGCCTCGATCCGCGCCGCCATTACCTTGAAGTTGTGCAATTTCGAGGAGACGGGCGGCATCGTCGCCGCCCTGACCACCTCGCTGCCGGAAGCGCCGCATTCGGGGCGCAACTGGGACTATCGCTACTGCTGGCTGCGCGACGCCTATTTCGTGGTCAAGGCGCTGAACGCCATCGGCGCCACCCGCACCATGGAACAGTATATCGCCTATATCCTGTCCATCGCCGGCAACGAGGATACGCTGAAGCCCTGTTACGGCATCGTGCCTTCGGAGGACCTCACCGAATGGATCGCGCCCGATCTCAAGGGCTTTGAAGGCCATGGGCCCGTGCGCATCGGCAATGCCGCGGTGGACCAGATACAGCACGATGCCTATGGCAGTGTTATCCTGGCGGCGACACCAATGTTCTTCGACAAGCGGCTGCCGGTGCCGGGCGACGAGGCGCTGTTTCGCCTGCTGGAAAAGATGGCGCAGCAATGCGTCAACCTGGCGCTGGAGCCCGATGCCGGCATCTGGGAATTCCGCGGCAGGAAGCGGGTGCATACCCATTCCGGCGCCATGTGCTGGGCCGGCGTCAGCCGCACCGGCGCCATCGCCGCGCGCCTGGGGCTGACCGACCGCGCCGCCCATTGGCACGCGCTGTCCGATTCCATCGGCGAGGAATTGCTGAAGCGGGTGTGGAATGAAAAGCGCAAGGCCTTCACCGCCGCCGAAGGCACCGATGACATGGATGCCAGCGTGCTTTTGCTGCCCGAACTGGGCCTGATCGACGCCCATGATCCGCGTTTTACCTCCACCGTTGCCGCCATCGAGCAGGACCTGGTGCGTGGCCGTCATGTGATGCGCTATGCAGCGGAAGACGATTTCGGCCTGCCGGAGACCGAATTCCTGGTCTGTCGCTTCTGGCTGATCGACGCGCTGGCCGCGCAGGGCCGCCGCGAGGAAGCGCGCGAGCGCTATCAGGATGCGCTGGCGCTGCGCAACAGCTATGGCCTCCTGGCCGAAGACATCCATCCGCAGACCGGCGCCTTGTGGGGCAACTTTCCCCAGACCTATTCCATGGCCGGTGTCATCCTCAGCGCCATGCGTCTGAGCCAGAGCTGGGAGGACCGCTATTGGCGCGCATCTTCATAATCAGCAACCGCGTCGCCGTTCCAAAGTCCGGGGTGCAACCCGGCGGGCTGGAAGTGGTGCTGAAGTCAACCTTGAAAAGCCACACCTGCGTATGGCTCGGCTGGAGCGGCGAGGTCAGTGACCAGCCGCGCACCCAGACCTTCAAGAAGGGCAAGAACAGCTACATCCTGCTGGATCTGCGCGCTGAGGATTTCGACGAGTATTACAACGGTTTCGCCAATCGCGTGCTGTGGCCGCTTTTCCATTACCGTATCGACCTTGCCGAATTCTCGCGCCGCGACCTGTCAGGCTATCTGCGCGTGAACGAGCAGTTTGCCGACGAACTGGCCAAGGTGCTGGAGCCCGACGATATCGTCTGGGTCCATGACTATCACCTGATCCCGCTGGCGCGGGCCTTGCGCGCACGCGGCCTGCGCAACCGCATCGGCTTCTTCCTGCACATTCCGCTGCCGCCGCCGGAGCTGCTGACAGCAATGCCGCATCACGAAACCCTGATGCCCTCGCTTCAGGATTACGACCTGGTGGGCTTCCAGACCGATGGCGATGCCGCCAATTTCGCGCGCTATCTCGCCAAGGAGCTCGGTGCGCCTTCCCATATCACGCAGCTTGGAAGCGGCATGCGCATCGGCGCCTTCCCGGTCGGCATCGAAACACGCCATTTCACCCGCCTCGCAGAGCGTTCGGTCCGCACAAAATTCGTCGAAGACGTGATGCGGTCCATCCCCGGCGGTCTGATCATCGGCGTGGACCGGCTGGACTATTCCAAGGGCATTGCATTGCGCATGGAAGGCTATGAGCGCTTCCTGCAGGCCAATCCCGACTGGCTCGGCAAGGTCACCTACCTGCAGATCACGCCCAAGAGCCGCTCCCAGATCAAGGAATATGCCGAGATGGAGCAGGAGGTGAGTTTCACCGCAGGCCGCATCAACGGCGCCTTTAGCGAAGCCGCCTGGACGCCGGTGCGCTATGTGAACCGGCCCTACAGCCGCGCCGCGCTGGCCGGACTGTACCGCGCCGCGCGGGTCGGGTTGGTGACGCCCATGCGTGACGGCATGAACCTGGTCGCCAAGGAGTATGTCGCGGCGCAGGACGCCGACGATCCCGGGGTCCTGATCCTGTCGCGCTTTGCCGGCGCGGCGGACGAGATGCGTTCCGCCCTGCTGGTCAATCCCTATGACCCGGACGCGGTGGGGGCGGCGATCGCGCGGGCCATGGCCATGTCGCTGGATGAACGCAAGCGCCGACATGCCGAACTGTATGATGCCCTGCTGGAAAACGACATCGGCGACTGGGGTGACCGCTTCCTCAAGGCGCTGGGCAAGCCCCGCACCGGCGAAATCCGGGCGATGCAGGATTTCCTTGCCGCGAAATCCTAGAGCGTCGGCGGCAACTGTCCCAGCCAGCCCGCCAGCACAACGACAATGCCGCTCAGGGCCAGTTCGATTGTGGCATTGCGCGCAACGGCGCCCGTCGCGCCGCCTGGCAGCAGGCGAAAGCGGTTGACGGCCGCCAGCACCAGCATCGCCAGCACCAGTCCCAGCTTGGCGCCCAGCACGCCCAGATACAGCGGCGCGTCCGCCCCCTTGTCGCCCAGCAGGATGGAGAGGGCATTGATCAGCCCCGTCATCACCAGCACCAGCACCGCGATCATCGCCATGTCGGAAAACAGCGCCAGCGCGTCGGCAAAGGCGGGCCGCTGGCGTATCGCGAGCAGCACCGCCAGTCCCCCGATCCAGGCGCCCGCCGCCAGCAGATGCACCGCGTCCAGCGTGGCGCCGATGGCGATAAAGCCTGCAGGGCTGGACTGCGCGGCATGGCCGGTGACGGCGGGCAGCGCCAGCGCAACGCCGGCCAGCGCCGCCGCGAGCCATCCATCCGGCACCAGCAGCAGCCCCAGCAACGCCGCCAGCCGCAGGATGAAGACCTGCCCGAACAGCGTGCCGGTTATGGTTTGCGCCAGGACGGACGCATTCAGCCCGCCGGCCATTTCGCCCGCCGCCAGCGCCAGCCAGGCGCATCCCGATGCCAGCGCGACGACCAGCACGCCCCCGTGCAGGCGCGCGGGCACAGCCAGCTTCAGGCGTGTCTGCAAAAGGGTGCGGAAAACGGCGCCGCCGAACAGCAGCATCGCGGCGGCGAAATAGACGCCGCGCGCCAGGATCAGGGTCACGGAATGACCTTGAACGAAAAATGGCCGGTGACGCGATGGGTGTCGTGCCCGACGCTGTGCCAGGTCACGGTATAGGTGCCGGGACGCAGCGAGAAAGGCAGCAGCGTGATGGCGCTGCCGCTCACCGCGCTGGGCACGGCTATCGCCTTGCCGTCACCACCGGTCAGCACCGCGCCGCTGAAGGCGGGCTCCAGCGCCTCGACGAACTTCAGGGTGATGGTCTTGGGCGACGTCACGCTGGCGCCGTTGGCGGGCGTGGAGGATTCCAGCCTGGCATGGCCAAATGCCGGCAGGGCCAGCAGCAGAATTGCACCGGTGATCGCAGCCTTCATGTCTCGTCCCATTTCCATGCCGCCACTGCCAGCAGCAGCCAGCCGGCGATCAGCGCCATGCCCCCAAAGGGCGTGACAATACCGATGATGCGGATGCCGCTCAGCGCCAGCACATACAGGGAGCCGGAAAACAGCAGCGTGCCCAGGAAGAACAGCGCCGCCGCGCGCTCGGCCCAGGGACGCGCCGCCCCGCGTGCCGCCAGCGCCGCCAGGCCGATGGCGAGCGCATGGATCATCTGGTAGCGGCCGGCGGTGGCAAAGGCCGCCAGCAGGCGCGGCTCCAGCCGTCCCGCCAGGGCATGCTCGCCGAATGCGGCAATCGCAACGCCCGTCGCGCCTGTCAGGGCCGCTATGAAGAGCCATTTTTTCATGGCGTGTTTATAGACAGGACTGCCCGCGTTTGCGAGTTTGCCGGCATGGAGAGTTTGTCATGCCGGAATTTGTAACCGCCACCGACGGCACCGCGCTGGCGTTTGAGCGGCATGCCCCCTTAAACCAATCAAGCCGTCCCGCCATCATGATGGTGCATGGCTTCGGCTCCAGCCGTTTGCAGAACTGGAAGTCCACCGGCTGGTTCGGCGGGCTGACCGATGCGGGATTTTCGCTGGTGGCGATGGATTGTCGCGGCCATGGCGACAGCGGCAAGCCGCACGACCCTGCTGCCTATGGCCATGACCGCATGGCGCAGGATGTCGTGACCGTGATGGATGCCTGCGGTCTCTCCACCAGCTTCGTGCTGGGCTATTCGATGGGCGGCTTCATCACACTGCGCCTTCTGGCGGCGCATCCCGAACGCGTGACGCGGCTGGCGATCGCAGGTGTGGGCGCGCACTATCTGGAAGACCGTATCACCGCGCCGCAGGCGCGCGCGGCGCTGGCCGATGCCCTGCTGACCCCCGACCCCGCAACGCTCACCGATCAGCGCGCGCGGATGTTTCGCGCTTTTGCCGACCAGCCCGGCAAGGACCGGCTGGCGCTGGCGGCCTGCATGCGGGGCATGTCGCCCCATCTGCCGCTTGCCACATTGCAGACCATGTCGCGCCCCATTCTGGTCGTGAATGGTGAGAAGGACGACACCGCCGGTGCGCCGGGCCCGCTGGCGGCGATTTTCCCTGATGGCCGGTCGGCCATCGTTCCGGGCCGTGACCACATGTCAGCCGTCGGGGACAAAAATACCCGCCAGGCCGTGATCGATTTTTTCCGAACCTGATCTGCGGCCGGACGGAACCCGTCCCTCCGTACATTCGTTTCCTTGATGGCGCGACGCTGCGCCGGGCGCGGGATGCGCCGACATATTCAGTGTACGGAATTATAATGCCTGGAGGTATGTTTCATGCTGCGCTGCTCGGACTGGGTGCGTTTCCGTACTGAAAAATCCGTATGTTTTCCACGCCATAACGCTATTTTCACAGCCGTCGTAACACGGTCCTGGGGCGGATCGCGCGCTTCGTTTCTGGGGCACTCTTCAGATATTTCTCGGGTCATTTGAATGTTGGAATCGCATGCGCGCGCCGGAATTCGCAACCGGCTTCTTCACAAGGTTGCGCTCCAGGACTGGGACCTGATCGGTCCCCATCTCGAAGCGGTGACCTTGAAGGAACGGCAGGTTATCGAGGTCCCAACCAAGCCCATCACCCACTGCTACTTCCTGGAAATCGGCGTCGCCTCGGTGGTGGCGGTGGACAACGAAGATCACCGCATCGAGGTCGGTGTCATCGGCTATGAAGGCGTCACCGGCGTGCCACTGATCATGGGCGACAACCGCGCACAGCATTCCACCTACATGCAGATCGGCGGCGCCGGTCATCGCATGCCGGCCGACGTGCTGGTGGGCGCCATTGCCAGAAGCGAAACGCTGCGCGCCCTGATGCTGAAATCGGCCCAGGGCTTCATGATCCAGACAGCGCAGACCGCGCTGGCCAATGGCCGCGCCAAGCTGGAACAGCGCCTGGCGCGCTGGCTGCTGATGGCGCATGACCGCATGACCAGCGATGCGGTGCCGCTGACCCATGAATTCCTGGCGGTGATGCTGGGCGTGCGCCGCGCCGGCGTCACCGTGGCGATCCATGGCTTTGAGCGTCGCGGCCTGGTCACCACCCGCCGGGGCCAGCTCACCATCGTCAACCGCCCCGGGATCGAGCAGGTGGCCGGCAGCTTCTACGGCACGCCGGAATCCGAACTGAAGCGCCTTCTGGGCGACGCCAAGGACGCCAAATAAGACTCGCTTTTCGTCGCGCGGTCATGGTTTGTTCTTCCCATGCTGCCCCTCCAATTCAACCACTGGTTCGCACAGCGCGGCTGGCAGCCGCGCGCGCACCAGCTGGCGCTGGTGGAGCATGCGGCGCGCGGTGACAGCGTGCTGCTGGTGGCGCCGACCGGCGGCGGCAAGACGCTGGCGGGCTTCCTGCCGTCGCTGATTGACCTGGCGGGTCGCCCGAAACGAAGCCGCAAACACGCATTGCACACGCTGTACATCTCGCCGCTCAAGGCGCTGGCCGTGGACGTGGCCCGCAACCTCGATACCCCCATCGCCGAGATGGACCTGCCTGTGACGGTGGAAACGCGCACCGGCGACACGCCTGTGGCCCGCCGCCAGCGCCAGCGCCACGCGCCGCCCGATATCCTGCTGACCACGCCCGAACAATTGTCGCTGCTGGTGGCGCATCCGCGCGCGGCACAGATGTTTGAATCCCTGAAGACGGTGGTGCTGGACGAACTGCACGCCCTCACCAATTCCAAGCGCGGCGATCTTCTGGCACTGGGCCTGGCGCGGTTGTCGACATTGGCCCCCGGCCATCGCCGCGTCGGGCTGTCGGCGACCGTGAAAGACCCCGCACCGCTGCAGCGCTTTCTGGTGCCGCAGCCGGTCACGGGTGAAGCATTGTCGGCGCTGGTGATCGCGCAGGGCGGTGCCATGCCGCAGATCGAGATCAGCACCTCCGATGCCTATGTCCCCTGGGCCGGCCACCTGGCGCGCCACGCCATGCTCGACGTGATGGCGGCCATCCACACCGCGAAAACCGCTCTGGTCTTCGTCAATACCCGCAGCCAGGCGGAGCGCACCTTCCAGGAACTGTGGACGATCAACGACGCCAACCTGCCCATCGCCCTGCATCACGGCTCCCTCGCGCCCGAGCAGCGCCGCAAGGTGGAAGCGGCCATGGCCAAGGGGGCATTGCGCGCTGTGGTCTGCACCTCGACACTTGATCTCGGCATCGACTGGGGCGCGGTGGACAAGGTGATCTGCATTGGCGCGCCCAAGGGTGCCGCCCGCCTGGTGCAGCGCATCGGCCGCGCCAATCACCGGCTGGACGAACCCAGCGCCGCGCTGCTGGTGCCCGCAAACCGGTTTGAAGTATTGGAATGCAATGCCGCCCGCGATGCCGTGCTGGCAGGTGAACTGGACGGCGACCGCCTGAAGGCCGGGGGGCTGGACGTGCTGGCGCAGCATGTCCTGGGCACCGCCTGCGCCGCGCCCTTCGATGCGGCCGCGCTGTTCGCCGAAGTGCGCAGCGCCAGCCCGTACGCCCATCTGACGCAGGCGGATTTCGACTCGGTGGTCAATTTCGTCGCCACCGGCGGCTATGCGCTGAAAAGCTATGATCGCTATGCGCGGCTGCGCAAGAACGAGCAGGGTCTCTATCGGCTCGCCCATCCCCGCATCGCGCAGGAATATCGCCTCAATGCCGGCGTGATCGTCGAAGACCCGATGGTGGACATCAAGCTGCAATCGCGCGGCAAGCCGGCGGGCGGCGGGGGGCGGCGCCTAGGCCAGCTTGAGGAATATTTCATCGAGCAATTGTCGCCCGGTGACACCTTTGTCTTTTCCGGCGAGGTACTGCGCTTTGAAGGCCTGCGCGAAGATGCGGCCTATGTCACCCGCTCGCGCGATCCCGACGCCGAGATCCCCAGCTACAATGGTGGCAAGTTTCCGCTTTCCACCTTCCTCGCGCAGCGGGTGCGCGAAATGGTCAGCAACCCGCACGACTGGCACAAGCTGCCCGAGCCGGTGCAGGAATGGCTGAAGATCCAGGAATGGCGCAGCGTCATACCGCAAGCCGGCCAGTTGCTGGTCGAGACCTTCCCGCGCGGCAATCGCCAATACCTTGTCTGCTATCCGTTCGAAGGCCGCCTGGCGCACCAGACGCTTGGCATGCTGCTGACGCGGCGGCTGGAGCGCGGTCGCTATCGTCCGCTGGGCTTTGTCGCCAATGAATATGCGCTGGCGGTTTGGGCCGCGAAGGACATGCGCGGTGCCGACATGGACGCGCTGTTCGATGAAGACATGCTGGGCGACGATCTGGATAGCTGGCTGGCGGACTCCAATCTCTACAAGCGAACCTTCCGCAACTGCGCCATCATCGCGGGGCTGATCCAGCGCAAGTTTCCCGGCAAGGAGAAGACCGGGCGGCAGGTGACCTTTTCATCCGATCTCATTTACGACGTTTTGCGCGAACATGAGCCCGATCACGTGCTGTTGCGCGCGACCTACGCCGATGCGGGAACCGGTTTGCTGGACATCGCCCGGCTGGGCGACATGCTGGCGCGGGTCAGGAAGCGGATCGTGACGCGCGCCCTGGATCGGGTGTCGCCCCTGGCGGTTCCGGCGCTGCTGGAGATTTCGCGCGAAATGGTTGCGGGCGAGGCGGACGAGGCTATTCTGCGCGAGAATGAAGACGCCCTGATACGGGATGCGATGCGTGTGGACTGATCCTCTTTCCGGCGACCTTATCATCGACGTGAATGGCGAAACCCTGCTGCTGGATGCCTGCGGCGCGGCCTTCAGCCCGTCCCATTCCACCCTCATCTTCTCCGACCTGCATTTCGAGAAGGGCAGCAGTTACGCGCGCGGCCGCCAGTTCCTGCCGCCCTATGACACCACCAACACCCTTCTGCGCATGGCGCGCGCCATTGCCCGCCACAAGCCGGCGCGGGTGATTGCCCTGGGCGATTCCTTCCACGACGCCAATGC
>CBIHOI010000028.1:0-21958 GCA_966211925.1 uncultured Hyphomicrobiales bacterium | reverse complement strand
GACGCGCCCATCGCCGAAGTGCTGGGCCTGATGGTGCGCGAACGGTTGACCGGCGAAAAGCCGCCGGCGTCGCTGGCCGGCGCGGTGGACCTGTGGCGGCCTTTCATCGAAGAGAAGGCCGGCGCCGATCTGGCCAAGCTGGAAGGCGCGTTGCGCGACCAGAAGGCGTTCGCCCGCCTCACCCGCACCATGCTGAACCATCTGTCGATGGGCGATCAAAGCGACAGCGAGCAGTCCGATGCCGAAGCCGAGGGCGAAAATCCCGAAGGCGAGAATGAAGACGGCGAAGACCAGGACGCTCAGCAGGAAGGCGAAAGCGCTGCATCCGAATCCGCTGCCGAAGCCGAAGATGGCGAGGAAGTGGAATCCGAACAGGCGGCGGAGAATTCGGACGAGCTGGCGGACTCCACCGACCCGGAAGACGGTGCCAAGCCCAACCGGCATGAATCGCCGTTCGCCCATGCCGATGACTGGGGCTACAAGGTTTTCACCACCGAGTTCGACGAAGAGATCGCGGCGGCCGACTTGTGCGAAGCCGAGGAACTGGCACGGCTGCGCAGCTTCCTGGACCAGCAGCTTTCGGCGATGCAGGGCGTGGTTTCGCGGCTGGCCAACAAGCTGCAGCGCCTGTTGATGGCGCAGCAGAACCGGCATTGGGAATATGACCTGGAAGAAGGCATGCTGGATGCCTCGCGCCTGACGCGCATCGTCATCGATCCGATGTATCCGCTGTCCTTCAAGCGCGAGAAGGACACCACCTTCCGCGACACCTGCGTGACCTTGTTGCTCGACAATTCCGGCTCCATGCGCGGCCGGCCCATCATGGTGGCCGCCATGTGCGCCGACATATTGGGCCGCACACTGGAGCGCGTCGGCGTGAAGACAGAGATCCTGGGTTTCACCACCCGCGCCTGGAAGGGCGGACAGGCGCGCGAGAAATGGCTGGCGGCCGGAAAGCCGCCGCAGCCGGGGCGCCTGAACGACCTGCGCCACATCGTTTACAAGGCGGCCGACGAGCCCTGGCGCCGCGCCAAGCGCAACCTGGGCCTGATGATGCGCGAAGGGTTGCTGAAGGAAAATATCGACGGCGAGGCGCTGACCTGGGCTCACAATCGCATCATTGCGCGCCCCGAACAGCGCAAGATCCTGATGGTGATCAGCGACGGTGCGCCGGTGGACGATTCAACCCTGTCGGTGAATGCCGGCAATTACCTGGAAGCGCATCTGCGCCGGGTGATCCAGGAGATCGAGACCCGCAGCAGCGTCGAACTGACCGCCATCGGCATCGGCCATGACGTGACGCGCTATTACAAGAAGGCCGTCACCATCGTGGATGCCGAGCAGCTTGGCGGGGCGATGACGGAACAGCTTATCGAACTGTTCGCCGAGGATGCGCCGGCGGGACGCAAGAAACGCGTGGCAGCTTAACGGCCGCTCCGGCCGGGCGCGCCGCCTCAGTACCCGTTCATCCCATGCAATGGCCGCATGGCCGGACGCAGAAAATAATACGGAACCAGCAGCAAAATGCTTTCGGCAAAGAAGACGCCGAAATGCACCAAGGCAGCGTCCGCCCAGACCACATCCTGGCCGCCGGCAAAGGCGGCGGGGTAATAGACCACGCTGAACACCAGCGATGCGGTGAAACTGGCCGCCATCGGCGCCGTCCACCAGCGCGGGCCGCGCCAGGCGTCGAAAAAGGTGATGGCAATGAAGTTGGCGAACAGGAAGGACGCACCGAATGCCGTCATGGCGCGCCACGACAGCGCCGGCGTGGCGTTGATCCAGTTGTCGATGTCGCCCGGATTGATCAGCGCAATCGCGATGATGATGCCAAGCCCCGCCACCAGCTGGCCAAAGGCGTAAGGCGCGCCATAGCGGCGATTGGTGAGATGCAGCGCGGTCCAGGCGATCGGCAGGATCAGGTCACTGATCGCCAGCATGGCATTCTGCACCGTATGTGGCGCGTTCGGCAGCACCAGCAGCGCGTCGGTGAAGAGATAGGCTGAACCCAGCAACACGATCAGCAGCGTCACCGGCAACAGCAGGCGGGATGAGATGCGGATGGGGCGCGCCAGGCGCGTGCGCAGGTCGGGGGCGTCGCCGCCATAGGCGCGGTCCCTGGGCGGCCAGACCGCGTCCTGGTCATGGCGCAGGCGGTACGGCCCCTCGTCCACTTCCAAGGCTGCGACCGGGGCACGATGTGCCCCATTGCGGAAGTCGTATGCTCTCAAGATACCCCACAGCGCCCAGATCGTATCGATCTGGCACGTTTCCCAACGGTTTCGCAGGGAACCACGCAAGCGCGATGCCGCGGCGATCGGGAAAGCGATGTGGAGGTCAGGCCCGTCAGAACGCCCTTAGGCGGCCTTGAGGGAGGCCTTCTTGGCGATGGCGCGCTTCAGGCGCAGGGCCTTGGGCGAGAGCACGGCGTCCCTGGCCTTCAGGATGAAGGGGTCCAGGCCACCATTCTTGTCCACCGAACGCAGGGCGTTCATGCTGATGCGCAGCTTGTAGCTGTTGCCCAGCAGTTCGCTCGCCAGCGCAATAAGCTGGATGTTCGGGCGGTAGACCCGCTTGGTCTTGTTGTTGGCGTGGCTGACATTGTTGCCAACCAGGGTGCCTTTTCCAGTCAATTCGCAGCGGCGGGACATGGTCTATTCTCGCGATTCTCAAGGATTCCCGGGCTTTTTTGCCGGGAAAGAGCGGGGTTCATAAGCAAACAGGCCGCTTTGGTCAAGCGGCTTGAAAAACGCGCAACTTGGCGGTGCCCTAAATGCACCAATATAAACAATGACCTTATGCCTGCCCCCAGCCCGGACCGCCATGAAAATCGCCCTTTGCGCCCTGATCCTGTCCGCCGCCCCTGCCCTTGCCGCCGGCGGTTCGGGCGCGCTGGGCCAGGCCACGCCGGCCTCCCAGCTCCAGATGGCCATGACGATCTATGCCGGCGGCATCACGCTGGGGAAGATGGACATGGATGCCGCCATCCGCGGCGCGGACTATCACGTGGTCTCGCACCTCAATACTTCGGGCGTGGTCAATGCCTTCTGGCAGGCAGAAATCCAGGCGACATCGTCGGGGAAGATCAGCGCCAAGGGGCTCACACCGGGGCTGTATGACAGCTTCGACACCGGCCATGCCGGCAAAAAACAGGAAGTCGCGCTGACCTATGAAGGCGGCAATCCACCGAGGCTTTATGCCGATCCCGTCTATTCCACCACCGGCTACGAGGTGAAGCCGGACGATGCCAAAGCGACGCTGGATCCCCTGAGCGCGGTGATGTTCATTGCCTCGGGCGTGGGTGCCCAAGGCGGCAATCCGTGCGCCCTGACGGCGCCGGTGTTCGACGGCCGCCGCCGCTATGACATCGAGATGAGCAAGGCACGCGACATCGCCGTGAAGATGGACAATGGCCTGTATCAGGGCAAAGCCGTGCAGTGCGATATCCGGTATCGCCAGATCGCCGGCTATCGCCCCCGGGTGCTGAAGAGCAACGAGGCCTTCCCCGCGATCCATGCCTGGATCGCCAGCTTCCCCAGCACCGTGACGGGGCGCGATTACACCCTGCCGCTACGGGTCTGGGCGGACACCAAGTATGGCGTCATCGCCGTGCTGGCGGATTCCATCCGGGTGGACGGGGCGGCACCGACGGGTGTTAAACCCTAAGAAAACTGCAGATTGCATCATCAGGGTACGGAATAGAGTCTCCAATGCCAGGCAAAGGGCCAATACTCGAGTCAGGCACCATATGTGGTGGTGAACGCCGTTCGAATTCCTGCTAAAGGTATGAGAACAAAGGCAGATATTGAATTGGTTAGTGATTCGGGCACTGTTTGATCCACGTATGTTCCAGTTCTTAACGCATCATCCACAGAAGCCTTGTGCTCCGCTGTTGCGGCCACGGCCAAGAGCCCCGACCTTCCCCTGATGCACACCACCGGATACCGCCCAACCCAGACCGCCAAGGTGACGGCGGTCCTGGGGCCTACCAACACCGGCAAGACGCATTTCGCCATCGAGCGGATGCTGGCCCACAAGTCCGGCATGATCGGCCTGCCCCTTCGGCTGCTGGCGCGCGAGGTTTATGACCGCATCGTGAAACTGCGCGGACCCAGCGAAGTCGCCCTGATCACCGGCGAAGAAAAGATCATTCCGAAGTCGCCGCGTTTCTATGTCTGCACGGTTGAAGCCATGCCGCTGGACATCGCGGTGGCCTGCCTGGTGATCGACGAAATCCAACTCTGCGCCGATCCGGAGCGCGGCCATGTCTTCACCGACCGGCTGCTGCATGCGCGCGGCACCGAAGAAACCCTGCTGCTGGGCAGCGACACCATGCGGGGCGTGATCCAAAAGTTCGTTCCCAAGGCCTGGTTCATCACCCGAGCGCGGTTCTCGGACCTGGCCTATACCGGGGCGAAGAAACTGACGCGGCTGCCGCGGCGTTCGGCCGTTGTCGGTTTTTCGGCACAGGATGTTTACGGCATTGCCGAACTGATCCGCCGTCAGCGCGGGGGCGCGGCAGTGGTGCTGGGGGCGCTGAGCCCGCGTACCCGCAACGCGCAGGTGGAGCTTTATCAAAGCGGCGATGTGGACTTCCTGGTGGCGACGGATGCCATTGGCCTGGGCCTGAACATGGATGTCGACCATGTCGCCTTTGCGGCGCGCGACAAGTTCGACGGCATGCGCATGCGCGCCCTGCTGCCGCAGGAGATCGGCCAGATTGCCGGCCGCGCCGGTCGCTACATGAACGACGGGACCTTCGGCGTCACCGGCGACTGCGAACCGTTCGAGGATGAATTGGTGCAGCGGGTAGAGACGCATCGTTATGATCCGGTGCGGGTGCTGCAATGGCGTAATGCCACTCTCGATTTTCGCAACCTGGCCAGCTTGAACGAAAGCCTCGACATGCCGCCGCCGGAACGCGGCCTGACCCGCGCCCGTCCCGCCAGCGATGCGGTGGCCCTGAAAATTCTTTCGGAGGATGACGAGGTGAAGGCGCTGGCCGCAACGCGCGATACGGTCGGGCGGTTGTGGGATGTCTGCCAGCTACCGGACTTCCGCAAGCTCTCCACCGACGAGCATGTGAAGCTGGTGAAAAACATTTTCCTGTTCCTGTCCGGGGACGGCGTGATCCCGGACGACTGGCTGGGCCGCCAGATCGCGCGCGCCGATGTCACCGAAGGCGATGTCGCCACCCTGTCGGGACGACTGGCCATTATTCGCACCTACACCTATGCGGCACACCGGGCCGGGTGGACCCGCGATGGCGCGCACTGGCAGGGCGTTACGCGGGCGGTGGAGGACCGGCTGTCCGACGCGCTGCATGCCGCGCTCACACAGCGTTTCATCGACCGGCGCACCTCGGTATTGATGAAACATCTGCGCGATGACGAATTCGCTTCGCTGGCGCTGGATGAAAATGGTGGTGTGTCCATCGGCGGCGAGACGATCGGCAAGCTGGACGGCTTCCGTTTCGTGCCCGATCCGCGCGCCTCCAACAAGGCAGATGGGGGCATTCATGGCCGCACCTTGCGGGCGGCGGCGCTGAAGGGCCTGGAAAGCGAGATCGCGGCGCGCAGCCATGCGCTGGTGACGGCGGACGATGCCGCCATCACGCTGAGCGAACATGGCAAGCTGTGGTGGGACGGCGCCATCGTGGCGCGGCTGGTGGCGGGACCGACGCCCTTGATGCCCCACATCGAGATGCTGGCGGACCCGCATGTGAAGACAGAAAGTTTGCAGGCGCGGCTGCAGAACTGGATGACGGCACGGATCGCGGCAAGACTGGGGCCGCTGCTGGCGCTGCGCGATGCGGCCGACGCAAGGACCGGAACAGCGGGCGCACTGCCCGGCGAGGCGCGCGGCATCGCCCATCAGTTGGCGGAGAGTTTCGCGGCACTGGACCGCGCCGCGCTGAAAGAGACGCTGCCGGAAAAACTGGGGCCGCAGATCCGCGCGCTGCGGCCGTTCGGCGTCTGGTTCGGGCGGCGCACTGTCTATCTGCCAAAATTGCTGCGGCCGGATGCGGCGGCGCTGCTGACGCTGTTGTGGGGGGTATGGACGAAGCAGGAAGCGCCCCCTGCCCCGCCCGCGCCCGGCCTGACCTCGTTCGCCATCGACAAGGATACCGATACGGCGCCGCTGCATGCTGCCGGCTTTGCCGTGTTCGGCGGCCGCGCCATCCGCTTCGACATGCTGGAGCGGCTGGAAGATGAGCTGGAGAAGGCCCTGTCCGCAGGTACCGATGCCGAAACCCTGCTGACCCGGATCGTGTCCCTGCTGGGCGCGGGTCTTGATGAGACACGCACCGTGCTGACGGCGCTGGGCTGGACCAGTATCGAGGTCGCCGGCGCCAAACCGGTGTGGCGGCGGGCGCGGCCAAAGCCGGCGCCCCGCGCCGTACCGAAGAAGGCGCGCAAGCCGGAGCCGCCGCCAGATCCCAATTCCCCCTTCGCCGCTCTGGCAGCCCTGAGAGGCAAATGATCGCGACGCGTATCGACAAATGGTTGTTCCACGCCCGCTTCTATCGCACCCGCAATGCGGCTCAAGCGGCGGTGGCGCGCGGCAAGGTCCGGCTTAATGGCACGAAGGTGGACAAGCCGGGCCATGCCGTGAAGTGCGGCGACATCCTCACCCTGCCGACCGGGCCGACGGTGACGGCGCTGCGGGTTCTAGCCCTGGCGGATCGACGGGGATCTGCCGATCAGGCGCGCGCCCTGTTCGAACGCCTGCCTTAGTTGCGAGGCGTTCGCAGGTTCCTGCGGCCTCAACGGGCTTGCCTCTTGCCGCGACGCACCGTAATCACAGCCCCGATTTTCGCCGTTCCGGAGCCTGTCCAATGACCTATGTCGTCACCGAAGCCTGCATCAAGTGCAAGTTCATGGACTGTGTCGAAGTCTGCCCGGTGGACTGCTTCTACGAAGGCGAAAACATGCTGGTCATCAACCCCGACGAATGCATCGATTGCGGGGTTTGCGAGCCGGAATGCCCACCGGAAGCCATCAAGGCCGACACCGAATCGGGCCTGGAAAAGTGGCTGTCGGTGAACTCGGAATATTCGCGCACCTGGCCCAATATCAGCGTGAAGGGCGAGGCCCCGGCCGACGCCAAGGAAATGCAGGGCGTGCCCGACAAGTTCGAAAAGTTCTTCAGCCCGGCCCCCGGCACGGGTTCCTGAGCCCCGGTTGTATTCAGCCTACGGAACAACCGCGACAAGGGCTTGAATTAGCTGCCCTTTCAGACAACGTTAAATTAATCGCGCAATTTCAAGGGGATGGCGCGGTATTTTCTTCCATTTTGGCCGGACCTGTGATAGGGTCTTGTCGTTCAGAAACGTGACGAACGCATGCCATCCGGTTCCCCACCGGTGGATCACACGATGCTTTGTCCGCACAGGAAGATATTGATGACCGCCCTCAAGACCCCTCCCGCGAAAACTGCCGCCGCTGCCCCCGCGCCCGCCGTGGCCAAGAAGGTTCCGGCCAATTCCAACAAGAAGCACGAATTCAAGACCAACGATCACGTGGTCTATCCCACCCACGGCGTCGGCAAGGTTGCCGGCATCGAGGAAAAGGAAGTCGCCGGCACCCGGCTGGAACTGTTCATCATCGAGTTCGAGAAGGACAAGATGACCCTGCGCGTTCCCACCCTGAAGGCCAAGGCCGTCGGCATGCGCAAGCTGTCCTCGCCCGAAGTCGTCACCGGCGCGCTGAACACGCTGAAGGGCCGTGCCCGCATCAAGCGCACCATGTGGTCGCGCCGCGCCCAGGAATACGAAGCCAAGATCGACTCGGGCGACCTGGTCTCGATCGCCGAAGTGGTGCGCGACCTGCACCGCGCCGGCGGCCAGCCGGAACAGTCCTATTCGGAACGCCAGCTCTATGAAAAGGCGCTGGCCCGCATGGCGCGCGAAGTGGCCGCGGTCGAAAAGACCGACGAACCCACCGCCGTCAAGCGCGTCGAAGGCATGCTGACCAAGAAGGCGGCATAAGGAAAACGCGATCCTCTATCGCATTGGGAAGAGCCCGGCAGCGATGCCGGGCTTTTTCTTTGGCGCGCCCGCGCGAACGAGAGTGACAAGCGGATCTAGTTGAGGATTTCGATCTGTGCGGGATTGGACAGCGCGATCTCGGGCCGGCCGCGAAAGTTCTGCACCATGCCGCGGATGCGCACATGCCTGGCATGCAGCCCATCCAGGTCATAGTCGCGAAAGGCGCGGCGGTCTTCGGGCGCGATGACAGCGGAGAAGCCGCGGCTCCAGTCGCTGCTGAAATCGATGAAGACGCGCCCCGCCCCGCTGCCGACATTTGTGACCCAGCCTTCCACCACCTGGAAACTGCCGGTGGTGCCTTTCATCTCCTGCGGCTTGCGGGGCGAAAAGCCAGCCTGGGCCCACAGCCCGACGTGCCGGGCGCGTGCGCCGGCTTCGGCGGCGTAAAGTTCGGGCGAGCACTCATTACGATCGGGGGCGATCTGAACCCGCGCCAGGCCCTGGTCCAGCATCGCGGTTTGCAGCCAGCCCGTGCCGAAGGCCTGGGCGCGGATGCGGTCGTAGCGGTCCTCCTTGGGCGGCGTGGCGGTGAAGGTCAGCGGACCTTGCTGGGCCAACTGGCCCAACGTCGCCAGTGCCTGCGCGGTCAGGGGCTCGGTGCCCTGCGGCAGGCGAATGCCTTCCAGCGTGACGGCGCGGCCATCACTGAGGATCAGGGCGCCGTTCTTTTCCACCCGCACGATGTGCGCCCTGGCGATTTCCACGCGGCCGGCGCAATCGGGGATGACGGCCGCTTTTGCCGCAACCGCCGGGCATATTGCGGCCAGAATTGACAGGCAGAACAGAGAGATAGACTTCATGTGATACATAGGTTCGAAATTGCCGCGACGGTCAAGCAAGACCACTTTCCAATCGCGGCCAAACTGCTTCAAGGGTTAATGCCATGACCGCACCCAACGAAATTTCCAGCGCCCTGCATACGGCTGCCCAGATGCCGGCAAGCGTAAAGGCCGCCCTGCCGGAACTGACGGTTCTGGTGGTGAACGGCGCGCTGAATGTTCTGCTGGCGCTTGTTATCCTGCTGGCGGGCTGGATGCTGTCGCGCTGGCTGGCGGAGCGCATCGGCCGCGCGCTGGACCGCACCAGGCATATTGACGATACGCTGAAACCCCTGCTGGCAAAGTCGGCCCGCTATTCCATTCTTGCCATCACCATCGTGGCGGTGCTGCAGCAGTTTGGCGTGCAGACCACCAGTGTCATCGCACTGCTGGGCGCGGCGGGCCTGGCCATCGGACTGGCGCTGCAAGGCACCTTGTCGAATGTCGCCTCCGGCACGATGCTGCTGATCCTGCGGCCGTTCCGGGTTGGGGATTATGTGGTGATCGGCAGCGATATCGGCGGCAAGGTGCGCGAGATCAACATGTTCCGCACGGTCCTGATCACGCCGGACATGCAGTATATCTCGGTGCCGAATTCGCAGGTCTTCGGCAACGCCATCACCAACTACAGCTCCGAGGAAACACGGCGCATCAACATCATCGTCGGCATCGACTATGAGGACGACATCGACAAGGCCCAGGCCGTCCTGCTGGATATCCTGAAAAGCGATCCGCGTGTCCTGGACACGCCCGCGCCAATGGCGCCGGTGAATGAACTGGGCGCCTCTTCGGTCAATCTCATTGCCCGCGGCTTTGTCGCCAATGCCGATTACTGGGACGCCTATTTTGCCATCCAGAAGGCCATCAAGCAGCGCTTCGATGCAGAAGGGATTTCCATTCCCTTCCCGCAGCAGGTGCTGTCGCAGCGGTCGGGAAAGACGACCCCAAAAACCTGAAACGAGCGTGAACCCAGCGCGCCAGCGGCGCCGAGGCGGACCAATTTGCGCCCTCGACTTCGCAGCGCCAGACGCTAGATTGCCGGCCCATGATCGACCTGAACACCAAGACCGCCCCCGCCGACGCGAAGGGCATCGCCGAAGCCGCCCGCATCCTGCGCGATGGCGGCCTTGTCGCCTTCCCGACCGAGACGGTTTACGGCCTGGGCGCCGACGCCACCAATGGCGAGGCGGTGGCCGCGATCTTTGCCGCCAAGGGCCGGCCGCTGTTCAATCCGCTGATCGTGCACGTCTCCGGCATCGAGGAAGCGCGCCGCCATGTGGAACTGTCCCCCCGCGCCCAGGCGCTGGCGGAGAAGTTCTGGCCGGGTCCGCTGACCCTGGTGCTGCCGCGCAAGAAAGATTCGCCGCTGTCGCTGCTGGTCAGCGCCGGGCTCGACACCGTGGCACTGCGCGCGCCGTCGCATCCCGCCGCGCTGGCGCTGCTGAAAGAGGCCGGACGCCCGGTGGCGGGCCCCTCCGCCAACCGCTCGGGCCAGGTGACAGCCACGACGGCCGCGCATGTCGCCGAAGGGCTGAGCGGCAAGCTGGATTTCATCCTCGACGGCGGCAGCGCCGATCTGGGCATCGAATCCACCGTCATCGGATTTGATGGTGACCGCCCCCTGCTGCTGCGCCCCGGCGCCATTGCCCGCAGCGAGATCGAAGACATGATTGGCCCGCTGGGCGCGCCTGGCGCGCTCATCCGTTCGCCGGGCCAGCTTGCCAGCCATTATGCCCCGCGCGCGGCGCTGCGGCTGAATGCCAGCGAGATCGAAAGCGGAGAGGTGCTGCTGGGCTTCGGCGACGTGGCGGGCGCCAAGCTGAACCTGTCGCCGCGCGGCGATCTGAAAGAAGCTGCCGCCAATCTCTTTGCCATGCTGCGCGAGCTGGACAAGAGCGCCACACACATCGCCGTGTCACCCATTCCCGGCACCGGCATCGGCGAGGCGATCAACGACCGGCTGCAGCGGGCAGCAGCGCCGCGATGATCCCCTTCGATCGTCTGAAGGATGCGGTCGGCGCCAAGGGCTTCAGCGAGGACCCGGACGAGATTGCGCCGCATCTGGAAGAATGGCGCAGCAAGTACAAGGGCACGAGCCCGCTGCTGCTGAAGCCTGCCACCGCGACGGAAGTCTCCAGCATCCTGCGCATCTGCAACGAGACCGGCACACCCATCGTCACCCAGGGCGGCAATACCGGGCTGGTGGGCGGGCAGATCCCGTTTCACGGCGAAGTGCTGCTCTCCACCAAACGGCTGAACCGCATTCGCGCGCTGGATGAAAGCGGCGCGACCCTGACGGTGGAAGCCGGGGTAACGCTGGCCGAAGTCCAAAGGGCGGCGGATGAGAAGAACTTCCTGTTTCCACTAAGCCTGGCGTCGGAAGGCAGCTGCACCATCGGCGGCAACATCGCCACCAATGCCGGCGGCACCCATGTCATCCGCTATGGCATGACCCGTGCGCTGGTGCTGGGGCTGGAAGTGGTGCTGCCCGGCGGCACGGTGCTGGACATGCTGCGCGCCCTGCACAAGGACAATACCGGCTATGACCTGAAGCAGAATTTCATCGGCAGCGAAGGCACGCTGGGCGTGGTGACGGCGACGACGCTGCGGCTGTTCCCCAAGCCAGATGTTTCGGTGGTGGCGTTCGCCGCGGTGGCATCGCCGGCCGAGGCCGTGAAGCTGCTGGGCCTGCTGCAGGGCCGTACCGGCGGCATGCTGTCGGCCTTCGAACTGATCCCGCGCGTGGCGCTGGAGTTCGTCACGCGCCATATCGAGGGCACGCGCGATCCGCTGGAGGCGCCCTCCCCCTGGTACGTGCTGATGGAAGCGACCGGAGGGCGCGAGAGCAACCTGACGGCAACCTTCGAGCATGGGCTGGGCGACGCCATCGAGGCGGGCTGCGTTACCGACGCAGTGGTAGCGTCAAGCGCGGCACAGGCCGCGGCGCTGTGGAAGCTGCGCGAAAGCATCTCGGAGAGCCAGAAGCGCGAAGGCGCCTCGATCAAGCACGACATCTCGGTGCCGGTGGCGTCGATTCCCGATTTCCTGGCGAAGGCGACGCCTGCCGTGCAGGCGCTGTTGCCGGGGGCGCGGGCTGTCAGCTTCGGGCATCTGGGCGACGGCAACCTGCATTTCAATTTCAATTCCGCGCAAGCCGGCGACGATCCCGCCTTCCTCGCCCAGTGGGACGAGGTGCAGCAGGCGGTGCACGATATCGTCAAGGAATTCGGCGGCTCGATCAGCGCCGAACACGGCATCGGCACCATGAAGGTGGCGCAGTTGCCGCGCTACAAAAGTCATGAGGAACTGGATGCGATGCGCGCCATCAAGGCGGCCTTCGATCCGAAAGGTATCCTGAATCCGGGGAAGCTCATTCCACCGGTGATGCGTCTCTAGTACCGCGCGCGACCTTCGATCACGACCACGCGCTCGGCCGGATAGGCCGCCAGCGCGATCACCAGCGCGATGATCCAGCCGATCACGGTCCAGCCCAGGAAGAAGTTCAGCGCAGCCACACCCAGCGCCGATGGCGTGCGCCGCACGATGGCGACGATGGTCGGCAGCCAGTACATCAGGAACAGGACGGAGAGGAACGTCATCACGGGCGGAGCCTCCTGGGCACAGACAGCAATATAATATCTTTCGCGCCGGTTTCTAGGCCGCGGCCGACAGGCTTTGGCGCTCGGCCGTGCCGGCGTCGCTCTTGCGGTTGGCGCGGGCGGAAATCTTGGCGGTAATCATGGTCGCAAGGTACGGCAGGCTCTGGACCCCCAGCATCACCATCCACAGGCTCACCGCCGGGTCCTGAAAGCCGCGATCGAAAGCCATGGAAATCATCGCCATTACCAGCAGGACCAGCAGGCCCGCTTCCTGCCAGACCACGCGCAAAACCTGCGTGAAGCTGGCGGGATCGGCACATTTGGGTGTGCGCAGGAAGGGCTTGCCGGAGGTGAGCAGCCCCGTCCACACCGCCTTGCCCACCGTGTGGGTAAGCGAAAGGCCGGCGACGGAGGCAACCACGGCGCCCCGGAAGCCCGACCCCACCTTGGGCGGGTACAGCAGCAGCGTCTTCAGCAGCTTGGTGCCGAACAGCGCCATCGCGGCAGCCGACAAGGCCGGCATGGGCACGTCTATGTAGGCGGGCATCAGCCACATCAGCAACGTCCAGACCAGCGCCATCAGCGTCACAACCATGCCCAGGCCGTCCGATATCCAGGGCAACCAGCCCGACAGGAACTGGTAACGCTGCGGCCATGACAGGGCCGAGCCGCCGACGAATATGGGGCGCGCATGGCGCTTCAGCATCTGCATGGCGCCATAGACCCAGCGATAGCGCTGGGTCATGAAGGCCTCCAGCGTATCGGGCATCAGGCCCGAGCCCATGCTCTGGGGCACATAGGTCGCCTCATAGCCGGCCTCGAACAGCTTGAGGCCTAGCTCGGTATCCTCGGTGATGCACCATTCGCTCCACCCGTCCACCTCCTCCAGCGCCGCCTTGTCCACGATGGTCATGGTGCCGTGCTGGATGATGGCGTTGTGCTCGTTGCGCTCGATCATGCCGATGTGGAAGAAGCCGCGATATTCCTCGTAGGCCATGGCCTTGAAGCCGTTCTCGTGGCTGTCGCGATAATCTTGCGGGCCCTGGACCAGGGCAATGCCGGGCGCCGCGAAATAGGGTATGACGCGGCGCAGCCAGAAGGGCTGGACCTGATAGTCGCTGTCGATAACGGCGATATATTTTGCCGTCGGGTCTGTCAGCGCCAGGGCGCGGTTCAGCGCGCCGCCCTTGAAGCCTTTCATCTGTTCGAAATGGAAGAAGCGGAAACGCGCGCCCGCCTCGTTCAGAACGCGGCAATGGGCCTCCACCGGCCGCCAGGTTTCGGCATCCGGGGTATTGTTGTCGAGGATGATGACTTCGAAATTGTCGTAGTCCAGCCGGGCAAGCGCATTGAGAGTCTCGATCACCATCTGCGGCGGTTCATTGTAGGTGGGCAGGTGGATGGAGACACGCGGCGAGACTTGCGGGATCGCAAGTCGCGTGACGCGGCGATCCACCCGCCACAGGCTCGCCGCCATCTCGATGCCTTCGGTGAGGATCACGGCGCAGGCCAGCAGCACCAGCGGCGACATGGCGATCATGGCGGCGATGTCGGTGGGATCGACATATTCCAGCGCGGTGGCGTCGATCAGCGCGAGAAGGCCGGTGGAGATCAGAACGATCATCCCGCCCATCACCAGATAGCCGGTCTGGCGCACGCGCGGCATGCGGCCCAGCACCAGGAGGCCCAGCAGCAGGCTGAGAATGGCCGCCATCAGGGCATAGCCGCGCCATTCGGGGAAATTGCGCAGCAGGCCGGTAAAGGCGAATTTGGGATTTCCGGTAGCGTCGAACAGGCCCCAGTAGGCGCCCACGCCTGCCTCGCCCGCACTCTTCCAGGGCTGGTCATAGGCTTCGAACAGGTAATAATCCCAGCCCTTTTCCTGCGCGAACTGCACGAACTGGCGCAGGAAATAGCCTTCATTGGCGGCGCTGGCTTCGGCGCGGCCGCGGGTGCGACCTTCGGATGGCCAGCCCGCCTCGCCCACCACGATCTGCTTGTCGGGGAATTCCGCCTGGATGTGGTTGTAGAAGCCGTCGATGGATTTCAGGCTGCCGCGGATGTCCACATTCTCCCAATAGGGCAGCAGGTGGACGAAGATGACATCGCAATATTGCCCGATCTCGGGCGTCAGCATCCAGGTGGACCAGGGCTCGGCGGTGGTGATCTTGATGCGGGCGGGCAGCGCGGCGCGCACGCGCTGGATATAGTCGTTGAGCTGATCGGGCGAGACATAGCTTTCCAGCTGGGTCTCGTTGCCCACGATGACGCGATCGATGGTGCGGCGGTTGGCCAGCGCCGTCTTGATGCCCAGCGCGATGCTCTTCTCGTTCTGCTCCAGGTCCGGGCTGATCCAGATGCCCATGGAAACCGTCATGCCGTAACGGCGTGCGATTTCGGGCACCTTTTCCATGCCGCCATCCACGGTATAGGTGCGGATATGGCCGGTCAGCTTGGAGATCTGCGCCAGATCCTTGTCGATCCGTTCCGGCGTGATTTCCTTGTTCTGCCGCAGGGAGAAGATGTGGCTGGGATTGTAGGCGATGCCGCGCACCTGCCCGTCCCACTCAGGCGCCACAACCGTATAGTCGCGGCTGGTCCAGAACAGGGCGCTGGCGCCGACAACCATCACCAGGGCGATGGCGATGCGCAGGCGGCCGCCACGCCCTGTTTCATAATAGGGGTGACGCGCCCGCCATACCCGCGTGAGAAGCCCCTTCAGCACGCCAGTTACTGGTCTTCCTTTTCGGACGGATCAGGGATGTAGCCTTTTTCCCCGCGACGCGGCGCCGGTGTGGTGGAAATCAGCTTGATGTCGAACACCAGCACCTGGTTGGGCGGAATCGTGACGCCGCCGTCCGGCGAGCCGCGCACGCCATAGCCCAGGTTGGGCGGTATGGTCAGCAGCCAGTGATCACCTTCGCGCATCAACTGAAGCGCCTCGATCCAGCCAGGGATCACGCTGTTGAGCTTGAAGGTGGCCGGCAGCCCCGGCGAAGTGCCGTCGAAGACCACATGGTTGATCAGGGTACCGGTATAATAGACCGTGACGCTGTCCGTAGAGGCCGGGCGCTTGCCATAGCCGTTCTGGATGATGCGGAATTGCAGGCCCGAGGGGCGCACGATGACGCCCTTTTTCTTGGCATTGTCCTCCAGATATTTCTGGTTGGCTTCGATGCTCAGGGCATCGTCCACGGCAAAGGCCGGCGCTGCCGCGCACAGTCCGATCGCCATGGCCAGAACAGCCAGCAAGGTCTTCATCTTGATCTCCAAAAACCGGATGCCCATCCTAGCGCGAGGCCGCCCCGAAACCATAGAGGGCCATGGCGCCTGGCCCAAGGAACCCCAGCTTCGGGGCGAAAATAAGCCTCGTGGCCGAGGGTCAGGCGAATTTCACCGCCAGGTGGATCAGAACCGCAAGGCCACAGCCCATGACCAGGATGCCACAGCCGCGGTTGATGAGCCGCATGGCCTTCTCGTCGATCTTGGCGTGGAACAGTCCGATCACCATGGTCAGAACCAGCCACCAGGCAGTTGAGCCCAGCACTACGCCCGCCACCACCAGGCTGGCATCGTCAAAGCCGCCTGCCCCGCCTGCCAGACCGCCCAGTCCGGCAAACATGACGCCGAAGGACAGGAGGGTGACGGGATTGGTAACGGTCAGGGCAAAGGTGGAGATGATGGCCCTCAGCAGGCTGGCGCTGCCGGGTTCGGGCCCTTCTTCAACGCGCTTGACGGGCGGGGACACGAAGGTGCGCCAACCCATCCAGACCATCATGGCGCCGCCGATCAGCTCGATGCCGGTTGCGTAACCTTCAATCAGCTGGGCGATCCAGGTGAGGCCAAAGCCGGTGATGGCGGCAAAGACGCCATCACCCAGGGCGGCGCCGAGGCCGGAGACGAAACCGTTTACGGGACCGAAAGCGAAGCTTCGCCGGATACAGATCAGGTTCACAGGCCCGATGGGCACCGCCGCGATCAGGCCCATCACCACGCCCGACAAGAGCAGATAGGCAAGGGTCATGCCGCAGATGTCGCTTCGAGGGTATCAACGAAGCGAATCGGCGCGCCCTGCGCCGGCATGGTGGACGCGAAGTCGCGCATCACGATGGCACCGCGCAGGACAGTTGCCACGGGCCAGCCCTTGGTGGTCATGCCGTCGAACGGCGTCCAACCACAGGTGGAGGCGATCCAGCGATTCTCGATCTTCTTGCTGAGGCCCATGTCCACGATTGTGAAATCGCCGTCATAACCCAGGGCGATGCGGCCCTTGCCGGCGATGCCGAAGATGCGCTGCGGGCCGCTGGCGGTGAGATCAATGAAACGCTCAAGGGTCAGGTTGCCCTTGTTCACATGGTCCAGAAGGATGGTGGCCAGGGTCTGGACGCCGGGCATGCCGGACGGCGTATCGGGATATTCCTTATCCTTTTCCTCGCGCGTGTGCGGGGCATGGTCGGAACCGATCACGTCAATCACCCCGTCGCGCACCGCGGCCCACAAAGCCAGGCGGTGGCTTTCGTCACGGATGGGCGGGTTCATCTGGGCATAGGTGCCAAGCCGCTCGTAGCATTCCGGTGCGGAAAGGGTGAGGTGCTGGGGCGTGGTTTCGGCGGTGGCGAAGTCCTTGGCGGCGGCCAGCAGCGGAATTTCGTCGCCGGTGGTGACATGCAGCACATGCAGGCGGCGGCCCGCCTGCTTCGCCAGACGCAGCACCCGCTCGGTGGACATGCGCGCGGCTTCGGCATCGCGCCAGACAGGATGGGTCTGGGGCTTGCCGCGTTCCGCAAGATGTTTGCGCGCGATCATGCGGTCTTCGTCTTCGCTGTGCACGGCCACACGGCGGGTGCCGGCTTTCAGCGCGGCGAGAATGTCTTCTTCCTTGTTCAACAGCAGCGTGCCGGTGGATGACCCCAGGAACGCCTTGATGCCGCAGACGCCGGGCATCCGTTCCAGGTCGGCCAGGGCACCGATATTCTGGGGCGTGGCGCCGGCGTAAAAAGCGTGGTCGCAATGCATGCGGCCATGCGCACGGTCGAGCTTGTCCTGGATCGCGGCGCGCGTGGTGGTGGGCGGCACCGTGTTGGGCATCTCGAATACCGAGGTGACGCCGCCCAGGATTGCCGCAAGGCTCCCCGAGGCCAGGTCTTCCTTGTGGGCATTGCCGGGCTCGCGGAAATGAACCTGGGTGTCCATCACGCCGGGCAGGACGTGCAGGCCCCTGGCTTCGAATATCTCGGAGGCCTTGGCATTGGCGAGCGAGCCAATGGCGGCGATGCGGCCGCCGGTGACGCCGATATCGCCCTGGGCGATGCCGTTGGGTGTGGCGATGGTGCCGCCGCGGATAAGAAGATCAAAAGTTTCCTTCATGGCCCGGCAGTTAGCCTACCCCTCCCCCCCTTGGCAATCTTGACTTGGCAATCGGGGACCAGAGGATTAGCTGAGGGGTATGGATTCCGCCTTTCTTGACGACCGCGCCATCATTGCCCTGACGGGGGCCGACGCCCGTGAATTGCTGCAGGGACTGGTCACCAATGACCTCAAGGGGCTGGTTCCCGGCAAAGCGCTTTATGCGGCCCTGCTGTCTCCTCAGGGCAAGATCCTGTTCGATTTCCTGATCACCGAGGGGGAAGGCGCCCTGCTGATCGATGTGGCGCGGGAAAGCCGCGACGCGCTGCTGAAGAAATTGAAGATGTACCGGCTGCGGGCCAAGGTGGAGATCGAGGCGCGCGACCAGCTTGGCGTGTTCGTCAACCTGCAGGGTCATCCGGACAACCGGCCTACCAGCTATGCGCAGCGCGCCATAACCTTCATCGACCCGCGACTGCCGGAGCTGGGCCTGCGCAGCATTGGCGCCCGTGCGGAGATGCCGGCCAACCTGCCCGGCCCACAGGCCTGGCATCAGCACCGGCTGGCGCTGGGCGTGCCGGAAGGCGGCGACTTCGGCAGCGAAAAGGTGTTCGCCCTGGATGCGGGACTGGAAGAGCTGCACGGCGTCTCCTTCACCAAGGGCTGCTATATCGGCCAGGAGCTCACCTCGCGCATGAAGCACCGCGCCACCACCCGCAAGCGCATCCTGACGGTGACGGCCGACGGTGCCCTGCCCCAGAGCGGGACGCTGTCGCGCGGCGGGGCCGAGATCGGCGAAGTGCTGGCGGTCCATGGTTCGACAGCTTTCGTGCTGGTGCGCATGGATCGGCTGGAGGAAGCGTCCGGCGACGTAACCCTGGGCGAAATTAAAGTTGCTTTGCACCGGCCATCATGGCTCCAATCGATGCATGGGGCCTGAAAAAACACTCGGGGAAACGCGCTGTCACTGGCCGGGCGAAGACCCGCTTTATGTTTCGTATCACGACAATGAATGGGGTGTGCCCGAATATGACCCCCGCGCCTTGTATGAAAAGCTCGTCCTGGACGGATTCCAGGCCGGGCTGAGCTGGATCACCATCCTGCGCAAGCGGGAGAATTTCCGCAAAGCCTTCCACAATTTCGATCCCACCAAAATTGCACGCTATGGCGCGCGTGACCGTGACCGGCTGCTGAAAAACGAAGGCATCATCCGCAGCGCCGCCAAAATCGACGCCGCGATCCGGGGCGCAAGATTGTGGATCGAGATCGAGGAAAAGGAGCCGGGCGGCTTTCGCGAACTGATCTGGAAGCATGTTGGCGGCAAGCCGCAAGACAACCGCTTCAAGAAACATGACCAGGTCCCGGCCCAGACCGAGATGAGCGAAGGCCTGGCGAAGGAACTGAAGCAGCGCGGCTTCAACTTCTGCGGCCCGGTGATCTCCTACGCCTTCGCGCAGGCGGTCGGCATGGTCAACGATCATGTGGTGACCTGCTTCCGGCACGACGAATGCGCCAGGCTGGCAAAAAAGTGATCCGAATCGGCGGGGGCCGCGTAAGGCGGCCATGAAACCCGTCATCGTCTGGTTCCGACAGGATCTGCGCTTGGCCGACAACCCCGCATTGCGCGCGGCGGCGCAAACCGGTGCGCCCATCATCGCAGTTTTCGTCCTGGATGACGGCGGGCGCGCCCTGGGGGGCGCCTCGCGCTGGTGGCTGCATCATTCGCTGGCTGCACTGGACGCTTCGTTGAAAAAGCATCTGGTGCTGCGCCGGGGCGACGCCGCGAAGATCCTGCCGACACTGGCCAAACAGACCGGGGCACAGGCGGTGATGTGGAACCGTTGTTATGAGCCTTTCGTGGTGGCGCGCGATACTCAGGTCAAGTCAGACCTCACGGCGCAGGGCATCGATGTCCAAAGCTTCAACGGCGCCATGATGCATGAGCCATGGGAATTGAAAACGCAGGGCGGCAATCCGTTTCGCGTCTTTACGCCATTCTGGAATGCGATGCGGGCACGCGAAGCAGAGCGCCCCCTTCCCGCGCCCAGCGCCATGACCTTGCAGCGGGTGGACGGCGATACGCTTGGGGCCTGGAGGCTACTGCCCACCAAGCCCGACTGGGCAACAGGCTTTGACTGGACACCGGGCGAAAAAGCCGCCCATGACGCGCTGTATGATTTCCTGCCGCATATCGCGCACTACAAGACCGGCCGCGATCTGCCGGACCGCGACGGCACCTCACGCCTGTCGCCGCACCTGCACTGGGGCGAGATTTCGCCGCGCCAGATCTGGCAGGCCGTGCGCACCCACGGCCATGGCGATGGCGCGGAAACCTTCCTGAAGGAACTGGGATGGCGCGAATTCTGCGCCCAGCTTCTGTTTCACCATCCTGACATGACGACAGCGCCGCTGGACCGGCGCTTCCAGAAATTCCCCTGGCGTACCAGCAAGAAGGATTTCAGCGCCTGGACCCGCGGCCAGACCGGCATCCCTATCGTCGATGCCGGGATGCGCCAGCTTTGGCAGACCGGCTGGATGCACAACCGCGTGCGCATGATCGTCGCGAGCCTTCTGATCAAGCATCTGGGCATCCACTGGCGCGAAGGCGAAGCCTGGTTCTGGGACACGCTGGTCGATGCCGACCTCGCCAGCAATGTCGCCAACTGGCAATGGGTAGCCGGCTGCGGCGCCGACGCAGCACCCTTCTTTCGCATCTTCAATCCGGTGCTGCAGGGCGAGAAGTTCGATCCCAAAGGCCTCTATGTCCGCCGTTTCGTGCCCGAGCTGGCATCCTTGCCGGACAAATTCATCCACAAGCCATGGGCAGCACCACAACCGCCCGCCAATTACCCTGCCCCCATCGTGGATTTGGCATCGGGACGGGCCCGTGCACTGGCCGCGTTCCAGGACTTGCCCACTTCCAAAGCTTGAAGGTGTCCTGACGGGCCATTAGGTTCGCCGGATGCAGGTCACCAAAGATGTCATTGCGGCCATCGGCAACACGCCGCTGATCCGTCTCACCCGCGCCTCCGAAATCACGGGATGCGAAATCCTGGGCAAGGCGGAATTTCTCAATCCCGGCCAGTCGGTGAAAGACCGCGCCGCCCTGTTCATCATCCAGGACGCTGTACGCCGCGGCGCACTTCGCGCCGGCGGCACCATCGTTGAAGGAACCGCTGGCAATACCGGCATCGGCCTGGCGACAGTGGCCAATGCGCTGGGCTTCAAGACCGTCATCGTGATCCCCGAGACCCAGAGCCAGGAAAAGAAGGACGCGCTGCGCCTGCTGGGTGCCGAGTTGATCGAAGTTCCGGCCGTGCCCTACAAAAATCCCAACAATTACGTGAAGCTGTCGGGAAGACTGGCCGAGCAATTGGCCAGGACAGAGAAGAATGGCGCCATCTGGGCCAACCAGTTCGACAATGTCGCCAACCGCCAGGCCCATATCCAAGGCACCGGCCCGGAGATCTGGGCACAGACGGACGGCAGGGTGGATGGCTTCATCTGTGCGGTGGGATCGGGCGGCACACTTGCCGGCGTCGGCATTGCGCTGAAAGAACGCAATCCGCAGGTGCGCATCGCGGTCGCAGATCCGCTGGGCGCCGCCATGTACAGCTGGATCAAGACGGGAAAGCTGGAGAGCCATGGCACATCCATCACCGAAGGGATCGGACAGGGCCGCGTGACGGCCAACCTGGAAAGCGCCCCGATCGACGACGCCTATGAGATTGCAGATACCGAGGCCCTGCCCATCGTGTTCGACCTTCTGGAACACGAAGGCCTGTGCATGGGCGGCTCCACCGGCATCAATGTCGCGGGCGCCATCCGCATGGCCAGGGATATGGGGCCGGGGCACACCATCGTCACGGTGCTGTGCGATTACGGCAACCGCTATCAGTCCAAGCTGTTCAATCCGGACTTCCTGCGCGAGAAGGGCCTGCCCGTACCGCCCTGGCTGGTGGAACAGCGCGAACCCATCGCGGTCCCATACGCATGAGCAACCTGGTTTCCACCGACTGGCTTGCGACGCATTTGGGTGAGGTGCGCGTGGTGGATGCATCCTGGTACATGCCGGGCGAAAAGCGCGCGCCGGCGAAGGAGTTCGAAGAGCGGCATATTCCGGGCGCGGTGTTCTTCGACATTGA
>CBIHOI010000027.1:0-22392 GCA_966211925.1 uncultured Hyphomicrobiales bacterium | reverse complement strand
GGTGCCGATCCAGCCCGACTGCTGGCGCAGCATGTCGTTCCAGGTGATGGGCTGGTTGTGCGCCAGCGCAAAATCCGGCGTCGGCTGCACATAGTCGATCACGCGGTCATTGATGTTGCGGATCATCCCCTTGTCGAAGGCGACGCCCGCCACCGACGAGACAAAGGTCTTGGTGACCGAGAAGGTCATGTCCACGTCGCGCGTCGCGCCCCATTCCGCCACGATATAGCCGTGGCGGATGATGATGCCGTTGGCCGGGGCGTGGGGCTTGAGGGGTCCGATGGGCGAGTTGAACGGCTCCTTGGCATATTTCAGCGGAACCGAGATGCGCAGGTCGCGGATGTCCGCGTTCCTCGCCAGCTCGGGCGGATATTTGGGTTCGGCGGAAATGGCGAAGTCGATGGCCGCCTTCAGCCTGGCGGCATCCAGCTTTTCCTGTGCCGGGGTGTGGGTGGCCCAGCCATCGCCCTTGGGCGGGAAGTAATCCGCAGCCCTTGCCGGCAGGCTGATGGCAACAACGGCGGCGAGCAGCAGGACACGCATGGTTTCCCCCGATTTTTGAAAAGCTTGGTCAATTTGCCCCGGCTTATCAACACCGCTTTTGCCCGTGATAGCATCGCCGATGAAATGATCCGCGAGGCCGCAGAAATGGTGTTGGACAAGGGGGAGGGGGTACCAGTTTTATGCCGAATCCGTCCGCGCTTTGGGCGGATTTCTCCCGTTACACCTGTGGGATAGCCGCGAAGGAATACAAGCGGGCTGCTTTGGGCTAAAACAGCAAAAAAAGAACCAGGGGTCTCATGTCGCTATCCTTCGAACGCTCGGCCGCGCTGATCGCGCAGAACGCCCAGACCATTGCCGGCGGGGTCAACAGCAATTTCCGCATTGGCATGGCCGGCGGGCCGTTGGTCTTCTCCCGTGGCGAGGGGCCGTACCTGATTGATGTCGATGGCAACAGGTTGATCGATTATTACTGCGGCATGGGCGCCATGGTGCTGGGTCATACCCCGCCCACCGTGCAGCAGGCGGTGAAGGACCAGGTGGACAAGGGCATTCTCTATGCCGGCCAGTCCGAGATCGAATTCGAAGCCGCAAAGATCCTGTGCGAACGCATTCCCTCGGCCGAGCGCATCCGCTTTGGCTCCTCCGGCTCGGAAGTGGCGCAGGCCGCCTTTCGCCTGGCGCGCGCCGCCACCGGCAAGCGCATCATCCTGAAATTCGAAGGCCATTATCACGGCTGGTTCGACAATATCCTGTGGTCCACCGCGCCGGGCGAGAATGCGGCCGGGCCGGAAGATGCGCCGGTAAAAGTCGCCGGCAGCGTGGGGCAGGATCCGATTGATGCGGCGGGGCTGGATGTCATCGGCTGGAACGACCTGGCGAAACTGGAGGCGCGGCTGGCACGCGGCGACATCGCCGGCGTCATCATGGAGCCCGCCATGTGCAACCAGGGCGCCATCGCGCCCGCGCCGGGTTACCTGGAAGGCGCGCAGGCCGCCTGCCGCAAGCATGGCGCCATCCTGATCTTCGACGAAGTGATCACGGGCTTCCGGCTGGGCCGCGAGGGGGCGCAGAAACGTTTCGGCGTGACGCCGGACCTGTCCATCTTTGCCAAGGCCATCGCCAACGGTTTCCCGGTGGCGGCGCTTGTGGGCCGCGCCGACCTGCTGGACCTGTTTGTCACCGGCGGCGTGCTGCACGGCGGGACATTCAACGCCCAGCCAGTGACCATGGCCGCGATGGTGGCGACCCAGAAGGCGCTGACGCCAGAGCTATATGAAAGCTGGTCCAAGCGCGGCGTGCGGCTGCGCGACGGCGTTGCGGTCATCCTGAAAGAGGCGGGCATCAAGGCCCAGGTCACCGGCTTCGAACTGATGTTCCATGTCGGCTTCGGATTGGAGGCGCCGGCGAAGAACTATCGCAGCCTGCTGAAGGCCGACAAGGCTGGCTATGTGAAGTTCGCCCATGCGCTGCTGAAGCGCGGCGTGCGTGTGCTGGAACGCGGCGCCTGGTTTGTGTCTTCGGCGCATGACGATGCGGTGATCGACGCGACACTCGAGGCCGTGCGCGGTGCCGCGAAGGAGGTGGCTTAGGCCTTGGCGGGTTTGTGCTTGAACAGCAGCCAGGTCAGCGCATGGGCGCTGGACGAGGCCAGCAGCGCCAGCGCGAAGGCGGCCCACACGCTGGTTTGACCCAGCAACACATAGGCCGCAAAGCAGAAGGCGCCGACCGAGGCGAGTCCCATGGACATGCCGGCCACCGCCTCCTGCACCGCATGGCGGCCATACTGGATGTGGTTGGAGATGGCGATGATCGAGCCCATCACCGGGAAGGTGGCGAAGATGCCCGACCAGTGCGTGCCCATGGCGGCAGCGAACTGCGTGATCACCACTGTCAGCACCGCCCCCGCAATCATGCGGGCGGGAAGCCCCCACCAGACATGCTCGCGTTCCTCATCGGATGCCTCGCCGCGCGGATAGATGGTGAGCGCCAGTGCAAAACCGAACAGCGGTACAATCTCCAGCCAGCGCGGCGCATCTTCCAGCCACACGGCGACGATGGCGACGATGGTCCAGACGGCAAAGCCGATGATGGTGCACCAAACCCAATTCAATCTGCGGGCACAGAAGGCATAGGTCATGGTGAAGGCCAGCCACGGCACCAGCCCGAACCAGGCGCCCAGTGCCGCGGCGCCGCCAAAGGCAGGGCCATGCTCCAGGCTGATGAACAGCAGCAGCGGCATCGCCACCACCGGAAAGCCCGACAACCAGCCTGCCACGCGCGGGCCATGCAGGCGCTCGATGATGCCGAGCGCCAGCAGCGCCAGCGGCACGATGGTCAGTTTCAGGATCAGCACGGCGTTCCCCTTGCTTGCTATGTAGGCCGGAAACCACACCAGCGACAATGCTGCGCTGCCACCAAAGCGGGCGCTTGCGGGGGCGATGAAAAACCGGGAGAGTTTGCACCGGGGACGAAATGGTGTGGCGTATGACCAGGGTATTCATCGCGGGGATTTTCCACGAAACCCATTCCTTCCTGGGCACCACCACGGGACTCGAAGGCTTCGCCATCCACCGCGGCGCGCAGATTCCCGCACGGCGCGGCGACGCCTCGCAGGTTGACGGCTTCCTGTCGGTGGCGGAACGCGAAGGCTGGGGGGTGGTGCCGGGCTCGGTCTATACCGGCGGCGCCGACGCCATGGTCGAGCATGCCGTGTTCGAAACCTTCTGGGCCGAGGTGAAGCCGGCGCTGGAAAAGGCGCTGGCCGGCGGCCTGGACGCCATCCATTTGTCGCTGCATGGCGCCATGGTGACGACCGAATGCGACGATCCCGAAGGCGAACTGATGGCGCGCATTCGCAGCCTTCCGGGCGCGCAGAAGCTACCCATCTATTGCGTCGGCGACCTGCACGGCACGCTGACGCCGAAGATGGCGGCGATGAGCGATTGCATGATTTTCTATAAGGAATGCCCGCATACCGACGCCTTTGACAGTGCGGTGCTGTCCACCGAACTTTTGGCGCGCTGCCTGAAGACCGGTGTGCGGCCGAAGCATCTGGTGCTGGTCACGCCCATCGTGTGGCCGCCCACCGGCACCGGCACCAAGGATGGGCCGATGCGGGCGCTGGAAGATGCGGCGCGCCGGATCGAACGCGAGGTGCCTGGCGTTCTGGCCGTGAATGTGGTGGGCGGCTACGCCTTCTCCGATGTGCCGAACGCAGGCGTGGCGTTCAGCATCATCACCGAAGGCAGCGTGGCCGAGGCACAGGAAGCGTTGCGCGAACTGGCCGGCGTTGCCTGGGAGATGCGCCAAGGCGGTATTCCACCCCAGCATGACCTGGATCAGGTGGTGCGCGACTTCAAGCCCGGTGGCAAAGGTCCGGTGCTGCTGGTCGAGCCCGCGGACAATATCGGCGGCGGCGCGCCGGGTGACGGCACGGACGTGATGCGGGCGCTGCTGAAATACGATGTGCAGGGCGCTGGCGTGGCGCTGGCCGATCCCGAAAGCGTGGCAGCGCTCCAGCGCATCACCATCGGCCAGAAGATGACCCTGCCCATCGGCGGCAAGGGCAGCCCGCTGGACCCGGGGCCCGTGACGCTGGAAGTCGAGCTCATCTCGCGCAGTGATGGCGTGTTCGAGCTGGAGGACCACAATTCCCACCTGGTGGGATCGCTCGGCAAGATTATCAACATGGGGCCGTCGGCAGTGGTGAAGCACAAAGGCCTCACCATCCTGCTCACCAGCAAGAAACTGCCGCCCTTTGACCTCGGCCAATGGCGGAGCCAGGGTATCAATCCCGAAGAGCTGAGTATGGTCGGCATCAAGGCGGCCGTTGGCCATCGCGTGGCGTGGGAGCCGATCGCTTCGGCCAGTTTCACGGTATCGACCAGCGGGCCGTGTACGTCCGACATCACGCGCCTGCCCTACAAGAACCTGCGGCGCCCCGTGTTTCCGCTGGATGCGCTGGACGCATGATGCTGGATCGGCGCAGTCTCCTCGGCGCCGCGCTGGCTTTTCCCGCCCAGGCTTATGCAATGCCCAACCGTGGGCGCATCATCAATGCGATGATGACGGACGAACCTGCGACGCTTTGCTACCCGCTGTTCAATACCCGCCTGACCCAGGAAATCTGCGGCAACATCAATGAATCCCTGCTGCTGTTCGACTGGCAGTTCAATCCGCACCCCAACCTGGCGCGTGCCTTCGAGATGTCGGCCGATGGCTTGACCTACACGTTCCATCTGCGGCCCGATGTGCAGTGGCACGATGGTGTAAAGTTCACCGCCCGCGACGTGGTATTTTCCTGCGGCACCATGCTGCCGCAAGTGAACCCGCGCAGCCGCAACGCCTTCAGCCATGTTGCCAGCGTGACGGCGAAGGATGCCTATACGGTCGTGTTCCAGCTCAAGGAGCCGTTCAACGCATTTCTGATGTCGCTGATGGCATCCAGCGCGCCCATGATGCCGGCGCATATCTATGAGGGCAGCGATTTTCGCACCAACCCCTTCAATGTGAAGCCCATTGGCACCGGTCCGTTCAAGTTTGCGCAATGGAAGCGCGGTCAATTTATCCACCTGACGCGCAACGAACATTATTGGCGCTCCGGTCAGCCCGGCATGGACGGCATCTATTATCGTGTCTGCCCTACGCCGGAGCAGCGCATGGTTGCGATGGAAACTGGGGCGGTGGACCTGGCGATGGCTGACGACATCGACACGGTGGTCAATTCGCGCATGGTCGCCAATCCGAATATCGTGGCGCGGGCCGATGCCTATAACGGTACCGGCGAGATTACGGTGATGGAACTGAACATGCGCCGCTGGCCGTTCGGCGACCGTCGTTTCCGCGCCGCTTTCCTGCACGCGATAGACCGCGAGTTCCTGGTGAAGGGGATTCAATTCGGCCTGGGCAAGGTGGCGCACAGCCCCATCCCGTCCACCGCCCCCTATCATGACGACAAGGTGCTGACGAAATACGAATACAATCCCGCCAAGGCCCGGGCGTTGCTGGACGAGATGGGGCTGAAACCAAAGCTGGGCGGCGTGCGCCATCGCTTTGGGATCATGCTGACGCCGGATGGCGGCGGCGCCTGGACCCGCGGGGCGCAATATATAAAACAGGCCCTGGCGGAAGTGGGGCTGGCGGCCGAACTGGAAGCCACCGACTGGCCGACGCAAAGCCGCCGCAGCGGCAACTGGGAGTTTGACTGCGACTGCAACAGCTATGGCGAATATGGCGATCCCGCCATCGGTACTTCGCGTTTTTTCCTCACATCCAATATCCGCAAGGGAGTGCCACTGACCAACCTTCAAGGGTACAGCAATTCCGAAGTAGATCGGCTGTTCGCCAAGGCTGCCGTGGCCATCACCCGGCAGGAGGCGCAAGCCCATTACAGTCGCCTGCAGCAAATCCTCACCCATGACGTTGCCATGCTGTGGCTGTATGAACGCAACCCCATGCTGTTCCACAACAAGCGGCTGAAGAATGTGGTGACCGGCCCCAACGGTCCGGCGGATGGCTTTGGTTCGGCCTCGCTCGCATGAACAAGCTGCAGTTCATTGCCACGCGCCTGGTCAAGACGGTGCTGGTCGCCGTCGCGGTAGTGGTGCTGAGCTTCTTCCTGATCCGGCTGGCGCCCGGCGATGCCGCCACCGTGATGGCCGGGCAATCCGGCTATGCCGACGAGGCCTTCATGAAAAGCCTGCGCGCCGAATACGGCCTGGACCGGCCGCTGCCGGTGCAGTTGGCGAAATATATGGGCGCCGTGGCGCATGGCGATCTGGGCACCTCCTATGTGCGCCGCCAGCCGGTGCTGGATGTCATTCTCGAGCGCTTGCCCAACACGCTTCTATTGGATGCCTTCGCGCTGGTGGTGGCGATCGCGGGTGGTGTCTGGCTGGGTGGGATCGCGGCGCGAAAGCCTGGGTCCTGGAGCGATACGGCGGTGACGGTAATGGCCATGCTGTTTTATGCCGTTCCGCAATTCTGGCTGGGCATGATGGCAGTGCTGGTGTTCGCGGTGTGGCTGGCCTGGCTGCCGCCCTTCGGCATCGAGACCATGGGCGCCGATTACGCCGGTCTGGCGCGGTTGGGCGACATTCTCCAGCACATGATTCTGCCTGGCGTGACCCTGGCGCTCTATTTTCTCGCCAGCTATGCGCGGCTGACCCGCACCGCCATGTTGGAGGTGGTCGACGCCGATTTCGTCAAGACTGCGCGCGCCAAGGGTATCAGCGAGCGCCAGGTGGGGCGACGGCACATCCTGCGCAATGCGTTGATCCCGCTGGTGACCTATGCGGGCCTGCAGGCCTCGATTCTGGTGGGCGGCAGCGTGCTGGTGGAAAATGTGTTCAGTTGGCCCGGCATCGGCACGCTGGCCTATGATGCGGTGACGGCGCGCGACAATCCCTTGCTGCTGGGCATTTTCATCATCACGGCCATTTTGGTCAGCCTGTTCAACCTGCTCACAGATATCGCCTATTCCATCGCCGATCCGCGCGTGGAGCTGGGCCGATGAGCTTTGTGCGCCGCTTCTTTTCCCGGCCCACTGCACTGATCGGCTTTTTGCTGTTCCTCGCCATTGCGCTGGTGGCATTGCTGGCCCCGGTGATTTTCGCGCGAGGGCCGTTCAGCATTGTCGGCATGCCGCTGCTGCCGCCGGGCGCTCCCGGATTGCTCGCAGGCAGCGATGTTCTGGGGCGTGACATGGCCGTGGGTCTGGCCTATGGCGCGCGGATATCGCTGTTGGTTGGCATTGCCTCTACCGTCTGCGCGGTCGGCATTGGCGTGCTGCTCGGCGCCGTCGCCGGTTATTATGGCGGTCTGGTGGACGATCTGCTGATGCGGGTGACGGAGTTCTTTCAGATTATTCCCAGCTTCGTGCTGCTTATGTTGCTGGTGGCGTTCCTGCAACCCAGCTTGGGGTCCACCGTGATCGGTATCGCGCTGGTGACCTGGCCCCAGGTGGCCCGTGTGGTGCGGGGCGAATTCCTGTCGTTGCGGTCGCGCGAGTTCGTGCAGGCGGCGCGGACGCTGGGCGAAAATGATGCCCGCATCATCTTCACCCAGATACTGCCCAATGCCCTGCCGCCCATTGTGGTGGTCAGTTCCATGCTGGTGGGCAGCGCCATCCTGACAGAATCGGCCCTGAGCTTTCTGGGACTGGGCGATCCCAACCTGCTGAGCTGGGGCAGCATGATCGGTGGCGCGCGCTCGGCCATGTGGGTGGCGTGGTGGACGACAGTACTGCCCGGTCTTTCGATCATGATCACGGTGCTGGCGTTGAACTTCATCGGCGACGGCCTGAACGATGCGCTAAATCCACGGAGGCGTGGATGAGCTTGGTCTCGATTCGCGATCTCACCGTGGCGTTGCCGCCGGGCGCCGACCGCGCCCATGCGGTAGACGGTGTGAGCCTGGAAATCGGGACGAACGAAATTGTCTGCATCGTTGGCGAATCCGGGTCGGGCAAATCGATCACCGCCCATGCCGTCATGGGCCTGTTGCCGCGCGGCGTACAGGCGACCGGCGGTGCGATTCTGTTCGATGGCGTCGATCTGCTGAAAGAAATGCCGGGCGCGATGCGCAAGCGGCGCGGTCGTGACATTGCCATGATATTCCAGGACCCGATGGCGGCGCTCAACCCCGTGGCGGCCATCGGCAAGCAGGTGACGGAGCAGATACGCGCGCATCGCACGGTGCCCGAGAGTCTGGCGGTGGCACAGGCGACTGTTCTGCTGGGTCAGATGGGGCTGCAAGATGTGGCTGGCCTGCTGAAGGCCTTTCCGCATCAGCTTTCTGGCGGCCAACGCCAACGGGTGATGATCGCCATGGCCTTGTCGCTGTCGCCCCGGCTGTTGATCGCCGACGAACCAACCACGGCGCTGGACGTCACCACCCAGGCGCAGATCCTGAAGCTGATTAAACGTATCCAGTCGGAGCGCGAGATGAGCGTGCTGTTCATCACCCATGATTTCGGGGTGGTCGCCGATCTCGCGGACAAGGTGGCCGTGATGCGCCATGGACGGATACTGGAAAGCGGTGCCACAGCGCCGGTGCTGCGCGAACCCGCCCATTCCTATACCCGTGCCCTGATCGCCGCTGTTCCAACCGGCGAGAACCTCCTGGCGCCATTGCCGGCCGCGCCCGCGCTGATGACGGTCAGCGGCCTGACCAAGCGTTTCCGGCGCGGTAATTTCCTTGCGCGCAAAACGATGACCGCGTTGGACACTGTCTCACTTACTCTCAAGCGCGGCGAAACTCTCGGCATCGTGGGGGAGTCTGGTTCGGGCAAGTCCACGCTGGCGCGCTGCCTCATCCGGTTGTTGGATCCGGAGGAAGGTGAAATCCTGTTCGATGGCTCCGATATCGCGCATTTGTCTTCGCGCGGGCTGAAACCGATGCGGCGGCGTATCCAGATGGTGTTCCAGGATCCTTTCTCGTCCCTCAATCCGCGACAAACAGTGGCCGACATCGTCACTGCAGGGCCGCGCGCCCATGGCGAACATGCGGGGCAAGCACGCGCCCGAGCCGCCGAAATGCTGCGTTTGGTGGGGCTGAATCCCGAGACCATGTACCGGCTGCCGCACGAATTCTCCGGCGGCCAGCGCCAGCGTATTGGCCTTGCCCGTGCCTTGATGCTGAAACCCGACATACTGATCGCCGACGAGCCAGTCTCGGCTCTGGATGTGACCGTGCAGGCGCAAGTCTTGAAGCTGCTGGACGATGTGCGTCGCCAGATGAATCTGGCCATGCTGTTCATCACCCATGACATGCGGGTGGCGGCGCAGGTCTGTCACCGGGTGATGGTGATGCGCCACGGCCAGGTGGTGGAAACCGGTCCCACCCGCAATGTCTTTGCCGCGCCGGCCAGTGATTATACCCGCGCTCTGCTGGCCGCCATCCCCGGCCGTGGCGTCATATAGAAGGAAAAATGCATGCGTATTGCCATCGCCGAATTCAAGCAGGAGACCAACAGTTTTGTGCCCTTCACCACCACGGTGAAGACGTTTGAGGACCAGTATCTCTATCGCGGTGGCGATATCTTCACCGCCTTTGGCGTCGCTCGTCTCGAAGTGCCTGGTGCGCTGGATGCGCTGAAGGAAGCAGGCGTCGAAGCGGTGCCGCTGCTGGCCACCATGGCAATGGCATCGGGCACGGTGGAGCGTGCCAGTTTCGAGGTCCTGATGAATGAGATACTCGAGCGTCTGCGCGCCGCCGGCCCGGTGGATGGCGTCTATCTGGCACTGCATGGCGCCATGATCATCGAGGATGAGCCGGATGCCGAAGCCGAGATCGTGCGGCGGGTGAAGGCCGAACTGCCAGCCGGCACGCCCATCACGGTGTCGCTGGACCTGCATGGCCACATCACCCGCGCCATGCTGCAACCCGACGTCGCCTATATCGGCTATCGCGAATTCCCGCATATCGACATGTACGAGACCGGCTATCGTTGTGCGCAGCTGCTGGTAGACTGGATCGGCGGCAAGGTGAAACCGATTATGGCGCTATCGAAGCGTCACATGGTTTTCAGCCCGGATTCTGCGCGCACCACCGCTGCGCCGCTGTCGGATATCGTCGCGGAAGGCCGCGCCATGGAGGAACGCGGGGAAGTATTGCATGTCTCGCTATTCCCGGTGCAGCCGTGGATCGACACGCCAGACCTGGGTTTTGCCGCGCTGGTGTGCGGCGAAGACGCGGCCAAGGCGCAAGCCGCCGCCGACAAGCTGGCGAAAATGGCCTGGGACCGTCGCCGGGAGTTCGAGCCGGATGTCACGCCGCTGGAAGAAATCATCCGCATTGGCCTGTCACAGCCCGGCCTCACCGTGGCCAGCGATTCCGGAGACACGCCGTCCGGTGGCGCGGCAGCTGATTCCACCGCTGTGCTGGCCGCATTGCTGCATGCGCGCGCGGACCAGGCGGATCGCATCTCCATCTGCACCATCGTGGATGCCGAAGCGGCGGCGGAAGCGGCGAAGGCAGGTGTCGGAAAAACCATCACGCTCAAGATCGGCCACAAACGCTCCGGTCTGGGCGATCCGCTCACGGTAACGGCGAAAGTCAAAACCATCAGCGACGGCAGCTATGTGCTGGAAGGTCAGGGTGCGCATGGCATGGCCGGCGAGATGGGGCTGACGGTTGTACTGGCGATCGGCAGTATCCGGGTGAACCTGCGCTCCATTCCGCATTTCGAATGGGACCTGGGCATCCACCACAGCGTCGGGCTCGACCCTGCGCAAGCGGCGCTGGTATTCGTGCGTTCGCCGTCGCACTTCCGGGTCTCTTATGCGCCGATAGCCGCGCGAATCTTCCTGGCCGACACGCCGGGACCAACCTGCGTGAATATGCGGCGCATCCCCTTCACCATGGTGACGCGGCCCTTCTATCCTTTGGACTTGGCAAATGACTAGGTGCGGTCTTGGGAAAATTGCGCAGGATTTCGCGCAAACCCGGCTCGCTCACCTTGGCCGCGGCCTGTGCCAATGTCAGCCAGACCAGCTCGCGCGAGCCTTTTTCCGGCCAGTCATCCAGTTCCGTGGTGACCTGCAAAGCAAAGACTTCGACACTGCAAGGTATTGCGCCGCCATCCTTGCGGTCTTTCAGATAGTGATAAGCGCCCAGCGGGGTTTGATCGATCTCGCCAACAATGCCGGCTTCCTCGAAGGCTTCGCGGGCGGCGGCCTGAGCGGGCGTCATGTCGTTTTCCGGCCAGCCCTTGGGCAGTATCCACCGCCTGCTGTTAAGAGACGTGATGAGTAGCACCTGCAAGGGTGCTGCGCGCCAGCATAGGGCGGCAACCTGTTTTCCATGCTGACGAAAAAGCGGTTCTCCCACCGCGTGCCCCATCGGTGATTCGCCCGTCCATCATAGGATCATCCACCTACGGCCCAAACAGGCGGATTTGTGTCAGCGCGATGACGCTCAGTGGACGCCGAAAGCGCCCGCCAGCAGATAGAACACGGCGCCGATCAGGCCCGCTGCCGGCATAGTGATAATCCAGGCCACGACGATGTCCTTGGCCACATTCCAGCGCACAGCATTGAGGCGGCGCGCGGCGCCGACACCGACAATGGCGCCGGTGATGGTGTGGGTGGTGGAGACGGGAATGCCCAGCCAGTTGGCGGCAAACAGCGTGATCGAGCCGGCGGTCTCGGCACAGACGCCCTGCTGTGGCGTCAGGTGGGTGATGCGCGAACCCATGGTGCGCACGATGCGCCAGCCGCCAAAAAGTGTGCCCAGCGCCATCGCGGCCTGACAGGCCATCACCACCCAGAAGGGGATGTGGAATTGCCCGCCCAGCATTCCGTGCGCGAACAGCAATGCCGCAATGATGCCCATGGTCTTCTGCGCATCATTGCCACCATGGCCCAGGCTGTATGCGCTAGCCGAGAGGAACTGCACGTGGCGGAAGATGCGGTCCGCCTTGAGGGGCGCGACCCGCACAAAGCTCCAGGAAACGATCAGAACCATGATCAGCGCCAGCACAAAACCGGTGGCCGGCGACATCACGATGGCGGCTGCCGTCTTGCCCAGCCCCGACCACACCACGGCGCTCCAGCCTGCCTTGGTGACGCCAGCGCCCACCAGCCCGCCGATCAGGGCGTGGGATGAGGAGGAGGGGATACCGGCCAGCCAGGTCACGACATTCCAGATGATCGCGCCCATCAGGGCTCCGAAGATTACCTGGTCGGAGATGATGCTGGGAGCCACAATGCCGGTGCCTATGGTGTTTGCGACATGGAGGCCGAACACGGCAAAGGCGATGAAGTTGAAAAATGCCGCCCAGGCCACGGCATAACGCGGTGACAGTACGCGTGTGGATACGATGGTGGCGATGGAATTGGCGGCGTCATGCAGGCCATTGAGGAAGTCGAAGATCAGCGCGACGACGACCAGGATGATGATCAGGGTCATCAGACCTGCTCGATGAGAATGCCCGAGATGCGGTTCGCGACATCCTCGAAGCGGTCAACGACCTTTTCCAGATGATCGTAGATCTCGTTGCCGACGATGAATTCCATGGTGTTGCCATTGCGATGCTTCAGGAACAGCGCCTTGATGCCCTGATCGTTGAGGTCATCGGCCTGGTCTTCCAGGCGTGTGATCTCTTCAGCAATTGCGTTGATGCGCCCGGCATTTTCGCGCATCGATCCCAACAGGCTTACGGCGTCCACGGTCAGTTCGGCGCAGCGCAGAATGATGTCGGCCATCTGGCGCATGTGCAGCTCGAAGTGGGAAACTTCAAACAGCGTGATGGCCTTGGCAGTTTTCTGCATCTGGTCAATGGCGTCGTCGAGCTGGCCGATGAGCTCCTTGATGTCGCCGCGGTCGAAGGGCGTGATGAAGGAGCGCCGCACGCCCAGCAGTACTTCGCGGGCGATGGCGTCGGCGGCATTCTCATGGGAGACGATACGGGCGCAGGCGTCGCTGACACCGGCTCCGCCTTCCAGCAGATCGCGCAGCGCCACGGCGCCGTCCACCAAGGTGCGGGCATGGGCATTGAACTGGTCGAAGAACTTGTCTTCGCGCGGCATCAAGGCCTGGAAAAAACGCACGCTGCCCCCTGGAGACTGTCTGGCGGCCATTGCTTGCTATGGCGGCCGTTCGCCGTCAACGGGGTGTAAAAATACAGTTAAATCAAAAAGATAGGGGCGCAGCTCGCGCCGCGCCCCTGTGACTTTCGATTGTCTGGCGGTTGTCCGGCCGCTTACTTGTCGTCCGGCAGGCCGAACACAAACAGGTTATAGCCGTTCGGCGGCCGGTGGACCTCGGTCAGCATGGTGCCAGGCTTGAGCTGCGGGCTACCGCCGCCCAGCGCCGTGGTGACGGCAATATACTGCTTGCCGTCCACGCTGAAGCTGACCGGATAGCCCTGCACGGTGGTGCCCAGCCGCGTCTTCCACAGCGTCTTGCCGGTGCGGGTATCCACCGCACGGAAGGTGCGGTCGAAGTCGCCCACAAAGGCCACATTGCCGGCCGTCGAAACCACGCCGGTCAGGAACGGGCTGCGCTGCTGGAATGACCAGAGCGGCTTCATGTCGGCGGTGCGATAGGCCGACAGCCGCCCCATGTTGCCGTCAGTGGCCGGCATCTCAAAATAGGTCTGCGAGCCGTTGCCCAGCATGAAGACGCAGCTTTGCGACAGGGGAATGATCAGCGTGTCGCTAGGCTGGTGATAACTGGTCGCCTGCCAATCATGACCGCCTTCCGGGCCGGGGCAGGAAGACAGCCACTGGTCCACCTTCTGGTTGACGATGTCCTTGCGATAGCGCGGCGTGCCGGTCTTCTTGTCGATGCCGTCCCAGATGTTCTGGAAAACGGTCTCCTTGGCATCCAGGAACTTGCCGGTCTTGCGATCCAGCTTCCACAGGATGCCGGCCTTGCCGATGGTCATCAGCGTCTTCTGGTCGCCATGGTCAATCAGCACGCGCTCGAACACTTCATCCAGATCGAGCGATTCCCCGGGGGCGTGCTGGAACGCCCATTTCAGCTTGCCGGTTTCCGGATCCAGCGCGACGGTGGAGTTGGCATAGTCTGTGGCGCCATCGCCCGAGCCGCGCAGGTCGCGCCGCCACGGCTTGGCCTGCGCGGTGCCCCAGTAGGTGGTGTTGAGTTCGGGATCATAGGTCCCCGCGATCCAGGTCTCGGCGCCTTTGCGTTCATTGTCGGGCAACTTGCCCCAGCTATCGCCGCCGGGCTGGCCCTTCAGCGCCACCGTGACGAACTTCCAGTCGCGTTTGCCGGTCGCCGCATCATAGGCGCTGATGTAGCAGTGATCGTCGGTCTTGGGACGCCCGCAATTGGTCATGCCGACCAGTACGCGTCCCTTGATGATGATCAGGCCGCCGGTCGAGCCGCCGATGCCGGGCTTGTAGTCGACGATATTGTTCTTCCACACTTCCTTGCCAGTACGTGCATCGAGTGCATAAACCATGCCGGCGGGCGTGTTGACGTAGATATTGTTGCCCCACAGACCCATGGCGCGGGTCTCTTCGGTGGAGGGGCCGGGGCCAGCGCGGCGCGGTGCCGGGCCCAGGCGATTTTCCCACAGCAGTTCGCCAGTCTTGGCGTTCAGTGCCTGGATGGTATTGCCGGTGCCCCAGATAAAGAGAATGCCGTTATGGACGAGTGGCGTGATCTCCATTGTGCCGTTCTCCGGCATCGACCACATCCATTTCAACGACAGTGACTTGACGTTGTCGGTGTTGATTTCCTTCAGCGGGCTATAGCTCCAGCCCTGGTAATTGCGCCGGTACATCAGCCAGTCGCCGTCGGGCGGGTTGGTCATCATAGCTTCGGTCACGGGCACGTAATTCTCGATATGACCTTCCAGGGTCAGGCCAAACTTTGTGGGCAGCCCAAAGCTGCCAGGGTCAGGCACGCGGATGCCGGCTTGCGCGCGCTGGAAAGCGGTCAGCGGCACCGGATGCAGCACATCGTCAGGCACCTTGCCGCTGGCGATGGCGCCGATCGTGTCTGTCGCAGCAGGCGTCAGCGCTGCGGCGCCGGCGGTCGCGCCATTGCCGTGCAGCATGTAAGCGGTGATGGCGGTATAGGTCGCCTCATCCAGACTGCCGCCGCGCCCCGCCGGCATGGTCTTGCTGATCTTGTTGTACAGGGCCTGCACGGTGCGGCCCTTCCAGGCGCCCATGAAGGCCGAGCCCGCAAGCTGCGGCGCATCATTGGTGCCGGACATGTCCGGGTTGTGGCATTGGGCGCAGTTGGCGGCATAACCGACGCTGCCGGCGGTGACCTGCGCCTGGGTGAAGGGGCCGGCATTCTGGCCGAAAGCCACGGTGCCGATCGCACCGGCGATGATCGCGGCAGCGCTCAGCAGAAGGATATTCCTGTTACGCATTTTTTGTCCTCGAAGATTTCTTTAGCGCGACGGCGTGTCGAGCTGGGGAATGAACCAATGGTCCTGCTGCGGCACGTTCGCGCCTACCGTCTCATGTGCGGGGAACAGCCAGCCCCACAGCGTGCCTTTCGGACCCCAGGGATACTGTTCCGGCGCTTTCTCGCTGTTGATCTGGATATAGAGCTTGCCGGTGCGCAGCAGCTTGGCCTGCGCGCTGGTCAGCGGGAAGCTGCCGGATAGCGTGCCGCTGGTGGATTTGGTGACTTCCAGATCCAGAATCTTCTTGCCCGGCACGCCTGCGATCGGGCTATCGAAAATGTGCGCCTCGGTCACGTTGGAAGGCACGCCATGGAAGCTGCCCTTCACGGTCAGGATCTTGCCGTCATAGCTGGCGGTAGCTTCGCCGCGGCCGGCGATCACCGCCTTGGTTTCATCGTCCAGCGGCATGGGGCCGAGATTGGTCTGATAATCCGCAGCAAAGGCCGGCACGGCGAGTGCCATGAAAAGTGCGGGCGCAAAAAACTTAAGCGTCACGGGAAAACTCCTTCAGATGATCATTTGCTGTCGCTGCCGGCCAGTTCGGGCTGGTACCAGTGCAGGTTGTCGGGCCGGGGGATATAGGCGAGGCGCGTGGACGGTCCGTCGCCAAACGGCATGGCACGATGCCAGCGGCCAGTGGGCGCGGCGACAAGGTCGCCATCGGTGACGGTGACAAGTTTTTCGCCTTCCACCAGAAACTGCTGGGTACCTTCTGTGATCAGCCAGATTTCCGGAAAATTGGCGTGGAAATGTCCCCACACAGTATCGGCGGGCGTCGGCACGCCCTTTGGCGAACGCAGGATGGTGACAAAGGTGTGATCGTCTCGAATCCAGACAGGGATTTTCTCGCCGCCCTGTACGATCTGCTTTTCAAAATCGATGAAAGGCTTGTTCACGCTGTCATAGGTGCCACGGCCGGTATAGGCAGCCTGGATATATTGCACGCCCTTTACAGGGGTGGGCGTCTCCGAGAGCGGATAGTCGGGCGACTCGCCCGCGGGCTTCATCTGGAAGCGCAGCACCGGCTCGCTGCCTACCGTTTCTATGGAATATTGCAGGCGCTTGGGCACCTGCACCAGGAAGTGCTTGCCGGCGATGAAAGGTTCCTGGCCCTCGATGGTGACCTTCATCTGGCCCGACTGCACCACCCAGAAGACGCGGTCATCGGCATAGAATTGCGTCTTGGTCTTTTCGCCGGGTGCCATGGAGATCCATTCGCCGGTGAAGTCGCGGCTGTCGAACACGGTCTGCGACCAGCTTGCCTTGTTCTTGTGCGCGGCAAGCACATCGGCCAAGCGCCAGACCAGTCGATTGGGTCCGGTATAGGGCGGCATGCTGGCGGGCTTGGCGGCCCAGGCGATCGTCGGTTTGCTGGCGGGCCGTGTCGCCTGCGCCTGGGTCTGGGCATAGGCCTGGTGAGCAGCGGTCGCTGCCAGAATGCCCGCAAATGCCCATTTGAGATGTCGCATATGTCCTCCCAGCGCCTTCTGACGAGGCATTTTTCGGGCGGGACATTAGCAGCCGACAGCCTGTCAGCGCCAGCGGAACGACGTATTTCAGGCGCCTTGGGGCGAATGAATTTCGCTGAGGAGCTCGTATGAACGTTGCCGCGCCGCGACATCGAAGATCTGGGCCGTGACCATAATTTCATCTGGTCTGTATTGCGCGATGAACTGGTCCAACCCGCTTTTGATGGTGGTCGGGCCGCCGACGATGGCGCAGCGCAGCACGTGGGTCAAAAGCTCGGACCGCCGGGGATCGAGGGTCTCGACATAGCCGGCCAGGGGCGGCGGCAATTGTCCCGGCATTCCGGAGCGCAGATTGACAAACGCCTGCTGCAGCGATGTGAAAAGCAGCTGCGCGTCTTCATCGGTATCGGCCGCGAACACGTTCAGCCCCAGCATCACATAAGGCTTGTCGAGATAGGACGACGGTCGGAAATCGCGGCGATAAAGCTGCGTGGCGAATTCCAGATCGTCGGGCGCGAAGTGCGAAGCAAAAGCGTAAGGCAGCCCCAGTGCTGCAGCCAGCTGCGCACCGTAATGGCTGGAGCCCAGGATCCAGACGGGCACATGGGTGCCTTCGCCGGGAACGGCGCGCACGGCCTGACCCGGCACAGCGTCCCCGAAATAATGCAAAAGCTCCTGCACATCCTGCGGGAACTGATCGACATCGCCGCCGCCCAGGTGACGCCGCAAAGCAAGTGCGGTGCGCGGATCGGTGCCCGGCGCGCGACCGATGCCCAGATCAATGCGCCCCGGATGAAGCGATGCGAGGGTGCCGAACTGTTCGGCGATGACCAGAGGTGCGTGATTTGGCAGCATGATACCGCCGGCGCCGACGCGGATGGTCTTGGTGCCGCCCGCGACATGGGCGATGGCGACCGCGGTTGCGGCGCTGGCAATGCCGGGCATGTTGTGATGCTCAGCCATCCAGTAGCGTTTGAAGCCAAGCCTTTCGGCGGTCTGGGCCAGCGCCAGGCTTTCGTGCAATGCAGCGCGTGCGGTGCTGCCCTGCTTTATGGGTGACAGATCGAGGACGGACAGTGGAATCATGGAATCAAAGTGGCGCTTTCTGCGCAACTTTCAAGCGCCGAACCCGCCATATTTCCGACAGGCTTGCCGGTGTATAAGGCGCGCAGGGGCCAACCAGGACCGCATGCGGTCCGGGGCAAAAGGATATTTCATGCATCGCCGATCTGTTCTGCTGGGCGCGGCCATGGTTGCGCTCTTTCCGGTCCTTCCCGCCTTTGCCGCCAATGCGGCGGAGAATTTCGTTGCGGCCAACATTCAAACTGGTTTCGACATTCTCAACGACAAATCGCTGGACGTCGCGGCGCGGAAGCAACGCTTCGCGACCTTCCTGCTGGGCCTTACCGACGTCAGGCGCGTGGCATTGTTTCTGGTCGGAAAATACGCGGTGAGTACACCGCCGGCCGACATGGATGCGTATTTGGCCGCCTATCAGGACTATATCGCAGCGGTTTATCAATCCTATTTCGCGCAATATGCGGGGCAGTCGCTGCACGTGGCGTCGTCGCGCGAGCGCGCCAAGGACGATTTCGTCGTCGCCACCGATCTCACCGGAAACAGCGCGCCGCTGCAGATCGACTTTCGTGTGCGCACCGATGGGGCAAGGCCGGTTCTGGTGGATTTGAGCGTGGCAGGCGTTTGGCTTGCGGTTGCGCAGCGCGATGAGTTCACGTCCGTGCTGTCGCAGAATGGCGGCGACGTCAAAGCGCTCACATCCCACCTGCGCGCGGCGGAACGGCTGTATCGCTGACTTGTTCAGCCAGTCCATCTGCACAGGAACTTTTGTTCCAGAAGTTGCAACTTGATTCCGGGTCGGCATGAAGTTATGTCCGCGCGGCTGGGGCAAGCACGCGTGACGCCGACAGGTCACGCTTCGACTGAAAAGTTTTGAACGCCCGCCAAGTTTCACTTCTTTTCCCGTTCGCGCCAATCCCAAGAGGGAGCCACTGTGTCTGTTTCTGATTGCGCGTCTTTTTCCCTGCTTGTGAAACCGTCGCCGCGCGGCTTTGCACGGACGCTTCTGCTGGGGGGCATGTTCGCGGTGGCTGCCCTGACGACGCAGCATTTCAAATCCGTTTCGCCGGGCACTGATGCGCGCCGTCCCGCGCTGCTGCGCTTCATCGATGCGCGTCCCCCGGCCCCCTCGGTCTACGATGAGGAGCACCAGATGTCCTCGGCGCAACTCCTGAACCGCTGGGATGCCTTTGTCACAGAAGCCTCGCAGCGTTTCCATGTGCCCAAGGCCTGGATACGTGCGGTGATGCGCCAGGAATCCGGTGGCCGTACCATGCTGGGGCAAGGCAAGCCCATCATCAGCAGCGCGGGTGCTATCGGACTGATGCAGGTGATGCCGGCCACTTACGAGCAGATGGCGCAGGCGCACAAGCTGGGCGACGATCCCATGAATGCGCGCGACAACATCATGGCGGGTACCGCCTATCTGCGCTGGCTGCACCAGCGTTATGGCTATCCCAAAATGTTCGCCGCCTACAATGCTGGCCCCGGGCGGGTTGAACAGGGCGGGCGACTGCCGGCCGAAACCCGCGCCTATATCAGCGGTATCGCCAGCACCCTGCGCACGGCCAGGGGCAGCGAGGGCATGGTGAACCTCACCCGGCCCGATGGCCAGACCGTCAAGCTGGACCCGGCCAAAGTCGCGGCCATCCGGGTGCCGCTGCCGGGTGAATATGCTCCCAGCGTGAAGGCGGTGCTGACCGTTGGCGGCCGTCACCAGGCTGTCCGCGAGGATGTTCGGGTGGCGACTGCGGCCATTCGCGCCACAGGTGGGACGATCTAGCTTCCGCCGCGGCCGGTAGTAATATCCGCTCTGAAAACTCCGGGGACGGACATGACCACTCGCAATACCCTTTATATTGGTGCATCGCTTCTTCTGCTGGCTTCGCCCGCATTGGCCGCGAACCCCTTCGCCACCGCCAGCACGCTGCCCTATCATGCGCCGCGCTTCGACCAGATCAAGGATAGCGACTACCAGCCGGCCTTCGAGCAGGGCATGAAGGAGCAGCTGGCCGAGATCAAGACGATCGCCGATAACAGCGCTGCGCCCACCTTCGACAACACCATCGTCGCGATGGAAAAGTCCGGGCGCATGCTGGACCGGACCGCCAGCACCTTCTTCAATGTGCAGGGCGCCAATACCAATGATGCGATGGACAAGGTCCAGAGCTGGGTTGCTCCGCTGCTGGCGGCCCACAATGACGCGATCTTCCTCAATCCCAAGCTCTTCGCGCGGGTGAAGACACTGTATGACCAGCGCGCCGGGTTGAAGCTGGACCCCGAAGCGCTGCAGGTTCTGACACTTTATTATCGCCAGTTCGTCCATGCCGGCGCCAATCTGTCCGACAAGGACAAAGCGCGGCTGCAGGAAATCAACAAGAAGGATGCCTCGCTGCAGGCGGAATTCCAGCAGAAGCTGGTTGCCGGCGCCAAGGCGGGCGCCCTGGTGCTCGACAACAAGTCCCAGCTCGCCGGCCTGACGGATGCAGAGATCGCCAATGCCGCCGCCGCCGCGAAGGCGCGCGGCCTGTCGGGCAAGTATGTGATCCCGCTCCAGAACACCACGCAGCAGCCTTTGCTCACCGATCTGGCCGATCGCAGCGTCCGCGAGAAGCTGTTCAACAACAGCTGGACCCGCACCGAAAAAAGCGATGCCAACGATACCCGTGCCATCATCGCCGAGCAGGCGGTGCTGCGGGCGGAGAAGGCCAAATTGCTCGGCTATCCCAACTATTCCGCATATGTCCTGTACGACCAGATGGCGCAGACGCCGCAGGCGGTCGAGAAGTTCATTGCCCAACTGACTCCGGCCACCCGCGCCAAGGCAGCGGAGGAAGCCAGGCTGATCCAGGCCGCCATCGACAAGGACGGCAAGCATTTCGACCTTAAGCCTTGGGACTGGCAGCGCTATGCCGAAAAGGTGCGCAAGGAAAAATACGACCTCGATGACGCGGCACTGAAGCCCTATTTCGAGCTCAACAAGGTGCTGACCGACGGCGTCTTCTATGCCGCCAACCAGCTTTACGGCATCACCTTCAAGCGCCGCACCGATCTGCCGGTCTACCAACCAGACGTGATGGTGTACGAAGTATTCGACAAGGACGGCTCGCAGCTGGGGCTGATGTATTTCGATTACTTCAAGCGCGACAACAAGTCGGGCGGTGCGTGGATGAACAATTTCGTCGGCCAGTCCAAGCTGCTGGGTACCAAGCCGGTTATCTACAATGTCGCCAACTTCACCAAGCCTGCCGCCGGGCAGCCGGCGCTGCTGACCTATGACGATGTCAGCACCATGTTCCACGAATTCGGCCATGCCCTGCACGGCCTGTTCGCCAACCAGACCTATCCGCTGGTGTCGGGGACGGCGACGGCGCGGGACTGGGTGGAATTTCCTTCGCAGTTCAACGAGCACTGGTCGCTCGATCCCAAGGTGCTTCGTCATTATGCGGTGAATGGCAAAACCGGCCAGGTCATTCCCGATGCGCTGGTGGACAAGATCAAGAAATCGCAGACCTGGGGCCAGGGTTATGGCCTCGGCGAATTGCTGGCTGCATCGCAGCTCGACATGCAGTGGCATACCCTGGCGCCGGGGGCGCCCAAGCCGGACGTCGATGCGTTTGAAGCCCGGGCCTTGAAGACCACCGGTACCGATTTTCCTAATGTGCCGCCGCGCTATCGCTCCAGCTACTTCCTGCACATCTGGGCCAATGGCTATGCGTCGGGCTATTACGCCTATCAATGGACAGTCATGCTGGATGACGATGCCTTTTCCTGGTTTACCAAGAATGGCGGACTTACCCGTGCCAATGGCCAGCGCTTCCGCGACATGATCCTGTCCAAGGGACACACCATGGACTATGGCCCCATGTTCAAGGCCTTTTACGGCAAGGATCCCGACATCGGTCCAATGCTGGAGCATCGCGGGCTTGCGCCCGTGACGAAATAAGGACGGAAACAGACAACCGGCCGGGACAAACGTTCCGGCCGATTGCCTTTGATCCGTCGGCCCTAGCTTTTCTTCTTTGCGGCCTTCTTTTTCTTTGCAGTTTTCTTCTTGGGTACCTTCTTGCCTTCGGCCCGGGCTTCCGAAAGCCCGATGGCGATGGCCTGCTTGCGGCTTTTCACTTTTCCGCCCTTGCCGCCTGGCCCGCTCTTGAGCGTGCCCTTCTTGCGTTCGTGCAGGGCCTTCGCGACCTTTTTGGAAGTCGCCTTGGAATATTTTCGCGCCATGGTTCCATCCTCTGCCGGCGTGGACTGCAGAAACAACCGGCGGGGCGAAAAAGCGTTCCGCGCAGAGGTCCACCGATCTTTCCGCCACGTGAACTGTCAGCCTTCCCGCAGCGCCGCCAGGGACAGAGCATTGCCCTGCGCGGCGAAGGCTGCGGTGTTGTCGAAGATGCACCAGTCCTGTTTTCGCAATTTTGGCGCAAGCGCCTGCAGGGCGGCGTC
>CBIHOI010000026.1:0-22764 GCA_966211925.1 uncultured Hyphomicrobiales bacterium | reverse complement strand
GATCAAGCGCACCGCCGCCCCATTCCACGCCGCCCACGGTGGCCGGCCAGGAAATCGCGCCGCGCGTCGAGGGCGGCGTATAGCGGCCCTTGTCGTCGATGCGCGCCTTCCAGCGGCTGCACTCGCCGAAGCTGGCGATATCGGCCAGCTTGGACACCGGCGGTGTGGTGTCGGGGATGGTCGGACGCGGCAATCCCACATAGGGCTGGGTCGGCGAGGCATGCTCGCCCGGAACGTCGGAGGCGGGATAGGGACGCTCCTCGATCGGATAGACAGGCTCGCCCGTGTTGCGGTTGAGGACGAAGAGGAAGCCCATCTTGGTCGCCTGGATCAGCGCCGGGATGGTCTGGCCGTTCTTCTTGATGTCCAGCAGAGTGGGCGCGGAGTTGATATCCACGTCCCAGATGTCGTGATGGACATACTGGCGCGACCAGACCACTTCGCCGGTCTCGGCCTTCACCGCCACGGTGGCGGTGACCATCGGCATCTCCTTCAGACGGTCGCCGCCATAATAGTTCGGGCTGGGCGAGGAGGTCGGCAGGAAGGCCAGGCCCGTCTCGGGATCCACCGAGATCCCGGCCCAGACATTGGCGGTGCCGGTCTGGCTTGCCATGTCGGGAGGGATCGGGCTGAAGGTCCATTTCAGGGCGCCGGTGCGGGCGTCGATGCCGAAGACCGTGCCGATATTGTCGACCTTCTGGGTCCAGTCGTCACCGGCCCAGCCCAGGATCAGCGTGTCCTTGTAGACTGCCGGGGGCTGGATCAGGCCGATCTTCCACTTGTGGTTGGTCTGGTTGAAGGCATCGACATTCACGACGCCATTCTTGCCGAAGCCGGCGCAGGGCTTGCCGGTGTCGGCATCCACGCCGTGCAGTTCGCCCTGCATGGTGCCGATATAGACCATCTTCTGGCAGGACTGGCCGGCTTGCGGCATCGCGGCCTGCCAATAGGCGACACCACGATTCTTGAGGCCCTGATTCTGCGGCTTGCCCAGCGGGCCGCTGTTGTAGACCCACTTGGTCTTTCCGGTGTCGGGCTCGACCGCGAAGATGCGGTAGAAGGGCGTGCCGACATAGACGGTATTGTTCACGAACAGGGGAGTCGCGCCCCAGGTCGTGTATTTGCCGCCACCGCTCTGCACGTCGCCGGTATGGATGCTCCAGGCGCGCTTCAGGCTTTTAACATTGTCGGGCGTGATCTGGGTCGCGGTGGAATATTTCTGCGCCTGCTGGTTGCCGCCAAAGGCATCCCAGACCTGGCTGTCACTCGCCATCATCATCATGCTCTGGGCGGTGGCGCCCATGGGCGACAGATACAGCGCTGCGGATGCCGCAACCGCGCCCAGCGCGGCCAGGCCGAGAATTTTCATCTTAGTCTTCATCTTCGACCTCGTCCGTCTCAACGCTGCGGTCGGCGGCGTCGCCGATCACGTTCATCAGCCAGCCGACCAGGGCCAGCGCCATCGCGGCCATGATGACCGGGCTTTCCAGGAAATAGCCGGCCACCGAGGAGCCGATGATGTCCAGGAGGATGGAGATCACCAAAAAGCCCTGCAGGAAGCGGCCGCGCATCGGCTTGAGCGCCATGGTCAGCGCCGCCAGGAACATCAGCCCCGCCGCAAAGCCCGTGGTTTCGACGCCGCCGGTGCCGATCAGGCCGGTTTCGGGCGTGAAGAAGTCATAGACGGAGATCGCGCCGGCAATGACCGATCCCAGGATGATCAGCCACGCACCCCGCGTGGAATGTCTTTGAGTCAAAAGCCCCTCCCGGTGAAAAATTTTCGCGATCCTAGCGGGGCCCATTTAAAACGCAAAGGCGCAAACGCAAACGGGCATCCTCTTCGCACTAGCAGCAAAACTCTGCCGGGTTACGGATAATGTGTCAGTCGCATCTGGCCTTGCGTGCGCGGCTTCCAGTTGTAGATGGCAAGGCTGTTGCGCCAGAAATATTTCTCGGCCTGCAGCGGCGGCCGGCCGGCGAAATAATCGCGCATCAGCGCGAGCGCCTGGGGAATAGTGGCAGTTCCCACGCTGTTGGGCCAGTCACCGCCAAACATGACGCGATCCTCGCCCATCAGCGCCATCAGTCGGTCGAGACGCTCGCGCGGTGCGGTCTTCATGACACCGCTGTCATCCTTGTGCATGACCTGCGACAGCTTGATGAAGAAATTTGGCCGCGCCGCCAGTTCGCTGGTGAGACTGTCATACAGTGCCCGGCTCTGCGGTGTGGGGTCGAGCGACGGCATGTGATCCATCACCACCCGCAGACCGGGCGCCGCATCCATTGCCAACAGGGCGCCGCGCAGCAGGTCGAAGGACGGATTGGCCATGTCGAGAGTCTGGCCGGTCTGCGCCAGCAGGCGCAGGCCATCGGCCATGCCGGGTTTCAATACCTGCCTGGCGCCGTCCATCGTCCAGACGCGGGCATAGCGGATGCCGCGCCACAACGGATCTTTGGAGAAGCGCGCCAGATAGTCGGGGAATTCGGGTTTGCTGGGGTCGAGGCTGCCGACCACGCCCACGAACTGCGGATCGGAGGCGGCGCGTTCCAGAATCCAGAGATTGTCTTCGATCCAGGGGCTGGCTTCGACCACGATGGAGCCGAGGATGCCGGTGCTGGCGATCTGCGCGCGATAGTTGCCGGGTGTGGCGATCTGTGGCGGCTGATCCTTTGGTCCGGCATAGGGCACGCCCTGCGGGCGGCGCGGATCGAAAAGATGGACGTGGGTGTCGATGACGGGAACAGGGGCCGCGGCAAAAGCGGGCGCGGCGATGCTGGCCGCCGCGCCCGTCAGAAATCCCCGACGCTTCATCAGTGCAGCACAACTTTCTGGACGCGCCAGTTGCCGGCTTCGGCGACATACAGTGTGTTGCCCCCGCGGCAGTCGATGGCGGTGACGGTGCCGAACTCCTTGAGCTGCTTGCCGGCATGGCCGAACTGGCCCTGCACGCTGCCGTTCAGATCAAGCTTGTAGATCTCGCCGCCGTGATCGAGGTCGTTATAGGGATTGGAATTGGAGACATAGAGCACCGGCTTGGCGCCGGGCGTGATGCACAGCGCTTCGGGATCACCAACATTGGTGATCGCGCGCTTGTAGGTGCCGTCATTGTCGAACACCTGCACGCGCTTGTTGCCATGGTCGGCGACATAGACATTGCCGTCCGCGTCCACCTGCATCGAATGGGGCGTGCGGAACTGGCCGTTTTCGCTGCCGCGCGAGCCCCAGCTTTTCACGAAGACGCCATCCCTGGTGAATTTGGCGACACGGGCATTGCCCAGGCCGTCGGCGACAAAGATGTTGCCGGCCTTGTCCCACGCCACGTCGGTGGGGCCTTCGAACAGGTCGCTCTGCATGCCGCTGGCTTCGGGCGCGCCCGCCACCTGGCGACCCTTGTTGGGCGTGGACGGCACGTCCACCGATTCCGGCTTGCGGCCAAGCAGCATGGCGATGGTGCCATCGGGATGAAACTTGATGACCATGGAGCTGTAGCGGTCCACCACCCAGATATTGTCCTGGGCGTCCACCCGCACAGCCTGCGCCTGCAGGAAGCCGTACACCTGCTTGCCGATCTGGCGCACGAATTTGCCGTTCTGGTCGAATTCATAAAGCGCCGAGCCACCATGGGCGAAAGCGCGGCTGCCGCCCAGCGTGATGGTGGGTTCGCCGTTGCGGGCGAAGACAAAGACATGCCCCTTGGAATTGGTGGCAACGCCGACTGGCGAGCCCAGGAAGGTATCCTTGGGCATCTGCAGGGTTTCGGCGCCGGTGAAGTCGATGGATTGGGCGGCGGCGGGAACCACCAGAGCGGCGGCAGCGAGAAGCAGGATTGCGAGACGCTTCATGTTACTTGCTCCCCTTCTTCCTGGCCGGCGTCAGGTTTATCGGCTGCGGCTTGAGGACGAATTTCTGCATGCGCCAGGATTCGATTTCGCCCACCACCAACTGGTCGGGATTGCGGCAATCCATCATGTGCACCACCTGGAAATTCGGCGCCAGCTTGCCGGCATGGCCGAACTTTCCGATCACGGTGCCGTCCAGTTCCATCTTGTAGATCTGGCCGGTCTTGGCCCAGCTGCCGGGCGGATTGCCGTTGGGGTTGGAGTTGGAGACGAAAAGATACTGGTGCTTGCCTTCGGAGATGCAGTCCGACCAGGCGGTGCCCACATTGGTGTAGGCGGTCTTCCATTTCAGGTTGTTGTCCAGCACGACATAGCGGTTGTTGCCGCGGTCGGCGACATAGACATTGCCGTCATGGTCCACCTGGAGGCCGTGGGGGAGATTGTATTCATTCTCGCCATGGCCGACCTTCTCGCTGCCATTTTGGCCAAGATAGCGTCCGTTGCGGTCATACTTGACGACGCGGTTGTTGCAGTAGCCATCGCTGATGAAGATGTTCCCCTGCTGGTCCCAGGCGACATCAGTGGGACGGCACAGGGTGTATTTCTCGTCCGGCGGATTGGGGCCCTTGGGCGTGGCATAGGGACCATCGGCGGCCAGCGGGCGATGGCCGATCACCATCAGCACCCTGGTGCCGTCGGGATTGAACTTGGTGACGACGTTGGTGCCCTCGTCCACCGTCCAGATATTGTCGTCATGGTCGACGCGCACCGAATGGGCGAACTGAAAGCCGTAAAAGCCCTTGCCGATTTCCTTGATGAACTTGCCATCGGCGCCGAATTCCCACAGCCGGGTCTGGGGGCCGCGGAAAAATGCGAAGGTATGACCCTTGGAATTGGTCGCGACGCCCTGCAGCTCGCCCATATAGTCGCCCTTGGGCGTCTTGAAGAAATTGGGCACCGCCCGGTAATCCAGGTCGGGCGCGGTGTTGTAGGCGATGGCCGCGGACTGGGAAAAAGCAGGTCCGGTGCCGGCCAGAAGCGCAGCACCCACCGCGCAAGACAGAATGAATTTCACCACAACCTCCCGCAAGACCCCGGCGCGTTTGGCGCCATTGTTGCGCGAAGTGTATACAGCAGAACGCCCGGAACAAGATGTTCCGGGCGCAAAGTTTAGTGTGCAGTGCAGCTAGGCGGTTGCTCTATTTGGAAAGCTGCGGCTGGCCCTCATGCGCAACCAGAAGGTCGTGCATGTCATCGGCATGTTCCTCCTCGACCGTGAGGATGCCTTCGATCATCACGCGCGTGCCCGGATCGTCGTCACCGAAATAGCGGATCAGGTCGCGGTAATGGTCGATGGCGATGCGCTCGGCGATCAGGTTTTCCTTGATCATCTCGACCAGGTTGTCACCGATCGCGTACTGCGCCGCGGACTTGGTCGCCAGCCCCTGCGGATTGAAGTCGGGCTCGCCGCCCAGCTGGGCGATGCGTTCGGCCACGGTCAGGGCGTGTTCCCATTCCTCCTTGGCATGTTGGGCGAATTCCGCCTTGGCGGCCTGGCTGGAAATGCCATGCGCGGCGATGGCATTCTGGCTGTAGCGCAAGGTGCACACGATCTCCGTGGCCAGCACTTCCTGCAGGATCTGAATGGTCTTCTTGACGTCACCGACATAGTTGGTGCCGATGGCGCCGCTTTCGAGGTGCTTGCGGGCACGTTCGCGCAGGGTTTTCACGTCGGTCAGAAACGGCTTGTCGCCTTTGGTCTGTGCCTGTGCAGTCATAATAATGTCTCCTTGACCAATGAAAGAATGAAAATCAGTACCGGCGGGCCCAGCTGAAGTGCAGCTTGTCGTCTTCCCAGCGCGCCGTGATGGCACCGACCACCGACAGGACCGCACCGAACAGCAGCGCCAGCGCCGTCCACAGCGCGGCATAGCCGGCGGCTTTGCGGGCGGTATCCATTTCCTGGCGCATGCGGCTTTCCACGAAATTCACGCGCTCATTGGCTTCGCCGGCCGACAGGCCTGCATCCATCATGGTCAGGCGCACCAGGTCGGCGTGGTTTTCGGTTCGCGCCATGGCGCCGGGGTGCAGGTCGGCAGCCAGCACGCGCGCGGCTTCGGTCTTGTCGTGCTCCAGGTCTTCACCCTTGGCCATCGCATGTTCGCTCATCGGCGCCAGCAGCACGTCTGCCCAGTAGGCGGAGATGCTTGCGGGCGAGCGGGTGTCGCGCTGATGCATGGCGCTGCCTGCCGCGATCGCGAGGCCCATAAGGGCGAGGCCGGCCACGACACTGATGGCCCACATGACCAGGCCGTGCGTGCCGGCGCGCCATTCTTCCTCGCGGCTGGTTTCGCGGGCCGGGCCGATCAGGCGGCCGGTAATATGGGCGCCTGCGACAAAACCAAAGGCCTGCGCCGCCAGCACCCAGATGGCGCCGAGTGTCATGAAGGTGCCCGCCGCGTTGGGCGAGGACAGCACCAGGCCGAAGCCGGCGCCCAGCGTAACCAGGAAGAAGCCGGTAGCGGCCGCGACCGCGGCGCCGGCCAGGACCGCGCCCCAGTGAAAGCCCTGGTTGGTGAGAGTTTGGGGATCGTCGGAAAGAATTGTGGTCGCCATGGCGCGCCCCTTGTTGTTGGAGTTAGCGCAATAACGGGCGGAGCGGGCGTAGGTTCCCTGGTCCGGAACCCGATGCGGCGGCAGCGCGTTGTGAGGGCAGAATTCAACAACAAGGACAACCATGCGATCCGGCTGCCTCTGGCTTCTAGGCGTTCCCCTGCCCGTCATCCTGATCCTGTGGCTTATCACGGGCCATGCATGATTGAACTGCTGGGCTACATGGCCGCCATTCTGTCAACGGCCAGCTTTGCACCCCAGGCCTGGAAGATTATCCGCTCCAAAAAGACCCACGATATCTCGCTGGGCATGTATGTGCTGACCGTCACGGGCTTTGGAATGTGGCTTGCCTTCGGCATCCTGAAACGGGAATGGCCATTGGTACTTTCCAACAGCATATGCCTGCTGCTGTCGGGCTTCATTCTGACGATGAAGCTCCTGCCGCCATCGAAGAAGAAGAAGGCTGCCGCCGTTCTTGGTGGTTAGCAGCCCATGCTAGTGCTCCAGAACGCCGCCTGACTGCGCATCGTCCGCCTCCGGCACGCGGCGATGGACGAAGTACATGAACATCAGTGCCAGCAATGATGCCGCGATCACGATGTAACCGATCCAGTCGAAACGTTCGAGCCGGCCGTCCGCGCCGCGCATCACCACCAGACCTGCCAACGCCGACGCGAGCCCCCCACTGAACTGCTGCAGCGAAGCGTTGACGGCGTTGAAAGAGCCACGGCGTGTGGGCTCGGGAATGGCGGAGATCAGCGCCTGGGACGGGATCATGCGCGAGAAGATGCTGACGAACAGCAGCACGTTGATGATGATGACGGTGGTGAGCGAGCTTGGGCCCATATGCGTCCACACCGCCACCATGATGATGGACAGCACGGTGCCGAAGACGAAGACCGGGAATTTTCCCACCCGGTCGCTGACCCGGCCGATCAGGGGGCCGGCAAAGATGGTGCACAGCCCGGTCACCAGATACAGCGTCGGCAGATGGTCGAGCGAGATTTTCACATTGTTGACCAGGAAGGCGCTGCCGAACGGCATCAGCATGAAGCCGCCGGTGGTGATGGTGGCGGTGACGCCGAAGGCGACCAGGTAGCGGCGCTCGGTCAGGGTATGGAACAGGTGCATGAAAGGGCTGTGTTCCTGCGGCAGGCCCAGATGCGCCGTGACGGGCTTCATCTTCATCGCGATCACCGCGATCACCGGCACCGTCAGCATCACCACCGCCAGGAAGGGCGCGTGCCAGTCCCACAGATTGGCGAAGAAGATGCCGGCAGGCAGGCCGAGGATCTGGCTGGCAGCAAAGGCCGTCTGCACGAAGCCCATCACCCGGCCGCGCTGTTCCAGTGCAAACAGATCGGTGATGATGGCCATCACCACCGATCCCACCACGCCGCCGAACAGGCCCGTCACCACCCGCGCCGCCAGCAGCAGGTGGTAGGTACCGGCCAGGCCGCACAGCACCGTGCCCAGTATGAAGCCGCCATAGAAGAACAGCAGCAGGCGCTTGCGGTCGAAGCGGTCGGCGAAGCCTGCGGCCAGAAGACCGGAAAAAGCTGCGCTGAAGGCATAAAGCGACACCGCCAGCCCGAACTGGCTTGGGGTGATCTTCAGCGCCGGCATGATCAGGGCACCCAGCGGCGACATGATCATGAAATCCAGGATGATGGTGAACTGCAGGAAGGCCAGTACCGCGATCAGGAAGATCTGGTAGCGGCTGAAAGCCGGCAGGGGTTTTGGCGCGGGGTTCATGCCCCTTTATGCCGCGACCGGTGGCGCCCCGCTAGGCGCGCCACCGCCGCAGACGAATTATACCTTGCCGCCCATATATTCGAAGCTGGCCTTGACCATGCCCAGCGGCGAAGGATCGTAAGGCTCCTCGATCTCCAGGAAGGCGCGCTCGACCTTGGACTTGTGGGCGGCAACGCGGATCTTTTTCCAGTCCACGATGCCCCGGCCGATGATGGCGCTGGTCATCTTCATGTTGTAGTTCGGGATGCCTTCATTCTTCAGGTCCTTGATATGCAAGGAGGAATAGCGGGTCGGATATTTGGTCAGATACTCGACGGGATCGGCGCCGCCGGCGATGACCCAGCCGATATCCATCTCCATCGACACCAGGGACGGGTCGGTTTCCTTCAGCAAGAGATCATAGGGCACGACATCGCCGACCTTGCGGAATTCCAGGTTGTGATTGTGATAGGCGAAGGTCAGCCCCGCCTTCTTGCAGGCTTCTCCTGCCTTGTTGAAGGCCTCGGCGTTGCGCTTCCAGTCGTCCAGGGTCGGGCCGGCCATGATCTGGGCGCGGTCCACCGGATAAAGCGGGAAGGAACAGGTGATGTTCTTGATGCCGACGCCTTTGGCTTCGTCAACCGTGGCCTGCACATTGCCGCGCAGCGCGTCACCGCCGGCATGGATGCTTTCCCAGGTGAAGCCCATCGCGTCATACAGCTTGCGCTGGTCGGCGGAGGATTTGCCGGCCATGGTCAGGTTGGCCTGGACGCGGCGCAGCCCGATCGCCTTGAGCTGGCGCATGGTGCCTTCATAGTCCTTCGCCAGGTCGGCGCGCACGGTGTAGAGCTGCAATCCCAGGGGGATGCTGCGCTGTGCGAGGGCCGGCATGGCGGAAACAGCCAACAGACTTCCTGTCATCCCAAGAAAACCTCGGCGCGTCGTCATCGGCAGACTCCCTGAAAAATCTCTTTGCTGTTAAAAGTCCAGCGGGCGGAAACATACACCAAAAAACCGGGGGTCAAATGGCCATGCGCGCGCTTCTTCTGATGACGTCACTCGCAGTTGCAACATCCGCCATGGCCCAGTCCTATGACCCGCGGGCCGTGGCGCTGGTCAAGCAAATGACGCCACAGGAGCGCACCGTCCTGCTGCACGGCTTTTGGTCTCGGCCCGATCGCACCCATAGGCCATTGCCTCCCGGTGCGGAACCCGGCGCGGGCTATACCCCTGCAATACCGCGCCTGAGCATTCCGGCGCTGCAGGAATCCGACGCCAGCATCGGCGTGTCCTGGATCAACGGCCAGCGCACCAAGGGCGGCACGGCGCTGCCGTCCGGCCTGGCGCTGGCATCCACCTGGGATCTGAAGATAGCCTATGCGGGAAGCGCGGCGATCGCACAGGATGCGCGCGCCAGCGGCATGAATGTGCTGCTGGCCGGCGGCGTGGATCTGACGCGTGAACCGCGCAATGGCCGCAATTTCGAATATCTGGGAGAGGATCCGCTTTTGGCCGGTGTGCTGGTGGGCGAGACCATCCGCGCCATCCAGGACCAGCATGTTCTTTCCACCATCAAGCATTTCGCGCTGAACGCCCAGGAGACGGCACGTCACGACGCCAGCGCCGATATCAGCGAGGCGGCCGCACGCGAAAGCGATCTGCTGGCCTTCGAGATCGGCATCGAGCGGGGCCATCCCGGCGCGGTGATGTGTGCCTATAACCGCTACAATGGCCCCTATGCCTGTGGCAGCGACTGGCTTTTGAACAAGGTACTGAAGCAGGACTGGAAATATCCCGGCTTTGTGATGTCGGACTGGGGCGCGGTGTATAACACGTCCTTCGCGCTGGCCGGACTGGACCGGCAATCGGGCGAAGAGCTGGATGCGAAGGAATGGTTCGGCGCGCCGCTGGCCGCGCTGGATGGCAAGGACGCCGCCTATACCGCGCGCATTACTGACATGAATACCCGCATTCTTTCCGCGATGTTCGCATCGCATCTGTTCGATGATGTGCCCAAGCCCGGTGCCCTGGATGTGGCGCGCGGCGAAGCGGCTGCGCTGGCCGAAGCGCACGCCGGTATCGTGCTGCTGAAGAACAGCGGCATTCTTCCCCTGACGAAGACCGCGAAGAATGTGGTCCTGATAGGCGGCTATGCCAATGCGGGCGTGATGTCCGGCGGCGGTTCATCCCAGGTGCAGCCGGCGCGCGGCCCCGCGGGCCAGATTCCCACCAGCTTCGACAATGGCCGCCGTGCGATGCTGCACCCCGATCCGCCGCTGGATGCGATCAAGGCCAAGCTGGGAACCGACGTGAAAATCACGTACGACGATGGCCGCTATCTGGAAGCTGCCGTACACAAGGCGGCCGCGGCGGATGTGGTGATCCTGTTTGCTACCCAGTTCACCGCCGAAGGCGAGGACGTTCCCGACATCAACCTTCCCGACAATCAGAATGCCCTGATCGCCGCCATTACGGCCGCCAATCCGCGCACCGTTGTCGTGCTGGAAACCGGCGGACCGGTGGCGATGCCGTGGGTGGACAAGCCCGCCGCCATCCTGGAAGCCTGGTATCCCGGCATCAAGGGTGGCCAGGCGATCGCCGACATCCTGTTCGGCGACGTCAATCCGTCGGGCCGGCTGCCCATCACCTTCCCGGTGTCGCTGGACCAGACGCCCCGCCCCAAGCTGGACGGCCTCTATGATGCGGACGTCAGCAAGCTGCATATCAACTACGACATCGAAGGCAGCGATGCCGGCTATCGCTGGTATGACCGCAAGAACATCACGCCGCTGTTCGCCTTCGGGCACGGGCTGTCCTACACCAGCTTCAGGTACGATGATCTGAAAGTGACAGGCGGCAAGACCCTGCATGTCAGCTTCCGCGTCACCAACACCGGCAGCCGCGCCGGACGCGATATACCGCAGGTCTATGTCACCGATCGCGCCGGAAAAAAGGGTGCGCGCCTGATCGGCTGGGGCAATGTCGAGCTGGCGCCGGGCGCCAGCCAGACGGTCGCGGTTGAGGCGGACGCAAGACTGCTGGCCGACTGGTCCGTCGAAAAGCACGGCTGGAACGTGCCGGCTGGCAGATACGATGTTGCGGTCAGCGCGTCAGCCGTGGCGCCCCGGCAATCCGGCTCAGCCAGGGTGACGGGACAGATGCTGAAGCCCTAACGCAGGGGGTGGGTCTCGATGAAATCCACCTGCCTGGGGTTCAGCGTTTCAACGACGGGTGCGCCGTCGCCCCAAACCAGACGCTGCTCGCGCCTGGGATTGTAGCGGGGGATCGGCGCCTCGGCCGTGGCGGGATTGCCGGTTCTGGCGAAGGCGACCAGCACGTCCTGCATCTGGTTCGAAAGCTTGTAGTCGAACGGCGTCCAGTCGCGGATGTGGCGATACAGGTTGAGGCTGTCCAGGGTGCCGTACCAGAAGGGCAGATCGGAATTGTGATAGGCGCCAGCCGTCTTGACGTCCATGTCGGTGATCACCACGCCCGGCGGATAGGGATGGGGGTGGTTGTACTGCACCAGCCAGATCGGCGACCTGGCGGTGGCGCTCTGCGCCTTGGCCCAATCACGCGCCACGATGCCGAAGCCGGAGATGCGCGCCACCGCGGCCGCCTGGTGCGCGGCTTCCGCGTCAGTCTTCGCCGGAAACAGCTTGAGGAAGGTCGGTGCGTCGGGACCATACAGCTTTTGCGCCGCCGCCTGGTAATCGGCAAGGGTGCGCGCGTCGGTGACGGCATTCTTGCTGAAGATGTCGTTGCCAACTGAAGACAGCAGCAGCGGCACATCCTGCTGCTTGCCCGCGGCATAGATGGCGGCGGGATTGCCCGGCACGACATAGCCATCCACGGTCGGGCCGGTGAAGACGATCTTGTTCGCCTTGGCGATCTCGGCGATCTGGTCGGCGGGGATGGTGCGCATCTGGGCGATGTCCTTCGCCTCCATCGCCTGCTGCAGCCTGACGCCCTTGGCTTCGGTCTCGGCGAGCGTCTCCAGATGCGGCGCGGCAACGCCATGATAGCCGCCAGACATCGCCACCATCTTGGCATAGAGCCCGTGCGCCAGCGGCGAGGATTGCAGGAGGTCGAGCGCCATGGCGCCTGCCGACTGGCCGACCACCGTGACGTTGGCGGGATCGCCGCCGAAGGCCGCGATATTGCGCTGGATCCATTTCAGGCCGGCGATCTGGTCCATCAGGCCGTAATTGCCGGACGCATTGTGTCCGGACGTCGCCGTCAGTTCCGGATGGGCCATGTTGCCGAAGATGTTCACGCGGTACGCGATGCCCATGAAGATCACGCCCTTCTTCGCCAGTGGCTCGCCGCCATAGACATCGAAGTTGATGGAGCCTTCCTGGAAACCGCCGCCATGAATCCAAACCACCACCGGCAGCTTGTCGCTGGCCCTGGTGCCCGGCGGCACCCAGATATTGGTGAAGAGGCAATCCTCGCTGGATTTCAGCTCGCCGAAATAATGGTTCAGCGTGGTGGCGCGCAGCGGGATGGTGCAGTTGGTGATCTTGCTGTCGGCATTGTAGATGCCGGTCCGAGGCTTGACCGGCATGGGTTCGTGCCAGCGCAGCTCACGCACGGGCGGCGCCGCGAAGGGCACGCCAAGATAGGCTTTCACGCCGCTGTCCAGCAGGGTACCGGACAGCTTGCCGGTCTCGATGGTGATGGGGTCGGACGGAATCGGATTCATCACGCCGGCTTGCGCACCCGCCGCGAACAGCGCGAGTGCAGTGCAGCAAATCAAGGCTTTCAAGCGACGCATAAAATCCTCCGGTACCTTTTGGCGTCTTGTAGGGCAATTCTCGCGTCCTTGCACGGGGTGTGAAGCGGCCCTAGCTTTCGCGCAAACCTGGCTGGGGACTTCATGGCGCGCATCATCCTGGCATTGCTGATGGCGATGACGATCACGGTTGGGGCAAAGCCCGTCGCGACGATGGAAGGCCCCGTCGAGGGCTTCGCGCGGAGCGGCGTGACACAGTTCCTGGGCATTCCCTATGCCGCGCCACCGGTCGGCGCGCTGCGCTGGATGCCGCCGCAACCGGTGGCGAAATGGAGCGCTGTGCGTCCGGCGCGCGCCTTCGGCCCGACCTGCGCCCAGATCACCACGCTGGGGCCTTTTGCCGGACCGGCGAACAGCAATGAAGACTGCCTGTACCTGAACGTGTTTGCGCCCACCGCCGCCAAGAAGTTGCCCGTTCTGGTTTGGATTCACGGCGGCGGCTATGTCGATGGCGAGTCCAACGATTATGACGCGACGCGGCTGGCGGCGCGCGGAAAGCTGGTCGTCGTCACCATCAACTATCGTCTGAATCTTTTCGGCTTCCTGGCGCATCCCGCGCTGGGCGGCAGCGGCAATTACGGCATCCTGGACATGCAGGCGGCGCTGCGATGGGTAAACCGCAACATTGCGGCCTTTGGCGGTGATCCCGGCAATGTGACCCTGGGCGGCCAGTCCGCAGGCGCGGGCGCCACCGCCGCCAATGTGGTGTCGCAGGGTGCGAAGGGCCTGTTCCACCGCGCGATCTTCCAATCCGGCGGTTACACGCCCTTTGCAACCAAGGCGATCGCCGAAGAGCGCGCCCGCAAATTCGCAGCCGCCGCCGGATGCGATGCCACAGGCAATGTCGCGCAATGCCTGCACGCCCTGCCCGCGTCCCAGATCGTGGCGCTGGCAGGCACGCCGCAGGCCAACGGCCCCTTCATCAACGGCCCGCTGGTGGATGGCGAGGTGATCCCGCGCCAGACCATCGATGCCGTGGAGAGTGGCACATTCAACCGCGTGCCGGTCATGATCGGCACCACCCGCGATGAGGGCAATTTCTTCAACGGCATCGTGCAGTATTTCAAGAAGGATCGTGCCCCGATCAACGAAGCGGATTATCGCGATTATCTCAAGGCCTATGGCGGCAATGCCGGGCCCGGCGGCGCGCCGCCCGCATACCCCGCCGGCACCATCGCGGCGATCCTGGCAAAGTATCCCGCCAGCGATCCGCAGATAGCCTGGGATCGCGCCCATAGCGACATGCTGGCCTGCCGCGGCCAGCATCTGTCGAAAGCCCTGTCGGCGCACGTGCCGGTGTACAGCTACCTGTTCAACGATCCGACCGCGCCCAGTTATTTCCCCAAGATGACGGGCTACAAATCGCTGGCCTACCACACCAGCGACATCGGCTATGTCTTCACCGGCTATCATGGCGGGCCCGATGGTTTGCCCACCACGCTGACGCCGGTACAACGCAGACTATCCGACCGACTGATCGACGCCTGGGCCAGTTTCGCCCACAGCGGCAATCCCAACGGCCCCTCTTCTGGAAATAAGCGTGATACGCCCTGGCCACGCTGGTCGCAAAGCGGCGCGGCCACCTTCATCCAGGATGATGACTGGACCCACACCCAGACCAACCTGGAATTCGCCGCAACGCATCAGTGCGAATTCTGGCAATCCATTCTTCTCTACAAATAGGACCTGACCATGCGCCTGCTTGCCTCCGCTCTCGCCTTTGTCCTGCTGGCCGGACCTGCCAGTGCCGCGGAGATCCGCATCATCAGCCCGGGCCTGGTCTATAACGCCGCCCTGGACGGGCTGATCGCCGACTACAACAAGAGCAGCGGCAACACCGTCATCAGTATTCATGGTGCGATGGACAAGATCATCGGCCAGGCGAAAAGCGACACGCCGCCTGCCGATGTGGTGGGCCTGCCCACCGACCTGATGAATACGCTGGTGCTGGACGGCGGCATCGTGCCGGGAACCTATACGCTGCTGGGGCGCGGCGAACTGGCGCTGGCGGTGAAGAAGGGCGCGCCCCATCCCGATATCTCCACCGTGGCCAAGCTGGCGGCCGTGCTGAAAGGCGCCAGTGCGGTGATGGTCAACGATCCCAGGGGCGGCACCATGCAGGGCACCCTGATCGACGGCCTGCTCAAGCGGCCGGAATTTGCCGGCGTCCATGTCGTGCCCTCGTCCAAGGGCGAAGGCGCGGCCGCTTTGGCGCGCGGCGAAGGCGAGATGGCGATCCAGCTGGTGCAGGAAATTCTCAACAAGCCGGAGATCGAGTTGGTGGCGCCGCTGCCGGTGGAACTGGGCGGACATATGGATGCCGTGCTGGCCGTGTCGTCGCGGTCGGCGCATCCGAAGGCGGCGATGGAATTCATCCGCTTCCTGTCGCGCCCCGAAGCACGGGCGGCCTGGGCGGCCAAGGGGATGAAGCCTTTTTAAGGCGTCTCCACGATGCCGCCCGCTTTCCAGGTCGCAGCAGCTTTCGGTGCGGTGATGTAATCCAGAAAGGCCTGCGCTTCCTTCGGCGCATTGGCGACATTCAGCACCGCACCGGAAACATCGATGTGCAGGCCAAGGCTGTCGGGGAACGGGCCAACCACTTCGGCGCCCTGGGCCATCAATTCTTCGCTGATGGCGCCGCCGCCATACTCGGCATCGCCGCGCACGATGGCATCGCCGATCATGCCCTTGATGGGCAGCGGCTTGACGCCTGCGAATTCCGGCCGCTTGAGCATCGCCTCCACCATGGCGCCCGACAGGCTGCCGACGGCGGGATTGGCATAGGCGAGCGTGCCGACTTTCTTGGTGAAGGCGATGAATTTCTCTGGCGTGGAAATGTCGGGGTGCGCCCCGCCCGCCTTCACCACCACGCCGAAGATGATGCGGCCGACCTTGCGTTCGCTGCCCGGCTTCAGTTTCGCCGACAGGTCCCTGAGGTCGGCGGGCGGCGCCAGCACCAGATCGGCCGGCGCATCACTGTTCACGGCGGTGCGGATGCGTCCGACATTGCCGCCGGTGATGGTGACCTTGTTGCCGGTGTCCGCCATCCAGCTTTCGGCCAGCTTTTTCAGCGGGCCGTTGGCGATGCCAGGCGAGAAGACCGTGACATCGGCCGCCTGTGCGGCGGTGGACAGCAGCAGTACAGCGACGAGAAACAAGGAACGCAAGGTTTCTTCCCACTTGTTGTTATGCAAAGCACTCAAGCCCGAATTGCCGCCCTTGGCAATGCGCTTTAGAACAGTCGCAACAAATACGGGAGACGGTGATGGAAAATTCCAGCGAAGGCGCAACGCGGCGCGAGGTGATGAAGGTTGCCGCCGCTGCACTGGCCTTTTCAGGCAGCACCGACAAGGCATTTGCGATGACCGGCGACACGGCAGGGCTGCCCTGGGCCAACAACGCCATGCGCTGGGCGCAGGTGGCCTTCACCGAGGAAGACCCGCCACGTTACGATCCGCAATTCTGGTTTGACCTGTTCAGGAAGACCCATGTCGAGGCGGTGTGCCTTTCGGCGGGCGGCTGCATCTGTTTCTATCCCTCGAAAGTACCACTGCATTATCGCGCCCGCGACCTGGGCGACCGCGACATGCTGGGCGAGATGATCAAGGGCTGCCGCGCCCAAGGCATCAGCATCATAGCCCGCGTCGATCCGCACGCCATGAGCGAGGAAGCCTTCGCCGCCCATCCCGAATGGGCCGCCTGTACCGAAGACGGCAAGCCGCGCCGCCATTGGGCCGCCGCTGACATGTGGGTCACCTGCCAGAATGGCGGCTTCATGTTCGACTTCATGCCGGCGGTGTTGAAGGAAATCGCGGACAATTATCGGCCGGAAGGATTCTTCGGCAATCGCTGGGCGGGCAGCGGCATGTGCTATTGCCAGACCTGCCGAACCAAGTTCCGCGCCGCCACCGGGCTGGAACTGCCCACCAGCAACGATCCGCAGGAGCCGCGCCGCAAGGCCTATATCCAGTGGAATGCCGACATGCGCTGGAAGCAGTTCAAGCTGTGGGACGATACGGTCAAGGCATCGAAAAAGGATTGTTTCTTCAGTCCCAATGGCGGGATGAACAATCCCAACAATGTCACCATCCCCATCGTCGCGGTCGACCGCCAGGGACGCGCCGGCACCACGCCGGTGTGGATGACGGGCAAGTTCGCCAAGCAGGTGCGCGCCTATATGCAGAACCTGCCGGTGTGCGGCATCTTCAATATCGGCGCCGAGGATGACAATCGCTGGAAGGACAGCGTGCAGGTGGGGCCGGAACTGGAAGCCTGGGCCCATAGCGGCATCGCCCAGGGTGCACGCCCCTGGTTCGTCAAGTTCAACGCCCGCATTTTTGACGCGCGCTGGGTGGCGCCGGTGGAGAAAATCTACCAGTGGCACTTCAAGAATGACAAATACATGCGCAACACCGCCAACCTAGCGCGGGTGGCGATGGTCAATTCCACCCAATCGGGCATCTTCACCGCCGGCGGCACGGCGTTTACCGCCGGTGACGGCGTGCGCGCGGCACAACGGGTGACGGATTCGGTCAACGGCTATTACCAGGCGCTGGTGGAAGCGCGCATTCCGTTCGAGATGGCGGATGACCGTCAGCTGGAGCCCAAACATATCGCACGCTATCGCGTGCTGGTGCTGGCGGACGTGGCAGCCATGTCGGATGCGCAGTGCGAGCAGATCCGCGCCTATGTGAAGGCGGGCGGACGCATCGTCGCCACCGGCGAAACCTCGCTCTATGACGAGCTGGGCAAGAAGCGCGCGAATTTTGGCCTGAGCGACCTGTTCGGCTGCGACTATGTGAAGACCGAGAATGGGGTGAAGAACAGCTATCTCACGCCGCGCCACCCGCATCCGCTGACGCACGGGCTGGAGGATGCACCGCGCATCATCGCCGCCACCCAGCAGATCACGGTGAAATCCCACGGCGCGGCCAAGCCGCCGCTGACCTTGGTGCCGAGCTACCCCGACCTGCCGATGGAGCGGGTGTTCACGGCGCAGGAGGAAACGGACATCGCGATGGCCTATTGCCGCGAGGTCGGCAAAGGCCGGGTGGTGTATTTTCCCATGGACCTGGACCGCACCTTCTGGGAAGTGCTGGCGCCCGATCACCTGGTATTGCTGGCCAATGCGGTGACATGGGCCGCGGATGAAACACCGCCGATGATGGTGACCGGCCCCGGGATCGTGGACATCGCCTATTGGCGGCAGAAGGCGTCGCTGGCGGCGCACCTGGTCAACATGAACAATCCCATGACGATGAAGGGGCCCTATCGCGAAATCATGCCGGCCGGACCCTATACCGTATCGCTGGAAATTCCGGCGGGCGCGAAGGTGGCTGCGGTCAGGCTGCTGGAAAGCGGCGCCGTGCCCAGGACATCACGAGACGGCAACCGTCTGGTGGTGGAGGTGCCGCGCATCGCGCTGCACGAAGTGGTGGCCGTGGACCTGGCGTGACTATTTTTTTGTCCAGCCGCCGCCCAGCGGCTTGATGAACTGGCCGGCCGGGGTGCGTGCGATCAGTTGCGCGCCCGTCGCCTGGCCCGCGGCGTCACGGGTGGTGCCCGACTTGGCGGCAGTGTCGGCATAGACGTTGGCGCGGCCCGCATTGATCTGGTTGACCGCGGCGGTCAGCGCGCCATCGGCGGAGGTGACGATGCCCAGATAACCGTCGGCCTGCTCGCCCACCGTGCCGGCCTGCTTGGCGGCGTCCACCATGGCCTTGTCGGCGGCGAGATCGGCGAAGGCCGGCGTCGCCAGCAGGGTCAGCGCGACAATGGCGAAGAATTGCTTGATCTTGTTCATCAGCGTCATCCTCAGAAGAGATCGGGGTTCTTGGCGATGGCGCTCTGGACTTCCTTGTCCAGGCGCACCCGCACATCGGCGTCCAGCTTGGCGTAGATGTTGATCGGCGCCACCTCGACCCGGATGGTGGGGGTGCAGGCGCTCAGGACGGCGGCAGCGCAGGCGGCAAACAGTATCTGTTTCATGGATTTGCTCCGGCCCCGGGATCGAGGCTCTTTGACCACGCTTCGGCATAGGACTTCAAGAGTTCGTCAAAATTAAGGGAGGTGTCCAGCGTCAGGTCGATGGGCGTCCCGCTGGGCAGGGGGATCGGCTTGTACAGCGCCGTGCCGTCCAGGATGTCGGAAATGGCGACATCGGCGGTCTGGGTCTGCGGCGGGGCGCTGCGCCCCTTGATCTTGAACACCACCTGCAGCCGGCCGCCCGCGATCGAGTTGAGATCGGCGGAAAGCGAATCGAAGGCCAGATGCTCCAGCGCCTGGTAGGCAAAGTCCTGCACCGCGTTGGCGGCCGGCCCCGCCTGGGTCCATAGCGAGCGGTCCAGCGACAGGCGGCCCGCGCCGTCGGCGGCGACATGGCCATCACGGATGCGGAAACCCTCTGGCGTCAGGGCGAAAGGCACGCTGCCCGACACCTTGCCTTCCATCTTCACCTTGCTGCCTAGGTTGGAAGCGGCGATCAGGGAATTGAGCGCGATGGATTTGAACTGGATGGTGCCGGAAATATTTTTGGGGTCGGACAGCTTGACGGTGAAAGCGCCCAGCGCGGCATGGCCCTCGGCGAAATCCAGATCGACCTTGTTCACCTGCAGCGCGTTATTTCCCACCGCAAAGCGCATATCCACGCTGCTGAATGGCAGGGTCCAGTCGATGCGGGAAACCGCGATCTGCTGGTCGGGCGCGGTGACCGGCGGCAACAGTGACAGGAAGTGGATACTGGTTTTGACCGCGTGCGCCTTGCCCAGCGGAGTCATGAAATCCAGGCTGTCGATGGAAAGGGTGCCGCTGCTGGTGATCTGTTTGGGCGTCCAGCCGATATCGCCTTCGAAGCGCGCGCGGCCTTCTGCGCGGCGCAAGGCAGCCAGCAGGGTGGAAATATTCGCCGGCTGCAGTTTGCCGGGGGCGAAGACCAGGCCCGGCGCGCTGACATGCGCGGTTCCCGTGCCGCTGGCCACGGCATGGGTGAAACTGGTTTCGCCCAGCGCATTCTTCTGGCTGTCGGTAACAGCGATGCGTCCGCGCCATATCCAGTCCGCCAGGGCGATTGTTCCACTGCCCAGCAGGGGCTGGAAGCGCTGTACCGGCGTCAGGTCCGTCGCCCGCGCTGAGGCGAGCGTGACGGCGCCGCGCACGGCGCTGCCCTGCCCTTCAAAGTGCAGGAGCGCGGCGGCGCCATCCAGTCGCGCATTGGCGAGCGGCAACGTGGCCACGGCGTCGCGGGCCCTGGCATTGAAAGACCAGCCCTTGGCGTCAAGGAGCAACAGCGGCTGCGCAGAGGGGCAAATGCTGCCGCGCAGCGATCTGGCCAGGTCGCTGGTGGTATGAAACGCCGCCAGCGAAAAGCGCGAACAACCCGGAGATTGAACGCGCAGTACGCCGTCACGCCACGATGCCAGCACGGACGCGCGCATCTGGGCGCCCCGCAACATGCGATAGCTGAAACGGGCGCCGATATCGAAATTTCCCGCAAAGCCCTTCGGCGACACGAACAGCGTGCGGGTGGCAAGATCGAGATGGGGAAGTCCGCTGCCGCCCAGGACGGCCTGCGCCTCCACCGTCGTGCCGCCCTGTACTTGTGCAATGGTCAGTGTCGGCAGGGAAAGCAGCGCGGACTGCGCACCGGCGAGCTTCAGCGGCGCGGTCAGGTGAAACTGGGCCTTGCCAAAGCGCCGCGTCAGGCGCCCGGCCATGTCCAGCTTGAGATTTGAAAGGCTGGCGGCGAGAAGCCGGGACAGGGCCGCGTCCCCCAGGGGAGGCACCTTGACGATGTCGGTGCCCACTTTCGCCACCGCCGAAACGCGCAGGTCGGCGCTGCTGGTGACGGTGTCGTCGGATGACAGGGCCACGTTGCGCAATACTGCTTTTATCTGTCCGTTGGTGCGCGCGCCCGGTGTGGCCGAGGCCAGCGTCACGTCCAGCCTATCGGCATGCACCGTCGCGGCTTTGTCCAGGGTCCATGTCAGGCCGGACGCAGCAGTGCTGACATCGAGCTTTTCCAGGTTGATGCCCTTGCCCTTCAGGGCGCCGGCGAAATGAACCTTCGCCGTCCGTGCGCTGGCGTCATAGGCAAGGCTGGCGGCATCCATGCGCACGGATACCCCCTGCCAGACCAGCGCGGCGGGCTGCGCCTTTAACTGCGCCAGGACAGGAAGATTCTTCACCAGCTTCACATCGCCGCCGATTTCGAGGGCGCCCGCCGGCGTGGCGAGCAGAGCGCGCAGGCCGGTGAGCGATATGGTGAGATCGTCGCTGACAAAGCGGGACTTGCCCTGTTGCTGTTGCAGGGAATCGATCCAGCCCTGCAGCGATGGCAGCGTGACTGTACCCCTGTCATCGACGCGGGCGCGGATCACGGGATTGACCAACCGCACCTCGACCACCCGCGGGATCCAGCTCAGGGGATCGAAATGCAGCTCGATGCGGTCGGCAGAAATATCCGGTGCGTCCGCCGGCCCCAGCGCGAAGCGGCCGGAGACGCCGGACAGGCCCAGGTTCCCGATCTCCACGGACGAGGTCACGCCGTGACTGCGGAAATAGGCGCCGGCAAATTCCGCCGCGATGCGGGCGCGCGCCAGCCACAGCAGGGTGACAGCCGCGATCAGCACAATCAGAATGGCAAGAGCAGCTTTGCGCCAGGTCATGGACCGACGCTACGGTGTGGGCGCGTCTTCGCGCAACAGGCCATCGGCTTTCAGGTCGCGCCACAATTCTGCCGGGATGGCATGACGGTACAACGCCAGGGTCTGCGCCACGCGCGCCGGCGAATCCAGCCCCGGGATCACGCTGGCAACCAGCTTGTGCGCCAGCGGGAACTGCAACGCGGCGGCGGCCAGCGGCACGCCATGGGAATCGCACACCGCCTCCATGGCGCGCACCTTGGCGATCACATCGGCGGGCGCGGGCTCGTAATTGTAGAACAGCGGCGCAGCTGTTTTCGTGCCCACGGCAAGAATGCCGGAATTGTAAGGCCCACCCACCACGATGGCGGTGCCGGCGGCTTCGCAGCGCGGGAACAGCACGTCCAGCGCATTTTGTTCCAGCAGGGTATAGCGGCCCGCCAGCAGGATCGCGTCCAGCCGGGCATTGTCCATCACCTCCAGGCAGGCGTCGATTTCGTTCACGCCGATGCCGAAGCCGGCAATGCGCCTGGCGGCGCGCAATTCCTCCAGCGCCTTGAGACCGCGGCCCTTGGTCAGCTCGGCCATGCGCGCGGCATTATCATCGCCATGCGTCATGCGGCCGATATCGTGGATATAAAGAATGTCTATCCGCGCCAGGCCCAGCCGCTGCTGGCTGGCGTCGAAACTGCGCATGATTGCGTCATAGGAATAATCATAGACCGGCTCGAACGGCATGGGCGTGGCGTAACCGTGACGCACCTCGCGCTCGTCCACCGGACCCTGCACTGGTCGCAACAAGCGTCCGACTTTGGTGGACAGCACGACGTCGCCGCCGCGCAGGGCATCGCCGAGCCGGCGTTCGGAAAGTCCGAAACCATAGAAAGGCGCCGTGTCGTAATAGCCGAAACCCGCTTCCTTCGCCGCCGCCAGGGTGGCGCGGGCGTCGTCGTCGGACAGCGGCCGGAACAAATTGCCCAGCGGCGCGGTGCCGAATCCCAGTTCGGTCACGGACAGGCCGGTGCGTCCCAGCGGGCGAAGTGGAAACGTCATATTGTCTTCAGCCCTATGTCTTCAGCCTGGGTGCGAAAAGGCCGAAGCTCACCACCACGGCATAGCAAAGCGCCAGGATCAGCATGCTCC
>CBIHOI010000025.1:0-24161 GCA_966211925.1 uncultured Hyphomicrobiales bacterium | reverse complement strand
GGGCGCCGAACAGGGCCTGCGCATCCTTCTGGCCGAGGACAATCCCATCAACATGATGCTGATCCGCGAGCTGCTGCGCCGCCGTGGCCACAGCGTGACGGAAGTCACCACCGGCAATGCCGCGGTGCAGGCCATGCTGGAAGGGCGCTACGATCTTCTGCTCACCGACATCCACATGCCCGGCATGGACGGCATCGAGGCGGCGCGCGCCATCCGCATGGGCGAGGTGCGTTCGGGACGCGCGCGCACGCCCATTGTGGCGCTGACCGCCGATGCGCTGGAAGACGGCAAGAAGGCCTGCCGCGAAGCGGGCATGGATGGCTTCCTCACCAAGCCGGTGGACCCGGCGGAGCTGGAGGAAATGTTCCTGATGCTGTTCCCCAGTGAAGAAGGTTCGCATATCGTCGCGGCATGACCGCGACTGCTTCGACGAACAACAAGACACGCAAGCGCTACAAATTCCGCGACTATCTCAATCCACGTGTCCTGGTGATGCTGGCGCTGGGCTTCTCGTCGGGCCTGCCTTTTTTGCTGGTGGGCAATACCTTCGGCTTCTGGCTGGCCGATGAAGGCACCTCGCTCACCGCCATCGGATTCATCTCATGGGTGGGGCTGGCCTATTCGCTGAAATTTGTCTGGTCGCCGCTGCTGGACCGGCTGGACATACCCGGCCTTGCCTGGCTGGGACGGCGGCGCGGCTGGATGGCAGCGACCCAGATCATGGTGGCGCTGGGCCTTGTCGGCATGGCGCTGAGCGGCACGGGCCACGGCCTTGTGGTGCTGGGGGCGCTGGCGCTGGTGGTGGCTTTCGGTGCCGCCACCCAGGACATTGCCATCGATGCCTGGCGCATTGAATCGGCGCGCGATGCCGATGAGCTGGGCCTGCTGACATCGGCATATACATTGGGCTTTCGCGTCGCCCTTTTGTGTACGGATTCGCTGCTGCTGGTTTCGGCGCAGCATCTGGGCTGGCCCGCCTCCTACACCATCTGCGGCGTCTTGATGGGCATTGGCCTCGCCGCCAGCCTGTTGGCCAGCGAGCCGGCGCGCGCCGACCGGGTGATGGACCGTCAGGCCGCGGAAAAACCTTTATGGAGCCCGCGCGGATTCTTCGACGCGGTGGCCGGACCTTTCATTGTCTTCTTCAAGACCTATGGCGTGATCGCGGTGGTAATGTTGCTGGCGATCAGCCTTTACCGGTTGCCGGACTTCATGCGCGGACCGGTGACCAATCCCTTTTACCGCGAGATCGGCCTGTCGAAGGATGTGATCGGTGCGGTGCGCGGCACCCTGGGCCTGGCGTCGATCTTCCTGGGCGTGGCGGCGGGGGGATTGCTTTCCCTGCGGCTGGGATACATGCGCGCGCTGCTGCTGGGCGGGGTGATGCAGGCGGTCGGCATCGCCGCCTTCGCCATCCTGACGGTCACGGGCCCCGATATCGGCATGTTCACCGCCATCATGTGCTTCGACGACTTCGCCATCAGCGTGGCGGGGGTCACGCTGGTCGCCTACATGTCCAGCCTGACCAGCCTGGGCTACACCGCCACCCAATATGCCCTGCTGTCCTCGGCCTATGCCCTGGCGGGGAAGTTTCTGAAGGGCTTTTCGGGCGCGATCATCGAAGGCATGGGCGCCCATGTCGGCCGCATGGAGGCCTATGCCGTCTTCTTTGTCGGCTGCGGTGCCCTGGGCATTCCCGCCCTGCTGCTGTTCTGGGTCCTGGAACAAAAGCGCCGCAAAACCGCCATTACCGCCGCTTAATCCGATAACCGGGCCGGGACTGTCACAATCCATTGCCCCTGGGGCCTCGTATGAGGTAAAATTGCCAAACTGTCGCATTAGGGGCGTAAGCCCGGTGGCAGTGGCGGGCCCGGTGAGTCGTGGGACGGGCCCCAAACAGGATAAAGACCGTGGTCAATATCTACGAAGCCGGACCTTTCGAAGGCCGCCTGGGGCAATGGCCGGTACTGGCCGTGTCCGGCGCGCTGGAAGTGCGCCTGGCTGAGACCGAGCTGGAAATCGAGCAGGCCCAGCGCCTGCGCTACACCGTTTTCTATGAAGAGATGAACGCCGTCCCCTCGCCCCAGATGCGCGAGAGCGGCCGCGACTTCGACAAGTATGATGCCGTCTGCGACCACCTTCTGGTGGTGGACCGCGACACCCATGACGAGGATGGCCAGCCGCTGGTGGTGGGCACCTATCGGCTGACCCGCAAGGAAGATGCCGACCGCGTGGGCGGCTTCTATACCTCCAGCGAATATGACCTGGCCCCCATGCTGCGCGGCCTGCCCGTGGACACCAAGTATCTGGAGCTGGGCCGCTCCTGCATCCTCAAAAGCTACCGCGCCCGTCCCGGCACCATGCAGCTCTTGTGGAAGGGCCTGATGGCCTATGCCGCGCGCTTCGACATCGACGTGATGTTCGGCTGCGCCAGCCTGCCCGGCAACGATGTCGCCGAGATGGCGCTGCCCTTGTCCTACCTGCACCATTTCCATCCCATGCCGGAAAAGCTGCGCGTTTCGGCGCGCACCGAGCTGGCGGTGGACATGAATATCCTGCCCAGGGACGCGCTGGATCCGCGCGAGGCGCTGCGGACCCTGCCGCCCCTGTTGAAAGGCTATGTCCGCGCCGGCTGCATGATCGGCGACGGCGCGGTGATCGACCGGCAGTTCTGCACCACGGACGTCTTCATCTATTTCCCCATCTCCACGATGGACGCCCGCTACAAGAGCCGGTTCGGCCTGGTCAAATAGCGCCCGCTGCGCGGATTCGCGCTGGCCGGGACGCTTGCCGCCCCCTGTGACTGCTGCTGGAATTGCCGCGTCTTTCGGGGGTTTTCATGAAACATCCTCTTGCTGCCATCGCGCTCGTGCTTGCCCTGCCGGCCAGCGCCGCCGACCTGCCAAAAGTCGAAGCGTGGCGCGCCGCCCATGAGGCGCAGATCGTCGGCCAGCTGGATGATCTGGTGCGCTTCAAGAGCGTTGCCGCCGATCCCGCCGGGCTGGCGGCCACCGCCGCACATCTGCAGGACTTGCTGAAGGCGCGGGGCTTCGACGCCACGCTGCTCACCGCAAAGGATGATCCGCCCATCGTGCTGGGCGAGCTGAAGACGCCGGGCGCCAAGCGCACCGTGATCTTCTATGCCCATTATGACGGCCAGCCGGTGACGCCGTCGGAATGGAAGTCCGATCCCTTTGTGCCCGTCATGCGCACCGGCATCGAGGGCGACTATGTCGATTGGCGGGTCGCCAGGTCGCCTCTCAACCCCGAATGGCGGCTGTTCGGCCGCGCCGCCGCCGACGACAAGAGCTCGATCACCGCCTTCCTGATGGGCTTCGACGCACTGAAGGCAAGCGGCATCAAGCCATCGGTCAACATCAAGGTGTTGTGGGAAGGCGAGGAGGAACGCGGCTCGGCCCATCTGGCGGCGGCGCTGCGCCCGCACCTGGACGCGCTGAAGGCGGACCTGCTGCTGATCGGCGACGGGCCGCTGCACCAGTCGCGCACCCTCACCCTGTATTTCGGCGCGCGCGGCGGCACGGGCTTCGAGGCCACCGTCTATGGCCCGTCGCGGGCGCTGCACAACGGCCATTACGGGAACTGGGCGCCCAACCCCGCCTCCATGGCGGCGCAGCTGATCACCAGCCTGCGCGACGATGACGGCAAGATTCTGATCCCCGGCTTCTATGACGATGTGCGGCCGCTGACGGCAGCGGAGAAGGACGCCATTGCCCAACTGCCGCCGGTGGAAGACAGCCTGAAGCGGGAGTTCGGGCTGGGCCGCAGCGAAGGCAGCGAGGGCCTGACGCTCAGCACCATGCGCCCGGCGCTGAACGTGCAGGGCATCCGCTCCGGCCAGGTGGGGGCGGAAGCGGTCGGGGCCATTCCGCCGGATGCGGTGATCTCGATGGGCTATCGGCTGGTGCCCGGCCAGGTGCCGGCGCATGTGCAGCAGGAGACGGAAGACTTTCTCACCGCCAAGGGCTGGACCATCGTGCATGCGCCGCCCGATCTTGCGACGCGGCTGGCGCATCCGCGCCTGGTGATGTTGCGCTGGGGCGGCGGCTATCCGGCGCTGCGCACCGACATGACCAGCGCCGCGGCGCGCGCCACGATTGCGGCGGCCGGCGGCGGCTCAACCGTGACGTTGCTGCCCATGATGGGCGCGGGGGTGCCGATCTATCTGTTCGACGAGATGTTCCACATTCCGGTGATTGGCCTGCCCGTCACCAACCATGACAACAACCAGCACGCGGCGAACGAAAACCTGCGGCTGAAGAATCTGTGGGACGCGGTGAACCTGTATGCGCGGATGATGTCGCAGTTGAAGTGGTAAGCGGGCTTCCCCCCGGGCGAGCAGCACGCCACTTCGCCGCTCGCCGGGGATGACCGTTAGGCCAGATCGAACAGCAGCACTTCGCTCTCTTCGTTCGACCGCACCGCGATCTGGGCGAGGTCGGTGACGGCGGCGGAGTCGCCGGCTTTCAGGACATCGTCGCCCAGGCGCACTTCGCCCCTGGCGACATGCAGCCAGGCCTTGCGGCCCTGGGCCAGGGGATGGATGGCTTCCACACCGGCATCCAGTTTCGCCGTCCAGATCTCGGCATCCTGCACCAGCCGCACTTCGCTTTCGCGCGGCTCGGGCGCGGCGATGCGGCCGAACTTGTTGGTCACGGCGGCGGCATCGATGGTCTTCTGCTCATAGCCGGGCGCAATGCCGCGCTTGGACGGCATGATCCAGATCTGCAGCAGGTGGCAGGTCTCGGTCGGGCTGGCGTTGAACTCGGCATGGACAATGCCCGAGCCGGCGCTCATGCGCTGGATCTCGCCGGGGCGGATGACGCCGCCGCCGCCGGTATTGTCCTTGTGGGCGATGGCGCCCCCCAGGATATAGGTGACAATCTCCATGTCGCGGTGGGGATGGGGAGGAAAGCCGGCGCCGCCCTTGATCCAGTCTTCATTGATGACGCGCAGCGGCCCGAAGCTTTCATGCGCCGGGTCGTAGTAATCACCGAAGGAGAAGCTGTGGCGGGACTCCAGCCAGTCGATCTTGGCGTGGCCGCGTTCGTCAGACCTGCGAAGGGTAATCATGGCGATACCTGCTGATGTTGCCCGTCTTATATAAGCATCCCGTCAAGACCCTCCTTAGGCCTTGATGGCACTGCGCTTTTTCTCGATAGCGTCCCAGACAAGCGCCGCGATATCGGCGCCGCCGAAGCGCTTCACTTCATGGATGCCGGTGGGCGAGGTGACGTTGATCTCTGTCATATAGTCGCCGATCACGTCGATGCCGGTGAAGATCAGGCCTCGGCGCTTCAGCTCCGGGCCGATGGCGGCGCAGATCGCCTGTTCGCGCGGCGTCAGGTCCGTGGCTTCGGGGCGGCCGCCGACATGCATGTTGGAGCGGGCTTCGCCGCTCGCAGGCACCCGGTTTATGGCGCCGGCGAATTCGCCATCGACAAGGATGATGCGCTTGTCGCCCTTGCGCACATCGGGAAGGTAGCGCTGCACGATCACCGGCTCGCGGTAGAACTGGGTGAACATCTCCATCAGGGCGCCGAAATTGGTGTCGTCGATCTTCACCCGGAAGACGCCGGCGCCGCCATTGCCGTAGAGCGGCTTCAGGATGATGTCCTGATGCTCTTCGCGGAAGGCGCGGATTTCGCGCAGGTCCGAGGTGATAAGCGTCGGCGGAATGAAATCGGCAAATTCAGTGACGAACAGTTTTTCCGGCGCGTTGCGCACGTGCGCCGGATCGTTCACCACCAGCGTCTTGGGGTGGATGCGTTCCAGGATATGGGTGGCGGTGATGTAGGCCATGTCGAAGGGCGGGTCTTGGCGCATCAGCACCACATCGGCCGAGGACAGGTCATAGACAAAGCCTTCGCCCAGCGCGAAATGGTCGCCCTTCACGGCGCGCACATTCAAGGGCCGCACATGCGCCGTCACCTTGCCGTCGCGGAAACTGAGATCGCGCGGGCCGTAATAGAGCAGGCCATGGCCACGCGCCTGCGCTTCCAGCGCCAGCGCAAAAGTGGAATCGCCGCTGATATCGATGCGGTCGATCGGGTCCATCTGGATGGCGACGGTCAAAGCCATGTCATGCTCTTTCAGAAATCCGGGCGCCACACGTCCCGGTGATGAACCGGAAAGGCGCGTGGCGCGATGGCGACAATATCAAAACGGCTGCCCCGGCGCGCCAGCGCCGGGCGGCTGGCGAGATATAAGGAGGCGGCACGGGCAATGCGAGTCTGCTGCTGCGGTCCCACCGAATCCGCCGCGGCGCGGGCAAGGCTGCGCGCCTTCACCTCGACAAAGCAGACCGGGCCGAAGGGTGCGGCGGCGACCAGGTCGATCTCGCCAGCATTTGTCTTCAGACGGCGCGCCAGGATGCGATAGCCTTTCAGCCGCAGCCACAGCGCCGCCAGGCTTTCGCCGGCATGACCGCGCTGATGGGCCGCCAGCTTCCTATTCATCCTTCAGGTCTTCTTTCAGATCGAGGGCGCGGGCATAGATCGCCTTCTTCGAACCGTCGGTCAGGCCGGCGATCATCTCGGCGGCGGCCTTCACCGGCATGAAGGGCAGCGCGGCCTTCAGCGCCGCGTCGATCTTGCCCATGTCGGCTTCGGCCTCGCGCGGCGGGCCCACCAACAGCGTGACTTCACCCCTGGGGGCGGGCGCGGTTTCATAATGCGCCGCCAACTGGGACAGCAGCCCGCGCCGGGTTTCCTCGTGCAGCTTGGTGATCTCGCGCGCCATGACGGCGGGGCGGTCACCCAGAACGTCCAGCATCGCAGCCAGCGATTCCGAAAGCCGCTGCGCCGATTCAAAGAAAATGAGCGTGGCGCGCACGCCTTTCAGTTCTTCCAGGATGGCGGCGCGCTCGCCGCCGCGATGCGGCAGAAACCCCGCGAACAGGAAGCGGTCGGACGGCAGCCCGCTCAGCGCCAGTCCCGCCAGCACGGCGCTCGCCCCGGGGATTGCCACCACCGGCATGCCCTCGGCGATCACCTCGCGAACCAGTTTGTAGCCGGGGTCCGACACCAGGGGGGTGCCGGCGTCCGACACCAGGGCCACCACCTCGCCCCGGGCCAGCCGGGCCAGCAGCTTGGGCCGCATCTCGGGCGCATTATGGTCGTTATAGGCGACCAGCGGGCGGGACACGCCGTGGATGGACAGCAGCTTGGAGGTTACGCGGGTATCCTCGGCCGCGATGACGTCGCAACCTTTCAGCACGTCCAGCGCTCTCAGGGAGATGTCGCGGGCATTGCCGATGGGGGTGGCGACGATGTAAAGCCCGGCCGTCAAACCGCCCATTTGTTCCGTAGGTTTGGCTTGCGATTTACCATCAAGAGCCAAAGGCTTAAGTTCGCGCGTCAAAGGACATGTCCATGCGTTCCATCACCCGCTCTTTTGCCATTGCCGGCCTGCTGGCGATAGCCGCCTGCGCCGCCCCCCAGCATGTTCCCGCCCCGCCCCCCCTGGCGGAGGCGCCCAAGGGCCCGGTGGCGGCCAATCCGCTGGATCGCGACCAGCCGGGTTACATGCGCCTGCCCGGCCTGGCTGACGGCACCCCGGTGCGGGTGGGCATCATCCTGCCCTTCGGCAGCAGTTCCGCTGCGACCCGGGCCCTGGCCCAATCGATGATGAAGGCCGCCCAGCTGGCCCTGTTCGACGCCGGCAACCGTTCGATCCTGCTGATGACCGCCGATGACGGCAATGGCGGTGCAAGCGCGGCCACGGCAGCCCAGCAGCTTTTGAACCAGGGCGCCGAAGTGATCGTCGGGCCGCTGTTCGGCCCCAGCGTGGCAGCTGTCGCTCCCATCGCGCGGGATCGCGGTGTTCCGGTGCTGGCCTTTTCGACCGAAAAGAGCGTCGCCGGCAACGGCGCCTATCTGCTGAGCTTCCTGCCGCAGTATGAAGTGCGCCGCGTTGTCAGCTTTGCCGCCGCCAATGGCCATCGCCAGTTCGCGGCGCTGGTGCCGCAGACGACCTATGGCGACGTCACCCTGCCCGCCTTCCAGGAGGCGGTTGCCGCCGCCCATGGCACCGTTACCGATGTCGAACGCTTTCCCGCCAATACCGGCGCCGTGTCGGGACCGTCCAAGGCCGTGGCCCAGTCGGGCGCCGATGCCGTGCTGATCGCCCAGGGCGGCGTGATGCTGCGCGCCATCGCACCGACCCTGTCGCTGGACGGCATGGCGCGCGACAAGGTCAAGCTGCTGGGCACCGGATTGTGGGATGACGATCCGGCGCTGGCGCGCGAATCCGCGCTGCAGGGAAGCTGGTATGCCGCGCCCGCGCCCAATGCCGACGCCCAGTTCGTCGCCAAGTATCGCAGCACCTTCGGCAGCGCGCCGGCGCAGCTTGCGTCGCTGGCCTATGATGCGGTGTCGCTGGTGGCGCTGCTGTCGCAGGGCACGCCGTATCACCGCTTCACCACCGCGGCGCTGATGGACCCCAACGGGTTCGCCGGCGTCAACGGCATCTTCCGCTTCAATGCCGACGGCACTTCTGAGCGCGGGCTGGCGGTGCTGGAAATGTCCGCGAACGGTCCGGTGGTGGTGAGCCCGGCACCGACGACCTTCCTGCGGCCGGCGTTCTAGTTCAGCAGTTCCTCGATCACGCGGTTGAGCAGCAGGCGGCCGTTCGGCGTCGCTGTCAGCGTGTCGCCGTCCAGGACGAGAAAGCCCTGCGCCGACAGCGCTGCGATCTTGGCCGCGTCGGGGCGGATGCCCCAGCGTGATTCATAGGCGGCAAGATCGAGGCCTTCCGCCAGCCGCAGGTTCATCAGCAGATGTTCGCGCGCCGCTTCGTCATTGGAGACGGTGGTCATCTCGCCAAAGCCGTGCGCATTCTTCGTCACCATGTCGTGCCAGCGCTCGGGCAGCTTGATGGCGGCAGTGGCGGTGCGCGCGCCGCCCAGGTCAAGCCGTCCATGCGCGCCGGGGCCGACACCGGCATAGTCGCCATAGCGCCAGTAGATGAGATTGTGGCGGCTCTCCGCGCCGGGGCGGGCGTGGTTGGAGATTTCGTAGGCGGGACGGCCTGCCGCTTGCGTCAGCTCTTGCGTGGTTTCGTAGAGGCCGGCCGCCAGGTCTTCATCGGGGATTTTCAACGCGCCGTTCCGGTGCAGCAATGCGTAGGGCGTTTCGGGCTCGATGGTAAGCTGGTAGAGCGACAGATGCTCGGTGCCGAAAGCGAGCGCTTCTTTCAATTCTGCGCGCCACATGGCGTCTGTCTGGTCGGGGCGGGCGTAGATCAGATCGAGTGAGACGCGCTCGAAGATGGTCATCGCCATCGCCAGCGCAGCCCTGGCTTCGGCCGCGTCGTGCAGGCGGCCCAGCTTTTTCAGGTCGGAATCGTTCAGCGCCTGCACCCCCAGCGAAACACGACCCACACCGGCGGCGCGGTAGTCGGCGAAGCGGGCCGCGTCGGCGCTGGCGGGATTGGCTTCCAGCGTGATCTCAGGGTCGTTGGCCATCGGCCACAGCGCGGCGATTTTTTGCAGGATGCGGCCGACGGACCTGCCGGACATCAGCGATGGCGTGCCGCCGCCGAGGAAAATGGTTTCCACCACGGGGCGCGTGGACTGGTTTGCAGCGGTCCATTCCAGTTCGGAGACGATGCCGTCCACCCAGCCGTCCTCGTCGATCGCGGTGCGGACATGGGAGTTGAAATCGCAATAGGGACATTTGGCGGCGCAGAACGGCCAGTGGACGTAGACGCCGAAGGCCAAGTCAGAGGCTCTCGTCGAAGATGTGGCTGTGCAGCAGCTTCTCGAATGCTTTTGCCCGGTGACTCATGGCGTGCTTCTTCGCCGGATCGATCTCGGCGAAGGTTTCCTGCATGCCGTCCGCAACAAAGATGGGGTCATAGCCGAAGCCGTGATCGCCGCGCGGCGGGAAGGTGAGCGTGCCATGCACTTCGCCTTCGAAGGTCATGGCCTCGCCTGACGGCAGCGCGACGCACAAGGCGCAGACGAACTTCGCCTTGCTGGTGGTCAGCCCCTTGTGGCGCAGTTCGTCATGGATGCGGGTCATGGCAATGCGGAAGTCCTTGGTCGGCCCGGCCCAGCGCGCCGAATAGATGCCCGGATCGCCGCCCAATGCATCCACGCACAGGCCGCTGTCATCGGCCAGCGCGGCATGACCAGAACCCTTGGCCGATGCATGCGCCTTCAGTTCGGCATTGGCGGCAAACGTAAGTCCGGTCTCGTCCGGCTCCGGCAGGTTCAGATCGCCCGCCGATACCGGATGGATGCCGTGCGGGCCCAGCAGCGCCTTGATCTCGCGCACCTTGCCCGCATTGTGCGAGGCGACGACAAGGGTGGACCCGCGCGGCAGCCTTATCATGCCAGCGCTTCCTTTTGCAGGGTGACGAGCTCGCCCACGCCCTTGCGCGCCAGCTTCAGCAGTTCGAGGAATTCGTCTTCGCTGAAGGGCGCGCCTTCGGCGGTGCCCTGTAGCTCGACCAGCCCGCCCGAGCCGGTGATGACGAAATTGGCGTCGGTCTCGGCGTTGGAGTCTTCGTCGTAATCCAGGTCCAGCACCGGCTTGCCCTTGAAGATGCCGCAGGAAATCGCCGCCACGTGATCCTTGATCACCGGCGCGGTCACCATGCCGACCTTCTTCATGAAGGCGACGCACTGGGCCAGCGCGACAAAGCCGCCGGTGATGGAAGCGGTGCGGGTGCCGCCATCGGCCTGCAGCACGTCACAGTCGATCACGATCTGGCGTTCGCCCAAAGCGCTCATGTCACACACCGCGCGCAGCGAGCGGCCGATCAGGCGCTGGATTTCCTGGGTGCGGCCCGACTGCTTGCCGCTGGCGGCCTCGCGGCGCATGCGGTCATGGGTGGAGCGGGGCAGCATGCCGTATTCGGCCGTGACCCAGCCCTTGCCCGAGCCCTTCAGGAAGGGCGGGGCTTTTTCTTCCAGACTGGCGGTGACCAGCACATGGGTGTCCCCGAACTTGACCAGGCAGGAACCCTCGGCGTGGCGGGCGAAGCCTGGGGTCAGGCTGACGGCCCGCATCTGGTCATTCGAACGGTTGGAAGGACGCATGGAGCCTCATATATGGGGGTGCTAGGTTGGCGCGTTACCTAGGCTGCCCGCCTGGCCGACGCAACCCGCACCAAAAAAATCTAAGGTTTTCAACCTCTTGCCGATGGACCCCCGCTTTCCCTTCCTTGGCCCGCCCGGCCTGACCGAGCGCCCGCGCGAGGTCTTCCGCCATCTGGTGGAGGCTTTCCTGGCCTCGGGCGAGCCAGTGGGGTCGCGCACCCTGTCCCAGCGGCTGCCGCTGACCCTCTCCCCGGCCTCGATCCGCAATGTCATGGCCGACCTGGAATCCATGGGGCTGCTCTATGCCCCCCATACCTCGGCGGGGCGCGCCCCCACCGAAAAGGGCCTGCGGCTGTTCGTGGACGGGCTGCTGGAGATCGGCGAACTGGCCCCCGATGAGCGGGTGGCGATCGAGGCCCGCATGTCCGGTTCGGGCCGCGGCATCGAGGATGTGCTGACCCAGGCCACCCAGTCGCTGGCCGGCCTGTCGCGCTGTGCCGGGTTGATGGTGACCACCAAGCAGGATTCCGCCTTCAAGCATGTGGAATTCGTCGCCGTGGCGCCCGGCAAGGCGCTGGTCATCATGGTCACCGAGGACGGCCAGGTGGAAAACCGGGTGATCGAGACCCCGCCCGGCCTGCCGGTTTCGGCGCTGGTGGAAGCGGGAAACTATCTGGGCGCCCGGCTGCGCGGCCGCACCCTGGACACCGCCCGGGCCGAGATCCTGGCGGAACTGGACAGTGAAAAGCTGGAACTGGACACCCTCACGGCCAAGCTGGTGGCCGAGGGGCTGGCAACCCTGGCGGGGCCGGAAAAGCTGCTGATCGTACGCGGCACATCGAACCTGCTGGACGACACCATTCGCGAAGGCCAGGCCGACCTGGAGCGCATCCGCACGCTGTTTGACGACATCGAGCGCAAGGGCGACCTGATCCGCCTGCTGGAACTGGCGCGCGAAGGGGACGGGGTTCGCATTTTCATCGGCTCGGAGAACCGGTTGTTCTCCCTGTCGGGTTCCTCGATCGTCGCCGCCCCCTATGCCAATGCGGCCGGCAAGATCGTGGGCGTGATCGGCGTGCTGGGCCCGACCCGGCTGAATTACGGCCGCATCATCCCCATGGTCGATCATACCGCCAAAGTCATTGGACGATTGCTCGCTTAAGGTTTAAGGACGCCACCCATGAACGATACGCCCCAAAATCCCCCCGAAGAATTCATGCAGCTCCCCGATTCCGAGAACCCGCATGCGGCGGAATTCGCCGTGCTGGAGGCCCTGAAGTCCGAGGTGGAAAACCTCAAGGACCAGCGCCTGCGTGCGCTGGCGGAAGTGGAAAATGTCCGCCGCCGCGCCGAGAAGGAAAGGGCCGATGCCAGCCAGTATGCGGTAACCAAGTTCGCCCGCGACATGGTGGCGATCGCCGACAATTTCGCCCGCGCCCTGGCCGCGGTGCCGGCGTCCGTGCGCGCCGCCGCCGACCCGGCGCTGCAGGCGGTGCTCGACGGCGTGGAAGCCACCGACCGCCAGATGCTGCAGACCCTGGAACGCTATGGCGTCAAGCAGGTCGATACCTCCGACGGCAAGTTCGATCCCAACCTGCACCAGGCCATCGCCGAAGTGCCCGGCAACGGCAAGCCCGCCGGCACCATCGTGGATGTGATGGAAACCGGCTTCATGATCGGGGACCGCCTGCTGCGGCCCACCATGGTGACAGTGGCAAAAAAAGAAGCCTCAAGCGTCGACACAAAAATCTGAAGGGGAACGTCATGGCGGATCTGAAGATCGTCGTCACCGGCGCCTCCGGCCGCATGGGCCGCACGCTCATTCGCGAGATTGCCCAGGGCTCTGGCCTTACCCTTTGCGGCGCGCTGGAGATGGAAGGCCATCCCAATCTGGGCCTGGATTCCGGCACCCTGGCCGGCATGCAGCCCAACGGCATCAAGCTGACCGCCGATCCGCTGACCTTGCTGGCGGACGCGCAGGCCGTGGTCGATTTCACCACGCCGATGGTTTCCACCATGATCGCCGACCTGGCGGCGCAGGCGCGCATTGTCCATGTCATCGGCACCACCGGCTTTGACGACAAGAGCGAGGCGCGCATCAAGGCCGCCGCGCGCCATGCCGTGATCGTGAAGTCCGGCAATATGAGCCTGGGCGTGAACCTCCTGGCGGCGCTGGTGGAACGCGCGGCCAAGTCGCTGCCGGACTATGACGTAGAGGTGCTGGAAATGCATCACCGCAACAAGGTGGATGCGCCTTCGGGCACCGCCCTGCTGCTGGGCCAGGCAGCAGCCAGGGGCCGCGACATCCCGCTGGAAAAGCACTGGGTGAAAGCGCGCGACGGCCACAATCTGGGCCCGCGCGCCGATGACAGCATCGGCTTTGCCACCCTGCGCGGCGGCAGCGTGGTGGGCGAGCATTCGGTGATCTTTGCCGGCACCGGCGAGCGCATCACCCTCAGCCACACCGCGGAGGATCGCACCATCTTTGCGCACGGCGCGCTGACCGCGGCGAAATGGGCCCACGGCAAGAAGCCGGGGCTGTATTCCATGACGGATGTGCTGGGCCTGAATGCCTAAGGCGTTTTCGAAAGCCGAAGCGGAAGAGTTCTTCGCGCGGCTGAAGCAACACACGCCCGAACCCAGGACCGAGCTTCAATACGTCAATCCCTACACCCTGCTGGTGGCGGTGGCGCTGTCGGCGCAGGCGACCGACAAGGGCGTCAACAAGGCGACCGCGCCCTTGTTCAAGCATGTCACCACGCCGCAAGCGATGCTGGCGCTGGGCGAAGCCAAGCTCACCGACGCGATCAAGACCATCGGGCTGTACAAGGGCAAGGCGCGCAACGCCATCGCGGCGGCAAAAATCCTGGTCGAGAAGCACGGCGGCGACGTGCCGCGTGACCGCGCTGCGCTGGAGGAATTGCCGGGCGTGGGCCGCAAGACCGCCAATGTGATTTTGAACACGGCGTTCGGCGAACCCACCATCGCGGTGGACACGCATATCTTCCGCGTCAGCAATCGCACCAATCTCGCGCCCGGCAAGGATGTGCTGGCGGTGGAGCTGAAGCTGGAACAGGTTGTGCCCGAGCACTACAAGCTCCACGCCCATCACTGGCTGATCCTGCACGGGCGCTATACCTGCATCGCGCGCAAGCCCTTGTGCCCGGTCTGCGTGGTGCGCGACCTGTGCCGCTTCAAGGACAAGACGAAAGAGCTGCCGTCGGAAAAACCGCCCCTGAGAAAGAAAGCGGCTACGAAACCTTCGGCGGCGAAGCGCGCAAGGCGTTGAGGCAGCCAATGTCGGCGGCCTGGTCACGGGCGTGCGGCAGGGTCTCGACATGGCGCACCGCCAGGGGCGCGCCATAGAGGAAGAAGAAGGCGCGGCAGGCCGTGCCGTCATAGCGCCACAGTTGCGTCGCGCCGTCCTTGCGCACCAGGGCGGGACGGCCGAAGGCGGCCTGCAGGGCGACAGCGGGCATATTCACATACTGGCCGGGCTCGCCGCGCGGCGGGGCGCTGGGAATGACGGCGGCCACGGGGCGCCGCGCATTGGTCTGGGAGGTGGCGCAGCCTGCGACGGACAGGGCGGCCAGGAGCAGGAGGGCACGTCGGATCATGCGCGACTTCTGCCCCAGCAAGCCTTGCCGGACAAGCCTTGCCGGACAGGGGAAATGCTTATAAGCGGGTCCGCGCCATTGCTGTGAGGGTTCCATGTCGATCAAGTACGACGTTGCCGGTGTGGGCAATGCCATTGTGGATGTCATCGCCTCGGTGGATGACCGGTTCCTGCTGACCCACAAGATCGCCAAGGGCGGCATGACCCTGATCGACTCCTTCCGGGCGCATGAACTCCTGAAGGCGCTGACCGACAATCACCAGACCATGTCGTCCCTGCACGAAGTGGCGGGCGGCAGCGCCGCCAATACCCTGGCGGGCCTTGCTTCGCTGGGCGGCAACGGGATCTATTTCGGCAAGGTGTTCGATGACCGGCTGGGCCAGGTTTTTGCCAAGTCGATGACGGCCACGGGCATCGCCTTTACCAGCCAGCCCACCACCGAAGGTTCCACCACCGCCTCGTGCCTTATTGCGGTGACGCCGGATGGACAGCGCAGCATGAACACCTATCTGGGCGCCTGCCGCGAACTGGCGCCCGACGACATTAACGAGGAGGAAGTGGCGCAGGCGCGCATCCTCTATATCGAAGGCTATCTGTGGGACGAGGAAGCCGCCAAGGACGCCTCGCGCAAGGCCATCGCCGCCATGAAGGGCGCGGGCGGGCGCGTTGCCCTGACCCTGTCGGACAGCTTCTGCGTCGGCCGTTTCCGCGACGAGTTCCTGCACCTGCTGGACAAGGATGTCAGCATCCTGTTCGCCAATGAGGACGAAGCCACGGCGCTGTTCCAGGCCGAAAGCTTTGACGGGGTGATCGAAGGCGCCAAGAAGTGGGGCGGCATTGCTGCCCTGACGCGCTCGGCCAAGGGCTGCGTCATTGTCGAAGAAGGCATGGTGCACGAAATTCCCGCAGCCCCGGTGGCCCGCGTGATCGACACCACCGGCGCCGGCGACCAGTTCGCCGCGGGCTTCCTGTATGGCCTGACGCATGGCAAGGGCCTGCCCGACTGCGGCCGCCTGGGCGCACTGGCGGCGGCGGAAGTGATCTCGCACTATGGCGCGCGGCCGGAAACCTCGTTGCGCGATCTGGCCTCGAAGGCGGGGCTGATCTAGTCGCCGATGATCGTCACGACTACGTCGCGCCGGTGCGGCGCGTCGCGGTGTTCGAAGACGTAGAGGCCCTGCCAGGTGCCCAGCGCCAGCCTTCCCTTGTGCAGCGGGATGCCGATGCTGGTCTGGGTCAGCGCCGCGCGGATATGACCGGGCATGTCGTCGGGGCCTTCGGCGGTGTGGCGAAATTTGGGTCCGCTTTTGGCCAGCCAGGCGAAGAAGTCCTGCAAATCCCTGCACACATCGGGGTCGGCATTTTCCTGGATCAGCAGCGACGCGCTGGTGTGGCGGATGAAGCAGGTCACCAGGCCGTCCGCGATGCCGCTGGTGCGCACGACATCTTCCAGCGCCGCGGTGCATTCATAAAGTCCCGGCCCGCGCGTCGGCACCGCCAGAGTGTGATGCGCCTGCTTCAACGCGGCTTCCTCAAATAGACATACAGCGCCCCGTCGCCGCCATGGCGCACATGGGCGGGACGGATGCTGGCGATCATCGCGGACAGTTCGGGCTGGGCCAGCCAGCGCGGCACCATCTGTTTCAGGACGCCGTGCGGCGACACCATCCAGCTTGCGGTCTCGTCCTTGCGCGGATTGCCCTTGCCGGTCACCACCAGCACCAGCCGGTAGCCGCGCTGCTGCGCGCCCGCCAGATACGCGAACAGCGCACGATGCGCCGCGCCTTCGGTCATGCCATGCAGATCGATGCGCGCATCGGGCTCCAGCAGGCCCTTGCGCAAGCGGTCCTCGGTACCGCCATTGACACCGCTGGGGCCGGTGACGGCGATCTTCTTCCTGGCGGCTTTCGGTTTCGCAACCGCCTTGATGGGGCGGGCGAGCTTGAAATCGTCCTCGAAAAGTTTGCGATCCTCGTCGCTCACTTTTTTCATTTTCGTGGCTTCATGGCGCGAAGTCCTTGCCGGACCCAAGCCGTTGCGCCAGGGCGTTTGGCAACAGCACGAACAGCCGGCCCGGCGCTTTCATAAGCCCTGCACGGCGTTCGGCGTCCGCGCCATAGCCGAAGAAGATATCGGCGCGGACGGGACCGCGAATGGCGCCGCCGGTATCCTGCGCCACCAGCACCGCATGCACCGGCTCGTCGCCTTCGGCAGCGACAAAGAACGGGGCGCCCAGCGGATGGAGGCGCAGATCCACCGCCATGCTGCCCAGCGGCGTCAGCGAGGTGCCTTGCGCACCGGCGCCTTCGGCTTCGCGGAAGAAGATGAAGCTCTTGTTGGTCTCCATCACGGCGCGCGCCTTGTCCGGATGCGCCAGCAGCCAGGCGCGGATGGATTGCAGCGAGACATTCTCGCGCGTCAGTTCGCCCTGCGCGATCAGGGTGCGGCCGATGGCCGTATAAGGCTGGCCATTCTCCCCCGCATAGGCGATGCGTCCCCTGCTGCCGTCATCGAAGGTGACGCGGCCCGATCCCTGGATCTGCAGAAAGAAAAAGGCGATCGGATCGGCGGCGTAAAACAGGATCGGCGCCTTGACGCCCCTGGCGTTGATCTCGGCCCGGTCGGCATAGGGCACCAGCGCATGGCCGGCGACTTTGCCGGAAATGTGCTCGCCCTTCAGCTTGGGAATGAAGGCGCCCAGGTCGGCGCGCACCAGGTCGGGCGGCAGGCCATAGACGGGGGTTTGGTAGATGCCGTGGCGGGTGCGGCTGGCGGCGATCTCGCCTTCGTAATAGCCGGTGAACAGCCCGTCGCTGCCCCCACTTGAATCAGTAACTTCGTAGGGCGTGAAGTTGGCTGCGAAGAAGTCCGTCCCCTGCGGTGCGGCGCAGACGCTGCGCCAGTCCGCGACCGTGCCGGCATAGCCGGCGCCCCCCATCGGCGCACTGTCGGGCCTTGCCGCGAGAATGGCGCAGCTATTGCGAAAGGCGGCCAGCGCCGCATCCTGCGCGTTGTTCCAGTCCGGCAGATTGGAAAAGCTGGTGCGTGTCAGCCTGAGCAGGGATGCGGGCTGCGACGGGGGCGGCGAAGGGCCGGCGCAGGCGGCCAGCACCAGCAGCGCGACAAGCCACCATGCCTTCATTCCGGCACGTCTCCGGACGTTCCCACCAGCACCCAGTTGGGATCGGCGGCATCCAGCTGGCGGGCGAAGGTCCACACATCGGTGAGCGCGCCGTTGGAAAACAGCGCGTCGAAGGTGACGGTGATCTCGGCATGCTTGCCGGTCAGGGCGGCGGCGCTGACGCGCGCCTCCGTCAGCTTGATGAATTCGGCGGGCGGGGCCGTGCGGGCGGCAATCGCGGCCTCGAACGCGGCCAGCACATCGGGCGACAGCAGCGGCGCCAGTGCTGCGCGGTCGCCCCTGGCAAAGGCGTTGACGATCAGGCCATAGGCCTCGCGCGCGCCGGACAGGAACTTCTGGGTGTCGAAGTCGCGGTCGGCGGCCTGGATGTCGAGCAGGCCGTTGCCGCCGGCCGGTTCGATTGCGGGCAGCCCCGCTGCGGCGGGCGCGGCGGTAACGGGGCCGGGTTCGGCGCCGGTCCGGCGGCCCAGCACCCAATAGAGGCGAAAGCACAGGGCGCCCGCGACGGCGGCGGCGATGACAAGGCCCAAGGTCTGGGAATCCGGCATGATAAAACCTGTAAAACGCTTCGTGACGGCCCCGGCAGCACCCTGGGGCGGACCCTAGCTGGTCCCGGTTGAGGCTGGGAAGGCTTTTGCTGGCAAACCTTGTCAGGCCTCGTCAATCGGTGGTATCGCGCGGGCCGAATTTGCACAGAAAGACCCGCCATGAGCAGCGAAGGAATCCCCGTTCCGCAGGATCCGAACCAGCCGCAGGTGCCGAACCTGCAGGTGATGGCCCAGTACATCAAGGACCTGTCCTTCGAAAATCCCGGCGTGGCGGTCGAGCTGACCCAGCGCCCCCAGATCGAGCTGGCGGTGGACCTGAACGCCAAGCGCCTGGACACCGAAATGTTCGAGGTCGAACTGAAGATCCGCGTCGACGCCAAGAACGAGGACAAGGCGCTGTTCCTGCTGGAAGTCGCCTATGCCGGCGTCTTCCGCCTGACCAATGTGCCCGACACCGCCACCCAGCAGGCGATCCTGCTGATCCAGGCGCCGCACATGCTGTTCCCGTTCGTGCGCCGCGTCGTGGCCGACATCGTGCGCGACGGCGGCATGCCGCCCCTGATGATCGAGCCGATCGACTTCATGGCCCTGTACCAGGCGCGCGTCGCACAGGCTGGCGGCCTGGCCGGTGCGCCGACGGCCGGCACGGCCTGATCTTGTCATTCCCGCTTACGCGGGAATGACATCCAGCCTCCAAAGAGTCTTGTCGCCAAGCTCCTTGGCGACAAAGGCCCTGTGAATTTCGATTTCCGCTTCGGTGATCCGCGGCGCCAGCTTTTCGGGACGCTGGCGCGCGGCGCGGACTTGTTCGCCCTGCTGTGACGCGGCGATCTCGGCCGGGGCCAGCATCAGGCCCTTCTGACGGCCGCCGATCAGTTCCAGATAGATTTCCGCCGTCAGCTGGGCGTCGAGCAGCGCGCCATGCTTGGTGCGCGCTGACAGATCGACGCCGAAACGCTTGCACAATTCGTCCAGCGAATAGCGTGCACCGGGCACCTTGCGCTTGGCGATTTCGATGGTGTCGATGGCGCGGGCCAGCGGAATGGGCGGATGGCCGGTGCGCTTGAACTCGGCGTTGATGAATTTCAGGTCGAAGCTGGCATTGTGGATCACCAGCGGCGCGTCGCCCAGGAATTCGAGGAAGTCTTCCACGATATGCGCGAACAGCGCCTTGTCGGCGAGGAATTCCGCCGACAGGCCGTGGACGCGCTGGGATTCGATTGGCACGTCGCGTTCGGGATTGAGATAGGCCTGGAAGGTGCGTCCGGTGGGGAAATGATCCACCAGCTCGACACAGCCGATTTCCACGATGCGGTGACCGTCGCCCGGCTCGAAGCCCGTTGTTTCCGTATCGAAGACGATCTCACGCACTGATTTTATTCCGGATATCGGCCAGGATCATTTTCACCTGTTCGCGGGCGTGATCCAGGCCTTTGTCAGTTATCACCAGATAATGGGCCCTGGCGCGTTTTTCCATGTCGCTCATCTGGCGAGCAAGGAGCGCGGCGAACTTGGGCTCGGTCATGCCCGGCCGCGCCATGACGCGCGCATGCTGCACGTCTGCGGGCGCGGTCGCCACCACCACGGCATCCACCGGCGCGCCAGTCTCCAGCAACAGCGGAATATCCAGCACCACGATGGGCACGGGATTGTCGGCCAGGAACTGGTTTTGCAGATCGGCCACCAGCGGATGCATCAGGTCTTCCAGCCTTTGCAATCCGCCCGGCTGCGCCATCACCACCCGGGCCAATGCGGCGCGATCAACGGCACCGTTGCGCGTGGAGCCCGCAAAGGCGGCTTCGATCATCGGGGCGGCCTCGGCGGCATACAGCGCATGGATGGCGGCATCGGCATCGAACACCGGCACGCCCTGTTCGGCGAAGAGTTTCGCGGTTTCGCTTTTGCCCATGCCAATCGAGCCGGTCAGGCCGATGACAAAGGGGCCCCTGTTTTTATTGGGCCCGTTCACGCAGCACCTTCACCAGCGCATCGCGCAGGCCTTGCGTGACCCTGGGCTTCACGCCAAAGAAAGCTTCGAAGGACGGCACGGCCTGGTGCATCAGCATGCCCAGTCCATCAATGGTCTTGTGGCCGCGCGCGGCGGCGTCCTTCAGCAGTGCGGTTTCCAGCGGGCTGTAAACGATGTCGCAGACCGCGGCGCCTTTCGGCAGCGCGCCAAGATCAATATCCAGCGGCGGATTGCTGCCCATGCCGGCGCTGGTGGTATTGACCACCAGCGCGGCGTCGCCGGCAACATTGGCCCAGTCGCCAAGCGCGCCGGGCAACAGCCTGGCTTTCGGTGACAGCGATGACGCCAGGGTTTTTGCGCGGTGCACATCGCGGTTGAGAAGATGGATGGTGCCGGCGCCCAGCATGTCGAGCGCCAGCACGGCGCCGCGCGCCGCGCCGCCCGCACCCAGCAGGACAACGGTCTTGCCATTTAGGTCGCCGATATTTTCCCGCAGGCTTTCCGCCAGCCCGATGGCATCGGTGTTGCGGCCTTCGATGCCGTTCTCGGTAAAAACAAGAAGATTGCTGGCGCCGGCGGCAACCGCCAGCGCGTCGTTGCGGTGCGCGATGGCGAAGGCGGCTTCCTTGTGGGGCACGGTGACATTGACGCCGCGAAAGCCGGCGCGGCGGATGGCTTCGATCACCTGGGTGAAATCCTCGCGGCCCGTCGCCAGCGGGATCATCGCACCATCGATGCCCAGTTCCTCCAGCCAGTAGCCTTGCAGCACCGGCGACAGCGAATGGGCGATCGGCCAGCCGATCACGCCTGCGATCCTTGCCTTGCCGGTTATCATGAAGCCCATCTCATGATTGAAGTGCGCCTTCCTTGCGGAGTGCAGCTAGGACCGCGAGCAGCGGCAGGCCCAGCACCGAGAAATAATCGCCGTCCACTCTATCGAAAAGCTGCGCCCCGCGCCCCTCGAAATGATAGCAGCCCACGCTGGACAGGATCGCGGTGCCTTCGCGGGCCAGGTAATCGTCCAGGAATTGCGGGCTCAGCTCGCGCACCGTCATGCGGCAGGGGCTGGCATGCGTCCACAGCAGCGCGCCGTCCCGGGCCAGGGCCGCCGCCGAGACCAGCAGGTGTTCGCGCCCGGACATTTCCGCCAGCAGGGCGCGGGCTTCGCCCAGGGTGGCGCATTTGCTGAGGTGGCGGCCGCCCAATTCGATCACGCTGTCGCCGCCCAGCACCAGTGCACCGGGATGCCGCCGTGCCACCCACAGCGCCTTTTGCGCCGCCAGTTCGGCTGCCACCTGTGGCGCATCGGCGCCCCGGGCGGCAAGCGCGGCCATGATGGCGTCCTCGTCCAGGTCGGCGGGATCGGCGATGAAATCCACCCCCGCCGCCGTCAGCAGGGCCTTGCGGCTGGCGCTGCCACTTGCCAGCACAAGAGGCGCGGGGACCACAGTCACGCCGTGGCATCCCTGCGTTCGGTAAGGAGATTGAGCACGGCGGCGGCGGTTTCTTCGATCGAGCGACGCGATACATCGATCATCGGCCAGCCCTGGTCCTCGAACAGCTTGCGGCTGGCGGCGATCTCGCTGCGGACCGAATCCAGATCCACATAATCGGTGTCGCGCACCTCGCCCATGGTGTTGAGGCGGTTGCGGCGCACCTGCACCAGCCGGTCCGGCGATACCCACAGCCCCACGATCAGCGGTTTTTTGGCCGCCAGCAGTTGCTGCGGCGGCGGCAGGCGCGGCACCAGCGGCACATTGGCCGCCGCCACGCCGCGAATGGCCAGATAGACGCAGGTCGGCGTCTTGGAGGTGCGGCTGCAGCCCGTGAGGATCACCTCGGCTTCGTCGATGGAATCCAGCGACTGGCCATCGTCATGGGCGATGGTGAAATTCAGCACCTCGATGCGTTCCAGATATTGCTGGTCCACCTGGTGCTGGCGGCCGACCTTGTGGCTCTCCGCCTGGCCCAGGAAATGGCGCAATGCCATCACCGGTCCTTCCAGCACGTCGATGGCCCGCGATCCCAGTTCCAGGCAGCGCAGCATCAGCCGGTCGCGCAAGCCCTGGTTGGCCAGGGTGAAGAAGACGATGCCGGGATTGATGGCGACATGGTCCAGCGCCCGGGTAAGCTGGTGTTCGCTGCGCACCAGGGCGTAAGGATGGACCCGGACTTCGACATTTTCGAACTGGGCCAGCGCCGCGGTGGCCACGGCATGCAGGGTCTCGCCCGTGGAATCCGACACCAGATGGACGTGAAATTTGCAATCCACAGAACTATCCCAAGACAGCCACGGGGCTGGGAGTCACGGTGGGCCGATCCCCGCCTTGATCACAGGCTCCTAGCCGGGAAATCCAAATCTGTGCAAGCCCGTATAGTTTGGGGACACAAGGACCATGCGCCAACAGCCGGAAAATGAGAGCAGGCCTGCGGCATGCGCCGCCAAGTCCTTGAGTCCATGCGCACTTGGGCTTATGGCAAGCCATCGCACACAATTTCGTCCCCAACTCACAGCCCTCACATCATCGTCATCATCTTTAGAGTCTTAGGAGTCTTTTAGTTGAAGAATGACCGGAAGCTTGTGCGTGTGCTCGAAGGTGGCGTGGAGACGGTGCCACCTGTCTGGCTGATGCGCCAGGCCGGCCGCTACCTGCCGGAATACCGGGCGTTGCGGGAGAAGGCCGGGTCCTTCTGGGGCATGGCGCTGAATCCGGAATTCGCTGCCGAAGTGACCTTGCAGCCGATCCGCCGTTTCGGCTTTGACGCGGCAATCCTGTTCAGTGACATCCTGACGGTGCCTGAGGCCCTTGGACAGAAGGTGACGTTCACCGCTGGCGAGGGACCGAGCCTGACGCCTGTAAGCTCGACAGACGGTTTCAACGAAGATCGCGAATCCTGGGCGGCGTACTTCGAGCCGGTCTATGAAGCGCTGCGGCGGACGCGCAGTGGACTGGATTCGGAAGGTTTTGCGTCCACCACACTGCTGGGTTTTGCCGGTGCGCCCTGGACCCTGGCAACATACCTCGCCGCGGGCGCGGGCGGCGACGAACAGAAAGCCGCCAAGCTGTGGGCGTATCGTGATCCCAGGGGCTTTGGATATCTTCTGGATATCCTGGCGGAGTGTGTCGCCTTCCACCTGATCCGCCAGCTCGATGCCGGCGCTGACGCGGTGCAGATCTTCGACAGCTGGGCCAGCGGGTTGCCGGCGCCGCTGTTTGCCCAGGTCGTGATCGCGCCAACCAGGAAGATTGTTGCCACGGTGCGGGCGGCGCGGCCGGGGGCCAGGATCATCGGCTTTCCGCGCGCCTCAACCCTGCAGGGCTATGCCGACTATGTGGCAGCGACCGGTGTGGATGCGGTGTCGCTGGATACCGCCATGCCGATGGACTGGGCGGCGAAGAATCTGTCCTGTGCCATCCAGGGCAATCTGGACCCCATCGCCCTGATCGCGGGCGGCGATGCGCTGGACCGCGCGGTGGATCACATCCTGGAAAGTGCACAGGGCAAGGCGCACATCTTCAACCTGGGCCATGGCATCCTGCCGGAAACGCCGATTGCGCATGTCGAACAGTTGCTGAAGCGGATTCGCAAATGAAGATCGCCGTGGTCCTGTTCAACCTGGGCGGGCCGGATTCGCCCGAAGCGGTCGAGCCTTTCCTGCGCAACCTGTTCTCCGATCCCGCCATCATCGGCCTGCCCGCGATCATCCGCCTGCCGCTGGCGCGTTTTATCGCCAAACGCCGTGCCCCGATTGCGCGCGAAATCTACAATCACATCGGCGGCAAATCGCCGATCTTCGAAGAGACCCGCAAGCAGGCCGA
>CBIHOI010000024.1:0-24986 GCA_966211925.1 uncultured Hyphomicrobiales bacterium | reverse complement strand
CTCAAATTTGCACTTTATAATAGCGACGGTCTGGCCGAGCTGGCGCGTGGCAAGATCGAGGAGGTCGGCCCGGACGTACACCTGATCATACACGGGGCTGGCGGTGCGGTGCTGGACGAGCGGCGCTGGGAAGGCCGGTGCCATGAAGATATCCTGCCGGATCTGCTGGAATGGATCGAGTTCTATCCGCAGGTGGGCGACCTGGCGGCGGCCGGTCATCGTGTGGTGCATGGCGGGGCACGCTTCACGCAGCCGGTCTTGCTGGACACCGAAACCATCGCCGCGCTCGATGAATTGTCGCCCCTGGCGATCCTGCACCAGCCCCAGGCGCTGAGGCCCATCGCGGCGCTGCAACGCCTGCGACCGGGCCTGCAACAGGTGGCCTGTTTCGATACCGCGTTTCATCACACCCTGACGCCGGCGGCACGGCGGATTGCCTTGCCGCGCGCATTGGAAGGACAGGGCGTGCGCAAATACGGATTCCATGGCCTGTCCTATGACTATATTGCCGGGCGCCTGCACGAAGTTGCGCCGGCACTGGCGCAGGGGCGGGTGATCGCGGCGCATCTGGGCAGTGGCGCCAGCTTGTGCGCCATGCGGGGCGGCAGGAGCGTGGATACCACCATGGGTTTCTCGCCGCTGGAGGGCCTGGTGATGGCCACGCGGCCGGGCAGCCTGGACGCGGGCGTGCTGCTTTATCTGCTGGATCAGGGCTGGACCGCCAGGCAGCTTCAGGACCTGCTCTATCATCGGTCAGGGCTCCTGGGTGTCTCCGGCCTCAGCGGCGACATGCGGACCCTTGAGGAAAGCAGCGATGCACGCGCCGGGGAGGCCATCGATCTTTTCGTGTTCCGCCTGAACCAGGCGATCGGCGCCATGGCGGCCAGCCTGGGCGGTGTGGACGGGATCGTCTTTACCGGCGGCATCGGCGAAAACAGCGCCGCGATCCGCAAAATGGCTTGCGAACGGGCGGCCTGGCTGGGCCTCACGCTGGATGAGGCCGCCAATGCGGCCGGCACTGGGCGGATCAGCCTGCCGGACAGCCGTGTCGCCGCCTGGGTGATCCCCACGGACGAGGAACTTGTCATTGCCCGCCAGACGGCATCGCTCCTGCGGGTTTGAGCGGGATCAACGCGCGCTTTGCGATATCGGCGCTTTGCTGTGGTCAGAGGAGTACATCCATGAACCGTCTTTCCGGGAAAGTCGCAATCGTTACGGGTGCCGCGCTGGGCCTTGGTCGCGCCATCGCGCTGCGCATGGCGGAAGAGGGCGCCAAGGTGGCGGTCCTGGACGTGCTCGATGCCGACGGCGAAAAATTCGCGGAGGAATTGCGCGGTCGCGGTTTTGGCGCCGCCTACTGGCACTGTGATGTTTCGCGCGAGGCAGAGGTGGCGCAGTGTTTCGCGGCGGCCGTCGCGAAGTTCGGCCGCCTGGACATCGTGGTGAACAATGCCGGCGTTTCCGGCGCCAACAAGCCGACCCATGAAATCACGGAGACGGAGTGGGATTTCGTGCAGGGGATCAACGTCAAGGGCGTGTTCTTCGGCACCAAGCATGCAATTGCCCATCTGCGTGCCGCAGGCGGCGGCAGCATCATCAACCTGTCTTCGATCTATGGCCTGGTGGGGGCGCCCGATGTGCCGCCCTACCATGCCTCCAAGGGCGCTGTGCGGCTGATGTCAAAGACCGATGCGCTGATCTATGCGCCAGACCATATCCGCGTGAACTCCATTCACCCCGGCTTCATCCTGACGCCCATGGTGCATCACCATCTGGAAAAATCCGGGGGCGACACACCGGCTGCCCGTCAGGGCGTGGCGAGCCTGCATCCGCTGGGCCATATGGGCGAGCCGGACGACATTGCCTGGGGCGCGGTCTATCTGGCCTCGCAGGAGGCGAAATTCGTTACCGGAACGGAGCTTGTCATCGATGGCGGATACACGGCGCGTTAAAATCCTGGCGCTGGTCGCTGTTCTTGTGCCCGCAGCCGCGCTGGCGCAGTCCCTGCCGATTGACACGCCGGTGACGGTCGCCGGTATCGAAACGGTCTGTACCGGCGTCGGGCTCGATGCGCGCACCGATCCGCGCTGGCTGGACTATGGGCTCAAGGTCGAAATCGCAGGACCGGGCGGCGCCTATCTGGCCGACGAGCAGGTCACCATTCGCAAGGGCGGCATCGATCTTGTCAACGTCCGTTGCGGCGCGCCCTGGATGCTGTTCCGCCTTCCGCCGGGCCGCTATGCGGTCGAGGCGCGGATCGGCGGCCAGACCGCATCGTCCGCGGCATTCGTCCCGGCCACCGGGCAGGGCCGCATCATCCTGCGCTTTGGCGAGGCCATGCCATGATCTCGCTGGAGGACTGCATCGCGATGTGCGGCCTCACCGAGGTTGAAGTGGCGGCCATCGCCGAACATGAGCATTTGCCGGAAGTGGCCGCCGCCACCCTGGGCCGCTATCTGCTGGCCCATGCCGGCGGTGCCGAAAAAATCCGCGTCATGATCGTGGACGATATCCGCGCGGCATTGCGGTCCGGTGATGGCGAGCATGCGGCCCGGCTGATGGGCGCGCTGCGGCATCTGCTGGCCGATCACCCCTGCGGCTGATCCCGCGTCCCGCAGTCAGGTCAGCGTTATTTTCTGGCCCAGCTCGGCAACGCCGCAGGTCCAGCCAAGTTTTTCCTCCAGCACACGGCGCAAGGTATCGGCGCTTTGCGGTTCGCCATGCACCACGAAAGTGGAGCGCGGCGGCGTCTTGAATCCGCCCGCCCAGCGCAGCAGTTCTGCCTGGTCGGCATGGGCCGACAGCATGGACAGGTTCTGCACATGGGCCCGCACGGGCACATATTTTCCGTACATCTTCACACTATCGGTGCCCGCGACCATGATGGCGCCACGTGTGCCGCCAGCCTGAAATCCGGTGAAAAGGATCGTGTTCCGGGGATCGGGCGCGTAATGCTCCAGATGATGCAGCACGCGGCCGCCCGTCGCCATGCCACTGGCCGAGACGATGACCTTGGCCATCGGGTTGGCGGTCAGCGCCTTGGATTCCTCTGCGGTGCGGACATAGTGGATGTCGCCATCCATCAGCTTCAACTGCTCCCCGCGCAACCTGTGATCACCTGGATGGCGGCGGAAAATCTCGGTGGCGTCAATCGCCATGGGGCTGTCCAGGAAGACAGGCAGGAGTGCCGGCAACCGCCCCGCGGCCTTGAGCTGGCTGATGTGAAACAGCAGGCTCTGGGCGCGGCCCACTGCAAAGGCGGGCACCACCACCGTGCCGCCGCGCGCGATGGTTTTGCCGATGATCTCTGCCAGGGCATCCTGCGGGTCCGTGGTGTCATGGCAGCGGTCGCCATAGGTGGATTCCATCAGCAGATAGTCGGCTGCCTCCGGCGTCACCGGATCGGGCATCAGCGGGTCGTCATACCGCCCAATGTCTCCGGAAAAGGCGATTGTGAGACCACCCCATTCCACCAGCGCCGAAGCGGCGCCCAGGATATGACCGGCCCGGATGAAGCGCAGCGTCGCGCCACCGGGCAGGTTTATGGGCTTGTCGAACCTCGCGGGCTTCAGGAAGTCCAGGGCGCGGGTCGCATCGTCCTCCGTATAGAGCGGCAGGGCGGGATGATGCTTGGAAAAGCGGTGCCGGTTGGCGAACTGCGCATCCTGCTCCTGCAGATGTCCGGAATCCGGCAGCAGGATGCCGCAGAGATCGGCGGTCCCCTGGGTGCAGATTACCGGTCCGCGAAAGCCATTCTTCACCAGCAGCGGCAGATAGCCGGAATGATCCAGATGGGCGTGTGTCAGGACCACGGCGGCGATGCTGGAGGGCGCGATCGGCGGCGGCGCCCAGTTGCGCAGGCGCAGCGCCTTGTAGCCCTGGAAAAGGCCGCAATCGACCAGGATGCGGTGACCGTCCTTTTCCAGCAGGTATTTCGAACCTGTGACGGTCCCGGCCCCGCCCAAAAACGTCAGTTCAAGCGTCATCCGATGCACCGCAAATATCAGCGTCTTCAAACTGCACCGGCCGACGGTAACAGCCCTTGATCTGGCGCAAGGCATGGGAGGTTGGCGGCCCGTACCGGGCCTTCATGCCAAGTTGAATTGCTGCGACGATCATCTGCAGCAATCCCCGGTCACAGGGGACATGGACCTGGGCCCATGTTTCAATTTGCCGGTTTGCGATCCGCAGCAGACGGAGGCTCCGCGATGGGGAAAAGATTGCGGGTGCCCATGTCCGCATCGCGCCTGCGTTCCAGCTCCTGGTTGTAGCGGCGCAGGGCATAGGCCTCGGTCAGGTAGCCGATGATCTGCCTGTCAACCGCCGAGCGCAGGACCGGCAGGGTTTCTATCTTGGTGCTGTCGAAGAGCATCAGCGCCGTGCGGACATTCTGACCTGGAAGCAGGAATGAGCCCGGTTCGGCCGCGACATCCCGCGCGCTGGGATTGGCGATGTCCTTTGCGCGCTGCTTGTCGTGGAGGGCGGCGACATCCACCGAGCCGATGAACTGGCCTGCATCCTCCACGAACAGCCGCTTGGAGCTGCCAAGGGGATATTTTTCCCGAAGCTGCTCCAGGGATGCACTAGCCTGCGCAATCGTGGCATCGGAGCGCATGAGTTTGGCGACGGTGAGGTCGGCAATCCAGCCAATGTCGTGGGGACTTTGAATGCCCAGGCCGCGCTGATGAAAGCGCCAAGTCGAGAAGGAATAGCCGAAGTTCAGCCTGACCAGGCTTGAGGAAATGATGACTCCCACCATGACGGCAATGGTCATGGGAAAATCTCCTGTTCCCTCCAGCACCAGGAAGACGATGGTCAGCGGGGCGCCAATGACGCCGGCCGCCACCGATCCCATGCCGACCATCATCAGCGCGGCATGATGCTCACCCAGCCGGGGCACCAGGATGGCGGCAATATCGGCGAAGGCGGCACCAAACAGACAGCCCAGGAACAGCGACGAACTGAACATGCCGCCGCGAAAGCCGGAGCCGACCGAAAGCGATGAGGCCGCCAGCTTTGCCGCCAGGATCACCAGCAGCGTCGCCAGTGGCCAGTCATGATCGAACAAATACTGGATCGCGCCATGCCCGCTGCCCAGGACCTGCGGCAGGAATATCGCAAGCTGGGTGAGGGCTATGCCGCCCATCGCCGGGCGAAGCCATTGCGGCAGCGGAATGCGGCGCAGGCCGCGTTCGACCCAGGTCACCGACTTCATCGCCAGAACGCTGAAACCTGCCGCGAAAACACCCAGCATCGCAAAGAGAAGATAGACCGACTGTTTGAAATAGAAGGCCTGGTGGACGACAAACAGCGGCTCGGGGCTCGATACCGCCCGCGCCGCCAGCACGCTGGCAAGCGCCGCCACGGCGACCGGTGCAAGCGCGCGGGTCATGTAGGTGCCGATGATGAGTTCAAAGCCGTAAAAGGCCCCGGCCAGCGGTGCGTTGAAGGCGGCTGCGATGGCGGCCGCGGCGCCCGCGCCGACGAAAATGCGCTGGTCGGCCCGGCGCAGGCTGAAGCGTTCGCCCAGCGAAGAAAAAACGCTGGCGCCCAGCTGGCTGTATCCGGCTTCCATGCCCACCGCGGCGCCGCTGGCGTTCGATATCAGTGTTGTCACCACCAGCCGCAGGCTGGCAGGAAGGGACATGCGTCCGCCGTGCAGGGCGTTGGCTTCAATGGGGTCCACCACCTCGCGCGCGCCGAACCGGCGGGCCACCAGCGCCCCCACCCCCAGCGCGAGCCCGCCCGCCACGGGAACGAACAGGATGCGCAGCAAGTCCACATGGTCGCCGGTGCTCAGGCTCGCGCCGGCGGGCAAGCCAAAATTCACTCTGTGGAGAAAATCCACGCCCTTGTGCAGGCCGGCGATCATCACCCCGATGAATGCACCGCCGACGCCGCAGATCAGTATTTGCGCCGTCTCGCTGGAACGCAGGTATTTTTGCAGGAGACTCAAAGCCCAGGCGCTCTTGCGCAGATATCGGGCTCCCCGCCCTGGTGATGCGCTCGATGTCTTCTCGGATAGGGCCTCGGTCATCGGTGCGCGGCTATGGGTTCAACGAATGGCGGCCTGGCGCGCGTTACAGCCATCCTGCAGGCGCAAGGAACATCTGCGTCGAGCCTATAGCCGATTGCCGCAAACAGGGACAATGAAATTCAAGGCAGTATGTGCGCACGGAACTATCGGATCGGCTGGTCCGCGTCGCGCAGCCACACATAAATGGCGGGTATCACCAGCACCGTCAGAAGCGTGGACGAGGCGAGTCCAAACAGCAGCGAGATCGCAAGGCCCTGGAAGATCGGGTCGGTGAGAATGGTCGCCGCGCCGATCATGGCGGCGAGGGCGGTCAACACGATGGGGCGGAATCGCGTAGCCCCCGCCTCCAGCAGCACGTCACGCAGCGGAACACCGCTTGCCGCGCCATGGCGGATGAAATCGACCAGCAGGATGGAATTGCGCACGATGATGCCGGCAAGGGCGATGAAGCCGATCATCGAGGTGGCGGTGAAGGGCGCACCGAAGATCCAGTGCCCCAGCACGATCCCGATCAGGGTCAGGGGAATGGGGGTCAGGATCACCAGCGGCAGCCTGAAGCTCTTGAACTGCGCGACCACCAGAACATAGATGCCGAGAATGGCGATCATGAAGGCGGCGCCCATGTCGCGGAACGTGACCCAGGTCACTTCCCATTCGCCATCCCACAGAAGCGAAGGCCGGGCTTCACTGGTCGGTTGGCCATGCATCAGCAATTGCGGCGGGGGCAGCTTGCCCCAGTCATGGGTGCGCACCAGCTTGTCCACCGCCATCAGACCATAGAGCGGCGCCTCGAAGTCGCCGGCGAGTTCCGCGGTCACCATGTCGGCATAATGGCCGTCGCGGCGGAAAATTGTCGGGGTGCCGGGCTCCTGCGTCACGCGGACCACGTCGCCAAGCTCGACCACCGCCTTGTTGCCCGGCTGGGCGTTGGCGGGCACCGGCGTCGAGGCCAGCTTCTGCGACCAGGTGAGATCGTTCTTGGGCTCGCGCACAACGATCTGGAGCGGGTCGCGGTCGGCGCCGCGATGGGAATAGCCCACGGCCTGGCCGCCCAGCAGCGCGCCCAGCGTGTCATAGACGTCGCTTTGCTCGACACCGAAATATTCCAGCCGGTCCTGGTCGATGGAGATGCGCAGGCGCGGCCTGGGCGCGCCCCAGCTATTGTCCACGTCCACGATATACGGCACCGATCGGAACAGCTTTTCGGTTTCCTGCGCCACGGCGCGGCGCGTCTTGCTGTCCGGGCCGTATATTTCCGCCAGCAGGGTGGAGAGCACGGGCGGACCGGGCGGCACTTCCACCACCTTGACCGATGTGCCGCGCGGGAATCCCAGGGCGGAAAGCTTGCGGCGCAGGTCGAGCGCGATGGCGTGGCTTTCGCGGCTGCGGTCCGCCTTGTCCGTCAGGTTGACCGCCAGTTCGCCCAGTTCCGGCTGGCTGCGCAGATAATAGTGCCGCACCAGCCCGTTGAAATTGAAGGGCGCGGGCGTCCCGGCATAGGCCTGGATGGAGGTCACTTCCGGCAGAGACCTGGCGATCGTTCCGGCGCGCAGGAGCGCCTTTGCGGTATCTTCCAGCGTGGCCCCTTCGGGCAGGTCCACCATGACAGCCAGTTCGGACTTGTTGTCGAAGGGCAGCAGCTTGACGGTGACGGTTCTGGTCACGAAGAGCAGGCAGACAAGGGCCGTCGCACCTGCCACATAGAGAAGAAAGCGGCTGGCGCTGCGCCGCGAGGCGACCACCGGGGCCGCCATGCGCCGGTAAAGGGCGCCCAGGCGGCCTTCGCCATGCTCGGCCTGCTGATGTCTTTTGCGCGGCTTGCCGGAAATCTTCAGCATGGCCCAGGGCGCGATCACCATCGCGACGAAGAAGGACAGCAGCATTGCCGCCGAGGCATTGGCGGGAATGGGCGCCATGTAGGGACCCATCATGCCCGAGACGAACAACATCGGCAGCAGCGCCGCCACCACCGTCAGGGTGGCGACGATGGTGGGGTTGCCCACCTCCGCGACCGCTTCGATGGCGGCCGTCATGCGGTCGCGGCCGTCATGCATGCCCCAGTGGCGGGAAATGTTCTCGATCACGACGATGGCGTCGTCCACCAGGATGCCGATGGAAAAAATCAGTGCGAACAGGCTGACGCGATTGATGGTGTAGCCCATCACATAGGCGGCGAACAAAGTCAGCAGGATGGTGGTGGGGATGACGATCAGGGTGACGCCGGCCTCGCGCCAGCCGATCACAAAGCCGATCAGCAGCACGATGGACACCGTTGCCAGCGCGAGGTGGAACAGGAGTTCGTTGGCCTTGTCGTTGGCGGTCTTGCCATAATCGCGGGTGACTTCGACCTGGACATCGGATGGAATGAGCGTGCCTTTCAGCGCCTCGGCGCGGGCCACCAGGTCCCTGGAAACGACAACCGCATTGGCGCCCGCGCGCTTGGCGAAGGCGATGGTGACGGCGGGCGCGGTGCTCCAGCTGCTCTTCGCCGTGCGGTTGATCGACCAGACATGCTGCTCGGTGGGGCTGGGGCCGATCACGGTGCGGGCAAGATCGCGGACATAAACGGGCCGGCCGTCGCGGGTCGTCACCAGAAGCAGGCCAATGTCGGGAACGCCCTGCAGCGTGCGGCCCGCCACGGCTTGGACCATGCGGCCATCCTGCCGGAGCTGCCCGGCCAGGAAGGAGCGATTGGCGCCTTTGATCTTGGCTTCAAGCTGCTGCAGCGTGACGCCATACAGCGACAGCTTTTCCGGATCGGGCTCGACGCTGATTTCCTGGCCGCCGGCGCCTGCCAGATAGGTGAGGCCGACATTGTCCACCTTGTCGAGTTCTGCCTGGATCTTTTCCGCCAGTTGCCGCAGGTCTTTTTCATTCCAGCGGGTAGCGGCTTGCAGCTTGGGCGACAGGGTGAAGGCGGCGATGGCCACATCGTTGATGCCGCGGCCCACGATCAGCGGTTCGGGAATGCCCAGCGGCATCTGGTCATAGTTGGCCCGCACCTTGGCCTGTATCCGCAGGATGGCATCGTCTTCGTTGGTGCCGGTCAGAAACCGCGCCGTCACCATGACCCGGTCGTCCTGGGTCTGGCTGTAGACATGCTCGACGCCGTTGATGCCCTTGACGATCTGCTCCAGCGGCTTGGTCACGAGCTCGGCGGCATCGGGGCCCTTCAGGCCGTCGGCCTGGACCATGATGTCCACCATGGGCACGCTGATCTGCGGCTCTTCCTCGCGGGGGATCAGCATCAGGGCGATGAGCCCGAAGGCGAGGGCCGCGAGCAGGATGAGCGGGGTCAGGGGCGAGCGGATGGTGGCGCGCGTCAGTCGCCCGGAAAAGCCTAGATCCATGGTGCGGTCACGGCTTCAGCAGGCGGTCGCCTGCGCTCAGGCCCGAGAGGATCTCCAGCGTCGGCGCCTTGCCGGGCACAATCTGTTCGCCGCCGCGCTGGACCGGCACTTCAATGGCGCCATCCCTGGCCGTCCACACCCTGGCATAGTCGATGCCCGAGCGGGTGATGATGAGATTTTCCGGTACCAGCGTGGCGTTGCGGCTGCCCGCCGAAACCCAGACGCGCACGCGCTGGCCAACGAAATAGTCCTGCATGCCGCCCACCGTGGCGTCGGCCATGACGCGGCCGTTGCCGACCTGGGGATAGATCAGCGAAATCTTGCCGAAGCGCGCGCCGGGAAAGCCGAGTTCTGCACCGTCCAGCCGCACGGGCTGGCCGGCTTTCAGAAAGCGGGCATGGCTCTCGGGCACTTCCAGGCGCAGGACGAAATCGCGCTCCGCCACGGTGGCGACGGTGTCGCCCGCCAGCACGACCGTTCCGGCCGTCACCGGCACGGATATGACGCGGCCGGAGGTGGGGGCGGCGACCTGGCCCTCATTGGCCTGTTCGCGCACCACCGCGCCCTGGGCCGCTATGGATTTGAGATTGCTCTGGGCAACATTGTAGGCCGTGCGCGACTGGTCATACAGGTTGCGGGCGATGGCGCCGGCGCCGATCAGGCGCTGGGCGCGGTCATAGTCCGCCTTGGCCTGCGCCACCTGCGCCTGGGCGGCGGCGACCTGGGCCGCATAGGAATTGCTCTGCAGCGTGAGCTTGGGATCGCCGACCGTGGCGATGATCTGCCCGCGGGTGACATAGTCGCCCTGGCGCACATTGAGGGAGACGATGGTGCCCGCCGTCCGCACCCGCGCCGGTACGGTGTAGGTGGATTGGACAGTGGCAAACACGGACTTTTCGTCCGTCACCGCAACCGACCGCACCAGATAGGTAACGGGGGGCCTGGGCGCGGGCGGCGGTGCCGGCGCGGCGTGGAAGCCGAAAAGGGCGAGGAAGCCGGCGAACAGGTTCATTGTTGCTTGCCGGGATCACCCGGGCGTGTCGGCAGCCCGGCCTGCTTCCAGGCATTGATGCCGCCGGCGAGATGACCGGCAAAATCCACGCCCGCCTCAGCGCACGCCGCCATCGCCTTGGCCGAGCGCACACCACCGGCGCACTGGAACACCAGCTTGCGTGTGCCGGGATCGGGAAGGGCGTCAGGATCGAAGCCGGACAGCGGACACAGCACCGCGCCGTCAATGCACTCGACCGCATATTCGCCCGGCTCGCGCACATCGATCAGCAGGATGGCATTATCAGCCAACAGGCGCGCCACATCAGCGGGCGCGAGATTTTCCATTTTTGCCATTGGTGGACCTTTTCTTCCGGGTGGTGGTGGAGGGCAGGCAGGTCGCCTGCGGGCTGCAATAGATTTCGTAAAGCGTTCCGACCAGGCGGCGAACCGGCTCGCTCGCAAGGGCGTACCAGATCGTCTGTCCGTCCCGGCGGGTGGTAACCACGCCGTCTTTGCGCAGCAACGCAAGGTGCTGCGAGACGGTCGAGTCGCGCACGTCCAGGAAGGCGGCCAGTTCGCCCACCGACTGCTCGCCATCGTTCAGCCGGCACAGGATCATCAGCCGGTGCCGGTTGCCCAGTGCCTTGAGCATGGTCTCGGCCGCGGCGGCCTGGCTGCGCATCAGGGTCAGTTGTTCTTTCATACTTGCGTATATACGTAAACACGTATATATAGTCAAGCGGCTGATGCTGATTTTGTCGCTTTCAGGCCCGCAGACATTGCGCCGGATCAAAGTGCAGTGCGCCTCGCCGACGTATTTTTGACTTCAGACAGGAGCAGGTCATGGCAGATATCGTGGTGCTTGGCGCAGGTCTTGGCGGAACGCTGATGGCCTATGAACTGAAGGCGGAGCTGGGCGCCGGCGATACGCTGACGGTGATCGGGCAGGGCGCGCACTATCACTTCGTGCCGTCCAACCCCTGGGTGGCCGTCGGCTGGCGCGAACGTGACGAGGTGGAGATCGACATCTCGGCCACCATGGCGCGCAAGGGCATTGCCTACCGGCCGGAGGGCGCTGCGCGCCTGCATCCCGATGAAAATCGTGTCGAACTGACCGACGGCAGCAGCATTCCCTATGATTACCTGGTCCTGGCGACAGGGCCCGACCTGGCCTTCGACGAAATCCCCGGCCTGGGGCCTGACGGCTTCACGCAGTCCATCTGCCAGATCGGCCACGCCGAAAAGGCATTCGCGGAATTCGAGAGGTTCATTGCCAATCCCGGTCCCATCGTGGTCGGCGCCGTTCAGGGTGCATCCTGTTTCGGCCCGGCCTACGAGTTTGCCTTCATTCTCGACACCGAACTGCGCAAGCGCAAAATTCGCGACAAGGTCCCGATGACCTACGTGACCTCCGAACCGTATATCGGCCACATGGGTCTTGATGGCGTGGGCGATACCAAGGGGCTGCTGGAAAGCCAGATGCGCAACCGGCACATCAAGTTCATCACCAATGCCCGCGTCCAGAAGGTCGAAGACGGGCTGATGACGGTCGAGGAAGTGGGCGAGGACGGCGCGGTGAAGAAGACCAGCGCGCTGCCCTTCCGTTATTCCATGATGCTGCCGGCCTTCCGCGGCGTGTCGGCCGTGCGCGGGATCGAAGGGCTCACTAACCCGCGCGGCTTTATCCTGGTGGACAAGCACCAGCGCAATCCGAAATTCCCCAACATCTTTGCCATCGGCGTTGGCGTGGCCATTCCGCCGATCGGTCCGACGCCGGTGCCGGTGGGCGTGCCCAAGACCGGGTTCATGATCGAATCCATGGTCACCGCCACCGCCCGGAACATCGGCGCCCTGTTGCATGGCCGGGCGCCGGAATCGCAAGGCAGTTGGAATGCGGTCTGTCTTGCGGATTTCGGCGATGGGGGCGTCGTCTTCGTGGCCGAACCGCAGATTCCCCCGCGCAATCTCAACTGGTCGGCCGAGGGCCGGTGGGTGCACTACGCCAAGATCGCATTCGAGAAGTACTTCATCCGCAAGATACGCAAGGGCGAGAGCGAGCCCTTTTACGAACGTTGGGTGATGGAAGGCCTGGGCATTCGTCGCCTCACCAGGCCGCGCTGAAAAGGAGATCGTCATGAATGTTGACAAGGCCGTGATGGCATTCGCCGGCTGCGTTGTGTTGCTGGGGCTGGTCCTGGGCCATGAAGTAAATTCCTGGTGGTTTTTGCTCAGCGCCTTTGCGGGTTTGAACATGATCCAGGCCGCCTTCACGGGCTTCTGCCCGGCCGCCATTGTCTTCCGCAAGCTGGGGCTCAAGGCCGGCGAAGCATTCCGGTAACGGAAGCGGCATTCAGGATGAAGTCATGAAAGATTACCGCCAGATCACGGCCGACATTTCGGCCAACCTGCGAATCCTGCGCGCGGACATCCCCGCGACCATGCATGGATTTTCCCAGCTGGCGCAGGCCGCAACCAAGCCGGGCGCCCTGGATAAAAAGACCAAGGAGCTGATCGCGCTTGCCATCGGTGTTGCTACGCGCTGCGACGGCTGTATCGGTTTTCACACCGAGGCGCTGGTCAGGCTTGGCGCCACGCGAGCGGAGGTCGAGGAGACGCTGGGCATGGCGGTCTATATGGGTGGCGGCCCGTCCCTGATGTATGCGGCGGATGCCATCGGCGCCTTTGAACAGTTCAGCGAACCTGCCGTGCCATCGGCGGAATAAGCTTCCGTCGGTCTTTCCGAAGCGCTTTTGTCATCCTCCAACGCAAGAGAAATCGCGATGAAACCGAATATGGGTACCCTGGACAGAGTGATCCGGATCGTTGCCGGATTGGGCCTGCTCGCATTCGCGCTCAGGATCGGCTTTCCGGAAACCGGGTGGAACTGGCTGGGCTGGATCGGCGTGGTGCTGATCCTGACGGCGGTTGTGCGCTTCTGTCCCGCCTATCCCATACTGGGCATACGCACGGACCGGTGACGCAGGGCCGTTCGGATGCGCTCAGCGCTGGCGGCGCAGTTGCGCGCCGCTGGGCGACTGGTCCGGTTTCTCGGCCTCCGCCAGGCCGGGATCGGCCAACAGGCCGGCAATGAGGTTTTTTCCCTGACCGAACATGCGGGTCAGGCGCCGCGCCAGCTTGAGCGGCAGGTTCAAGCCTGAGGGCAGCGGGTTCTGGCAGACTGCCAGCTTGCGAATGTACTGGTCCACCCGCCAATGCGCCACGACGCCGGCCGGGAAGAAGATCACGTCGCCGGGGCCGAAGGTCTGCGGTTCGCCACCCTTGAGCGTGATGGTGACGCTGCCTTCCAGGAAATGGATGGTCTCGTCGAAGCTGTAGTGCCAATTGAATTCGCCGGCCGAACAGTCCCACAGCATGGTCCAGGAGGACTTGTCGGTGCTGCGGAAGAGCACATGGTTGCGCGCCTGGGGGCGGCCCTTGATGATCCACTGCGCCCGGATCGGTGAGTCCTGCAGTTCCTGCTGGGTGTCGAAAGCGGCGATTGCTGGCATGGCATGTTCCCTGACGTCTCCCTGCATAACCGGGAAATACTTACTGAAAAGTCATTCGCTGCGCCGCGGGCTGTGCCGCCGCGCGAAACATGCTAGAAATTCCGCCAAACCGGCGGAAAAAAAGCCGGACGGGAGGGGTTTTGCAGCGTTCCATGTTCCGGCCATGCCTGTGCCTGCTGGCGCTCTGGTGTTCGCCCGCCTGGGCCCAGGCCTTTGAAACCCGGCTGGCGCCGTCCCCTGTCAGTGAAGGCACGCGCGGCAACGTCGCGGGTGAGGGCCGGGCCCATGCAACCCTTGATGGCAATCGCCTCACGGTCGGCGGCGACTTCCACGGGCTCGTGACGCCTGCCACCACAGCGGCACTTTATGATGGCATCCGCATCGGGGCGATGGGCCCCAAGCTGGCCGACATCACGGTGACGCCGGGCGCGGCGGGCACGATTTCCGGCGATGTGAAACTGACCGCCAGGCAGGCAGCCGAACTGCGCGCCGGACACATCTATGTCCGCATCGACAGCGAGAAGGCGCCGGACGGCAATCTCACCGGATGGTTGATGCCGCCGCATCCCTTTGCCGGCGAGGATGTGCCGGTCGCGGGACATGGTTTCCTGCCGCAATATGATGTGCCGAAAAGATGAGAAAATCCCTCCTGATTTCCGCATCCGCCCTGGCGCTGCTGACTGGCAGTGCCGTGGCGCTTGAGAATGGTCCCTTCACCGTGCAGCAGGCCAATGCGGGGCGCGCCCAGTATGTGGCGAACTGCGCCGGCTGCCACAAGTTCGACCTGAAGGGCGCGGGCGAAGCCCCGGCGCTTGCGGGCGTCAGCTTCATGGGTGCCTGGGGCAATCGTGGCGCCGGGGAGCTGTACAGCACCATCAAGGCGTCCATGCCCTACAACAATGGCAACAGCCTGGACGTCCCCACTTACCAGAACATCACCGCCTACCTGCTGTCGGCCAATGGCGCGCAGCCGGGGGGCGCGGATCTCACCGGCCGGGAAACCGTGAAGATCGCGGCCATCGCCGATGGCAAGGGACCGGCGATTGCGCCGCCCCCGGCCACCGCGAGCGCGGTTGGTCCGGCCACATCCTACCCGCCGGGCCGCTTCGGCGTGACGGTGCCGGGTACCATCAAGACCTATCGGCCTGTCACCGACGATATGCTGGCGCATCCCAGCGACGCCGACTGGCTGATGTATCGCCGCAACTATCAGGGCTGGAGCCATTCGCCGCTGAAGCAGGTGACGCAAGCCAACGTGAAGGGCCTGCAGCTTGTCTGGTCCTGGGCAATGAATGACGGCGGCGCCAGCGAAGTGACGCCCATCATCCATGACGGCGTCATGTTCCTGTCCAATGTCGCCAACACGGTCCAGGCGCTGGACGCGAAGACGGGCGAGCTGTTGTGGGAGAACCGCATCGGGCCGGCGCCCACCCGCGCCTATGGCGCGACGCGCAGCATCGCGCTGTATGGCGACAAGGTGTTCGTGCCGACCACCGATGCCAAGCTTTATGCGCTGGATGCGAAGACCGGAAAGATCGTCTGGCAGACGGTGATCGAGGATGGCAAGGAAGGCTACAGCAACACCGGCGGCGCCATCGCCATCCATGGCAAGATTCTCGTCGGACTGACCTACTGCAACCGTTACCAGACCAAGCATTGCTTCATCAGCGCCTATGACGCGGCCACCGGCAAGGTGGCGTGGCGCTTCAAGACCATCGCGGAAAAAGGCGAGCCGGGCGGCGATACCTGGAACAATCTGCCCAACGAATTTCGCCAGGGGGCGGAGACCTGGATCGCCGGCACCTATGATCCGGAGACCAACACCACTTACTGGGGCACCGCCCAGGCCAAGCCGTGGACACGGCCTACGCGCGGCAGTGCCGCGGGCGCGACGCTGTATGCCAATGCCACGCTGGCGCTGGACCCTGACAACGGCAAGCTGAAGTGGTTCTACAGCCACGCGCCCGGCGAGGCACTGGACCTGGACGAAGTTTTCGAGCGCACCGTCATCAACCACGGCGACGAGAAGGATGTTCTGACGGTCGGCAAGGTGGGGGTGCTGTGGAAGCTCGACCGCGTCACGGGCAAATACAAGGACAGCGTCCAGACGGTGTTCCAGAATGTCTATGACAGCATAGATCCGAAGACCGGCATCCCCACCTATCGCAAGGACATCCAGGACGCCAAGGTGGGCGAGTGGGTGGCGTCCTGTCCCGGTCCCGCGGGCGGACGCGACTGGCCGGCGACCAGTTATGATCCTGCCAACGACCTGATGCTGATCCCGATGCACCAGTCCTGCGTGCTGATGCGCGGCGATCCCATGGAAAAGAAGATCGGGCCGGGCGGCACCAATGCCGGCTCGCAGCAACTGTTCGAGATGCCGGGCACCGACGGCAATCTGGGGCGGCTGGCGGCGTACAACACGCGGACCATGAAGCCGCTGTGGAGCCTGCAGCAGAAGGCGCCTTTCATCACCAGCGTCCTGACGACAGCGGGGGGCGTTGCCTTTGTCGGCGATTACGACCGCCGCTTCCGCGCCATCGAGACCCTGACCGGCAAGACGCTGTGGCAGACGCGGCTCACCACCAGTGTGCAGGGGCACGTGGTCAGTTACGCGGTGGACGGCAAACAGTATATCGCCGTGGAAACCGGGCTTGGCGGCGGCAGTCCGGTCGCCAAGCCGACGGCGCTGCTGAGGGGCCTGCATCATCCAAACAATGGCAATGCGATCTTCGTGTTCGCGCTGCCGGAAAACTAGCAAGGAGAGAAACATGAAGGCACTTCTGACCACGGCGGCGATTGCCGCGCTGATGCTGGGCACGGTCACCGCGGCCAATGCGGGCCGCGCCTATGTCGGCACCTATACGGCCGATCCGTCGGACCCGCGCTCGGCCGCGAACAGCCATGGCGAAGGCATCTACCTGCTGAATATCGACGATGCGACCGGTGCGCCGTCTGCGCCCAAGCTGGTGGCAAAGATGCTGTCGCCCTCCTGGATCGCCCTGTCGGCGGATCACAAGTTTCTCTATGCCGTCAGCGAAGTCGCCAGCTATGGCAACGACAAGCATGGTTCGGTCACCGCCTTCGCGGTGGAGGCGAATGGCAATCTCAAGCAACTGAACACGGTGGATTCGGGCGGCGCCATACCCTGTTTCATCAGCGTCCATCCGTCCGGCAAGTTCGTGATGGTCGCCAACTATACCGGCGGCAGCTATGAGATCATCCGGCTGAAGGCCGATGGCAGCCTGGGCGAGATCACCGACGTGGTGAAACCGTCCGGCCCGCTCAGCCCTGCCACCGCCAGCGATACCCAGCCCGGCCAGTTTGCCGGCTCCAGCCACGAAAATTCGCGCGGCCACATGATCGGCCCCGATCGCAGCGGCCAGTATGTCATCGGCGACGATGCGGGCCGCGACCAGATCTTCGTCTGGACGCTGGATCAGGCCAGCGGCAAGCTGAAGGAAGTGTCGGTTTCAAAGTCGCTGCCGGGTTCGGCGCCGCGCCACTTCGTCTTCAGCCACGACAACAAGACCATGTACCAGCTTCAGGAACAGGATTCGCGGCTGGCGACCTATGACTTTGCCGGCGGCAAGCTGACGGCGAAGGGGCCGACGGTGTTTGCGCTGCCCAAGGGCTACCAGGGCAGCAACACCGGGTCGGAGCTGCGCATCGACGATGCCGGCAAGCATTTGTATTTCGGCAATCGCACCTATGATGGCATCGCCACCTTTGCGATCGGCGCCAATGGCGCGTCGCTGGTGGGCAATGTCCATACCGAAGGCAACAATCCGCGCAGCCTGACGTTGCATCCGAACGGCAAGTTTCTCTATTCGCTTAACCAGGGCGCCAACAACATCGTGACCTTCCGCATCGGGGCGGATGGCGTGCCCAAACCGACCGGCAGTTATCTGGGACTGGGTACCCCGGCCGTGATGGTGTTCCTGCCATGAACATCAACAAGCGGACGTTCCTGACGACGGCGGCGATGCTGGCCACCACCCCGGTACTGGCGCAGACACGCGCACCCGGCACCGACGACCTGGGTCGTCGCGGCAGCGAGGCACCCAAGGCGGTCCCGCGCCGCAAGGCCAGGACGACCAAGATGTTCGTGGTGCCGCCCGGTTGGGCCAACGCCATCTCGGTCGAGCCGGGCAAGGGCTTCTGGGTGCAGGAACAGCGCCATGACGGCGATCCGGAAAAAGCCTGGCTGCTGGATTTTCAGAGCGGCAAGGTGCTGAAGACGGTCGTCACCAATTCCAAGAACACCTCGGGTGGGGTGTGGGGCGACGGCTATCTGTGGAGCGGCGCCAACGGCATCTCGATCAAGAACCATCCCGACCCGCCGGTAAACGGCATCTTCCAGACCGACATGAACGGCAAAGAGATCAGCTGGCGGCAGATTCCCTTTGGGCCGAAGGATGATGGCGGCTCGTGCCATGGCATGGCGTGGGACGGCAGCAAGCTGTGGGTTTATGCCAACCGGCTGGAGACGCTGATGCGCATCGATCCCAAAAGCTGGGAGGTGGACTGGATGTTCCCGGTCACCCACGAAATCGGACGCCTGCACGGCATCACCTATGACTCCAATAATGGAAGTGGGGGCGCGATCTGGCAGGTCTGCGGCACCCAGGACCCGAAGGTGATCGGTTATGAAGGCTATGTGCCCGGCCTGGTGAAGTATGACATCGCCACCGGCAAGGTGCTGGAGATCGTGGATTTCGTGCCGGGCAGTTGCGACATTCATGATGTGACCATCAGGGATGGCCAGCTATTCGGCGTGGATGCGGGCGAGCATCCGGGTTGGCCCATTGATGCCAAGTATGAGCGCCCCGGTTTCCCCGGTCTCAACAGCCCCAGCGCAGGATATGTCTTCAGGATCGACTTGATCTGATGTTGCGGTGCGTTTGGGGTTGCCGGGTGCGTTAAGCCGCAGCCATACTCGCGGAAAATCATCAAGGGGCGTGGCATGGCGTTGAGTGCGTTGAAGGGCTGGACGGCCAAGCAGAAGCATGCCGTGACGGCCGCCTATCTGGGCTGGACCCTCGACGCCTTCGATTTCTTCGTCCTGACCTTTGTGGTCAAGGAGCTGATCGGCGAGTTCAACGTCAAAAGCGCGGCCGATATCCTGGTGGCGGTGACCCTGACCCTGGCGGTGCGGCCCCTGGGCGCCTTCCTGTTCGGGCGGCTGGCCGATGACTATGGCCGCAAGCCCATCCTGATCCTGAATATCCTGCTCTATTCGCTGTTCGGCTTTGCCACCGCCTTTGCACCGACGCTTTCGATGTTTTTCATCGCCCGCGGTCTGTTCGGCGTGGCGATGGGCGGCATTTGGGGCATCGGGGCATCGCTGGCGTTCGAAACGGTGCCATCGCGCGCGCGCGGCTTCGTCTCCGGCCTGCTGCAGTCGGGCTATCCCAGCGGCTATCTGGTGGCGTCACTGGCGTTCGGCGCGGTGCATGCGGCGTTCGGCTGGCGCGGCATGTTCATGGTCGGGCTGGTGCCGGGCGTACTGCTGGCCATTTATATCTGGCTGGCGGTGGACGAGTCCCCGGTCTGGAAGCGCCCGCCGGTCGTGAAGGCCGGCAAGCATCTCATGCATCTGCTGGCGGTGGCCGTGATTCTCAGCGCGATGCTGGCCGTGCTGATCCGCTTCGGCCGGGAGGAGGGGCTGGTCTATATCGTGGCCGCCATCGTGCCGCTGCTGATCGTGGGCGGCTTCCTGACACCCTTCATCCGCCAGCATTGGAAGCTGGCGGTCTATGCCATCCTGCTGATGACGGGCTTCAACTTCTTCAGCCATGGCACCCAGGACCTGTATCCGACCTTCCTGCGCGTCCAGCACAAGTTCGACGACGCGACCGTCACGGCCATCACGGTCGTCCTCAACATGGGCGCGATCGTGGGCGGGCTGTTCTTTGCTTCGCTCAGCCAGACCCTGGGGCGGCGCAAGACGGTGATCATGGTCGCGTTGCTGGCGCTGCCGGTGATCTATTTCTGGGCCAGCGGCACCACAGCGGTGATGCTGGCGGTGGGCGCCTTCGCGATGCAGATCTGCGTCCAGGGGGCGTGGGGCGTGGTGCCGGTCCACCTGAACGAGCTGTCGCCCTCCAATGTGCGCGGGACCTTCGCGGGCACCGTTTACCAGCTGGGCAACCTGATCGCCTCGGTCAACGCGGTGTTCCAGGCCGAACTGGCGGAGAGCGGCAAGTCGTTCCTGGGCCTCAGTGATTATTCGCTGGCCTTGGCCGTGGTCGCCTGTTTCGCGGCGCTGCTGATCGCCACCATGATGTTCCTGGGGCCGGAAGCCAAGGATGCCGAGATGGGACGCACCGCGCCCGCATCGGAATAAGAGCAAGGGGAGGGAGACATGCGCAAGGTCCTGCTGGGCGTGTTCGCCCTGGTGCTGGCGTCGTCGGCTTTGGCGCAGGCCACCGAACTGAACGTGCTGGCGCCGGGCGTGGTTTACAACGCCGGGCTTCTCGACCTTGCCGCCGCCTACACCAGGGACACCGGCATCAAGGTGACGGTGAAGTCCGACGGCATGGCGGCCATCGTCAATGACATCAAGAAAGGCACGCCCATCGCCGATGTCATTGCGCTGCCCGTCGCCTTCATGGACGGCATGGAAGCGGAAAGCACGATTCAGCCAGGCAGCCGCGCCAACCTGGGCCGGGTTTATGTCGGCCTGGCGGTCAAGAAGGGCGCGACGCACCCCGATATTTCCACGCCGAAGAAGCTGGGCGAGGCGCTGCGCAAGGGCGGGGTCATTCTCTATTCCAACCCCGCCAGCGGCAGCATGGTAGCGCGCATCATCAACGACATGCTGTACCGTTATCCCGAGCTGAAGGGCGTGCACTGGAGGATCGCGGTGGGCCATGAGGGCGGCGAGGGGCTGATCAAGGGCGAGGGCGACATGGCGCTGCAGCTGATCTGCGAGATCGTCAACCATCCGGAGCTGGAACTGGTGGGCAAGCTGCCAGTCTCCATGGGCGGCTATATCGACACGGCAGTGGCGGTGTCGGCGCGTTCGACGCAGGCCGACGCCGCTAAGGCTTTCGTGACTTACATAACGCAGCCGGAACACAAGGCGCTGTGGATGGCAAAAGGTTTAGAACGGGAGTGATCATGATGGAACGACGCGAATTCCTGGCGGGTGCCGCCGCCGCAACCGTTGCCGCCAACGCTGCCGAGGCGGCGAGCCTGAACGACATCCCGATCGTGGACACCCATGTTCATTTGTTCGACTCCCGCCGGCCGCAGGGCGTGCCGTATGCGGGTTCGCCGGAATGGGCCAAGGAAAAGAACGGCGTGGCGCTGCCGTCCACCTACCGGCCCTATGCCGAGCCCCTGAACATCGTCGCCGCCATCGAGCTGGAAGCCAGCCCCTGGGTCGAAGACAATCTGTGGGTTCTGGAGCAGATGGAAACCGACACAATGTTCGTCGGTACCGTCGGCGACCTGGAGCCGGAAAAGCCCGACTTTGCCGAACTGTTCGACCGCTTCCGCAAGAACCCGATGTTCCTGGGCATCCGCTGCGGCAATATCTGGGGACGGGATGTTTCCAAGCAGGTGCCTGATCCGCGCTTCATCGAAGGCCTGAAGCGCGTCGCCGATGCCGGGCTGGTGATGGATACCGCCAATCCCACGGTGGAACTGATGGAAGCCATGCTGAAGATCAGCGACAAGGTGCCGAACCTGCGCATCGTGCTGGATCACCTGCCATCCTTCGACCCGTCGCCGGCGCAGCAAAAGGCCTATGAAGCGGTACTGAAGGAAATCCATGGCCGGCCGCTGATTAATGCCAAGCTTTCGGAGATCGACCACAAGGGCAATCCGGGGCGCGGGCTGGCGGCGCACAAGGACCGGCTGGACATGCTGATGGAAATCTTCGGCGAGGACCGGGTGGTGTTCGGCACCGACTGGCCCAACAGCTGGGGCACCGCGACGCCGGCCGAAATCGTCGCCATCGCGCGCGCCTATTTCGCCACCCGCACCCGTGCGGCAGCGGAGAAGTATTTCTGGAAGAATTCGCTGGCGATCTACAAGTGGAAGAAGCGGGCCGAGAACCAGCCGGGCTGACATTTGGTGACGGTATGGTACGGTTCCTCATCAAGGCGCGGGGGCGGACATGACGATGGTGGGTGTGCGGGCAGCAATGCCCGTGAAGTGGTGGAAGACCGGTTTCTTCCTGCTGCTGCTGGTGATGGGCCTGATTGTCATCTATGCGGATGAGACGTTCATCTTCAAACCTGCCCATCCGGAATGGCGGCATATCGCGCCTTTCCGCTGGCTGCTGCTGTTCCATGCCGTCTTCGCAATTCCGGCCTTGCTGGTCGGGCCATTGCAATTCTCCGAACGGCTGCGCCGCAACAATGTGAAATTGCACCACACGCTTGGCTGGATTTACTGCGTGGCGATCTTCATCACCGCGCCCATGGCCTTGTATATCGGTGTGACCGCCGAGCAGCCGCTGGTGGTGCCGGAACAGGTGTTTCAGGCGGGCGGCTGGTTTCTCACCACCCTTATGGCCTTCATCGCGGGCTATAACCGCAACATCGCCCTACACAAGCAGTGGATGGCGCGCAGTTATGGCTTCTCTTTCATCTTTGTCGCCTCGCGGGTGACAGATGTCTGGCCTGGCCTGATCGACTATAGCAACGAGCGGGTCGCGGCGACCGCGCTGTGGAGCCTCGTCGTGCTGGCATTGATCGTGCCCGACCTGCTGATGAGTGGAGCGGAATTCTTCAAGAACCGGCGTCCGAAGCGGATATGATTGCATACGTTCCTGCCGGCAGCAGTGCGGTACTGCACCAAGGCAGTTGACGCCGCCCCCCGGCTGGCGCAAAACCCCGTTCGACGTGCAAGGTTTAGGGAACGCGGACCAAATCCGCGGCTGCCCCCGCAACTGTAGCCGGTGAGCGATCGTCCAAATGTCACTGACCTCAGGCGGTTGGGAAGACGGGCGAAAGTGTTGACCCGGAAAGCCAGGAGACCTGCCTCGCACCGTCGTCTTGGATCCTGCCGGGGTGTGCGGGATGCAGCGGGAGAAACCGCAGCGGCGACAGTGTTGGAGTCGTGTGCTGCGGGGGCCCAAAACCCTCCTTGAAATACCGCGGGCAGACGGCTCCTGAGCCAGGAGACGTTATGTTGAAGTCCATTTTTTATGCCTCTGCCGCCTTGGCGGCGCTGACGGGCGCTGCCAGCTCAGAGACCATCGGTGACGAAGGCGTTGTGGTCAGCGCCACCCGCCTTCCCACGCCGGTTGCCCAGATCGCCAGCAGCGTGACGGTCATCACCGCCGCCGACATCGAGCGGCGCCAGGATCGCGCGTTGCCCGATGTGCTGCGCGACGTGCCGGGCCTCACCATTACCCAGACCGGCGGGGCCGGCGGCCAGACCTCGCTGTTCATGCGCGGCACCAACTCCAACCATGTGAAGCTGCTGGTGGATGGCATCGACATGGCCGATCCGTCCACGCCCACGGGGGCCGCGGATATTTCCAAGCTGCTGGCGGGCGACATCGCCAAGGTGGAAGTGCTGCGCGGGCCGCAGGGGGCGCTTTATGGCTCGGACGCCATCGGCGGCGTCATCAACATCATCACCAAGGTGGGCGAGGGGCCGCTGGCAATCAATGCCAGCGCCGAGGGTGGCTCGTTCGACACCTTCAACCAGTCGGCATCGCTGTCCGGTTCGGACAACGGCATCCATTACAGCGCAACGGTGCAGCATGTGCTGTCCGGTTCGACGCCGGTGACACCGCTGAACCTGCTGCCGCCGGGCCAGCGTCGCAACGATGATTTCTATGACAATGTCACCGCCACGGCGAAGCTGGGGCTGGATGTCACGGACAATTTCGACCTGGGACTGGTCTCGCGCTATTACAACAGCCTGGGCAAGTTCACGGGCGATGCCTTCGACTTTGTCACCTTCGCCTCGTTCCCGTCGCCGACCCGCACCCGTGTCCATGTCATCGATTACCAGACGCGCGGCACCGCGCACCTGGCGTTGTGGGATGGGCGCTTCGACCAGACCTTGGGCATCGCCTATGGCAGCAACATCGCCGACACCCAGGATCCCGATAACGGCAACAGCCGCCAGAAGGGCGACCGGGTGAAACTGGACTGGCAGGGCAATGTCGTTGTTGCCCGTGGCCAGACGCTGGTGCTGGGGGCAGAGACCTATCGCGACGCTTTGCATCCGGGCCTTTCGTTCGGTTTTCCCTCGACCCTGGCGCGCGGTGTCACCACCAATGCGGGCTATGCGGAAGTGCAGTCGGATTTTGGCGGGGGGCTCTACAACAGCGCCTCGATCCGGTTTGATGACAATAGCCGCTTCGGCAGCCGCACCACCTGGCGCGTTGCACCGGCCTGGGTGATCGAAAGTACGGGCACGAAGTTGAAGGCCACGGCTGGCAGCGGTTTCAAGGCGCCGTCGCTGCAGCAGCTGTATGGCACCTTCGGCGGCAATGCCGCACTGAAGGCCGAGACCAGCTTCGGCTATGACGTGGGCGTGGAGCAGGGACTGTTTGACGGCGCACTGACCGGCGGCGTGACCTGGTTCCACAATGACATCCGCAACCTGATCACTTCAGGCCCGGCGCCGGCCTTCCTGAACATCAATGTCGGGCGGGCGCGGACGCAAGGGGTGGAAAGCTTCCTGGCCTGGAAACTGCTGGAGACGCTGACCCTGCGCGGCGACTATACCTATACCGATGCGATCGATGCCGGCACCAGGCTGGCGCTGTTGCGGCGGCCGCGCCACAAGGCAAGTCTGAACGCGGACTGGCAGGCGACCGACGCGCTGTCGCTGGATGCCACGCTGCTGTATGTCGGGCCGCAGATTGACGGCAACCGGGATTTTTCCATCCCGCGCCTGAAGATGCCTGATGTGACGACCCTGGACCTGGCCGCCAGCTATCGCCTGACGGAAAACTGGTCGGTGTTCGGGCGGCTTGAGAATGCCTTCGACACCACCTATCAGAGTCCCGATGGCTTCCTGCGCCCCGGTATCGGCGCCACTGCTGGTCTGAAGGTCAATCTGTAGATGAAATGGGTTGTGGCCGCCGCCGTGCTGATGACGCTGCCGGCGGCGGCTGCT
>CBIHOI010000023.1:0-25980 GCA_966211925.1 uncultured Hyphomicrobiales bacterium | reverse complement strand
GGCACCGGCAACGGGTTTGGCGGCAGCGTGGGCGACACCTCGGCGACGGGCGGCACATCGGCCAACACCATCGACGTCAATCCCACCATCACCGGCGGTAACACAACGGGCACCGTTTCGGGCACGAACACGGGTACCAACACCAACGACAACCAGTTCACGCCGACCTTCAATCCCCAGTTCAACCCGACTTTCAATCCGAGCTATTCGCCGAACAACACCAACACGCCGACCAACACCAATACCGTCACTCCCACCGCGACGATCTTCGTCCTGGGCGGCACGGGCTCGGGCGGTTCGGGCACGACGCCGAACATCACCATCGACGCCTCCAGCACCGGCGGCACGGGTGGCAACAGCGCGGCGACCGGCGGCAGCGTGGGCGACACCTCCGCCACCGGCGGCGCCGGCGGCTTTGGCGGCGCGGGCGGCAGCTCGACCAACACCAACGACAACACCTCGCAGGGCGGTGCCGGCGGCTTCGGCTTTGGCGGCGCGGGTGGCAGCTCGACCAACACGGTCAGCCCCACCATCACCTTCAATCCCAACATCACCTCGTCGGGTACCGGCGGCGCGGGCGGCTTCGGCGGCAGCGTCGGCGACACCACATCGGCCAGCGGCGGCAACAGCTTCACCGCCAACCCGACCCTGACCGGCGGCGACCAGACCTCCAGCAACACTGCCGCCGGCGGTGCGGCGACCAATGGCGATACCACCCTCGCCGCGTCGCAGACCAACGATCAGGCCCAGACCAACAACAACAACCAGACCCAGACCGCCAATCCGGTTATCACGGCGAATCCGTCCCTGACGGCCAACCCGACCTTCAATGGCGGCGACCAGACCAACAACCAGACCACCACGCCCACCGTCACGGTGTTCGTGACGGGCGACACCAACACCGGCGGCTCGGGTTCGGGCAACATCCCGTCCATCTCCATCGACAACACCAACAGCGGCACCAATACCGCCGCGGCATCGAATGGCGATCAGACCTCCACCAACAGTGCGACCGGCGGTGCGGGTGGCTTCGGCGGCGCGGGTGGCAATGCCACCGGCGGCAATGGCGGCTCGTCCAGCGTGGGCGATACCTCGGCCTTTGGCGGCAGCGGCTTCGGCGGCTCGTCGACGGCCAACCCGTCCATCACCTTCAACCCCAACATCGCCTCCACCGGCGGCGCCGGCGGCTTTGGCGGCAGCGTGGGAGACACCAGCGCAGCCACCGGCCCGATCACTCTGACCGGCGGCGACAACACCGCGACCGGAACGGGCACTGGCCTGGGCGGCGCGGCCACCAACGGCAATGTCACGGGCGGCGACCAGACCAACACCGGCGGCAACACCACCGGTACGGTTTCGGGCACCAACACCAACGACAACAGCTTCACGCCGACCTTCAATCCCCAGTTCAACCCGACGTTCAATCCGAACAACACCAACACGCCGACCAACACCAATACCGTCACCCCCACCGCGACGATCTTCGTCCTGGGCGGCACGGGCTCGGGCGGCTCGGGTTCGACGCCGAACATCACCATCGATGCCTCCAGCAGCGCCACCGGCGGCGCTGCGGCGGGCGGCACGGCAACCGGCGGCGCCGGCGGCACAGCGACCAATGGCGACCAGACCTCGACCAACACCGCTGCTGGCGGCGCGGGCGGCTTCGGCGGTGCAGGCGGCTTTGGCGGTTCGTCGAGCGTCGGCGATACTTCGGCCACCGGGTTTGGTGGTTCGTCCACGGCCAATCCGACCATCACCTTCAACCCCAACATCACCTCGACCGGCGGCGCCGTGGGCGACACCTCTGCCACCGGCGGCGCGGGCGGCTTTGGTTTTGGCGGCAGCGTGGGCGATACGACGGCGACCGGAGGCAACAGCGGCGGCAATACCTTCACCGCCAGCCCGACCATCAGCCAGGCCCAGACAAACAACAACAGCCAGACTGCCAATCCGACCTTCACCAGCGGCGACCAGACAACCACGGTTACGCCTTCGGTCCTGGTCATTGGCGGTGGCACAGGTACGGGCGGTACACCGTCCATCACCATCGACAATACCAGCAACGGCGGCACCAACTCGGCCACGGGCGGCACGGCCACCAACGGCGATCAGACCCAGACCGCGACCAATGCGGCCACGGGCGGCGCAGGCGGCTTTGGCGGCAGCGTTGGCGACACGACCGCAACGGGCCTCGGCGGTGCGGGCGGCTTCGGCGGTGCGGGCGGCAATGCGACCGGCGGCAATGCCACACTGACGCCCACCATCACCTTCAATCCGACGCTTACCTCGTCTGGCACAGGTGGCAACGGCTTTGGCGGCAGCGTGGGTGACACGACCTCCAACAGCGGCGGCAACACTCAGACCCAATATCAGACACAGGACTCCAGCGGCTCTGGTTCGGGCGGCGGTTTCCCCAGCATCACCATCGCCGGCGCCACGGCAACCGCCAACGGCAATGGCGGCAGCGTGGGCGACACCAGCGCTACCGGCAACGGCTTCGGCGGCGCGGGCGGCAGCGCTACGGGCGGCAATTCTGCGGCCACCGGCGGCAATGTCAGCGACAGCGGCAACAGCACCGCCACCGGCGGCGCGGGCGGCTTCGGATTTGGCGGCGCTGGCGGCACGGCCTCGTCGGACAACAATTCCACGATCTCGCCCACCATCTCGGTCAGCCCCACCATCACCGCGACGGGCGAAGGCGGAGCCGGCGGCTTTGCCAACAGCAACAGCGGCGGCAATACCTTCACCGGCGGCAACCAGACCGCGACCAACACCAATGGCGACCTGAGCGCGAACCAGGCACAGACGAACGCCCAGACCAACGATCAGCGCCAGCGCACCGGCGATGTCAGCCAGACCCAGACGGCCGCCAATACCAACGGCGACACCACTGCGACCGGCGGCACTTCCACCGTGTTCGTACTGGGCGGCTCAGGGTCAAGCGGTGGCTCGACGCCGACCATCAACCTGACCCTGGACAATTCGGCGACCAACACTGCCACCGGCGGCAATGGCACAGGCGGCAACGCAGCTTCGAACGCCACCGGCGGCCGCGGCGGCAATGCCACCAACAACGCGACCCAGAATGCCAGCCCCACCATCACGGCCAATGGCGGCGCCGGTGGCTTCGGGTTTGGCGGTTCTGCCAACAACACCGCCACGATCAGCCCCACCATCACGGCGACGGGAGGCTTCAGCGGCGGCAACACGCTTCGCGGCGGCGACCAGACCCAGACGGCGGCCAATACCAATGGCGACGTCACCGGCACCAATACCCAGGCCCAGACGCAGGATCAGCGCATCGGCGCCGTGACGGCCACCGGCGGCACCAACAACAACACCGCCACGGGCGGCGCAGGCGGCTTCGGGTTTGGCGGTAACGCCACGGGCGGCAATGCCAACAACGACAACACCAACACCAATACCGCGACCGGCGGCAACGCTACCGCGAACGGCTTCGGCCTTGGCCTGGGCGGCGCGGGCGGCAACGGCACCGGCACGGGCGGCAATGCCACCGCGACGGGCACCGGCGGCAACGGCCTGGGCATCGGGACAGGTGGCAACGCGACCAACAACAACACTTCGACGAACAACAACGCGTCGAACGCCACAAACAACAATACAAGCACCAACACGAACACCAATACCGCCAACAGCAATGCGGCTGCGAACGCCAACTCGAACGCGACGTCGAATGCGACAGGGACCGGCACGGGCATTGGCATCGGTATCGGCAGTGGCTCTGGCGGCGGCGGCGGAACACCTGGCAACAACACGTTCAACATTGCGAACAACCAAAACCAGAATCAGACGCAGTACCAGACCAGCAATAACTTCAACAACAACGCGTTGACGAACAACAACGTCAACAACAACAACAACTTCAACAACAATCAGAACTTCAACGACAACACGAATAACAACAACGTCGCCAACAACAATTACAACAACAACTACAACAACCAGAACAATCAGAACTTCAACAACAACACGAATAACAACAACCAGAACAACAACAACTTCAACAACAACCAGAACAACAACTACAACGACCAGCAGAACAACAATTACAACAACCAGAACAACAACAATTACAACAACCAGAACAACAGCAATCGCAACTACTACAGCGCCTACAACAACAACCAGAACGCCAACAACAATTACGGCTACAGCAAAGCCACCAGCTATGCGGATTATGCCAACAACAATGGCGGCAACGGCTATGGCTATGGCTATGGCAATGGCGGCGGTTACGGCGGCGGCACGGCCTATGCGGCCGGTGGCGGCTATGGCGCCGGCAACGGCACTGCCTATGCGGCGGGTGGCGGCTACGGTTACGGCAATGGCGCGGCGATGGCCGGCCAGGGCGGCGGCTATGGTGGTTATGGTGCAGCCAATGGCGGCGGCTACGGCTATGGCCAGGGTTATGCGCAGGGCTATGGCCAGCAGGGCGGCGGCACCGGTTACGGTGGGGCTTATGGCGCCGGCAATGGCGGCTACACTTATTCGCAGCCGGGCGGTCCGGTCGGCGGCTATGGTTATGGTCACCCCATCGGCACGGGCGTTGCGCAGGGCAGCGGTGCGGCCTCGGCCCAGACCTCGGGCAACAGCGGTGCGGTGCCGGCATCTGCGGGCGGCCAGTGCCGCTTCGCCGACACCACGGTCGTGAAGGCGATCCACGCGATCTGCGTCAGCGCCGACGGACACCAGTTCCCCGCCAGCCACATGGTCGGCGATACCTGGATCAACTCGGGCTATGAGGGCGAAATCGCCCGCTGCCTGCCGGGTTCAGTGCTGAAAGTGATGGTGGGCTCGGTGATGATGAGCACCGCGGGCATGGCCGTGTCGATGAACGACGCGCAGGTCCTGTCCTGCGCCCCCGGCCAGGCCGTGCGCCACTACAAGGACGGCATGCTGAAATGCGCGCTGGCCGAGAAGGTTGTGGACTGCACGGAACGCAACAACCTGCGCAAGTGGGGCACCGGCGACATGTTCTTCACCTATGTCACCCGCGTGTGCCTGGATCAGAAGCGCGAAATGGCCGGCGGTTCCAGCCAGGTTTCGTCTTCCTACAGCTACTCCATGACCGCCGAACAACGGCAGATGGCGGCAGCGGCGGCCCAGGCCAAGGCCCGCGAACTGCACCTATCGGGCATGAGCCTGGCGGGCGGGGTCGGCCAGGGTAGCTGGTAAGCCAACAAGACAGCCGCCAAGGCGCGGCTTGAACGAATCCGGGGCGTAGGGGCTCTGGATGGTCAGGAAGGGCGTCCCACACTTGCGTGCGGGGCGCCCTTTCGTTTCAGCGGCCCAATCCGGGCCATCTGCCGCGTTGCACAAAGCGGCAGGGCTCCCTATTGTGCGCCCGATTTTCTTCACCCGTACCGGGGCTAACTCCATGAATATTCACGAATATCAGGCCAAGGAAGTATTGCGCGGATTCGGCGTGCCGGTGCCGCGAGGCAAGGCCGCCTTCACGGTGGAAGACGCCGTCGCGGCGGCCCAGGAGCTGGGTGGCCCGGTCTGGGTGGTCAAGGCACAGATTCATGCCGGCGGCCGCGGCAAAGGCGGCGGCGTCAAGGTGGTCAAGTCCATTGAGGACGTGAAAAAGGAAGCCGAGCGCATGCTGGGCATGACCCTGGTCACCCACCAGACCGGCCCGGCGGGCCGACTGGTGAAGCGCATCTATATAGAAGACGGCTCGGCGATTGATCGCGAGCTGTACCTGTCGGCGCTGGTGGACCGCGAAACCAGCCGCATCGCCTTCATCGTCTCCACCGAAGGCGGCATGGATATCGAAGCGGTGGCACATGATACGCCCGAGAAGATCCACACCTTCCAGGTCGAGCCTGTGGCCGGCTATTCGCCCTATATTGGCAACGAGATCGCTGTGGCGCTGGGCGTCAAGGGCGACGCCGCCAAGCAGGTCGGCAAGGTGGTGAAGGGGCTTTATGACGCCTTCGTCGCCAAGGACATGAGCCTGCTGGAAATCAATCCGCTGGTCATCACCAAGGACGGCAACGCCATCTGCCTGGATGCCAAGCTGAACTTCGACGACAACTCGCTGTATCGCCACAAGGACATCCAGGCGCTGCGCGACCTGGACGAGGAAGACCCGGCGGAAGTTGAGGCCAGCAAATACGACCTTTCCTACATCAAGCTGGATGGCGAGATCGGCTGCATGGTCAACGGCGCCGGCCTGGCCATGGCGACCATGGACATCATCAAGCTGTTCGGCAGCGAGCCCGCTAACTTCCTGGATGTGGGCGGCGGCGCCACCAAGGAAAAGGTCACCCAGGCGTTCAAGATCATCGTCAGCGATCCCAACGTGAAGGGCATCCTGGTCAATATCTTCGGCGGCATCATGAAGTGCGACATCATCGCCGAAGGCATCGTCGCCGCCGCCAAGGAAATCTCGCTTTCCGTGCCCCTGGTGGTGCGCCTGGAAGGCACCAATGTCGATTTGGGCAAGGAAATACTGGCCAAATCCGGCCTCGCGATCACCAGCGCCGACAATCTGGCCGACGCCGCACAGAAGGTCGTCGCCGCCGTGAAGGGTTCGAAATAATGTCCATTCTTGTCGACAAGAACACCAAGGTCATCTGCCAGGGCTTCACCGGCAACCAGGGCACGTTCCATTCCGAACAGGCCATCGCCTACGGCACCAAAATGGTCGGCGGCACGACGCCGGGCAAGGGCGGCTCGACGCATCTGGGCCTTCCGGTGTTCGACACCGTGCGCGAAGCCAAGGAAAAAGTCGGCGCCGATGCGTCCGCCATCTATGTGCCGCCGCCCTTCGCGGCGGACGCCATCCTAGAAGCGATTGACGCGGAAATTCCGCTGATCGTCTGCATCACCGAAGGCATCCCGGTGCTGGACATGGTGAAGGTGAAGCGCGCGCTGTCAGGCTCCAAGTCCCGCCTGATCGGTCCCAACTGCCCGGGCGTCATCACGCCGGGCGAATGCAAGATCGGCATCATGCCCGGCCACATCCATCGCCGCGGCACCGTGGGCATTGTCTCGCGGTCCGGCACCCTCACCTATGAAGCGGTGGCGCAGACCACGGCGGTGGGCCTAGGCCAGACCACCTGCGTGGGTATCGGCGGCGACCCGGTGAAGGGCACCGAGCATCTGGAAGTGCTGGAAATGCTGCTGGCCGATCCTGAGACCCAGAGCATCATCATGATCGGCGAGATCGGCGGCAGCGCCGAGGAAGACGCCGCCGATTTTGTGCGCCGCTCCAAGATCAAGAAGCCCATGGTCGGCTTCATCGCCGGCGTCACCGCCCCGCCCGGTCGCCGCATGGGCCATGCCGGCGCCATCATCTCCGGTGGCAAGGGCGGCGCCGAAAGCAAGATCGAGGCGATGAAGTCTGCCGGCATCCGCGTGTCGCCCAACCCGGCGGCTCTGGGCACGACCTTGGTCGAGCTGTTGAGCGGTAAATAGCCGTCAGAAGCGACAGATTTGGATGGGGGTCGGCGCAAGCCGGCCCTTTTTCATGCCGTCATGCACGGCTATCGGGTCCCCTGCCCGGATTTTACCGTGCAAAATGGGCCTCTTGAGCCCATATTAACTGCATTCGGCGTTGAATCGCCTTGCAGAAGGCTTTACCACGCACCGCCACAGGCGAAGCGCCACCAGGAAGGGCCAGGGCCCAACAAGCTCTCCCGTAAGCGTTTGAAATGACAGAGCAATCCCCAGCAGATAAGCTGAATCGCGCTTCGAATGAGATATTGGAGGCGACTTCCTTCCTGAATGGCACCAATGCCGCCTTCGTCGAACAGATGTACGAGGCCTGGCAGGCCAATCCGGCGTCGGTCGATGAAAGCTGGCAGGGCTATTTTTCCCAGCTCGGCGAACAGGGCCTGAATCCCACCCAGCTTGGCCGCGGCCCGGCCTGGAAACGCGATCGCAAACCGGACTATGCCAGCAGCGACCTGATCGCCGCCCTGACGGGCCAGGAGCCCCCGGCCGCACCGGGTAAGCCCGGCGCAAAGGGCGACAAAGCCTCGGCAAAGGCCGCGCCGGCAGCCCCCGTCGACACCACCGAGGCCGCCAAGGCCTCGATCCATGCCGTGCAGATGATCCGCGCCTACCGGATGATCGGTCATCTGGAAGCCAATCTGGACCCGCTGGGCATTACCCCGAAGACGCCCCAGGCGACCCTCGACCCCCGACATTATCAGTTCGAAGGCGCGGCGCTGGATGCGCCGGTGTTTGTGGACGGCATACTGGGCTTCAACAACACCACCCCGCGCCAATTGCTGGACAAGCTGCGCGGCATCTATTGCGGCCGCATCGGCTATGAATTCATGCACATCAACGATGCGGAGCAGAAGACCTGGCTGCAGCGCCGCATCGAGGATGCCGGCAACGAGATCGGCTTCACCCCGGAAGGCAAGAAGGCCATCCTCAACAAGTTGATCGAGGCGGAAGGATTCGAGAAATTCGCCGCCAACCGCTTCGTCGGCACCAAGCGTTTTGGTCTGGATGGCGGCGAGGCCACCATTCCCGCGCTGGAGCAGATCATCAAGCGCGGCGGCCAGCTCGGCGTCACGGAGATGGTATTCGGCATGGCCCATCGCGGCCGCCTGAATGTGCTGGTCAACGTGATGGGCAAGCCCTATCGCCAGCTGTTCCATGAATTCCAGGGTGGCGCCGCCAATCCTTCGGATGTCGAAGGCTCGGGCGACGTGAAATACCATCTGGGCGCTTCTTCGGACCGCGAGTTCGACGGCCAGAAGGTCCACCTTTCGCTGACCCCCAATCCGTCGCATCTGGAGATCGTCAATCCCGTGGTGCTGGGCAAAGCCCGCGCCAAGCAGTGGCAATTGCGCGACATCGATGCGCGTTCAAGCGTGCTGCCCGTGCTGATCCATGGCGATGCGGCTTTCGCGGGCCAGGGTGTTGTGGCGGAATGCTTTGCCATGTCAGGCATCAAGGGTTTCCGCACCGGCGGCACCATGCATTTCGTGATCAACAACCAGATCGGCTTCACCACCGCGCCGATGTTCTCGCGGTCCTCGCCCTACTGCACCGACATCGCCCTGATGGTGCAGGCGCCGATTTTCCATGTGAATGGCGACGATCCCGAAGCCGTGGTCCATGCCACCCGCATCGCCATCGAGTTCCGCCAGAAGTTCAAGAAGGACGTGGTGCTCGACATGATCTGCTATCGCAGGTTCGGGCATAACGAGAGCGATGAGCCGGCATTTACCCAGCCGCTGATGTACCGGGTGATCAAGGACCATCCGAGCACGTTGCAGCTTTATACCTCCAAGCTGGTCGCCGAAGGCACACTGAGCCAGGCCGAGGCTGACGCCATGGCTGCCGACTTCAACAAGAGGCTGGACGAGGAATTCGAAGCCTCCAAAAGCCACCGGCCCAACCGCGCCGACTGGTTCGACGGCAAGTGGCAGGGCATGGAAGTCGCCCCCAAGAACAGCGACCGCCGCGGCGAAACCAGCGTGACCGCAGACGTCCTCAAGAAGGTCGGCAAGGCGCTGGTTACCGCGCCCGAAGGCTTTAACCTGCACAAGACCATCGCCCGCCAACTGGAAGCCAAGGCCAAGATGATCGAGACCGGTGACGGCATCGATTGGGCCACCGGCGAAGCGTTGGCGCTGGGCACGCTGCTGGATGAAGGCTTCTATGTCCGCCTGTCGGGACAGGATTCCGCCCGCGGCACGTTCAGCCAGCGTCATGCCGCGCTGGTCGACCAGAAAAGCGAAGAACGCTACTACCCGCTCCAGCATGTCAGCCAAGAGCAGGGCTGTTTTGAAGTAATCGACTCGCTGCTGTCGGAAGAAGCGGTGCTGGGCTTTGAATACGGCTATTCCACCGCCGAGCCCAAGGCGCTCGTCCTGTGGGAAGCCCAGTTCGGCGACTTCGCCAATGGCGCCCAGGTGGTGATGGACCAGTTCATCGCCAGCGGCGAAATGAAGTGGCTGCGCATGTCGGGCCTGACCCTGCTGCTTCCGCATGGCTATGAAGGCCAGGGGCCTGAGCATTCCAGCGCCCGCCTGGAGCGTTATCTGCAGCTTTGCGCCCAGGACAATATGCAGGTCTGCGTGCCGACCACGCCGGCCAATTACTTCCACATCCTGCGCCGGCAGATGCATCGCAGCTTCCGCAAGCCGCTGATCGTGCTGACGCCCAAGTCGCTGCTGCGCCACAAGAAGTGCACCAGCTTCCTCGCGGACATGGAGCCCGGCACTTCGTTCCACCGCGTGCTGCGTGACCAGGCCGAGGTCGTGCCCGGCGCCACTACTGTCAAGCTGGTGGCGGACAATCAGATCAAACGCGTGATCCTGTGCAGCGGCAAGGTCTATTTCGACCTGATGGAAGAACGCGAAAAGCGGGGCGAGAACCGGATCCAGATCTTGCGCATCGAGCAGATTTATCCCTTCCCGGAAAATGTCCTGGCCCAGGAGCTGAACCGCTTCCCCAAGGCCGAGATCGTCTGGTGCCAGGAGGAGCCGCAAAATCAGGGCGCCTGGAATTTCGTGCGCCATCGCATCGAAGACACGGTTTCCAAGCTGGGCGGCAAGGCATCGCCCCGCTATGTGGGCCGACCCGAATATGCCTCAACCGCGGCGGGCCTGATGAAGCAGCATCTGGCCGAACTCGCCGCTTTCCTGAATGACGCGCTGACCCTTTAAGAAGGCCAATTATGACCGTCGAGATCAAAGTGCCCGCGATGGGCGAATCCGTCACCGAAGCCACCATCTCCAAATGGTTCAAGAAGGAAGGCGATGCGGTGAAACGCGATGAGCCGCTTCTGGAACTGGAAACCGACAAGGTGACGGTGGAGGTGCCGTCGCCCGCCGATGGCTCGATCGAATCCATATCGGCCCTGGCCGGCGCCACCGTCTCGGTCGGCGCTTTGCTGGGTGCCATCGCCGAAGGCAAGGCTGGCGCCGCTCCCGCCAAGCCGTCCGCCCCCAAGGCGGAAGCACCCAAGCCCGCCGCTCCGGCACCGGCTGCCGCGCCGGCAGCCCCCGCAGCCGCGGCACCCGCGATGCCTTCAGCCAAGCGCATCGCCGAAGAATCCGGCATTGCCGTCGCGTCAGTCGCCGGCACCGGCAAGGATGGCCGCGTCACCAAGGGCGACATGCTGGGGGCACTGGCCTCGCGCAGCACCGCGCCTGCCCCGGCCGCTGCCCCTTCGGGGCCGCGTCACAATGAAGTGCGCGAGGAAAAGGTGGCGATGACCCGCCTGCGCAAGACCATCGCGCTGCGCCTGAAGGAATCGCAGAACACCGCTGCCCAGCTCACCACCTTCAACGAGGTGGACATGACGGCCGTGATGGGGCTGCGCGCCAGCTACAAGGATGCGTTCGAGAAGAAGCACGGCGTGAAGATGGGCTTCATGGGCTTCTTCACGAAGGCCGTCGTCGCGGCGCTCAAAGAGCTGCCCAACGTCAATGCCGAGATCGAAGGCGACAACATCATCTACAAGAATTACTACGATATCGGCATCGCGGTTTCGACCGAGCGCGGCCTGGTGGTTCCTGTTGTGCGCGATGCCGACAAGCTGTCCCTGGCCGGGATTGAAAAGGCCATCGGCGACTTCGGCGCGCGGGCTCGCGACAACAAGCTGAAGCTGGAAGAGCTGCAGGGCGGCACCTTCTCCATCACCAATGGCGGCGTGTTCGGATCGCTGATGTCCACCCCCATCCTGAATTCGCCCCAATCGGGCATTCTGGGCATGCACAAGATCCAGCCGCGCCCCATGGCGATCGGCGACAAGATCGAAATTCGTCCCATGATGTACCTGGCCCTGTCCTATGATCACCGCATTGTCGACGGCCGCGAAGCCGTGACCTTCCTGGTCAAGGTGAAGGATGCCCTGGAAGATCCGTCGCGGATGCTGCTGGAAGTCTGAAGCTTCACAACAGTTGGAAAAAAGGCGCCTTCGGGCGCCTTTTTTATTGCCCGGCTGTCGGCACTGGTCCCGCTCCATCGTCCTTCGATGACAACCCAGGAGACAGATATGGCCTATGTTGACGGCTTTGTGATCCCAGTCCCCAAAGACAGGCTGGAGACGTACAAGGACATGGCGCGCCGCTGCCAGCCGATCTGGAAAGAATACGGCGCCATCGGCTATGCCGAATGTGTTGGCGACGACGTGCCCCATGGCGAGATCACCTCTTTCCCGCGCGCCGTCCTGGCGGAAGAAAATGAGATCGTGATGTTTTCCTGGGTCGTCTATCCGTCGCGCGCCGTACGCGACACGGCGAATGAGAAGATCAAGACCGATCCGCGCCTGAAGGACATGATGGAAAACTCGCCCTTCAATCCCAAGCGCATGATCTTCGGTGGCTTTGAGTCGTTTATCGGCCCCTAGGCCGTGCGCTGGTCGAGTTGTTCCAGCTTGGCCAGTTCAACATGCGCGCGCAGTTCAATCTGGTCCAGCACGTCCTGCAGGGCAGGGTCGGCAAAGGCCTCATGGCGGCGCGTGACGGCGGCGGCCAGCTTGTTCAGGGTGGCGCGGGGAATCCCGCCGGCCAGGAGGCCATCGCGCACTGAATCCAGCAAATCCAGCAGTTGTTCGCCATGGGCCAAACCTTTGGATCGGCCATCCGTGGAATCATCCATGCCCTGGAGCATCAGGATGGAATCCAGGGCCGCGATGGGGCCCGGACCGGCCACGATCTGGCCGTGGGTTTCGGACGATCCGCCCACGGAAAAGCCGCTCGCGGCTGCACCGGCAGGTGCCTTGCGCTTGATGGCGGATGTCTCGACTCGGCCTGGGCTTTTGATTTCCACGAGAGGGTTGTCCCACTGCGACACATCAGCATCCCCCATCATGGTTAAGGAAGCGTGAAACGTCCCGTCGCCGCACGCCGGATGCCAGGTTTCACTGGCACAGGGCTTGAAAGTCCCGAACCGGAATTGAAAAAGGAGGTTGCCCATGTACGGCGATCATGACGTTGAATATGAACGCAAACCCTATGGTCTGATGGCCTTGCTGTTGCTGTCGATGGTGACATTGGCGGGCGTGGCCTATTGGAAGATGGCCAAGCCGGCGTCAGGGCCTTATGGGGCCATTGCCATGTCGGACAGCTCGCTCACATACGGCGGCGCCTGGGGCTATGCCGATCCGGTCTCGGCCTACAAGCGCTCCATCAGCGAATGCAACAAAGCGGGCGCGGCCGGCGACTGTGTGGTCAAGGTCAGCCTGAAGGACAATTGCGGCGCGCTGGCGATCAGCGTGGAGCACAACGCCTCCTTCCTGGTGCAGGGCCGCGATCAGGTGGCGACCACCGCCACGGCGATCCAGCAATGCCAGGCGAGCGGCGCCAGCGACTGTGCCATCAAGGAAAACATCTGCTCCAGCGCCAGCTAGACGCGATGGTAGGGATGGCCCGCAAGGATGGTAAGCGCGCGATAGACCTGTTCGGTCAACAGCGCGCGCGCCAGCAGGTGCGGCCAGGTCTGAGGACCGAAGGCGAGGCTGCGGCCCGCCTTCTTTCCTGGCAGCGGTGAAAGGCCATCCGGTCCGCCGATCACAAAGGCGAGATCCTTTGTACCAACGTCGCGCAGGCTTCCCAGCATCTCGGCGAAGTCCTCGCTCGTCATGCCCTTGCCGCGGGCATCCAGCAGCACCAGATGCGCGCCGTCGGGCAGCCGGGCCGCCAGGCGTTCGGCCTCGTCCTTCATGCGTGCGGCCACATCACGATGCTTGGAGACCGGAAGTTCTTCCAGCGACACGGCAGTGAAGCCCATGTTGCGGCCCAGCTTGCGGGCGCGATCACAGAAGTCTTCGCAGAGCTGGCCTTCCGGCGTGCCGCGCATATGGCCGATGGCATAGATCCAGAGGCGCATGCTATTTGCGCGCGCCCACCGACCACATGCCTTCCAGGTCGTAATATTCGCGCACTTCCGGACGGAAGATGTGCACGATCACGTCGCCGGCATCCACCAGGACCCAGTCGCCCTGGCCCTGACCGTTGACGGGACGGGTACCGTAGCCGCCCTCTTTCAGCTTGCGCGCCAAATGTTCGGCCATGGCAGCGACATGGCGGGACGAACGACCCGACGCGATCACTGCCGCGTCGCACAGGGCCGAGCGGCCTTCCAGATCGATGGTCACGATATTCTCGGCCTTGTCGTCGTCCAGCGAAGCGAGGATGCGCTTCAACAGCTCGCTCGGCGCTGCCACCTTGGCGGGCGCGACGACTTTCTTGGCGGCCGGCTTTTTCGCCGCCGGCTTTTTCACGGCTGTCTTCTTCGCAACGGGCTTCGCGGCGGCCTTTTTCGCGGGCTTTTTCGCGGATGTCTTCGCCGGCGCCTTCTTGGCGACTTTCGCCTTCTTGGCGGCGGGCTTCTTCTTGGACTTGTCGGCGGATTTCAGGGGGCGCATCCTTTGGATCAGGGGGTGAGGTTTAGCATGGCCTCGGCGGCGGCACCAAGGGCGAGTTCCCGAAGCTCTGTCGAGCTGGACCTGTTGCGGCGCCCGTCCAGTATCATCAGCGACGGCGCGGGGCCGCCATGGCGCGACACACCCAGCAACCGCGCCAAGGGCGCATGCAGCGGCGCCAGAACGGAACCCGGACGGCGCACAACGGCGATGGGGATGCGCGCTGCGATTGCGCGCCAGCGCCGCCAGCGGGAGAATTGCTCCAGATTGTCGCTGCCCATCAGCCAGATGAAATGCAGGCCGGGAAAGCGCTTTTGCAGGGCGGTCACCGTATCGATGGTGTAGCGGGTGCCCAGCCGGGCTTCGATGTCGGTGACGCGGATGGTGGGATGATCCGCCACGGACCGGGCGCCGGCCATGCGGTTTGCGAGGGCGCCGGGGGCGGGTTTGAGGACATTGCCGGGCGAAACCAGCCACCAGACTTGGTCCAGCTTCAACGCCTTGCGGGCCGTTTCGCTGACATAGAGATGACCGTCATGCGCAGGATCGAAGCTGCCACCGAGCAGGCCGATGCGAAGACCATTGGCGATGCCCCCTGGCGGCCGGATCCAGGACATTCAATCGGCGATCCCGTTGTGGAATTTGAGCGTGAGCGCGCGGGGATCCACGCCTTCCACGCACCGCAGATTCACGGCGATCATCTTGTTGCCTTTTGGGTCTGTGCCTTCCGCAAATGGCGCGACGCCGCAATTGGGGCAGAAATTATGGTCGATCCGATGCTTGTTGAACCGATAGGTTGCCAGATTCTCGCGCGGGGTCTTCAGCTTGAACACGGCTTCGGTGACGAAGTGCAGAATGGTGCCCTTGCGGCCACACATGGAACAGTTGCACTCCATCCCCTCGGTGATCGGTCCACCTTCGAAAGCATAGGCGACGTTCCCGCAATGACAGCTACCTTCATGTGTTGTCATATCTTCTCCTAGGGCCGTGTCTGGCCGTTGCCGCGCACCACATATTTGAAGGTGGTGAGCTGTTCGGCTCCGACGGGGCCGCGCGCATGCATCTTGCCGGTACCGATGCCGATTTCCGCGCCCATGCCGAACTCGCCACCATCGGCGAACTGGGTGGAGGCGTTCCACAGCACGATGGCGGAATCCACGCTGTTCATGAAGCTCTCGGCCGCGGCGGCGTCTTCCGTCACGATGGAGTCGGTGTGATGCGAACCATACTGTTCGATATGGCGTATCGCCTGTTCCAGCCCGTCCACCACCCTGACCGCGATGATGGCGTCCAGATATTCGGTCTTCCAGTCTTCTTCCGTGGCGGCCAACGCGGCGGGAAACACTGCGCGCACCGCCTCGTCACCGCGAATCTCGCAGCCGGCCTTCGCCAGGTCTTCCAGGATCGGCACACCGTGCGAGGACAGCACAGCCCGATCGATCAGCAACGTCTCGGCCGAACCACACACACTGGTACGGCGCATCTTGGCGTTCAGTGCTACGGCGCGTGCCTTGGCCAGGTCAGCAGCCGCGTGGATATAGACGTGGCAGAGCCCTTCCAGATGCGCCAGCACCGGCACCTTGGCTTCGTTGATGACGCGCCCCGTAAGCCCCTTGCCGCCGCGCGGGATGATCAGGTCCACTGCGCCGTTCAAACCTTCCAGCATCATGCCGACGGCGGCGCGATCGGCGGTCTTCACCACCTGGATCGCGGCTTCGGGCAAACCCGCCGCGCGCAAACCTTCCGCCATCGCCGCCTGGATGGCGGCCGACGAGCGAATGGAATCCGAGCCGCCGCGCAGGATGGCGACATTGCCGGACTTGAGCGTCAGTGCGCCGGCATCCGCCGTCACATTGGGGCGGGATTCATAGATGATGCCGATGACGCCGATGGGCGTGGCGACGCGGGCGATGTCGAGGCCATTGGGGCGGGTCCAGCGCGCCAGCTCGCGGCCCACAGGGTCGGGCAGCGCGGCGATGACTTCGATACCGGCGGCCATGGCTTCGATGCGGGCGTCGTTCAGCATCAGCCGGTCCACCATGTTGGCGGGCATATTGGCGGCTTTCGCGGCTTCAATGTCGCCGGCATTGGCGGCCAGAATCTCCGCCGCGCGGCTGCGGATGGCGGCGGCGGCAACCGTCAGCGCCCTGGTCTTGGTTTCGTCGGAGGCCTCGCGCATGGCGCGGGCGGCGGTACGGGCAGCGGCGCCGATGCTCAGCATCTCTGCCGCAAGCGCATCCGTGGAATTGTGCACCGTCATTGTCCATTTCCCGTCAGGATCAGATCGTCGCGATGGATCATCTCGTCGCGGCCACGATAGCCCAGAATGGCCTCGATTTCGACGGTACGTTTGCCGGCGATCCGCTCCGCGTCCGACGCATTGTAGGCGGCCAGGCCGCGTGCAACCTCGCGCCCGTCGCGGTCCTTCACAATCACGGCATCACCGCGCTCGAAGCGGCCGTCGATCTGGCGGATGCCGGCGGGCAGCAGGCTGCGGCCGTCCTTCAGAGCCCGCACCGCGCCTTCATCGATCACCAGCGCGCCTTCCGGACGCAGCACGCCGGCGATCCAGCGCTTGCGGGCCGCCGCCGGCGTCACGCTGGCGCGGAATCGCGTGTGGCGCGCACCGGCCGTGATGGCCGCAAGCGGGTTGAGGGTTTCACCGCGCGCCAGGATCACATCGCAGCCGGCGCCCATGGCGATCTTGGCGGCGATCAGCTTGGAGGTCATGCCGCCGCGCCCGAAACCGGAAATGGAATCCCCCGCCATCGCCTCGATCGCGTCGGTGATGGCCGTCACTTCGGGAATGTGGGTGGCGGAGGCATCGATGCCGGGATTCGCGGTGTAAAGGCCGTCCACATCCGACAGCAGCACCAGCCGGTCCGCGCCCATCATGGAGGCAACGCGCGCGCCCAGCCGGTCATTGTCGCCGAACTTGATCTCGGCGGTGGCGACGGTGTCATTCTCGTTGATCACCGGCACCGCGCCCAGATCGACCAGGGTGCCAAGGGTGGCGCGGGCATTGAGATAGCGGCGGCGTTCTTCGGTGTCGCCAAAGGTCAGCAGCACCTGCGCCGCCACGATGTCCAGACCGGCCAGCATGTCGGCATAGGCTTCCGCCAGCCGCACCTGGCCTGCCGCGGCGGCGGCCTGGCTTTCTTCCAGCCGCAGCTCGCCGGTGGGCAGCTTCAGCAGGCGGCGGCCCAACGCGATGGAGCCGGACGAAACCAGAATGACCTGCGAACCCGCTTTTTTCAGCGCCGCGACGTCGGCGCACAAAGACTTCAGCCATTCGCGGCGCAAGGTGCCGGTGGCGCCATCGACCAGCAGCGCCGATCCGACCTTGACCACGACAAGTCTGGCGCCCGCGAAGACGTCGCTCATCGGCCCAACTTCTTCCTGGCGCGCGCCTTGCTGGAATGGCGCACCGCCTTCGGCTTGGCTTTCGCCTTGCCGGTCCTGGGCTTGAAGCTGGGCTTTGCCCGCGCCTCGATGATCTTGGCTTCCGCGCGCGCCAGGGCGGCCTTGGCCTTCGCCGCCGACAGGCCCTTGGCGCGGGGCTTGGGCTTGGCCGCTGGTTTGGACTTCGCGGTGGCCTTCACCTTGGGCTTGGCCTGGATCGGCGTCTCTGTTTGCGGCTCAGTTTGTGCCTGGACCGCCGGCGCGATCTTCGTCTTGGGCCTGGATTTCGCCACGGGTTCGGCGGCGGCCTTGGGCTTCACGGACTTGGGCTGCGGCACCACCGGCGCGTTGTAATTCACCGACTGGCGTTCGGCGCGGGTGCGCGGGCGCGCGGCGGGACGGCCATAGTCACGTTCCTGGGCACGTTCCAGGCGGCGCGCATTGATCTCGCGCACCATGGCGCGCAGCACCGTTTGAATGCCTTCGCCTGACACGCCGGAAATCACATGCACCTTGTGGCCGCAGGCTTTCTCCAGCGCGGCCTTCTTTTTCGCCAGGTCTTTTTCGGGAATGGCATCGACCTTGTTCAGCGCCACGATCTCGGGCTTTTCGGCCAGGCCTTCGCCATACGCTTCCAGCTCGGCGCGGATGATCTTGTAGGTCTTGGCGACCTGATCGCCGGTGCCGTCGATCAGATGGAGGATGGACGCGCAGCGTTCGGCATGGCCGAGGAAACGGTCGCCCAAGCCCACGCCTTCATGCGCGCCCTCGATCAGTCCCGGCAGGTCGGCCAGCACGAAATCGGTTTCGTCGACCTTCACAACGCCCAGCTGAGGTTCGAGAGTCGTGAAGGGATAGTCGGCGATCTTGGGGCGCGCCGCCGAAACGCGGCTGAGGAAAGTGGACTTGCCGGCATTGGGCATGCCGATCAGGCCGGCATCGGCGATCAGTTTCAGCTTGAGGATGAAGACGCGCTCTTCCGCCGCCTGGCCCGGCAGCGCGAAGTCGGGCGCCTGGTTGGTGGAGCTCTTGAAATGGTAGTTGCCGAAGCCGCCATTGCCGCCCTTCAGCAGGCGGAAGCGCTGGCCCACGGTGGCCATGTCGACGATCAGGGTTTCGCCGTCTTCTTCGTAGATCTGGGTGCCGACCGGCACCTTCATGATCGCGTCTTCACCGCCCTTGCCGGTCATCACCTTGCCGAGGCCGCCCTGCCCGCTCTGCGCCTTCACATGCTGCTGGAAGCGGTAGTCGATCAGGGTGTTCAGATTGTCCACCGCTTCGGCGATCACGTCGCCGCCGCGGCCGCCATCGCCGCCATAGGGGCCGCCATATTCGATGAACTTCTCGCGGCGGAAGGCGATGCATCCGTTGCCGCCCGCGCCGGACTGGGCATAGACCTTGGCGACGTCAAGAAAGCGCATAGGAGATCGTTTCCGGCGCGGGTCGCACCACAAGATATTGACAGTTGTTTTGCTGAACGGGCGTACCCCCCCCTCCCCCCCGAACCGGCGGAGGGGCAGGGAAAATTCGCGAATGGCGGCGCGCGCGCTTCAACATGGCCCCATCATACAGCAGTTTGAATCGCTGTTGATAAGCCATGGTCAGGCCGCCCGCTTTTGCGCGAATTCGGCGCGCGTCAGCACCATGTCGTGACACAGGACCTGCTTGCCGCGGGCGCGGGACTCGCGCAGGGCCGAGCCATTGTGGCGCGCCCCCAGCTTGGCCAGGACATGACCGGATGCCGGATTGTCGTAGAACCAGCCGGCATGGACACTTGCCTGCCCCAGATCTTCAAAAGCAAAGGTCACCAGGCGGTGTGCGGCTTCCGTCGCGAAGCCCTGGCCCCAGAAGGGCGTGCCGAGCCAGTAGCCGAATTCGAAACCGGCATCGTCCTGGGTGAGGCCGGTGCAGCCCATGAACAGGGAATCGGATTTTCGCACGATGGAAAAGGCATGGCCCTTGCGCGCGATGCCCGCCACGAACATCTCGGCGTCTTCCTCGCCATAAGGATGGGGCACGCGGCTCATGTTCCTCGACACATTGTAATCGCCCAGCCACACCACCATGCCTGCGATGTCGCACGGCCTGGGGGGCCGCAGAATCAGTCTTTCCGTCTCCAGAGTGCACATGTCATTCCCCGCTTCACTTTCGCGCGAGGGAATAAAAAAGGGAGATGGCGGACCATCTCCCTCGCACTAACGGGCCGCCAATTTCTTGGCGGCCTATGTCTTCAGCCGCCTATTCTGCCGCGATCTTGGCCGCCGGATTCGCAGCCTGGGTCACGGATACGAAGGTACGGCGCTTGAAGCCGGTCTTGAATTCAACGCGGCCTTCGCGAAGCGCGAACAGGGTATGGTCCTTGCCCATGCCAACGCCTTCGCCGGCATAGAACTTGGTGCCGCGCTGACGCACGATGACGTTGCCGCCGGCAACGGCTTCGCCGCCGAACAGTTTCACGCCGAGCATCTTGGGGTTGGAATCGCGACCGTTGCGCGATGAACCGCCAGCTTTCTTGTGTGCCATACGACTAGTCCTTTAACCGGCAGTGATGCCCAGCACCTTCACGGTCGTGAAGTGCTGGCGATGACCGCGCTTGCGGTGGGTGTCTTTGCGGCGCTTTTTCTTGAAGGCGATGACCTTCTCGCCCTGGCCGTGATCGACGATCTCGCACTGGACCGAGGCGCCGGCAACCAGCGGCGCACCGATCTTGGGGCTGTCGCCGCCCAGCATCAGCACTTCCAGATCGAGCTTGGAGCCGACATCGCCGACCAGGCTTTCGACCTTCAGGACGCTGTCCTTGGCCACTTTATACTGTTTTCCGCCGGTGCGGACGACCGCGTACATGGTCTAAATCCTTGATATATAATGGTTTTCACCGGAGCTGAGTCCGGCGAGAGCGGCGGAATATACGCAAAGAAGCCCGGGGGTCAAGTATAGGCTTCCGCAAGGCTGTTTTACGCTGTTGAACCTCCGTCAGGCCGGCGCCCATCCAGGCCGTGCAGGGACGATATATGCTAAGGCCAGACCATGCGATCCGTCGGCGACATTCTCTACAATTTCCACTGGGTGGTGCCGGGCGAAGCGGCGCGCGCCATGCAGGCCTGGGCTGGCGGGGTGCGGGGATTCCTAAAACGCCGCGGCATCCGGGCCATCATCAACCTGCGCGGGCGCAATGACGATCTGGGCTGGTGGAAGACGGAAACCGCGCTGGCCGCAGCGGAAGGCATTGGCCACCTGGATGCCATGCTGGACTCCCGCAAGCTGCCCACCCGCGAGATGCTGGTGCGGCTGGTCGAAACCTTCGACACCGCGCCCAGGCCCTTCCTGCTGAAATGCTCCGGCGGCCAGGATCGCACCAGTTTTGCCGCCGCGCTGTACCTGATCCACCGCGACGGCTGGTCCGCGATGGCGCGCGCCAAGCAGCAGTTTGCGCGCTTTCCCTATCTGCATTTTCCCAAGACGCAGCAGCGCTGGCTGAAGGCCTTTGTGGATTTTGCCGCGGAAGACGCAGGCGGCCTGCCGCTGGCGACGTGGATCGCGGAACGCTACACGCCGGAGGCCGCAAAAGCCTGGCTGGACGGGCATGGCCTGTCGGGCAGCTATGCGGCGATCTTCACCGTACCGACGCGCTCTCCCTATCAATGGTGAAGCTTGTTGTGGCGCCGGGCGTGACGCTGTGGCGCGAGAAGTTTTCCCCGGCGCAGCAGACCGCGTTGCTGGAGGCGGTGTTGCAGCGTCTTGAAGACGCGCCGCTGTACAAGCCGGTGATGCCGGGCACCGGCAAGCCTTTCTCGGCGGAGGAAAGCAATTTCGGCCGGCTGGGATGGGTCGCGGACAAGACGGGCTATCGCTATCAGGACACCCATCCGATGACTGGAAAGCCCTGGCCGGCCATCCCCGATGCGCTGCTGGCGCTGTGGGGCGAGATCAATGACGGGCCGCCGCCCGACTGCTGCCTGGTCAACCTATATCGCGACAAGGCCAGGATGGGCCTCCATCAGGATCGCGACGAGAAGGACACCAGCGCTGCCGTGGTCGGCGTGTCGCTGGGCGACGAGGCCCTGTTCCGCATCGGCGGCACCACACGCGGCGGCAAGACCAGCAGCGTGGCGCTGGCCTCGGGCGACGTGATCGCCTTTGGCGGGCCTGCCCGGCTGGCCTATCACGGCATTGACCGCATCAAGCCGGGCACCTCGCGGCTGGTGCCGGGCGGGGGGCGACTCAGCCTCACCTTGCGTCGGGTGGTGGCTTAGTATCTTCTCGATAGACACCGATGCGATTGGGCAGGACAGGCTTGGGCGGCTGAAGCGCCTTCGTCTTCTGCCAGGCCAGATCTTTTTGCACGGCTTCGGCGCGCTTGTGCTCGGCGATGCTCTGCTGCACCAAGCAAGACACCACCGATTCAGCGCCCGCGCATTGCGGTTCCCAGTGTCGCTCGTCCAGAGCTTCCTGCCACCTTTGCGCATCCTTGGCATGGGACTTTGAAGGCCCGATCAGATCGGTCGGTTCGCCCCGTGCCAATCCCTCGCCCGGTGGCGGGCAATGCGCCCGCTGCTCGCGGGACAATCCCGCATAGGTTTCCGGTGCGCAGCCAAACAGGCTCTGCCCCAGCCCCCGCAACATGGAATCGGACGGCGGCACGGCGGTGGGGGCGCTGTCTCGCTGGATATCGGGTGTGGGCAAGGATCGGAGCGGCAAAAGCGGACCAGGGCGGGCATCGATGGTACGCGGTATGGGCACCTTTTGCGGCGCCGGACGCAGCAGCAGCATCAGTTCGCGCGCCAGCTGCCTTGGCCGTGCCGGAGGCACCAGCGGCTGCAGGAACAGGCCCAGCAGGACCAGTTGCACCAGCACGGCGCCGACCAGGCCTGCCGAACGCTCCCGCGCCTGTGTGCGGGTGGCCGGCATTGTCTGACGCAACTGCACGCAGCCCCCCCCTTCCTCAAAAAAAAGCCCCCGACCGGGGGGTCGGGGGCAAAATGCGCTTTATATGCGCGAGGAGCGCCGGGAGGGGATGAACCGGGGCTCCAGCGAAGACGGGGGCTGAAAGCGAGCGGGGGGCAGTGCCAGCAGCCCAGGGCCGTCTTCGGATATATAACTATGCTCAAATGCCACAGGTTTCAAGAAAATTCGTGGTCAGGCCAGATTATTTGATTTTAAGGGTGACATTTGCATTTTTGCCACATTTGGCTTTTCGCAAATCATCCGGTCCCGGCCGGATTCGGCCCTGCAGGAAATCAGCCCCAGCTTTCCCGCACGCCCTTGCGCTTGCCCGGCGTGGGCGCAGAAGCCGGCAGTTCCAGCATGGGCGCGCCCAGCCACTTTCCCTGGCCGTGGTGGAAGCCCAGCGCGCGTGCCGCCTTGGCCATGGCCTCGTTCTCGATCCATTCGGCGATGGTGGTGACGCCGAGCTCGGTGCACAGCTTCGCCAGACCCGAGAGCAAGGCATCGTCGCGCCTGGAGGTGCCGATCTTCTGGATCATGGCGCCGTCGAATTTCACGAAATCCACCGGGAAGGCGTGCAGGTAATTGACCGACGCCGCGCCGGCGCCGAAATCGTCCAGCCCGACGCGAAAGCCCATGTCGCGCAGCACCTGGATCGCCTTGCCGGCGGCCTCCAGGTCGTGGATCGTCGCCGTCTCGGTAATTTCGATGAGGGTGCGGGGCGCCAGCTTGCGGCGGCGGGCCAGCAGCGCCGCCAGCATGCCGAAGCTGGCGGGCGCGGCGATGGTGGCGCCCGAGATGTTGAAGGCAATCTCGGCGTCGCACTTTTCAATCTCGTTCAGCACCTTGCTGGCGACCGCCAGATCGAAGGCATTGGCGATGCCCAGCGCTTCGATGAACTTGACGGTGTCCCCGGTGCCCTTCGACGAGCCTTGCGGATTGGTGAAGCGCGCCAAAGCTTCGTAATGGGAGACCTTGCCGCTGGCCAGGTCGCTGATGGGCTGATAGGCGATCTCAAAGGCGCCGTGCTCCAGCATGCGGGTCATCTCGGCCAGCCGCACCTGTGTTTCGTCCATCAGGGCGGTGAAGGAAGAGGCAATATCGCCGTCGCCTTCCACCTTTGCCTTTTGGGCGAACTGCTCGACCACGTACCGCAGCGACAGCATGCGCTGCTCGGACGTCAGGCCCGCCCCGACCAGACCGATGCGGGTTTCCGACATTTTCGGGGCCTTGAGGCCACCGGCGGTGATGGCGTCGGTGATTTTCCGGATCAGGCCGAGGCTGCCGCGTGTCGCGGGCGCAAGCGCGCCGAAGCCGGTATCGGAGATCTGGCCCGCGGCGCTGGCGCCGGAGGATTTCAGTGTTTCCACGATGCGCTGCATCATCGCATCGGCATTGCCTGGTGAAAGCTGGGCGCAAAGCTCGGGAAGGCCCGGCACATCCACCAGGGTCAGGGTGTCCTTGCTGCCGGCGCGCTCCGCCGCGGCCATGAAGCCGTCGCGCGAGGCCAGGCCGGTCTTGGGATCAATCTGCGGTTTTGCAGCGTGGGTGCCTGGACGCGCCAGGGTGCAGGAGACTCGCGCATCGTTCTGCGGCAGGCAGAACATGGCCAGGTTGGCTTCGGTGCCGGTGGCCAGCGTCAGCTTGAAAGGACCGGCGCGGTCACCGGATTTCAGCGCCTTGGCGAAGGTGGCAAACTTCACGCCTTCCGACGGCTTGAACAGCTTGCCGGCGGGTTGGCCCACCAGCGTTTCGCCGCTTTCCTTCACCAGGTCATTGGCAGCGCCGGCCGCGAACAGGATGGTCCCGGCCTGATCCACCTCGAACAGGAAATCGGCGTTGGTGAAGGCAAAGCCCAGGAGACGCGCGCGATGGGGCATTTGAAAGACCCGGTGTTAGCGCCACCAGTCTGCCAGCGAAACGTTAGTTTGCTGTAAACCTCTGTGACGTCATGGCCCGACCCAGACCTGCGAAAATTGCACGGCTGAGAGCGTCTTGTGCCCAGCCCCACTCCGGATGCCATTGCACCCCCAGGAGGAAGCCGGCGGCGCCAGGCATGGAAACCGCTTCAATCTGGCCATCGGGCGCATGCGCATCCGCTACGAGGCCGGGCGCCAGCCGGTCGATGCCCTGGTGATGCAGCGAATTGACCATGGCCTCGCTGAGGCCCGACAACTGCCCCAGCATGCCATCCGCGGAAATATGTATGGGATGGGCGGGGGCATATTCCTGCTCGGGCGGCACGTCCGGCGGTTCGCGGTGGTCCAGGCGGCCGGGGATCTCATGCACATGCTGGTGGAGCGTACCACCCAGCGCGACGTTCAGTTCCTGGAAGCCGCGGCAGATGGCCAGCATGGGCTTGCCCTTCGCGATGGCGGCGCGCAGCAGCGGCAGGGTGGTGGTGTCGCGGACCTCGTCCAGCACGGTGCCGTCGCGTGCTGTCGCGCCATAATGCCCGGGCGCGACGTTGGAAGCATTGCCGGTGAACAGCAATCCATCCACCGCTGACAGGATGGCGTCGATCGGCAGCGGCACATCCGTGGAAGGGATGAGCAGCGGCAGCGCGCCCGCGCCATCGCGGATGGCGGTAACATATTCGTCATGCGCCAGATGCACCGGCATGCCGTCGATCATGCGGCGGTCGGTGACCAGTCCGACGACGCGGCGGGACATTACTTGGCGCTTTGCCGCACGGCGCGGGTGGGTGGGGTGAACAGCGCCTCGTCCATCGGGGCGCCGATCTGGGGGCTTTGCAGCGCCACGGTGGTGATGCCGCCCTGATTGTCCTTCACCGTCCATTGCCGCAATTCGATGCCGGGCGTGGAGAACACCATGGTTATGTTGGAATTGTTGCGGTTGGTGCTGGTGCGGGCCTGCACGATGATGGCGCCATCGCGCTCCTGCACACCCAGCACCGCCTTGTTGTGGGCGAGGTCGACCCGGTCGTTCAACAGCAGGCCCAGCGGCGTGTCGGACAAATCGTATTTGTCCACCGTGTTGAGCCGGGCATTCTTGACATAGATGGCGCCGCTACTGGCCACGATCAGGACCGGGCTGGGCGGGCGATATTCAAAACGGATGCGGCCGGGCTTTTCGATATAGAGCACGCCCTGGTCGGTGCCACCGTCGGGGCCGATCTGCACGAACTGGCTGCGCAGGCTGTGGATGGTGTTGAGATAGGCGCTGACCTTGTCGAGGTCGGCTTTTTCCTGGTCGGAATAGGCCTGGTACATGCGCTGCGGCGCCTGCTGGCCGGCGGCGGTGAGGCC
>CBIHOI010000022.1:0-26328 GCA_966211925.1 uncultured Hyphomicrobiales bacterium | reverse complement strand
AGGCCGCTGGCGCCGATGTGCAGGAAAAAGCCGGTGAACAGCGCCAGCAATATCGACAGCAGGCCCGCGCTGGGCACGATCAGCAGGCTCAATCCGGCGCCCAGGATTGGCGCGATCGCGTCCACCGCCAGCCAGCGCAGTGCAAAGCTCCGGCTGCCACCATTGCGGGTCACCACGTTCACCGTGTTGAGGCCGTCGGCGAAATCATGCGCCAGCACGGCGGCCGCCACGATCAGCCCGACCTCGCGGCTGGTCTGGAAGGCGAGGCCCATCGCAAAACCGTCCAGCACGCTATGCGCGCTGAAGCTGGCGGCACCGATCAATCCGCGCGCCGGATTGGCCTGGCCCTCGCAGTCGTGCCGCGCCACCATCCGGTCCAGCACGGTATAAAAGAAGAAGCCCAGCGCTGCGACCGCCAGCAGCGTGCGCGGCTGATACAGTCCCGCGCCGGCATCCAGCGCCTCGGGCGCCAGGTCGAAGAAGGCGACCCCAATCACCGCACCGGCTGAAAAACCCATCACCAGCGGCAGCTTGCCAGCCAGCCGGAATGTCATCAGCCCGCCAGCCATGGTGGCGGCGAAGGCACAGAAAGCGAGGGCTATGATGTAAGGCGCGGTCATCTGGCCCTAGGCCATATCGCGGCAATCTCTATTGAGCAAGATTGCCCGGTTCAACCGGGATCACGTCGACGCCCACTTCGACCACATGGTCATGGCCGCCCAGGATGATGCCCGCCACCGGCGCCACATCGCCATAATCGCGGCCCCAGCTCGCAGTCACATGGCTTTCGCCCACCAGGATATTGTTGGTGGGGTCCAGGTCCACCCAGCCGAAGGGCGGCGCCCAGACGCTGAACCAGGCGTGGCTGGCATCGGCGCCCAGAAGGCGCGCCTTGCCCGGCGGCGGCTGGGTCAGCAGGTAACCGGAGACGTAGCGCGCCGGCAGGCCGATGGAACGCATCGCCGCGATCCCCACATGCGCCAAGTCCTGGCAGACGCCGGCGCGGATCTCGAATACCCGGTCCACCGGCGTGGTGGCGTCGGTGACGGTGGTATCGTAGCGAAAATCCTTGTGGACGCGGTTCATCAGCTCGATCGCGCCGGTCAGCAGCGGCCGCCCGGGCGGAAAGCTCACTTCGGCATAGGCCGCGATGTTGCTGCGGAATTTCGTCAGCGGGGAATCGAACAGGAACTGTACCGCATCGCGCGCCTCGTCCAGGCTGGGGGTTTCCAGCAGGCGGCGCACTTCCTCCCAGGTCAGGCTGTCGCGGCTGACGCGCTCGGGGGCCGCGTCCACCCGCACATGGCTTTCGGCGATCACGTCCAGGTGGGTGTGCGGCTCGTCGATGGAAAACCATTCGCAGGGATTGTCGAAGTAGTCGTTGCGCGCCACCTGGCTGGCCGGCTCCAAGCTCAGGCTGACCCGGCTGTCATGCACGGTCTGCAGCGGTGTGGTGCGCAGGCGCAGATGCGCCAGATGCCAGGAATGCGACACATCCTGCAGATAGCGATAGGTGGTGCGGTGGCGGACCTTGTATTCCATCAGCTCTCCATTCCTAGGAATGGCCTGCTGCGCCGGTACGGCGGCGGCTGGCATGCTGGAAATAGGCGTCGGCAATGGCATCCGACAGCAACCCCGCGTCGGAGAAAATGGTGTCGGTCAGCTCCACCAGGCCTGGCCGCTTGCCGCCTTCGCAGAAAGACAGCCTTGCCGGATTGGCATTCACCAGCGCGCCATGCATCTCGCGCGCCAGGGTCCGTGCCACGTCGCTGCGCTGGGCCAGGGTGATGCGCGGCAGTTCGCGCAAATGGTTTTCGATTGCCGCCATCTGGAAAGCGCAAGAGCGCGGATTGTGCTCGTCCAGCAGCAGCAAGTCCACGAACGGCACCAGCTGAAAGACATTGAGATAGCGCGAGCGATAGGTCATGGCGCTGTCGGCGATTTCCAGCAGGATGCGTATATGCTCGGTCTCGCGCGCATCGGCATCGCCCACCGTCTGGCGCACCAGCCAGGCAAGATGCTGGGCGCGCTCGACGCGGCGGCCCATGTCCATGAACAGCCAGTTGGGGCCACGCGTCATGTTTTCGGCCGACAGTCCCGACAAGGCGGCGGCGCGGCGCACCAGCGAATCCAGATAAAAGCGCGCATCGGGCGCGGAGAAAACCGCGTCGGCTTCGGGCGGATGATCGATGGTGGTCAGCGCGTGGATGGTGCGCCAGGTATCCAGCGAAAGCCGGTCGCGCACCGACCAGGCAGTCTGCTCCACCCGCGCCAGCATGCGCTGCAAGCCGCGGCTGACCCTGGGATTGTAGATCAGGCGCTGCAACTCGGCGCTCAGCTCCTGCTCGTCGGCAATCGCCTCGATCGGCGTATCGCTGGCCTGGCTGAAGGGGATCAGCAGCTTGCGCGCCACGTCCAGCGCGCTGGCCGGTTCGTCGGCGGCGCGTGCCGCCACGGCGCGCAGGATACGCACGAAGCTCTCGATGCGCTCGGCATAGCGGCCCAGCCAGAACAGGTTATCCATGGCGCGAGACGGCGCGGATTCGCCTTGGCGCTTCACTTCCAGCGTTTTACCGCCGTTGCTGAGCAGGCTGAAATTGTCCACCGGCGCACTCGAAAGCACCCAGGCGTCCTTGGACGAAGCGCCTGACTGCATCGACAAGGCGCGCACCGTGTCGTCGGCGGCGACACGCGTCAGACCGCCCGGCATCACCATCCAGCCCGACGGCGTCCAGGCAGCGAAGACGCGCAAGGATACCGGCCGCGCCCCGAATTTTCCGTTCTCGAACACCGGCGCCATGCCCAGGGGCGAGACTTCCTGCACCACCATGGTCTCGCCGCGGCGATGGAGCCTGGCCAGCAGGCGCTCGCGTTCCTCGCCCGCCAGGTCCATGCCCAGCCGCGCACTGGAATTGCGCGAGAACAGAGGCCGCGCATCAAAGGCATCGCGCAGGATCGACGTCTTCATCCGCGCCATGGCTTCCTTGCGGCCCCATTCGGTGCCGCACCAGATGGTGGCGATGTCGGGAATCTTCAGCTCTTCGCCCAGCAGCGCTTCGGCTATGGCGGGCAGATAGGCGTCCATGGCGGGGGATTCGATGACGCCGCCGCCCAGGGCATTGGCCAGCACCACGCCGCCGGCGCGCACCGCTTCCACCAGCCCCGGCACACCCAGCGCGCTGTCGCCGCGAAACTCCAGCGGATCGCAGAAATCGCTGTCGACGCGGCGGAAGATGACGGAGACGCGCTCAAGCCCGGTGAGCGTCTTCAGGAACACCTCGCCGTCGCGCACCGCCAGATCGTCGCCTTGAACCAGCGTCAGGCCCAGATAATGCGCCAGATAGACATGCTCGAAATAAGCTTCGTTGTAGGGGCCCGGTGTCAGCAGCACGGCGCGGTCGCGGCGCGACTGGCCCAGGGTGAGAATGCTTTCCTTGTAGGCGTTGAAGAAAGCGGCCAGCCGCGCCACCCGCATGTCGCCAAAGCTTTCGGGAAAGGTCTGCGCCACCACCAGCCGGTTTTCCAGCGCATAGCCAAGTCCGCCCGGCGCATCGGCGCGGCTTGCCATCACGCGCCACGAGCCATCGGCGCTGCGCGCCAGATCGGCGGAATACAGATGGACATGCACATCGCCGGCAGGGCGCGTGCCGCACAAGGGGCGCAGGAATTGCGGATGACCTGTCACAAGCTGGGCCGGCAGCACATTCTCGCGCATCAGCCGCTGGGGGCCATAGACGTCGCGCAGCAACAAATCGGCCAGGGTGGCGCGCTGGATGACGGCCGCTTCTATCTTGCTCCAGTCGGTCGCCGACAGGATGAAGGGAACGATGTCCAGCTCCCAGGGACGCTGCTGGCCGGCCTTGTCGTCATAGACATTGTAGGTGACGCCATTGTCCTGGACGGTGGCCCGCGCCGAGGCCTGGCGGCGGGCATATTCCTCGGGCGGCAACTGGCTGAGCGAACGGGCAAAGGCACGCCAGTGCGGGCGGACCAGACCTTCCCCGTCGCGCAATTCGTCAAAGCGCGCCGTCACAACCGGCTCAACCAATCCCGCGTCAGGCACGTTGCGAATCAATGCTCCCCAACGGCGAGATTACCGTCTCAGGTCGAGTGTATAGGGGAAATCGGGATGCGGTTCTGCCCTGGCAGCTTCGAATATTCCGCCCGTAAAGCCGAAAGGCTCGAAACGCGCCAGGCGGCGACCTTCTGCCTCATAGCTGTTGACGGGGTAAAGCTCGGAGTTGCGGCCGCCCGGATGGGCAACGTGATAGGTGCACCCGCCCAGGCTGCGCTTGCGCCAGCTGTCCCAGATCTCGATCACCAGCGGCGCCTGGGCCGGGATGGTGGGATGCAGGCCATGGGCCGGCTGCCACGCCTTGAACCGGACGCCCGTCACGCCCTCGCTCTGGCCCGTGGCGCGCAGGGGCGCGGTCTTGCCGTTGACCAGCACCTGGTGGCGGCCCTGCGTAAGACCGGTGACCTTAACCTCCAGCCGCTCGACCGAGGCATCGACAAAGCGGGCGGTGCCGCCGGCGGTCGATTCCTCGGCCATGACGTTCCAGGGCTCCAGCGCGGTGCGGATATCCAGCCCCACGCCTTCATACTGGACCGAGCCGACCTGCGGGAATCGGAATTCCCAATGCGGCCGGAACCACTCGGCATCAAAGGCAAAGCCGTGCGCGTTCATGTCGGCGATCACGTCCTGCAGGTCGGCCCAGACGAAATGCGGCAGCATGAAGCGGTCCTGCAGGCCCGTGCCCCAGCGCACAAGATTGGCCTGGTAGGGCTCGCGCCAGAAGCGCGCGATGATGGCGCGCAGCAGAAGCTGTTGCGCCAGGCTCATCTCGGCATGGGGCGGCATCTCGAAGCCGCGGAATTCAACCAGGCCCAGCCGCCCGGTGGGGCCGTCGGGTGAATAGAGCTTGTCGATGCAGATTTCGGTGCGGTGGGTGTTGCCTGTCGAGTCTGCCAGCAGGTTGCGGAAGATGCGGTCCACCAGCCAGGGCGGGATATTGGCGGCAGCGCGCGACGGCACCTCGCTGAAGGCGATTTCCAGTTCGTACAGCGCGTCATGGCGTGCTTCATCGATGCGCGGCGCCTGGCTGGTCGGCCCGATGAACATGCCGCTGAACAGATAGGACAGCGCCGGATGGTTCTGCCAATAGGCGACAATGCTTTTCAGCATGTCGGGGCGGCGCAGGAACGGACTGTCGGGCGGGGTCTGCGCCCCGACCACGATGTGGTTGCCGCCGCCGGTGCCGGTGTGGCGGCCGTCGAGCTGGAATTTCTCGGTGGAAAGACGGCAGGCGGCCGCCTCTTCATACAGCGCCTTGGTGATCTCCACCTGTTCGCGCCAATCCCTGGCGGGATGGATGTTCACTTCGATCACACCGGGATCGGGCGTGACCTTGATGACGTTGACGCGGCTGTCGAAGGGCGGCGGATAGCCTTCGATATGCACGGCGACGCCCAGCTTTTCGGCCGCGTCTTCGATCGCCGCCAGCAGCGTGAAGTAATCATTGGCCGCCGGCGTCGGCGGCATGAACACGCACAGCCTGCCGTCGCGCGGCTCCACCGTCAGCGCGGTGCGCACGACAGGCTCGGCCGCCAGTTCGGTGACCGCGGTGTTGACGGGACGGAAGGGCTCGGGACGCACTTCGCCTTCCAGGTAGCCGTTGCTGTAGCCATCCGCGCCGTTGGTATAGGACTGGCCGGAGTCATCGGCGTCCTCCAGTGGCGGCAGCGGCGCAAAGGGATCAGGCGGCGGCACGAAGCTGCGCTGATGCGGCGGCACATAAGGCAGGGAATTCAAGGGCAGGCGAAAACCGATCGCACTGTCGCCCGGCAACAGGAACAGGCTGCCGCTGCGCGTGGTCCAGTGCTCGGAAAGCCAGGTGCGTGTGCCCATTTCCACCGGCAGCACATAGCCGACCGCCGTGGACAGCCCGCGTTCGAACACCCGCGCCAGGCGCGCGCGCAATTCGGGATCTTCGAGCTTGGAGTCCATGGGATCGACATTGGCGGCCAGGCTGCGTTCCTGTGCCAGGTGATGCCAGAAGTCCTCGTAGGCCGGTATGGCATAGCTGCTGTCCAGCCCCAGCTTGCCCGCGACGGCGTGGATCAGTGCCTTGGCGTCGTCCACCGTGGGCTTGTAGTTGGCTTTTTCCGGCGCGATGCGGTCGGCGGATTTCCACAACGGCACGCCATCGGTGCGCCAGTAAAGCGCGAAGGCCCAGCGCGGCAGGCTTTCGCCCGGATACCATTTGCCCTGGCCGTAATGCAGCATCCCGCCCGGCGCGAAGCGGTCGCGCAGGCGGCGGATCAGCGTGTCGGCCAGCGCCCGCTTGGTGGGGCCGACGGCAGCGGTGTGCCATTCCGCATGGGTGCGGTCATCGATGGAAACAAAAGTCGGTTCGCCGCCCATGGTCAGGCGCACGTCATGCATGGACAGGACGCGGTCCACCGCGTCGCCCAGCTTCTCGATCTCGGCCCACTGCTCTTCGGTATAGGGTTTGGTGACGCGCGGCGGCTCCTTGATGCGCGCCACGCTCATGTCGAAGTCGAACAGCACTTCGGCGGATTCAACGGCGCCGCTGATCGGCGCGGCCTGTGACGGCGTGGCGGCGCAGGCCAGCGGGATATGGCCTTCACCGGCAAAAAGCCCGCTGGTGGGATCAAGGCCCACCCAGCCGGCGCCCGGCAGATAGACTTCGCACCAGGCATGCAGGTCGGTGAAATCCACGTCCGTGCCCGAAGGGCCGTCCAGCGACTTCACGTCGGGCTTCAATTGAATCAGGTAGCCGGAGGCAAAGCGCGCCGCCAGCCCCAGGTGACGCAGCATCTGCACCAGCAGCCAGGCCGAGTCGCGGCACGAGCCGGACTTCTTGGTGAGGGTTTCCTCCGGCGTCTGGATGCCGGGCTCCATGCGGATGGTGTAGGCGATCTCTTTCGACAGCGAGGCGTTGAGATCGAAGACGAAGTTGGTGGTCTGCTTCTTTTCGCGCGGCACCTTGGCCAGGAAGGCGTCAAACTTTTCGCCCAGCGGCGAAGTCTTCAGGTACGGCTCCAGCTCCGCCTTGAGTTCGGGGGAATAGGCGAAGGGGTATTTCTCCGCTTCCGGCTCCAGGAAAAAGTCGAAGGGGTTGATAACCTCCATCTCGACCATCAGGTCCACCGCCACGGTGAAGTGATCCACCTTCTCCGGGAAGACGACACGCGCCAGCCAGTTCGACTGGGGGTCCTGCTGCCAGTTCAGGAAATGCTGTTCCGGCTCGATCTTCAGGCTGTAGGCCACCACCTTGGCGCGGCTATGGGGGGCAGGGCGCAGGCGAATCGTCTGGGGTCCCAGTCCGATCAGCCGGTCGTAGCGGTAGCGGGTGACGTGACGAAGCGCTGCCTGGATGCTCATAACAAGTCCCTGTGGAAAGTAACTATGCCGCAACTGCGAAGGCGCGGCTACAAGCCGCTGCGCCGCATCCGCCATCTACACGGAACGAGGTTAAGAACCCTGCGTTTCCCTAGCCAATCGAAGGATTTCGCCATGAAATTGTTCAGCTGCCAGGGGTGTGGCGAGCTTCTGTATTTCGAGAATATCCGCTGCGAAAATTGCGGCCGGGCCTTGGGCTATCTGCCTGATATTGCAGAGATATCTGCGCTGGACCCCAAGGATGGCGGCGGCTGGACCGTGCTGGCGGCCCAGGGCGTGGGCTATCGCTTCTGCAAAAACTACGATTTTGGGGTGTGCAACTGGATGGTCCCGGAGCATGCGGGCGAGGAATTCTGTGCCGCCTGCCGCCACAACCGGATGATCCCCGACCTCACCGAGCCCGGCAATGACGGGCGCTGGCGCAAGATCGAGGCGGCCAAGCACCGGCTGTTCTATTCCCTGCTGCGGCTGAGCTTGCCGCTGGAGAACAAAAACGACAATCCCGAACAGGGGCTGGCCTTTGATTTCCTGGCCGATCCGCCGGAAAGCCACGCTCACAATGTGATGATCGGCCATGACAAGGGCCTGATCACCCTGGCGGTGCGCGAGGCCGATGACGATGTGCGCGAAAAAGTGCGCGGCGAGCTGGGCGAGCCTTACCGCACCCTGCTGGGCCATTTTCGCCATGAAAGCGGGCATTATTTCTGGGACCGTCTGGTGGCCACCGAGCAGGGCTGGCTGGATGCCTTCCGCCAGCTCTTTGGCGACGACCGCATGGATTACGACGAGGCGCTCAAGAAGCACTACAATGAAGGCGCGCCGCCGGGCTGGGGCGAAGAATATATCAGCGTCTATGCCACCACCCATCCGTGGGAGGATTTCGCCGAGACCTGGGCGCACTATCTGCACATCGTCGATACGCTAGAGACGGCCGGCGCCTTCGGTCTCAAGGTCAAGCCGCGCCGCGCCCGCGGCGCCCTAGCGGCCGCCATCGACTTCGATCCTTACAAGGCGCCGCGCATGGACACGCTGATCGATGCCTGGCTGCCGATCGAGTTCGCCACCAACAATCTCAACCGCAGCATGGGGCTGATGGATCTGTATCCGTTTGTGCTGACGCCCCGGGTGATCGAGAAGCTGGCCTTCGTGCATGCGCTGACGCACGAACAGCGGGCGCTGCGCAAGGCCGGCTAGGCGACGTTGCGCTGTGCCAAAGGCAATACGCGGCTGGCCGGCAGATAAACCGTGACTCGCGTCCCTTTGCCGACCTGGCTTTCCAGCCGGACATGGCCGCCATGGGATTCCGCCAGGCCCTTGACGATGGCAAGGCCAAGCCCGGTGCCCTTGTCGGCGATGGCGACGTCATGCTTGCCCTGGCCGAAGCTGTCGAACACCAGAACCTGGTCTTCGCTGGAGATGCCCACGCCGGTATCGCTGACACCGAACGCCATCCCGCCATCCTCGGTAAGATGGGCAAAGGCGGCGACTTTGCCATGCTCCGGCGTGAACTTGACCGCGTTGGACAACAGGTTGAGCAGGATCTGCTTGATCGCGCGCTCATCGGCATAGATACGCGCCAGTTCGGGATCGACGGCATTTTCCAAAGTGGCTTTGCTGTCCTTGGTGCGCCACAACACCAGTTGCATGGCGTCGTCGGCGACGCGGAACAAATCCACTTCCGCCTCTTCCAGTTTCCAGCGGCCGGCCTCGATCTTGGCGAGGTCCAGAATATCGTTGATCAGGGTCAGCAGATGATGGCCGGACGAATTGATCAGCGCGGCATATTCATAATTGCGTTCCGGGGTCTCGCTGAACATGCGGGTGGAGATCACTTCGGAAAAACCCAGGATCGCGTTCAGCGGCGTGCGCAACTCGTGGCTCATGTTTGCCAGGAAGTGCGACTTGGCCAAGTTTGCGGCTTCCGCCTTTTCGCGACCGCGGTCGGATTCGATCTTGGCCATGACCAGTTCGGCCAACAGCGAGTCGCGTTCTTCCAGCAGCACGATGGCGGCGCGGGCGCGGGTATAATTGTGATTGGCGATGCGGGCGATGTACCAGACATAGAAAGGCGTCACGAGCGCCAGATAGATGGACGCGGACGTGCCGTCCTGCAGCGGCACCAGCGCCATCACCACGCCATACAAGACGAAGGCCGGTACCGCGATCTGGCGGCTGGCCCCGGCCAGGGTGCAGTGCGCCGCCAGCGTCGCGGCCAGCACGATGGTGATCAGGGTATGGTCGATCTCGTTGCCGGGCACCCACATGAACCAGCCCAGCGATGTCCAGCAGGCGACTGACAGGACGTTCGTGGCGGAAGCGCCGATACCCCAGCGCCGCGTGGCGCGCGCATCCATGTCGCCCTTGGGGAAATGGCGGATGAAGCCAAGCTGCACCGCGATGCCCGCCATCACCAGCGCAAACCAGGTGGCAAGCCACGGCCAGGCAACCCAGTGCGCGAACATCCCCGCAACCGTCAGCGCCAGCAGCGGCGCCATGCGGCGATTGACGCGCAGGCTTTCCAGTACGCCGCGCAGCAAGGCGAGGTTTATGCGGTTTTCGCGTTGGGCCTGCGCATCGATGTCGTGCGCCCAGATGGAATTGTCGGCTGTCATGAAAGTCCCGGTCCCGTACGTCCAGTGTGGAAGGCGAGGGGTTAAGACGGGATTTGCGACGGATCAAAACACGTCCGGCTGCGCAAATTAACCAACGCAGCAATCCCTGCTCGCCATCGCGCCTGTGCCAGAATAGAACGTCCCGTATTGGTACAGCGCATCGCATGCCCCGCGACACGCCTCACGTCTGAAGACCCCGGTCTTCTACCTAAGGAGAGTGCAATGAGGGTAACTGCCTTGACCGTCGGCCTTTTGCTGACAAGCGCCGCGATTTCCACCATCGCCATCACGGCCCCCGCCATGGCCGCGCAGAGCAAGGTCACCTGCCTTTGCGACTGCCCGGATGACGCCAAGGTCCGCCCGCGCCACAGCGCGGTTCGCCCTGCCGTGCGCCGCCCGGTGCACCGGGCCGCCCGTCGCAGCGGCGGTTATTATGATTACGCCTCGGCTGGCCGGGTCGGCGGTGAATGGCATGGCCCCTGGCGTGTCGCCCCCAATGACATGATCCAGGCTTATGACGTGCCGCCCCAATCCTATCCGGTGGCCGATTACGGTCCGCCGCCGGACGCCTACGGCCCGCCGCCCGGCTATTACGAATCCGTGCGCGTGGATGATCGCGGCTGGAGCGGCGGCGTCGGCGCCAATGCCGATGGCGGCGGTGGTGGCGGCGGCGGCTTCATGGACGGCTTTGGCCAGGTCCATTTCGGCAATGGCGGCAACCAGGAGAACGGCCCGACCTACAACAGCTACAACCAGAGCTTCCAGTACAATCCCAGCGTCGCGGGCCCGTTCCAGAACCGGCTTATGGGCGGCCTGGCGCCGGTCAAGACGAAGTAGCTTTCACAAAACCAGTTTGCCCAAACGCGCTGCATGGCCAACCGGCTGTGCGGCGCGCGTGGCGTTACGCCGCCCGTTTGGCAGCAGTCCTGGGATGGTGCGCGTAAATGGCGAACGGAATCGACGCCACATAGATCACCAGCCCGATGGTCATGGTGGCCCAGGGCCAGGCGATCAGCGCCGCCGCCAGTCCGGCAAAGACGATGGCCGCCGCCACCCGGTGCTGTCGCTGCAGCTTCATGTACTTGATCGACGGCGTGGGCAGGCGCGACACCATCAATATCGACGTGACGGCAATGAACAGCACCGAGATCCAGGGCTGGATCATGAAGCTGTCATCCCACTGGAACGAGATCAGCAGCGGCAGCAGCACCATGCAGGCCGCCGCCGGCGTCGGCAGGCCGGTGAAATAGGGATTGGACTTGGTGGCGCCTTCGTCGCGCGCCGCCTCGACATTGAAGCGCGCCAGGCGCACGGCGGCCGCGGCACAGAACACCAGCGACGCGATCCAGCCGCGGTCGCCGATCTGCTGCAACGTCCATAGATACAGGATGATGCCGGGCGCCACGCCGAAGCTGACCAGGTCGGCCAGGCTGTCGAGTTGCGCCCCGAAGCGGCTGTCGGCGCCCAGCATGCGCGCCGCGCGGCCGTCCAGCATGTCCAGGATCATCGAAGCGATGATGAAGGCGACCGCGCTGGTCCACTCGCCATGCACCGCAAAGCGGATGGCGGTGACGCCCGAGGCCAGCGCCAGCAATGTGATGAAGGACGGCACCAGCTTGGACAGCGACAGGTCTTCCAGCCGTTCCAGCCGCGCCGCCACGATCTGGCGGGCGCGCTTGCGGCGGGTCAGCCGGTCGGTATCCATCAGACGAACCGCGCCAGCACGGTTTCGCCCGCCACCGTCTTGATGCCCGGCGTCACCAGGATCTCGGTGCCCGGCGGCAGATAGACATCCACCCGGCTGCCGAAGCGGATGATGCCGAACCGCGTGCCGCGCGTCACATTCTGGCCCTGCGTCAGGTCGCAGACGATGCGCCGCGCCACCAGGCCGGCGATCTGCACCACCGCAAGATCACGCGCGCCATTGTCGCCTGTCTCTTTAAAAGAAGATGGGCGCAGCCGGATCGACATGCGCTCATTGTGGATGCTGGCCTTGTCGAAACTGGCATTGAAGAACTTGCCGGGGCGATAGGATTTCGCCACCACGCTGCCCGACACCGGGTTGCGGTTCACATGCACATTGAACACGTTCATGAAGATGGACAAACGCGGGCGCGGCGCATCGCCCATGCCCAGCTCGGCCGGCGGCGCCACTTCGACGATGGGCAGCAGCTTGCCGTCGGCGGGACAGATGATCAGGCCCTCGCCTTCCGGCGTCTTGCGTTCGGGATCGCGGAAGAAGGCGACGCACCAGATGGTGATCGGCAGCAGCAGCCAGCCCAGCCAGGTCGCGAACAGGAACGCCAGCAGGTTGACCGCGGCGAACAGCGCAATGAAGGGATAGCCTTCTTTATGAATCGACAAAGCTCGCTCCTTTTGCGCCGGCCTTGCCGTCGCGGGGCTCCAAAGGAAAAGGGCAGCCGTGCCTGGGCTGCCCCTGAAATCCCGTAACCCTTATATCAGGCGCTGCGGCTGCCCGTGAAGGGGAATGAGCCGAACGAACCCGCCTTGACGCTGCCGGACAGTTTGTCGCCGTCCACGGTGCCGGTGAAATCCAGGGTCATGGGCATGGGCGAGGAAATCTTGGCCGACCAGGTGACGGTATTGCCGTCCACCTTGCCGTTTTCGACGGGGCCGGAACCCTGCGCCGCCTGCTGGCTGCCGGTCAGGCTGGCGCCGTCGGTGACGAGGTCCAAGGTCGCCTTTTGCGCGCCCAGGGGCGAATTGATGGTGATTTCCCACTTGCCGTCGATGGCCATGGCCTTGATCCTTATAAGAATACTGCCGTCATGTAAGGACTCCATGGACGGGTGTGCAAGTCCCCGCTACACCCTCGCCCCATGTCTAGAAAAACTGTCATTTTGCCGAAGGGGCGCCGCGCCCGCGCCGGCTCGCCCTGGATCTTCTCCAACGAAATCCGCATGGACGAAGCCGCCAAGGCCATCGCCCCCGGCTCGGTGGTCAATGTGCGCGGCGAGGATGGCCGCGCCTTCGGCACCGGCTATTTCAATCCCAAGAGCCTGATCGCGATCCGTCTGTTCTCTGAAGAGTGCGAAGTCGTCATCGACGCGGAATTCTTCGCCGTCCGGCTGACGCGTGCCCTGGCGCTACGCGATGCGATTTATGACAAGCCTTTTTACCGGCTGTTCCACGCCGAAGGCGACGGCGTGCCCGGCCTGGTGATCGACCGCTTCGGCGATACCCTCACCGTGCAGATCGGCACCGCCGGCATGGAAAAGCAGATCACCGCCATCACCATGGCGCTGGATGCCGTGCTGAAGCCCAAGACCGTGATCCTGCGCGCCGACGCCCCCAGCCGTGCGCTGGAAGGCTTGGACTCGTATGTCAAAACCCTGAAGGGCGAAGGCCATCGCATTGCGGTGGAGGAAAATGGCGTGCGCTATGTCGCCGACCTTACCGAAGGCCAGAAGACTGGCTGGTATTACGACCAGCGCGACAACCGCGCCTTCGTCGCCCAGTTCGCCAGGAACAAGAGTGTGCTGGATGCCTTCAGCTATACCGGCGGCTTCGGCCTCCTGGCGGCCAAGGCGGGCGCGAGCGAAGTGGTTTGCCTGGACAGCAGCGCGCCGGCACTGGCCATCGCCGAAGAAAGCGCCCGCACCAACAGCGTGAAGATCCAGGCCGTGAAGGCCGACGTATTCGAGGAGCTGGCGCGGTTGAAAACCGCCGAGGAAAGCTTCGACATCGTGCTGGCCGACCCGCCGCCCTTTGTGAAGACGAAAAAGGATCTGGAAGCGGGCGCCCGCGCCTATCGCAAGCTGGCCCGCATGGCGGCAGATGTCACCGCGCCCGGCGGCATCGTGATGGTGGCGTCCTGCTCGCACAATATCCCGCCGGACCGCTTTGCGGCGGAATGCGCCGCCGGGCTGTCGCGCACCGGCCGCCGCGCCGCCCTGATCCGCCAGTCCGGCGCCGGCGTGGATCATCCCGTACACCCGCTATTGCCGGAAAGCGCGTACCTGAAAGCGCTGTTCTACGCGCTGGATTAGCGGCGCAGTTCTCTTGCGTCGTGCGCTCGTCGCGCCGCGACAGTTATATGGTCACCTGCGTGCCCAGCTCGACCACGCGCCCCGGCGGCAGCAGGTAGAACCGCGCGGGCGCCAGCGCGTTGGATGACAACCACATGTACAACGCCACCCGCCAGCGCTTCAGCTCGGCATCATGTCCCGCCACCAGCGTTTCGCGGCCCAGGAAATAGGTGGTGGCGTCCGGCTCCAGCGCCAGGCCCTGCGCCCGCGCCAGTTCCATGGCTGCGGGAATATCGGGCGTTTCAAAGAAGCCGTAATTGATGCGCAGCGCAAAAAAGCCCTTGCCCAGCTTTTCCACCGTCACCCGCTTTGCCGGCGGCACAACCGGCTTGTCTGCGACGGTAACGGTGGCGATCACCACCCGTTCATGCAGCACGTGATAATGCTTCAGGCTGTGCAGCAGCGCATTGGGCACGATGTCGATGCGGGGCGACAGGAACACGGCGGTCCCCGCGATGCGCTGGCTGAACTTGTCGGCGCGGGCCATGAACAGGTCCAGGGCCAGTGCATTGTCCCGCTGCTTGTCCAGGTGGACGCGCCGGCCCAGCCGCCAGGTGTCCATGATCACGAACACCCCGCCTGCCACCGCCAGCGGCATCCAGCCGCCCTGGAAGATCTTCAGCGCATTCGACGACATGAAGGCGAGATCGATCGCGCCCAGAACGCCGAACACCGCAAGCACGGCCGGCAGCTTCCACTTCCAGCGATAGCGCGCCACGATGGCGACCAGCGCCGTGGAGATCACCATCACGCCCGTCACCGCAATGCCGTAAGCCGCCGCCAGTGCGTCCGATGACTTGAAGATCAGCACGATCAGGACCACGCCGACGCACAGCATGGCGTTGATGCGCGGCACATATATCTGCCCCATCTCCTCGGCGCTGGTGTGCTTGATCACCATGCGCGGCAACTGGCCCAGTTGCACTGCCTGGCGGGTGATGGAGAAGACCCCGCTGATGACCGCCTGGCTGGCAATGATGGTGGCGATGGTGGCCAGCGCCACCATGGGATAATGCAGCCACTCCGGCACCAGCGCATAGAACAGGAAAGGCGCGGCCTGGGGATTGGACAGGAGCAGCGCGCCCTGGCCGAAATAGTTCAGCACCAGCGCGGGAAAGGCGAAATACATCCACGCCCAGCGGATCGCCTTGGCGCCAAAGTGCCCCATGTCGGCATACAGCGCCTCGCAGCCCGTCACCGACAGCACCACCGAGCCCAGCGCCACGAAGGCGGTCCACGGCTCGCGCACGAACAGCTGGACGGCATACATGGGGTTGGCGGCGGCCATGATCTGCGGTGTGCGCGCAATGGCCACGGCGCCAAGCGCCGCCAGCACGATGAACCACAGCACCATCACCGGCCCGAACACCTTTCCGATCTTTTCGGTGCCCTTGCTCTGGAACAGAAAAAGTCCCACCAGGATGGCCAGCGTGATGGGCATGACAAAGGGCTTGAAGGCGTCCGACGCGCCCAGGCCTTCCACCGCTGACAGCACCGAGATCGCCGGGGTCAGCATGCCGTCGCCATAGAACAGCGCCAGCCCCAGCAGCGCGGCGATGCCGATGCCGGTCTTGACGGTGCGGTTGACAGGGGCGCGGTGGGCCAGTGCCGCCAAAGCCATCACGCCGCCTTCGCCGTGATTGTCGGCGCGCATGATGAAGACGACATATTTGATGGTGACCACCACCACCAGGGCCCAGAAGATCAGCGACAAGGCGCCATAAATGGCAAAGGCGCTGGCATTGTGCCCGCCGGCGGCCAGCGCGGATTCGCGCATGGCATAAAGCGGGCTGGTGCCGATATCGCCGAACACCACGCCCAGCGCCCCCAGGGTCAGTCCCAGGGTGCGCCGCACCGGCACTTTCTCTTCCGATTTCAAGCTTGCCGCCCCATCAGATGGTGATCTGCGTTCCCAGTTCTACCACGCGATTGGGTGGCAGGTGATAGAAGCGCGCCGGCGACAGCGCCGCACCGGCCATGGCCCGGTAGAGCCGGTTGCGCCAGCGCGGAAGCTCGGAGCGTTCGCCGCGCACCAGGGCTTCCCGACCGATGAAGAAGGTGGCGGTATCTACGTCCAGTGCCAGCCCGAAGCGGCGGGCATCCTCCAGCGCCTGAGGCACGTCGGGGGTCTCGAAGAAGCCATGATGGATTTTCACGGCATAGAAGCCCTTGCCCAGCTTTTCCACCTCAATGCGCTTGGCGGGGGTGACCAGCGGGGTGTCATCCACCACCACATTGGCGATCACAATCCGCTCATGCAGCACCTTGTTGTGCTTGAGATTGTGCAGCAGGGCGCCCGGCACGATATCGGTGCGCGACGACAGGAACACGGCCAGTCCGGCGACACGGGTGGTGGATTTGTCGGCGCGGTCCAGGAACAGCGACAAGGGCAGGGATTCGCTGCGGACTTTTTCCAGGTGCACCCGCCGCCCGCGCCGCCACGTGTCCATGGCGATAAAAACCGCGAACGCGATCAGCAGGGGCAGCCAGCCGCCTTCGGGAATCTTCAGGCTGTTGGCGACGAAGAAAACGACATCGCTGATGCCCATGCCGCCGAACAAAAGGATCACCAGCCAGGGTATCCACTTCCACTGCTTCTTGGCGACGACGCCGGCATTGAACGTGTCGATCACCATGACGCCCGTCACCGCGATGCCGTACGCCGCGGTCAGCGCGTCCGAAGACTTGAAGATCAGTACGATCAGCACCACGCCGATGCCCAGCAGGGCGTTCATGCGCGGCACGAAGATCTGGCCATAATCGGTGGCGCTGGTGTGGCGGATCTCCATGCGCGGCAACTGGCCCAATTGCACCGCCTGCTGGGTCATCGAGAAGACGCCGGTGATGACGGCCTGCGAGGCAATGATGGCGGCGAGGGTGGCCAGCACCACCATCGGCATGTGCGCCCAGTGCGGAATGACCGAGAAGAAGGCGATCTTGGCGTCTTCGGGCTGGCGCAGCAGCGCCGCGCCCTGGCCGAAATAGTTCAGCAGCAACGCGGGTAGCGCCATGAAGAGCCAGGCATATTGAATGGGCCGCTTGCCGAAATGGCCCATGTCGGCATACAGCGCCTCGCAGCCTGTCACCGCCAGCACCACGGCGCCAAGGCTCACAAACGCCACCCAGGGGGCATGCAGAAACATCTGCAGCGCGTACCAGGGATTGATTGCCGTCAGGATGCCGGGATTTCTGACCAGCGACACGGCGCCGAAATATGCCAGCGCAAAGAACCACAGCATCATCACCGGCCCGAACAACCGGCCGATCTTGTGCGTCCCGCGATTCTGGATCACGAACAGCAGCACCAGGATGGCCAGCGCCAGCGGCACCACCAGCGGCGCGAAATGCGGTGCTTCCACTGTCACGCCCTCCACCGCCGAAAGCACGGTCACGGCCGGGGTCAGCATGCCGTCGCCGAAAAACAGCGCCAGTCCGACCGTGGCGCCGATGCCGATGGTGGCCTTGATCCGCCGCGTCATGCTGGGCGAGCGATGTGCCAGCGCGGCCAGGGCGAGTGTGCCGCCTTCGCCATTATTGTCGGCGCGCATGATGATCAGCACATACTTGACCGTCACCACCAGGATCAGCGCCCAGAAGATCATCGAGAGCGAGCCCATCACCGCGACATGGTTGGGCAACCCGCCTTCGGTGGCGAGTACTGTGGCCTTCAGCGCATAAAGCGGACTGGTGCCGATATCGCCGAACACCACGCCCATGGCGCCCAGCATCAGGCTCCACAGCTTGCGGTCGCCGGCATGGGAATAGCCACCCTCCGTCACCAGCGGCGGCGCTGCGGACAGCGGATCGCTGGCCGACGGCAGTTCCGGTTCAGGCGGAATGGGAATCACGAGCCGATGCGGTCTTGATGCTGGATTGGCATGAAAGGAAAACGCGGCCCCTGCCTTGCGGTTCTGTCATTTACGCCGCGAAGGGGCGGGACGATAGGCTTTGGCTGGCAGGACCGCAAAGAGGGCGAGGCAGAATGGCGCAGGCTAGGCGCCAAGCCGCTGGCGGGGCTGGCTTATTCGCCCGCGAAACTGACAGTTCCCATGCCGCCGCGTCCGGCATCGGACACCAGATCGGGATGAGCCGGCGCGTCATCGTCGGTCCCCGCCTCGCGGCTGGACCCGATGAAGCCCTGGACCGGGAACAGCTTTATGCCCCAGCCGCCAGTCTTGATGTTGAACACCCGCACCACCGACCAGTCATTGTCCTGGCTCACATCCATCACCGGATTGTTGACATAGATGGATCCGTCATTGAGCCAGTTGGCGTGATCGACACGGATCTCGCGCGCCGAAATCAGGTTGCGCACCACCGCAACATGGCCGTGATCGCCATGGGCATAATCATGCAGCACCATCACCGAACCGATGGCGGGGGCCGTGCCGCGCGGATACTTGCCGTCGGCCTTGTCCCACCAGGTGTTGGCGTCGCCGAAAATCTTGATCTTCGAATGTTCGCGCGCATAGGGCACGCATTGCACCGGCTTGGATGGGCCGGCTTGCACGACGCTGCGGCCCTGCTTGGGCGGCATCTGGCTGTATTCCAGCGGTTCGCTGGCGCAGCCGGCCACGCCCAGCGCGAGCGTCGCCGCGGCCACCAATTTCCAGATCATGCGCATTGCCGCTTCACCCGGTAACACTCTGGGACGGCGCCGTTGAACGCCCCGTTGTGCGGATAAGTCCGATTTTAATCTCTAGAATGCGCCGCAAGACCTTAATCGGGTGTTAAGCATATGCGCCCAGGGGCCTATTCCATCGCGTGGAACGGCCGGATCTCGATCTCGCTGGGCCCATGCATGGGATTGGGGCAGCGCTTCACCCAGGCCACCGCCTCATCCATGTCCCGGACCTCCCAGATCCAGAAGCCTGCCACCAGTTCGCCGGCCGGCTTGAAAGGGCCGTCGATTACCGTGCGGCTGGCACCATCGAACGCCACCCGCTTGCCTTGCGCGGAAGGTGTCAGCCCGTCGGCCATCACCAGGATGCCGGCGTCGCGCAATGCATCGTTGAAGCGGCCCATCGCCGCCATCATCTCGCGCGTCCAGTCGTCAGGGAAAAACCCCTTCTCGCTGTCCTCTGTCGCCTTCACCAGAACCATCACGCGCATAGCCTGCCTCCTTGCCACAGCCGGTCATCGGAACGACGCGCGGCGCCGTTGCCGGCCGACAGGCTACAGGGATTTTTGTAGTGGCGCCGAGGCGCTATTCGCCGGTGGTGATCCGCCGCGGCTGGGCGCGGGGGGCGATGGCGCCCATGGCGCCGATGGACACCAGCCCCGACACCGCAAAGAAGAAGAACAGGGCGGCCCAGTTGCTTTCGGTCACCGCAAGGGTGGCGACGAAGCCGCCGGCCACCAGCTCGGGCATGCCGCGCCAGCCGCCCTTCTGGATTTCGCCGGGGCGCATGGTGCGCACGAAATCCATGCGGTTCGAGAAGAAAGCCTCCAGCGTGGCGCGGGTATTGGCCAAGATCAGCCCGGACGGGAACACCACCGCCAGCAACAGGCTGGGGATCAAACGGCTTTCGCGCTCGCGCCCCAGCATGCGCTGGCCCAGCCACAGATAGGCCAGCGAACAGGACAGGCCCATGAAGGTCACGACCAGGCCCAGCACGGTGACGGCGAAATAGGGCTTGATGCCCACCGACATCATGAACAGCGAGATCGTGGCGCTGGTGAAGGCCAGAATGTAAAAAGCGAACTGGCACATCTGTGCCGTCATCGCGATCTTCTTCCACAGAGGCTGGGTGCTTTCCCACACCCGCGGCAACAGCTTGCGCGCACATTGTGCGGGGCCCTTGGTCCAGCGCGCCTGCTGCGAGCGCCAGGCGGCGGCGGTTTCCGGCAGGTCGCCGGGCACTTCCAGGTCATGCAGCATGGCGCTGCGCCAGTTCTGCAGGGCGCAGCGCATGGACAGGTCCAGGTCTTCGGTCAGGGTGTCGCCGGCCCAGCCGCCCGCCTGTTCGATGGCGATGCGGTTCCACACTCCGGCCGAACCGTTGAACGCCATGGGCAGGCCAGCGCGGAAGCGCGCTTCCTGCTCGACGGCGAAATGGGAATCCAGCAGCAGCCCCTGCACCCGCGTCAGCCAGTTGGCGTTGCGGTTGGCATGGCCCCAGCGCGTCTGCACAAAGGCCAGGCCGTCATCGGCCAGCAGCACCGGCAGGGTGCGGCGCAGGAAATCGGGCGCCGGCACGAAGTCGGCATCGAACATGGCCACGAACGGCGCCTCGGAATGGGACAGCCCAAAGGCCAGGTTGCCGGCCTTGAAGCCCTTGCGGTCGCCGCGGCGCAGAAGCTGAAGATCCACGCCCGGCGGCACGATCGCGGGCAGGCTCTGCGCCAGCACGGCATGATTGGCTTCGTTGCCGTCGTCCAGAAGCTGGATGGTCAGGCGGTCGCGCGGCCAGTCCATGGCGCAGGCGGCGGCGGCGACACGCAGCGCCACGGCGCCTTCGTTGCAGACCGGCAGTTGCACCAGCACATGCGGCAGCTCGCTTTCAGCAACCTGGGCCAGCGGCAGGACGGGCCGTTTGCGGGTCAGCCGCAGCCAGCCCAGCATGGCGAGCTGGCAGGACAGGGTGCACACGGCAACAAGGACGATGGCGAGGGCAGCGGAAAGGGAATAGCCGAGCATTTGATCGTCAGGCCCCTCGTTTTCCCAATATCCGAAACCCGTTTTCGGGCTTTTGCGGCATCCGCTGTGCCGGTCGGGGCGAATTTCACCTGCCCGGCCCGCTTTAGCAAGAGGGTGCAGTGCAAAATGACCGCTCAGCCGGGCGGAAACCCCGCAAAATCAAGGCGGTGGCTGGCTGTCGGCGGTAATATTAACAGCTTGGAACTGGGAAATGCCGGTCCCCGTTATTATCTTGTGCCCGTGAAGGGCGCGATTGGAGACTGTCATGACGCTTTCCCCCGTTTCCGTGTTTTCCCGGGCCGTTCCCTTTGCCTTGGCATTGGGACTTCTGGCCGGGTGCGCCACCCCCACGCCCTACGCCCCCCGCACCGAGGGCCAGCGCACCGGCTATACCGACCGGGCACTCACCCAGACCCGCTACCGCGTTACCTTCACCGGCAATTCCGTCACCCCGCGCGAGACGGTGGAAAGCTTCCTGCTGCTGCGCGCCGCCGAAGTGACCCGCGCCGCCGGCTATACCAATTTCATGTTCGATACCCGCAACACCAAGGCCAATCACACGGTGACCGCCGTTCCCGAAGGTCCGCAGCCCTATTGGGGCGGCGGCTTTGGCGGCTGGGGCCGCCGCGGCGCCTTCGGCTATTGGGGTGGCTGGGGCGGTTGGGGTGGTTACGGCTTCGGCTATGACCCGGCCGTGGACGTGGTGGTGCGCACCAACTACCAGGCTTATGCCGAGATCGTGATGCTGACCCCGGAACAGGCCGCGCACGAGCCGCGCGCCCTGAACGCCGCCGAGGTGATCAGCCATATCGGTCCCGACGCCATGCCCCAGACGTCCAACAAGACGGCTAACCCTTAATCGTCAGCAGAAATTCGCTGTGTCCATCGCGCAGGGCCACGCTTTCACAGGCGTGGCCTTCGCCATGGCACATGTGCGGAATGTCCACCGTGGCCAGCGGATCGTCGGCCAGCACGATAAGCGATGTGCCCGGCGGCAATTTCGCCATTGCCTTGCGGGCCAGCATCGCGGGCAGCGGGCATTTCAGGCCGCGCAGGTCGAGCGTCTCATCCATGCCCATATCTTGATAAGAATAGGCGCGGGGCTCAAGTTATGAGTCGGGAGAGATGGCTTGGGCCTCATAAGCGCGATCAAGCGCGAATATATCTATACGTCGTCCATTGCGCGCACCTTGTGGCTGCTGCGTCCGGTGAAGCCGCACGCCACCCGCAGCATCGTGGACATTGTCGAGGGCCAGGCCCGCCGCCGCCCGGACAATGTCGCCATCTATCATCTCGACCAGCAGATGACCTATGCCCAGCTGGACGCCCGCGCCAATCGCTATGCCCACTGGGCGATGTCGCAGGGCATCGGGCGCGGCGATGTGGTGGCGATCCTGATGGAAAACCGGCCGGATTATCTTTGCGCCTGGCTGGGCCTGTTCAAGGTCGGGGCGCAGGCGGCACTGATAAACACCAACCTGGTCGGCACGGCGCTGGCCCATTCCATAACCATTTCCGGGGCGAAGGCGGCGATCGTCGGCGCCGAGCTGGCGCAGAATTTCCGCGAGGCGCCATTTGAGAAAGCGCCCGCGCTTTGGATCGAAGGCGAAGACGGAAATCTCGGCGCCGCGCTGAACGCCGCGCTCGATGTCGCGCCGGGAAAGGCCGCCCGCGCCGGCGTGACGCTGAAGGATCGCGCCTTCCTGATCTATACCTCCGGCACCACCGGCTTGCCCAAGGCGGCGAACTTCTCCCACATGCGCATGCTGTTCATGATGACCGGCTTTGTCGGGGCGCTGCGGCCGCGTGACACCGACCGCATCTACGATCCCCTGCCGCTCTATCATTCCACCGGCGGGGTGTGCGCGGTGGGGCTGGCGTTTCTGTCGGGCGGGGCGCTGATCCTGAAGCGCAAATTCTCGGTGCATGAATTCTGGGGCGACATCCATCGCTACCAGGCCACCATGTTCGAATATATCGGCGAGCTGTGCCGCTACCTGCTCAATGCCCCGCCGTCACCGCTGGAGCGTGGCCACGCCGTGCGTGCCATCACCGGCAACGGTCTTCGGCCCGAGATCTGGCGCGAATTCCAGGCGCGTTTCGCCATTCCGCGCATCGTGGAATTCTATGGCGCCACGGAAAGCAACGTCTCCATGCTGAACTATGACGGCACGGTCGGCGCGGTGGGCCGGGTGCCTGACTACGCCGAAGACCTGCTGCCGGCCCGCGTGATCCGCTTCGATGTGGAAAGCGAGATGCCGGTGAGGGCCCCGGACGGCCTGTGCATCGAATGTGGCCCCGACGAGGTGGGCGAATGTGTCGGCGGCATGTCGAAACGCGCCGGGCGCGAATTCGAGGGCTATACCAACAAGTCCGACAGCCAGAAGAAAATGCTGCGCGATGTCTTCAGGCGCGGCGATGTCTGGTTTCGCACCGGCGACCTGATGCGGCGCGATGAACATGGCTATTTCTATTTCGTGGATCGCATCGGCGACACTTTCCGCTGGAAAGGCGAGAACGTCTCCACCGGCGAGGTCAGCGAAGTGCTGGCCGCGGCGCCCGGCATCCTGGAAGCCAATGTCTATGGCGTGACGGTGCCCGGCCTGGATGGTCGCGCCGGCATGGCGGCCCTGGTGGTGGATGGCGATTTCAACCTGGAAGACCTTCCGGCGCGTGTGCGCGGCCGTCTGGCGCCCTATGCCCGGCCGCTCTTCCTGCGGCTGTCGCAAAAGCTCGACGTCACCGGAACCTTCAAGCAGCGCAAGGTCGATCTGGTGCGCGAAGGCTTCGACCCATCCGCCATCGCCGATCCGCTCTATGTCTTTGATTTTACAACATTGCAGTATGAACGCCTGACGCCGGAGCGCTATGCCGCGATCGTCCAGGGCCAGATCAAGCTGTAACCTTTTACCGGATATTGACCCCGCTGCGCGCAAGATGGGGGGCATGAAGCAGTTGGCCCCCGGCGACGTCTACAACGCCCATGCGCGCAAGCTCGGCTGGGACGCGCATTGCGATGCGCCCGATGTTTTTGCCTGGCCCGGCTTCGCGCCGCTGCTGTCACTGTGGCGCGATTTGCGCGCGGGTGCTGTGCTGCCGCGCCGCTCCGCCATGACGGCACGCCGTCTGAAGGATGTCCTGCCCGACATTGCGCTGTATGAAAAAGTCGCGCCGGGCAGTCCCGGCGTTTATCGCGTGCGGCTGACCGGCACGGAGTTCGCGCAGGTCTATGGCGAGCACGCCGGCAAGCTGCTGAATGAATGCCTGATGCCGGGTCCGGCTTTTCGCTTCCAGGTGGGGTTGGACGAAGTGCTGGAGGCGCTGCGTCCGCTGCGCTTCATCGCCCGCGCCGACTGCGTGGACCGCAAGTTCGTCAGCGGCGAATTCTGCGCCCTGCCGCTGGCCGACGAACAGGACCGCCCCAGCATGGTGATGCTGTGCGCCCGCTTCAGCGCCGTGCCGTTCGAGGATTTCCTGGCCGAGGTTTCCGCCAGCGATACTCAGGCGAAATCGCGGGCCAGGGCGTCGCGCGTTTCGGAACCCAGCACGGCCATGTGTCCGTAATTCTTGTGGCTGACGCCCAGCACGACCCGTTCGGTGGCGCCGCGGAAGTGCGCGATCTGTTTCGGTGTCAGCTTGAAGCGCAGCCAATGGACTGAACTGGTCTTGCCGTCCGCCGTGGTGCGGTCGTCATATTCGGTCGGCGTGGCGCGAATGACATCGCCGCCGATTTCCAGGAAAACCGTTTCCTCGATCCCGCCCAGGGTCAGCAGCGTCGCGTTGCGGCGCTTCTCGTCCTCGATCTCCAGCATAAGCGTGGCGATCAGCTCATCGCCCTGCGGGATCAGCGGATTGTAGGCAGCCAGCTCGCCTTCGATCTGGGCCTCGCCGCCTTTTTCGATGCGCAGCATTTCCTGCACCTGCATCCACATGGTGGCGTAATTTTCGAAATAGAAAGTGGTGAAAGGGCCAACCTCGATACGGCGCAGCTTCTTCATCGGGATCAGATTGGCTTTCAGCGCCTTGCGCTGCTGGTCATATTCTGCCGGCGCCAGAATGTCGGCGGGCGTGATCCTGCGTTCTGCTTCGCTCATTTTTTCAATCCGAAAGCGCGTGCCATGATCTGGATGGGATGTTCCGGCTCTTTCGCCGGGGTCTCGGTGTGCGCAAAGATATGCTGCGCCGCCAACGGGCAGTCCGACACGATATGGCCGCGCGGCTTGGCATTGACAGACTTGAACACCGGCTTGCCCACCTTCACACCCACGTCGTGGGTCGGCTTGACCACGCCAAAGGTGCCGCCATGGCCGCTGCAGCGCTCCACCACGTCCACCGGCGTCTCGGGGATCAGCTTCAGCATCTGCGCCGCCACCGGCCCCATATTCTGGGCGCGGGCGTGGCAGGCCAGGTGGACCGTCACGCCTTCGGGCAGCGCGGTCAGTCCGGCGGGCAGGCCCTCTTTCTTCGCCACATCCACCACATACTGGTCGATGTCGAAGGTATGCCGCGCCACCTTTTGCACATTTTCGTCATCGGGCGCGATCAGCGCCCATTCGAATTTCAGCATCAGCCCGCACGAGGCGGTGAGGGCGACGATGTCATAGCCCTCGTCAATCAGCTTCACCAGTTCCTTCGACACCTTGGCGGCGTTCGACGCCACGCGGCCCAGCTCCGCCTGTTCCAGGAACGGCATGCCGCAACAGCCGGGATAGGCGATCTTTGTTTCCACACCGATATGGTTCAGCACGGCGCGGGCATCCATGCCCGTTTCCGGCTTGTTGTAGTTGACGAAGCAGGTGGCATAGAGGGCCGCCTTGCGCTTGCCGAAGGCGGGCGCGGATGTGTTTACCGTGCTCTCTTCCTTCTTCGCCGCCGAAACGAATGTGCGGCTGGCAAATTTCGGCAGGGTGGCCTTGGCATCGATGCCGGTGACCGCTTCCATCACCGGCCGCGTCAGCTTGTTGTTCTTGTCGGAGGCCCAGTTGACCAGCGGCGCGACGGGCGCGGCCAGGGTGCCGTTGCGATCCATTTCGGCAAGCTGTTGCTGGACGAAGGCGCCTTTTTGCGCGTGCACGAAACGGTGGCGCAGCATCAGATGCGGGAAGTCCAGCATGAAGGGATGCGGCGGCACATAGGGGCACTTGGTCATGAAGCACATGTCGCAAAGCGTGCAGGCTTCCACGACCGGGTTGAAATCTTCGGATGCCAGGTGTTCGACATCTTCCTGCGGACTGGAATCGATCAGGTCGAACAGGCGCGGGAAGGAATCGCAAAGATTGAAGCAGCGGCGACAGCCATGGCAGATGTCGAAGACGCGGCGCATCTCCTCATCCAGCTTCACCGGATCGGCGAAATCAGGATTGGTCCAGTCGATGATCTGGCGGGTGGGTGCACCCAGGCTGCCTTCACCGGTCATGTCTTCCCCTGAAAGCCATGTCTTCCCCTGAAAGAAAAACAGCCGCACGAACACAAAAGCGCCCGCGCGGCTGTATCGTCTAAAACGGCACGTTACGCGCTCAGGCTGTCGAGCGCCTTCTGGAAGCGGCCGGCGTGGGACTTCTCGGCCTTGGCCAGGGTCTCGAACCAGTCGGCGATCTCGTC
>CBIHOI010000021.1:0-26534 GCA_966211925.1 uncultured Hyphomicrobiales bacterium | reverse complement strand
AAGAAGAAGGCCAAGAAGGCCAAGGTCGTGAAGAAGGCCAAGACGGTCGCCAAGAAGGCCAAGAAGTCGGCCAAGAAGGCCGTCAAGAAGACTGTGAAGAAGGCCAAGAAGACCGTGAAGAAGGCCAAGAAGAAGTCGAAAAAGAAGTAATTTCGACCTTTTCGCAATTTGAACGGGGCGTCGTCCACAAGGCCGGCGCCCCTTTCTTTTGGCCACTTCCCTTTGGCCGCTGCCCCGCTAGAGTCCCCGCATAACAAGACACCCATAACAAGACAGAGGGGAAAGCACATGCCTATCCGGACAATCCTGCTCCTTGCCGCGCTCGCCGCGCTGCCGGCCGCGGCCCAGACCACGGCGCCGCATGCCACGCCCTTCGACGCCTTCGTCTACCAGCCCGCCGCCGAGGTCGAGGCGATGACAAAGCTGACCAACGGCCGCACGGCTTCCAAGATCGTCGTGGACCACGAAACCTATTTCGTCGAATACGTCACGCGCGGCATCAACACCGCGCCCGAAGCCCATGGCCACTGGTACGACTATATCCATGTCCTGTCGGGCGAAGGGTCCATCACCTATGGCGGAACCCAGGATGGCGCCACCGATGCCGGCCAGCAGGAAATGCGCGGCGGCAAGCTGACGGGCGGCAAGACCCAGATCCTGCATCCCGGCGACCGGCTGGTGATCCCGCCCGGCCTGCCGCACCTGTTCACCGCCACCCCCGGCAACACCTTCACCTACCTGATCTTCAAGCAGCGCAGCTAAGGGAGACATCCATGCGCCTTACTCTGATTGCGGCGGCCCTGCTGGCGGCCACGCCCGTCCTGGCCCAGGTCCGCGCGACCGCACCCGACCCTTATATCTTCAAGTCCGCGGGCGAGATCGACAAGCTGATCTCCATGCCGGAAGCGGGCCGCGCCTATGGCGCGACCTTCCTCACCGATCACGAGAACCACTATATCGAGTTCGTGAAACGGCTGGATCACGGCAACTCGGTCGAGCTGCATCCCCACTGGATCGACCAGATCACCATCATCGCAGGCGAAGGCACCTTGACCTTTGGGGGCACGGTGTCAGGCGGCACCACCGCTGCCAATGGCGAACTGCGCGGCGGCACCCAGGTCGGCGCCATCACCCAGAAGCTGGCCCCCGGCGATTTCGTGCTGATCCCGGCCGGCAGCGCCCACAAGTTCGACGCCGCGCCCGGCAAGACCATCACCTATGTGGTGAGCAAGGCGCGGCAATAGAAGTTTCCCCCACCGCCTTCGCTGGCTCGAGAGCCAGCTACGGCACCTCCCCCAATTGCGCGCGTCGCGCGTGGGGGAGGGTCAGCAAGGCTCGCCGCTGACTTCGCGCTTCCTGGGCCGCCACAGCAGGTTCACCGCCAGCCCCGCCATGATCAGCAAGGTGGCGCCGATCTTCCACAGCGGCAGGGGCTCGCCCAGCAGCAGCGCGCTCGCCCCGAAGCCGAAGATCGGCACCAGCAGCGACATGGGCGCCACGGTCGCCGCCGGATAGCGCGACAACAGCCACCCCCAGCAGGCATAGCCGAACATGGTGTTGCCCACGCTCTGCCACAGCACCGCCGTCCAGGTGAGAAGGCCCGCATGCCGCACGCCGGCTGCGATGGCGGCAGGGCCTTCCAGCGTCAGCGACAGGATCGCCAGCGGGGGAATGGAGAACAGCGCCGCCCATACCACATAGGCCAGCATGTTCACCTTGCCGGCCTCGCGGCTGGCCTGGTTGCCGAACGCCCAGCCAAGCGCGGCGACCAGCACCAGCGCGACGCCGCCCAGGGTGGCGCCCTGGCCATTGTGCGCGGCGATCACGCCCATGCCGGCCAGCGCCAGCGCAAAGGCAATCAGCCGGTGCGCCGCCAGCTTCTCGCCGGTGCGCAGCATGGCCAGCCCGATGGTGAAGAACACCTGCATCTGCACCACCAGCGAGGCGAGGCCGGGCGAGATATGCCCCTTCATGGCGATGAACAGCATGCCGAACTGGAACAGCCCGATGGCGACGCCATAGATGACCAGGTTGGCCCAGGGCACATTGGGGCGTTTCAGGAAGAAGGCCGCCGGCAAGAACACGAAGCAGAAGCGCAGGGTGGCGAAGAACAAGGGCGGCAGCACATCCAGCCCCAGCCGGATCACCACGAAGTTGGTGCCCCAGACAAAGACAATGGCCAGCGCCAGCAGCGCATCGCGCACGGTCAGATGAGATTTCGCCATCGCAAGGCCCCCGGTCCCGAAAACACTATACGCGCGATGGCGCCGCCGCGACCTGCAAAGGCCGCATGGCGTCCGTGCAACGCACATCAGTGATTGGCGTCCTGGACCGCGGCACGGATGCGCCCGATATCGATATTCGCCCGGTCGGCATAGGCCTGGATGCAGGCATTGAACGCCGGCGCTGCCTGGTTATAGGCCTGCACCTGCTTGTTGTAGGCCTCCACCGCCTGCACGTCCCGGGCGTCGCCCGGCTTGCGGCCGATCATCGACAGGTCCGGTTTGACGCAGGGGCTGCGCGGATAGAAATCCGCCGGCAGGTTGCCTACCGGGGGCACGGGAGCGGTTGCGGGCGGCGCAGTCTGCGCCATTGCGCAGGCGGGCAGGGCCACCAGCATTGCCGTCATCAACCATCTCATCGGCATACCGTGTGGTCCACGGCTGGGACCTTGTCCAGAGGGATCCAGTGCATCTTCGCCAGGCTGGTGGCTTTCTCGCGCACGTTCTGGCTGTCGATGAAGCGGTCCCCGAAGCGGCGATGGACACAGTCCACCGCGTATTTGCGCGCGACAAAGAACAGCTTCTCATTGATGGTGTACATCATCGGTTGTCGTTTTCCCGGTATCCATTCGCGGGTTGAGAAGGTCCGATACGGACCCTCCTGCCGAATGCTGCTCCGGTCGATCTGGTGCTGCAACCGGCCGTAATTCGTATCCACGCTGGTCTTGAACGTGACCCAGCGATCGTCCCCCAGTGCCGCTGTGACGCACAGGCAAAGCAGGGCGGTGGCGAGAATCTGCTTCATGACGTCCTCCTACAATAATAGTAGATCAGGACAGGAGGCGAAACAACGGCGCGCGTTTGCCGCGCCGCAGCATGGCTAAAGTATACAAAACTTGCCGTCCGCTCGTCTCCCACTTACGGTCGCGCCAAATCAAGAACGGCCAAGGGAGTATCATAATGCGTAGACGTGACATGCTGGGCGCCGCCGCCGGTGGCGCCGCTGTTGCCGCCACTTTGGTGTCGGCCCGCGAAGCCAGTGCCCAGGAAAAAGTCGCCCGCGCCGCGCGCGGCATGCCGTCGCCAAAGATCACCGATGTCAGCGTGATCGAATGCGCCCCCCAGGGCGTGCGCCTCACCGTCGTGAAGGTCACCACCGACCAGGCCGGGCTCTATGGCTATGGCTGCGCCACCTTCACCCAGCGCGCCGACCTCATCAAACCCGCCGTGGAGAAATACTTGCGCCCGCTGCTGATCGGCAAGCCCGCCGACCGCATCGAGGACACCTGGCAGATGTGCTATGACAGCTCCTACTGGAAGAACGGCCCGGTCGAGAACAACGCCATCAGCGGCGTGGACCAGGCGCTGTGGGACATCAAGGGCAAGATGGCGGGCATGCCCGTCTACCAGCTCCTGGGCGGCAAGGCCCGCGAGGCCATCGACACCTATGGCCATGCTTCGGGCAACGAAATCTCCGAATGCATCGACAGCGCCAAGAAGTATATCGCCCAGGGCTTCCGCCATGTCCGCATCCAGGTCGGCGTGCCGGGGCAGGCCGGCTATGGCGCGCGCGGCACCAGCACAAAGCGCATCCCCTCCCTGCACGACGCCCCGGTGTTCGAGCGCGAAGCCGCGATGAAGCGGGCGCTGGCGCTGTTCGAAGCCGCCCGCAAGGAGCTTGGCCCCGACATCGAGCTTCTGCACGACGCCCATGAACGCTACACCCCGACCCAGGCGGTGCAGTTCGCCAAGCTGTGCGAACCCTATCGCCTGTTCTTCCTGGAAGATGCGCTGTCGCCCGAAGACATCGGCTGGTTCAAGAACATCCGCGCCCAGACCACCACGCCGCTGGCGATGGGCGAGCTGTTCAACTCCCCACACGAGATCATCCCGCTGATCGAAGGCCGGCTGATCGACTATATGCGCATGCACATCTCGCAGATGGGCGGCATCACCCCCTGCCGCAAGATCGCGGCGATGGGCGAGCTCTACAATGTGCGCACCGCCTGGCACGGCCCCGGCGACGTTTCGCCCATCGGCCATGCGGCGATGACCCATCTGGACCTGTCGATCACCAATTTCGGCATCCAGGAATATTCCGAGATGAACGACCTGACCCTGGCCATCTTCCGCGGCGCTCCCACCATGAAGGGCGGCTATCTCTATGCCAATGACGCCCCCGGCTGGGGCATCGAGATCGACGAGGCGCTCGCGGCCAAGCATCCCTTCGACCGCAGCAACCCGCTGAATGGCGGCTGGGGCGAGGTGCGCCTGCCGGACGGCCAGATCATCAAACAGTAGGGAACTTTTCAGTCGGGGTTCGCGTTAAACCCGGTCAGGGCGCTTGAAAAGAGCAGATGGGCCGGGGACTTCCTTGACGGATTTGCGGGACGACGAAGGCTTTCTGTCGGGAGGCGGCGAGATGGGCGCGCTGATGCGCGCCCATGACTGGTCGGATTTCCCGCTGGGGTCGCCGGCAGGCTGGCCCGAAGGCTTGAAAATTCCCCTGCGCATGATGCTCTCATCGCGCTTCGAGATGTGGCTGGGCTGGGGGCCGGATCTCAACTTCTTCTACAACGACGCCTACCGCCCCACCTTGGGCGTCAAGCATCCTGCCGCCCTGGGCCGCCCGGTGCGCCAGGTGTGGGCGGAAATCTACGACGCCGTCAAAGGCCGGTTTGAATCGGTGATGCGGGACGGCGTGACCACCTGGGACGAGGCGCTTTTGCTGCTGCTGGAGCGGCGCGGCTTTCCCGAAGAGACCTATCACACCTTTTCCTACAGCCCGCTCTATGGCAACGCAGGCGCCGTTGAGGGCCTGATGTGCGTGGTCTCTGAGGAGACCGAGCGCGTCATCAGCGAGCGCCGCCTGGGCACGCTTGGCGCCCTCGCCAGCGCACTGATTGGCACGCGCAGCCGTGATGCCGTGGCTGCGGCGGCCCTGAATGCGCTGGGTAAAAACCGCCGCGATTTTCCCTTCAGCCTGATCTACCTGTTCGATGCCGCCAAGACCGTGACCGGCGCCTATGCTGATGACGGCGCGCAGGCGCTGCTGCCGCGCTTCGAGGAGCAGGCCGCATCCGTCAGCGGGCCCCAGCGCATTGCGCTGTCCAGTCCCGGCCTGCCACAGGGCGATTGGTCGATCCCGCCCCGCGAAATGCTTTTGCTGCCGATCGCCAAGGCCGGACAGGGCAGGCCGCTGGGCGTATTGGCGCTGGGGCTCAACCCCTATCGCCCCGACGATGCGGAGATCGACGGCTTTGCCGGCCTGGTGGCGGGACAGCTTGCCGGCGCCTTTGCCGAAATCGAGGCGCGCGAGACCGAGCGCAACGAAATCGCGCGCTTGCAGGAAATGTTTGCCCAGTCGCCCAGCTTCACGGCGATCCTGCGCGGCCCCCAGCATCGCTTCGAACTGACCAACCCGGCGTACAACCAGCTGATCGGCCATCGCGACGTCATCGGCAAGCCCGTGCGCGAGGCGCTGCCCGAGGTCGAGGAACAGGGCTTTCCCGCCCTGCTCGACAACGTGTTTCGCACCGGCGAGTCCTTTGTCGGACGGTCCATGACGGTCCTGCTGGAGCGCACACCCGGTGCCCCGCACGAGTCGCGCATCCTGGATTTTGTCTTCCAGCCCCTGCGCGATCCCTCCGGTGCGGTCAACGGCATCTTCGTGGAAGGCATCGATATCACCAGCGCGCACGAAGCCGATGTCGCACGCCAGGAAAGCGAAGCGCAGTTTCGCACCTTCGCCCAGGCCATGCCCAACCATGTCTGGGCCGCGGCGCCGAACGGCCAGCTCAACTGGTTCAACGAGCAGACCCTGATCTATAGCGGGCTGCGCGCCGAGGAACTTGCGGGCGATCGATGGACGGCCATCGTGCATGCCGACGATCTGGAAGGCGCGGCGGGCACCTGGGCGCAAGCTCTTTCCAGCGGGCGCAGTTATGAAACCGAATTTCGCATCCGCCGCGCCGACGGGGTTTACCGCTGGCATGTTGTGCGGGCGCTGCCCATCCGTGATTCCCAGGGCGTCATCGTGCGCTGGGTCGGGACCAACACCGATATCCAGGACCAGAAGGAAGTGGCCGCGGCGCTCGAAGACATCAATGCCACGCTGGAACAGCGCGTGCAGGAACGCACCAGCCAGCTCCAGCAGACCGAGGATGCCTTGCGCCAGGCCCAGAAGATGGAGGCGGTGGGCCAGCTCACCGGCGGCATCGCCCACGACTTCAACAACCTGCTGCAGGGAATAACCGGCGCACTGGACCGGGTGCAGCATCGGATTGCCGAAGGCCGGATCAAGGATGTGGACCGCTTCCTCAAGGCCGCGGTGGATTCCGCCAATCGCGCGGCGTCGCTGACGCATCGGCTGCTAGCCTTTTCCCGTCGCCAGACGCTGGATCCGCGTGCGCTGGACCCAAACCGTTTGATCGCGGGCATGGAAGACCTGATCCGCCGCACCATGGGACCGACCGTGAAGGTGGAAGTGGTGGGGGCCGGCGGACTGTGGCCGATACGCGCCGATGCCTCGCAACTGGAAAATTCCCTGCTCAATCTGTGCATCAACGCCCGCGACGCCATGCCCGATGGCGGCGTTCTCACCATCGAGACCGCCAACAAATGGCTGGATGAGCGCGCCGCAAAAGAACGCGAGCTGCCGCCGGGCCAGTATGTTTCGCTCTGCGTCACCGACAGCGGCATCGGCATGGCGCCCGAGGTTATCGCGCGCGCCTTCGATCCCTTCTTCACCACCAAGCCGCTGGGGCAGGGGACGGGGCTTGGCCTCTCCATGATCTACGGCTTTGTGCGCCAGTCGGGCGGGCAGGTGCGCATCTATTCCGAAGAAGGCAAGGGCACCACCATGTGCCTGTATTTCCCGCGCCACCTGGGAGCGGCGGAGGAAGAGGTCAGCGAAGCCAACCAGATCATGGAGCGCGGCTTCGGCGAAACGGTTCTGGTGGTGGATGACGAGCCCACCGTGCGGATGCTGATCTCCGAAGTCCTGTCGGAAAGCTATTACCGCATACTGGAAGCCGGCGACGGTCTGGGTGCGCTGAAGATTCTGGAAACGGACCGGCGCATCGACCTGTTGATCACCGATGTCGGTCTGCCGGGCGGCATGAACGGGCGCCAGGTCGCCGATGCCGCGCGCGTCCTGCGCAAGAATCTCAAGGTGCTGTTCATCACCGGCTATGCCGAGAATGCCGCCGTCGGAAACGGCCATCTCGATCCCGGCATGGAAATCCTGGCCAAGCCTTTCGCCATGTCCACCCTGGCGAACAAGGTGCGCGAGATGATCGAGCGCTAGGATTTCGCGCTTTTCACAAATCCTGTTCGCGGCCTCCACAAAGCCGTCTCAAAGCGCGCCTAGAAAAGCCTCGGCCGGTTCCGGCATTTCCGCCCGCATTATTACGAAAGTTTAATGCAAGATACCTTGCGTCACACGGTACCGTGCGGTACACAGTAGCTACCCAATCGAACCGGGAATTGTCCTGGTAGAACAACGGAGTAGCCCCCATGAAGTCCCTGATCCTTGCTGTCTCTTTCGTGACCCTGGCCGCCGCCGCCCCCGCGATGGCTGCCGACAATGCCACCAGCTGCCGCGCCCTGGGCCAGCAGACGGCCGAAGCCCTGTCCAGCGCCTCCGGCGATGCGGCCGAAGCCAAGGCCGAAATCCGTATGGGCATGCAGGCCTGCAATTTCGGCCTCTTCAAGAATGGCGCCGACCACTACCGCAAGGCCCTCAGCCTGCTGGGCAAGTAATCCCCGATCGTCGAACCTCAAAGGCGGCGGATCAAAAAGACCCGGAACCCCTAAGTCTGGTCTTTCCGCCGCCTCTTTTTCTGCCCGAAGCTAAGGCGCGCGCACAAACAACCCCACCGTCAAGGCGATGCCGATCAACACGGCCGCCACGCGCAGCACCTTCTGGTTTACCCGGCTCACCATCATGCCTCCCAGCACGCCGCCGATGGCCGCGCCGGCGCAGGCGATCGCCGCCTGCAGCCAGTGGACCTGTGGTGAAAAGACAAAGATCAGCACGGCGCTGGCGTTCATCACCCCGGCCAGCACATTCTTGGTGGCGCTGGCGTTGCGAATGGCCAGTCCCGCCGCGGTCAGCGCCGCCAGCATCAGGAATCCGATGCCGCCGCCGAAATAGCCGCCATAGACCGCGATACCGAATTGCGCCACGCCCGCACCGACCGCGTTCAGCACCGGCGGGCGCTCCGCCTTGCGCGGCATGAAGCTGCCCCAGGCAAAGACCGATGTGGCGAACAGCACCAGCCACGGCACCAGGTGCTGGAAGATGGACGAGGGCGTCACCAGCAGCAGCACCGCCCCCAGCACACCGCCCGCCAGGCTGATGACGACCAGCGCCTTGAAGCTCAAGCCGCCCGCGCCCGCGACATGGCCGCGCCCGCCCCAGCTTGACGTGACCTGGCCGGGAAACAGCGCGATGGTGGATGTGATGTTGGCGGCCAGCGCGCTCATGCCCGTCAGCATCAGCGCGGGCAGGGTGATGAACGTTCCCCCGCCGGCCAGCGCGTTCTGGATGCCCGCCCACAAGGCGGCAAGAAACAGGATCACATAGGCCGTCGTCATGCCGCCTCGCTTTTCACGGTGGATGGCACGCAATGCCCGGTTGGGCAACCCTTCAGCCTTCGGGCGGCAGCTGGCGCGACGGGATCAGCTTGGCGCGGCGCACCGCTTCGCCCAGATAGCCGGGCGGCTCGCGCCATTCGTCCGGCGCCGTGTTCCGGTCGTCGTCGCCTGCGCATGTTTTTGACAGCATGTGAAATCCCCGAACGCTTCGCGTGCGGTTCAAACCGCCGCGCCCGCGCATCGTTCCGGGCAATAATGGTGAACGGGCGTTGAGCGATATTCCGCCGCACGCGTCCGGTTTATCCAAAGGTAAAAGCAAACGCCTGCACGTTCGGATCGGCGAACCGGATGACAAAAGTATGTTCGCCGGGCATCCTGGCGCGGATCAGCTGATACAGCCGCTGGTCTGTTACCGTACCGTTGCCGGCGGCATCGATGTCCACGCCATGGCTGTCACCCGGCGCCTGCCCATCCAGCGTCACCTGGAAACGTACCGGCTTGCGAACCCCTTTTGAGTCCGGCGCTCCTGGCCCCAACACCAGGTGCAGGTCGCGCGCTTGGAACCGGTAGGTGATGCTGCCGCCCGCCGCGTCCAGCGACGATTTTTCCTCGCTCACCGTCCAGCGGCCATCAAGGCCCCACTGGTTCAGCCGCAGCGGAAAGGCCGTCTTGTACGCGGCGCTTTCATCCATATGCACATTGCCCGATGCGAAATTCGCGCCGCGGCCATAGCCGACATAGGTCTCCGGCGAGGTCTGGGCATCCGTCATCCCTTGCGCCTGCGCGCCCGTCGCCTTGGGGTCCACGATGCCGCCCGGCACATTGGTGCGCCCGGCCTCGCGCAGAAGCTGCTGGATCACCTTCTCGCTGGCGTCATATTCGCCTTCGCCGAAATGGTGATGGCGGATGCGGCCCTGCACATCGATAAAGTAATGCGCCGGCCAATACTGGTTGTTGAAGGCGTTCCAGATGGCCAGGTTGTTGTCCAACGCCACCGGATAGGTCACGCCCAGATCGTGCACCGCGCGCTTCACATTCGCCGGATCTTTTTCAAAGGCGAATTCCGGCGCATGCACACCGATCACCACCAGCCCGCTCGCCGCATACTTCTTCGCCCAGGCCTCGACATAGGGCAAAGCGCGCAAACAGTTGATGCAGCTATAGGTCCAGAAATCCACCAGCACGACCTTGCCGCGCAAACCGGCCGGGGTCAGCGGCGGCGAGTTCAGCCATTGCACCGCGCCGGTCAGCGGCGGCAGCGTGCCTTCCACCGGCAGATCGCTGCCCGCCACCGCCACGCTGTTGGTCTTGCGCCCCAGCCCGACCTTTTCCAGCAAGGATGTTTCCAGTCCGGTGGTGCGCGTCAGGGACAATTGCGTCAACAGCCCGGTATCCAGTCCCAGCGCGATGGCGACCACGCCCGCCAGCACCAGCCCGCCCAGCACGCGGCGGATCCATTCGCCCGCGCCCAGCGACCGCTTCATCGCGGCGAACAGCCGGCCGCCGATCACCAGCGCCGCCGCCAGCGACGTCGCCGCGCCCAGCGCATAGGCCAGCAGCAGCAGGGTGGTGTTGGCGCTGGCGCCATTGATCGCCGCGCCCGTCAATATAAGTCCCAGGATCGGGCCGGCGCACGGCGCCCACAACAGGCCCGTCGCCACCCCCAGCAGCAGCGACGCGCCCACGCTGCCGCCGCCTTCATTGGCCGTGTTGGACAGCCGCGAGCCCAGCGCCACCAGCGGCCGCGTCAAACGATCCGACAGCGACGGCAACAGCAGCGTCAAGCCGAACAGCGCCAGCAGCAACAGCGCCGCCCAGCGCCCCACCTGGTTGGCATGCACCGCCCAGCTTCCGCCCAGGGTGGCGATCGTGGCGATCACCGCGAAAGTCACCGCCATGCCCGCCAGCAGCGGCAGGCCGGAGCGCACGAAAGGCTGGTCCGACCGCGCGAACACGAACGGCAGCACCGGCAGGATGCAGGGGCTGAGGATGGTCAGCACCCCGCCCAGATAGGAAAGCAGAAAAAGGATCATGGCCGCACCTGTGGAGCACTTTAACTATCATATACGGAGCGACTTCGCGCACCGACCGCCCAAGGTTACAGTGGGGCAGGGCTGAGGGAGCTGGGTATGCGCGCATTGCTTGCGATTGCCGTCCTGGCGGGGCTGGGTTTTCCCGCCGCCGCCGCGCCATCTGACGACCAGGTGCGCCGCCTGATCGTGGGCGACTGGATTGCCTCGCCCTACAAGTCCGACACGGCGGGCGCGTCGCAGGATGCGCTGAACCGGGTGCTGGCGCGCTACAATCGCGATGGCACCGGGCATATCCAGGTCTTTTCGGATGCCGCCTGCAGCCGCATCGCCTTCACGCGCACCTTCCGCTGGAGCATCGCGCAAGGCGTGGTGACGGCCATCGCGCCCGAAGGCCGCCGCACCAGCGACCAGGTCGTCAGCATAGATTCCCAGACCATGACGCTGCGTTTGGCCGGCACAAATGGGCTGGAACATCGCGTGCGTGCCGCAACCTGCGGCCGGCAGATGGCTGTGTAGACACTGTCATTCGGAATTTGAAAAATGTTGAGCCGCAAATCCGCCGCGATTGATTGGCGGCGGCGTCTCTACAAAACGCCGCACCCTGTGCTGCGCGGCTGCTATGCGTTGACACCGCGCGCGGGGCGCTGTTAACCACAACCCGATTTCATCGCAGCTGCGAGGGCGATTCGCGCGCTGGCTGCCATTCGATATTCACCCATTTTTTCATGTCGGCAGGCAGACGTCTGTCCAAGAGGATACGAGCGTGGACGAAACCTTGAACAAGGCCTTGATGCTGTCCGTGGTGGCGGCGTTGAAGGATGGCAACCTGGAACCGCTGTTCGCGGCTCTGCATCCGGGCATCGTGTGGAAGGCGACAGCGCCCCGCGAATTCTTCCGCTTCGGCGGCACCCATCGCGGCATTGCCGGCATGAAGGAATATACCGCGCTGCTGTTCTCGCGTTACAGCTTCATCACCTTCGAGCCGAAATCCGTCCTCACCAGCGATGACCAGGTCTGGGGCCTGTTTGCCTTCGAGGCGCGCCACATTCCCACGGGCCGTATCGTCCGCAGCGATCTGTCGATGCGCTGGACGATACAGGCGGGCAAGATCATCGAACACCAGGGTTTCTTCGATACCGCCGGCGTGCTGATGCAGCAGGGCGAACTCACCGTCGCAGCCTGAGATCGCACACGCCGCCACCGGCCGGCTTGACGCGGCTCGATATTTCAATAATCTATGAAGTATGGAAACAGCGACGGCCCTGCGCGGACTGTCCGCCCTGGCCCAGGAAGGCCGTCTGGCGGTCTTTCGCCTGCTGGTGAAGGCCGGCCCGGATGGCATGGCGGCCGGCGACATCGCGCGCAAAACCAAAACCGCACCCAACACCATGTCGGCCCAGCTCCTGGTGCTGGCCAATGCCGGGCTGGTGCATGCCCGCCGCAACGGCCGCTCCATCATCTATGCGGCGGACTTCGATCGGATGGGCGCTTTGCTGGAATTCCTGACCGAAGACTGCTGCGGTGGTCGCCCTGAAATCTGCGCGCCCGTTTCGTCCACGTCAGTTTCCTGCACACCCAAAAAGCCGCGAAAGGCCCGCGCCGCATGATCACCATTTATCACAACCCCGCCTGCGGCACTTCGCGAAATACCCTGGCGCTGATCCGCAACAGCGGCGCCGAGCCGCACGTCATAGAATATCTCAAGACGCCGCCCAGCCGCGCCGAACTGGTCGCGCTGCTGGCGCAAATGGGCATCACTGCGCGGCAACTGCTGCGCGAAAAGGAAAAGATAGCGCACGCGCTGGGCCTGAACGATCCTTCGGTTTCCGAAACGGCCCTGCTCGATGCCATGATGGCCCATCCCATCCTGATCAACCGGCCCATCGTGGTGTCACCCCTTGGCGCGAAACTGTGCCGCCCGTCGGAAGTCGTTCTCGACATCCTGCCCGATCCGCAGCGCGGCGAATTCACCAAGGAAGACGGCGAGCGCGTCATAGACGCGTCCGGCAATCGCATCTCCAAGTCCTGAAGGGGGCTCCATGTCTGTCTTTGAACGCTACCTGACGTTCTGGGTTGCGCTGTGCATGGTGGCCGGCATCGCGCTGGGCCAGCTTCTGCCCGCGCCTTTCCGCATGCTGGGCGCCGCAGAGGCCTACCACGTCAACCTTCCGGTCGCGGTGCTGATCTGGCTGATGATCATCCCGATGCTGCTGAAGATCGACTTTTCATCCCTGTTGGCGGTGACCAGGCACTGGCGCGGGGTCGGCGTTACGCTGTTCATCAACTGGGCGGTCAAGCCTTTCTCCATGGCGCTGCTGGGCTGGCTGTTCATCGGCGTGGTGTTTCGCAGCCACCTGCCGGGCACCCAGATCGAGTCCTATATCGCCGGACTGATCCTCCTGGCTGCCGCGCCCTGTACGGCCATGGTCTTTGTCTGGAGCAACCTGGCCGGCGGCGAACCCAATTTCACGCTCAGCCAGGTGGCGCTGAATGACCTCATCATGGTGGTGGCCTTCGCGCCCATCGTAGGCCTGTTGCTGGGCATTTCGGCCATCGCCATTCCCTGGCAGACGCTGGTGATCTCGGTCCTGCTCTATATCGTCGTGCCGTTCGTCATCGCCCAGGGCATCCGCGCATTGTTATCGTCCGCCAGCCTGGCGCAGCTGACGGCACAGTTGCAGCCGGTCTCGTTGCTGGCGCTGCTGGGGATGCTGGTCATCCTGTTCGGCTTCCAGGGCCAGCAGATTTTGTCCCAGCCGCTGGTGATCGCAATCCTGGCCGTGCCGATCCTGATCCAGGTCTATTTCAACGCCGCGCTCGCCTATGGCCTCAGCCGCTTGTTCGGTGTGGCCTGGTGCGTGGCGGCGCCGGCCGCATTCATCGGCGCCTCGAACTTTTTCGAGCTGGCCGTGGCGGCAGCCATCTCGCTGTTTGGCCTGCAGTCGGGCGCGGCCCTGGCGACAGTGGTCGGCGTGCTTGTCGAAGTGCCGGTCATGCTGTCGGTGGTCTGGCTGGCAAAGCGGTCCCGCGGCTGGTACGAGCGCGGCCCGCCTGTCCAGCAGACGCAAAAATAAATTCCATCTGCGCGATCAAGCGCCTGCCGCGAAACCGGGGCGCCTGCTTATCAACACCGCGTCATCGCGCGGCATACTCGCGCCATGACCAAGCCGCGCCGCATCTCCGCCAGGCCTGACAACACCCCCGGGGGGAGGGGGGTGACGCCGTTCATCAAATCAAGTCTCAAGCTGTTGCGGCCCGAAGATGTCTGGCAACTACGAATGGGGGCGCCGCGCGGAAATCGCAACGCCGCTAAGCCGTTTTCCACGATGAAGGCGCGCATCCGCGATCTGAAGCGCCGAATCCGTGCCGCGCTGAAGGCGGTGCCTTAATGGGCGATATAGGCCACCGCGAACAGCGCTGTGCCCACCGCGCCCAGTCCCATGGCCGAAAACCAGAAGGCCTTGCGGCTGGTGATGATGGCGACGGTGGAAAGCGCGATGCCGATCTCGATCAGGGTCGCCGCCCCGGTCAGCCAGTGATGGCGCTGTTCGTGCGCCGCGCTTTCGCGCAGCCGCATATCGCGGTCCTTTTCGGCATCTTCGGCTTTCTCGCGTGCCTTGCCCTGATTTTCGCGGTCCTTCGCGATCTCGCGCGCATAGTCCGCCGCCTTCGGGCTGCCGGAAACCGAAGCAATCTCGTACATGTGCCGCTTCAGGCTGTCGGCCTGGTACTCGTTCCAGCTGTCGGTGGCCTTGTCCTGCGCCAGCACCGCCTCGCTGGACTGGGTGATGGCGCGGCCGCCCTCCACCGTCTCCAGGCTGCCCGCCGTCGCCGCCATCACCGCCAGGACGGCGACGGTGATGGAGACTTTGGCGATGAACGGATCGCGCGCATGGGCCGCATGTTCGGCATGCTCGGCATGTTCATGGGCATCCAGCGCGGGATCGTGCGTCATGGTTTACTTCAGCAGGCCCAGATCGATGGCATCGCCCATCGCCTTGTAGCCCGCATCGTTGGGATGCAGCTTGTCGCTGATATTGAAGGCCGGCAGGAAGGCGAGGGGATTGGCAGGATCGGCAGTGGCGGCCGCAAAGTCCACCACGCCGTCGAACTCGCCGCTGGTCTTGATCCAGGTGTTGAGGCCGCTGCGAACGGCTTCGCCCGCGGGCGAGGAATAGCCCGCACCCTGGTACGGCGTCAGCGTGGCGCCGATCACCTTGATGCCATGGTCATGGGCCCGCTGGATGATCTGCCGATCGGCATCGACCAGCGCTTCCAGGGTCACCGGATCCTGCGGCCCGGTCGAGATGAAGCTGCGGCCAATGTCATTGATGCCTTCCAGCAGGATCACATACTTCACGCCGGGCACGGCGAGCACGTCGCGGTCCAGGCGCGCCAGCGCGTTGGGGCCGGTGCCATAGCGCAGCAGCTTGTTGCCGCCGATGCCGGTATTGACGACGGCCAGCTTGCCGGCGGGCGCCAGCCGTTCGGCAAGACGATCCGGCCAGCTGCGAAAGGCGTTGGCGGTGGAGGTGGCGCCATCGGTGATGGAGTCGCCCAGCGCCACCACGGTGCCGGTGGCGGTGGTGGCATCCACATCCACTTCCGTCACCAGCGCGGTGAGGCGCGCCAGCCTGGGCTGCGGCAGCTGCGCGGCCTCGGTCTGGTCGCCTGGCGTACCCGCCATGTATTGCAGCAGGGTATGGCCTGTGCGCGGCGCCGCGCCCGGCAGGTAGATCGAGATCACCAGCCGGTCCAGCGCCTTGACCGGCAGGTTGATGGCGTCGGTGATGATGGGCGCGCCGGCCGGCATTGCGATGGCGTTGCGGCCGCCAAAGGTAACGCCACGCTCGCTGCCCGCAACCACGCTGCCATCGGGACCGGCAAGGCCCACGCGCACGCGGCCCAGCGCCAGGACATCGGCGCCGGATTCATTGCTGAAGCGCAGGCGGATGCGCTTGCCCGCCGCCGACACCCGCACAAGCTGGCGGATGGTGACATCGGCCGGATCGTTCAGCAGCGCCGTCACCGGCAGCTTGCCGGGATTTTCCACCAGCAGCGGATTCTGCGGCGGTACCGGCGCGGGCAGGGGGGCCAGCGGCACGATCGGGGCCGCATTGACCGGCATGGGTACACCGGGCGGCGCCGGAATCGGGGCAAAACCCCAGGCGCCCAGCCAGTTCGCCTTCACAGGCTTCTGGGCCATGGCGCCGGATGCGGTGGCCAGAATCAGCCCTGCGGCAACGACCAAATGACGGAATTTCATGCCCGACTCCCCGATGTTTTCCTTGTTGGCCGGGACTTTCTCGCAAGCCCGGCAGGCCTGCAAGCGGGGTGAAAGGGGCTTTGAGCGGTCAAAAAGCGCCGTCTGCGGACCAAAAGGACACGCTTGATCGAAAAAAGGCTGACTTTTCAGATGCTTCCCGTTGACGGGTGGGAACTTCCCTGACAGTTTAATCCCCAGCCACGGGGCTTAACCCCCTCAAGGGGCTTGGGGAATGATCAAATCTGAACTGGTTGCGCGCCTGACCGCCCGCTATCCGCATTTGTATCACCGCGATGTCGAGCGCATCGTGACAACGGTGCTCGATTCCATCAGCAAGGCGCTGGCGGACGGCCATCGCGTGGAATTGCGCGGTTTCGGCGCCTTCTCGGTCAAGGTCCGCCCCTCGCGCATGGGCCGCAACCCGCGCACCGGCGAGCCGGTCTCGGTCGGCCAGAAACGCGCCCCCTTCTTCCGCACCGGCAAGGAATTGCGCGAGCGGCTGAATGGCGGTACGCCCGAGGCGTGAACGCGAATCCCGTCTTTGTAGCTTTGGACACCACCGATCTCGACTATGCCCGCCAACTGGCGGCGCGTGTGCGCGGTTCCGTTGGCGGCCTGAAGCTGGGCCTGGAATTCTTCAATGCTCACGGCCCCGACGGCGTCAGGCCCTTCCTGGAGATGGGCTTGCCGGTCTTCCTGGACCTGAAATACCACGACATTCCCAACACCGTGGCCGGCGCCTGCCGCGCCGCTGCCGGTCTTGGGGTCTCGATCCTCAATGTTCACGCCCAGGGCGGCGCCGCCATGATGCGCGCCGCGCGGGATGCCGTGAAAAGCGTTTCGCCCGACACAAAGCTTATCGCCGTCACCATGCTGACCAGCCTGGGCGACGAAGACCTGCCATCCGTCGGGCTGACGCCGCCTGTCGGTGACCAGGTGCTGCGCCTGGCCAGCCTGACCCAGCAATGCGGTCTGGACGGTGTGGTCTGCTCCGCCCACGAGATCGCCCGCCTGCGCGCCGAGCTGGGCGCGGATTTCCAGCTGGTGGTCCCGGGCATCCGGCCCAAGGGTGCTGACGTGGGCGACCAGAAGCGCGTGATGGGCCCGGCCGAAGCCATTGCCGCCGGGGCCAGCCAACTGGTCATCGGCCGTCCCATAACGGCCGCTGCCAACCCCGCCTTGGCGGCGCGAGAGATTGCCCAAAGCCTCGGCATTTCAGCCTCTTAACCCGATTTGCTTGATTTTGGGGCTTGCGGGGCTCATACACCGCGCCCATGACCATCGGCGTCAAAATCTGCGGGATCACCAGCCTCGAAGCCGTGGATGCGGCCATCGCGGCCGGTGCCGTCTATGGCGGACTGGTCTTCCATCCCAGATCGCCGCGCTTCGTCCAGTTGGAGCAGGCGGCAGTGCTGGCGACGCGCATGCGCGGCCGGCTGAAGATCGTCGCCCTGATCGTGGACATGGACGATGCCCAGATTGCAGCGCTGGTGAAGGCGGTGTCCCCCGACTTCTTGCAGCTTCATGGCGCCGAGACCGTGCAGCGGACGGCAGAGATTCGCAGCCGCTTCGGCGTCCCGGTGATCAAGGTGCTGCCGATAGCCGAAGCCGCCGACTTCAACTCCGTGGAAGCCTTTGAATTCGTGGCCGACATGCTGATGTTCGACGCCAAGCCCCCCAAGGGCGCCGATCGCACCGGAGGCCATGGTGCGGCCTTCGACTGGACCCTCCTCAAAGGCCGGACTTTCAACAAGCCCTGGTTCCTGGCCGGCGGGCTGACCCCCGACAATGTGGCGCGCGCAGTGGTCCTGTCGCAGGCGGCGCTCGTAGATGTCTCGTCCGGCGTGGAAAGCGCGCCGGGCGTGAAAGACAGCACACGCATCCTGCAATTCGTCAACGCCACCAAACATCCGGTCCAGGCATGAACATAATTCCCAATTCCCTGCGCAGCGGCCCCGATGCCAGCGGCCATTTCGGCGCCTATGGCGGCCGTTTTGTCGCCGAGACCCTGATGCCGCTGGTGCTGGCGTTGGAGGAAGCCTATGAGGCCGCCAAGAACGATCCGACGTTCCAGGCCGAACTGGCGGACCTGCTGGAGCATTATGCCGGACGCGAAAGCCCGCTCTATTTCGCGGAACGCCTGACCGAACATCTGGGCGGGGCGAAGATCTATCTCAAGCGCGAAGACCTCAATCACACCGGCGCGCACAAGATCAACAATTGCCTGGGCCAGATCCTGCTGGCGCGACGCATGGGCAAGACCCGTATCATCGCGGAGACCGGCGCCGGCTCGCACGGCGTTGCCACCGCCACCGTGGCGGCGCGCTTCGGTCTGCCTTGCACCATCTATATGGGCGAGGTGGATATCGAGCGGCAGAAGCCCAACGTCTTCCGCATGCGCCTTCTGGGCGCCGAGGTGAAGCCTGTCACCTCCGGCTCGCGTACCCTGAAGGACGCCACCAACGAGGCGTTGCGCGACTGGGTCGCCAATGTCCACGACACCTTCTACATCATCGGCTCGGTGGTGGGGCCGCATCCCTATCCGCAGATGGTGCGTGATTTCCAGACTGTGATCGGCAACGAGACACGCGCCCAGATGCTGGACCGCGAAGGCCGCCTGCCGGATCTGGTGGTGGCCTGCGTCGGCGGCGGCTCCAACGCCATGGGCATGTTCCATCCCTTCCTGGACGATCCGACCGTCGCCATCCATGGCGTGGAAGCGGCAGGCGATGGCGTGGATACGCCGCGCCATGCCGCCACCATCTCCAAGGGCACACCGGGCGTGCTGCATGGTTCGCGCAGCTATCTGTTGCAGGACGCCGACGGCCAGGTGATCGAGGCGCATTCCATCTCGGCGGGGCTCGACTATCCCGGCACCGGTCCCGAACATAGCTGGCTGAAGGATCTGGGCCGCGCCAAATATTTCGGTATCACGGACCGCGAAGCCCTGGATGCCTTCGTGCTGCTGTCCAAGCTGGAAGGCATCATTCCGGCGCTGGAATCGGCGCATGCCGTCGCCCATGTGATGAACGTGGCGCCACAGATGAAGAAGGACGAATTGGTCGCCATCTGTTTGTCGGGCCGCGGCGACAAGGACGTGTATTCCGTCGCCGAATATCTCGGGGAAAAATTGTGAGCCGTCTCGCTGCGAAATTCACCGCCCTGAAGAAACAGGGCCGCGCCGCCTTCGTGCCCTTCATCACCGCCGGCGATCCCGACATGGACACCAGCTTCGCCATCCTGGAGCAGTTGCCCGCCGCCGGCGCCGACGTGATCGAGCTGGGCATCCCGTTCAGCGATCCCATGGCCGACGGTCCCGCCGTACAGGCCTCATCCGTGCGGGCGCTGAAAGCCGGCGCCACCCTGCTGAAGGTGCTGGAGATGGTCCGCAAATTCCGCAAGGCCGACCAGACCACACCCATCGTGCTGATGGGCTATTACAATTCGGTCCATGCCTTCGGCACGGCGCGCTTTGTCCATGACGCCGCCGCCGCTGGCGTGGACGGACTCATCATTGTGGATCTGCCCATCGAGGAAGACGATGTCCTGCGCGTTCCGGCGCTGGCCCAGGGCGTTGACCTGATCCGCTTTGTCACCCCGACCACCGACGATGCCCGCCTGAAGCGCATTGTCGCCGATGCCAGCGGCTATCTCTATTATGTCTCCGTCGCCGGTGTCACCGGCACCAAGTCGGTACCGGAGGACGAAGTGCGCGCCGCCATCGCGCGGGTGCGCGCCGCCACCGATCTGCCCTGTACCGTGGGCTTCGGCATCCGGTCCCCGGAACAGGCCGCGGCCATCGCCAGGATCGCCGATGGCGTGGTGGTGGGTTCCGCGATTGTCGGCAAGGTCGAGGGCAATCTCGGCGCAGGTAAGGATAAAATTGTCGCCGAAGTGCTGGAATTGGCCCGGTCATTGGCCGGTTCCACTCATGCGGCGCGCCATGATAAGGTACTCCTTTAAAGGCAGATTGGCATGAACTGGATCACCAACATCGTGCGGCCCCGCATCAAGGGGCTGATGGCCAAGGATCGCGGCACCGACACGCCCGACAATCTCTGGAAAAAGTGCCCCAGCTGCGGCGAGATGATTTTCCACCGCGATCTGGTGGCAAATCTCAATGTCTGTACCAACTGCGGCCATCACCTGCGCGTCGGACCGGCGGAACGCTTTGCCTATACCTTCGATGCCGGCAGTTTCACCGAACTGACGCCGCCCGCCGTGCCGTCCGATCCGCTCAAGTTCAAGGGCGACAAGAAATACACCGACGAGATCAAGTCGGCCCGCACCAAGACCGGCCGCCCCGAGGCCTTCACAGCGGCGCGGGGTTCGATTGACGGCCTCAATGTGATGATCGGCGTGCAGCCCTTCGACTTCATGGGCGGCAGCCTGGGAATGGGCGTGGGCGAGGCGCTCGTGGAGTCCATGCAGGCGGCGGTCAAGGAAAAGCGCCCATATGTGCTTTACGTCGCCTCGGGCGGCGCCCGCATGCAGGAAGGCATCCTGTCGCTTATGCAGATGCCCCGCGCCACCATCTGCGTCGACATGCTGCGCGAGGCGGGGCTGCCGTACATCGTGGTGCTGACCGATCCGACTTTTGGTGGCGTGTCGGCATCCTACGCGATGCTGGGCGATATCCAGATCGCCGAACCGTCGGCCCAGATCGGCTTTACCGGTGCCCGCGTTATCGCCCAGACCATCCGCGAAAAGCTGCCCGAAGGATTTCAGCGCGCCGAATACCTGCTCGAGCACGGCATGCTGGACATGGTGGTGCATCGCAAGGATATGCGCGCCACGCTGTCCAACATCCTGCACATGCTGATGAAGCAGCCCAAGCCCAAGAGCAAGGTTTTGACCATGCCCTTGAAAAATGGAAATGGGCGCAACGCAAACGGCAGCGCAGCGTCCGCAGTGTGATTGGCGAGACCACCCGCAGCGACGCCGTCCTGAAACGCCTGCTGGCGCTGCATCCCAAGAAGATTGACCTGGCGCTGGACCGTATCCTGCGCCTGTTGGGCGAACTGGGTGACCCGCACCTGCGGCTGCCGCCGGTCATCCACGTCGCCGGCACCAACGGCAAGGGCAGCGCCTGCGCCTTTGCCCGCGCCATGCTGGAAGCCCAGGGGCTGCGCGTGCATGTTCATACCTCGCCGCATCTTGTGCGCTTCCACGAGCGTATCCGCCTTGCCGGACGCCTGATCAGCGAAGAGGCGCTGGTGTCGCTGCTGGAAGAGGTCGAGCAGGTCAATGCGGGGCGCGAGATCACCTTCTTCGAAATCACCGCCGCCGCCATGTTCCTTGCCTTTGCCCGAAGCCCCGCCGACGCTGTCGTGCTCGAAGTGGGACTGGGCGGGACCTATGACGCCACCAACGTCGTGCCGTTTCCCGCCATGACCGTGATCCAGCCGGTAGGCCTGGATCACAAGGAGTTCCTCGGCGACGACCTGGCCGGCATTGCCGCGGAAAAGGCGGGCATTATCAAGAAGGGTGTGCCGGTGGTGGTGGGCCCGCAGGTTGATATCGCGCGCGACGTCATCCTTCGCCGCGCCGACCAGCTCGGCGCGCCCGTATTCGAATTCGGGCAGGACTTTGCCAGCCGACAGGAACACGGACGCATGGTCTATGAGGACCAGGATGGGCTGCTGGATTTGCCGCTGCCCAGGCTGGTCGGGCGGCACCAGATTGAAAATGCCGGTGTTGCCATCGCGGCCCTGCGCCATGCGCGCCGTTCATGGGGCACGGACGCGGCGGTGGAAAAAGGCCTCGCCACCGTGGACTGGCCTGCGCGGCTGCAGCGCCTGCATCATGGCCCGCTGGTGGAGGCCGCGCCGCCCGGCGCCGAAATCTGGCTGGACGGTGGCCACAATCCCCACGGGGCTGAAGCGGTATCGCGCGCCATCGCCGACCTGGAAGAGCATGGCGAGCGGCCGCTCTACATGATCTGCGCCATGCTGGCGAACAAGGATGCGATTGGTTACCTCACCGCCTTTAACGGATTGGCGCGCCAGGTTGCGACGGTGGCGATCCCTGGCGAAGCCGCCAGCATGGGCGCCGGTGCGCTGTACGACGCCGCCCGCCGCGCCGGGCTCGACGCCGCGCCGGCCGAAGACCTGGATGACGCCATGCTGCAGGTCCATGCCTGGTCGCGGCTGGACGAGGGCGAAGCCCCACCGCGCATCCTGATATGCGGTTCGTTGTATCTCGCCGGCGCGGTGCTGAAAGAGAACAGCTGAACGCAAAATGGCCCGCGCAAGGCACGGGCCACTCGGCAGTTCATTTGGATCAGATCAGATCGAGGACTCGATCCATTCCTTGATCTTGGATTTGGGCAGCGCGCCGACCTTGGTCGCGGCAACCTGGCCACCCTGGAAAATCATCATGGTGGGAATGCCGCGCACGCCATACTTGGTGGGCACATGCGGATTTTCGTCAATGTTCAGCTTGGCGATGGTGACCTTCTCGCCCAGTTCGGTCGAAAGCTCATCCAGCGCCGGGGCGATCATGCGGCAGGGCCCGCACCATTCGGCCCAGAAATCCACCAGAACGGGCTTCTTGGAATCCAGCACATCGGCCTGGAAGGAGGCGTCGGAGATTTTCAGCGGCATGGGTCAATCCTGGGCAAAACTATCGCAGACCCATATCTAGGAACGCACCCCATCGGGGTCAAGACGCGCTGCAATATCGCCCAATTGCGCGTCCAGGACAGCGTCGGACAGCCGCAAAAGCCGGGGGCCGTCGGTGAAAAGCAGCCCGCAGACGATTCGCCGGCCGGGGAACACGGCCTGCGCGGCGGCGCGGTACAGTGCCATCTGGGCCAGGTAGGCGGGCGGCACATCGGCCTCGCGGGCCGGCGGCGGACGGTTGGTCTTGAAATCCAGGATCAGCACTTCGGTGTCGCTGACCGCCAGCCGATCCAGCCGCCCGTCAATCGGCGCGTTCAGGCCCAGGTCGGGGCGCTGCGCACGGATTGCCGCCTCCGCCTGGCTGCCTGGTCCAAAGGCGCTCGCGAATTGCGGATCATCCAGCACCGCCAGCGTTTCGGTCACCAGCGCCGGCGCATCCGCGATACCCTTGCGCTCGGCATAAGCCAGCGCGCGCTGCCTGCGCTCAGCCGGCGGGATGTCGGGCAAGTGCGCCAGCAGCGCATGCACGACATTTCCGCGCAGGAACCGCTGCGCACCGTCACCCAGCGGCGACCGGGTCGCTGGCGATGCACCGGTGATCTCGGACGGCCGAATGGGATTGGGAATGGCAGGCTCGCGGGGCGCCGGCTGCAAGACCCAGTCGGGCAGGGCTGCTTGCGCCTCGGCGGCGGCCACCACGGCCCCTATATCTTCGTCCAGGGTCCCCACCGACAGGATCTCGCCATCACCGCGCGTCACCGGTACGCCCATGTTCTGTGCCGCCGCCTGGGCCAAGCTGTACCAGGAGCCTTCCTTGACACCCTTCATGGTTTCAAAGCCGCACACATACAGCCGGTCGCGCGCGCGTGTCAGAGCGACATACAGCAGCCGGCGATGTTCCTTCAGCGCCTCGACTTCGGCGGCCGCCTTGGCGCGCTTCACGATGTCGGGCGCGTCGGCATCGGGCAATGGAAACAGCACGCCGCCGTCCGCATACAGCAAATGGCCCTTCTTGCTGGGGGGCTCCGGCAGCGACGTGGTGTCGGGCAGGATCACGATATCGGCCTCCAGCCCCTTGGCGCCATGCACCGTCATCACCCGCACCTCGTTGCGGCCGCGGTCCATGTCGCGCTTGATCTCGGTGCCGCCGCGCTCCACCCAGTCCAGGAATCCTTCCAGCGACGGCGAGTGGCTGCGTTCATGGGTGAGGGTAAGCGAAAGAAACTCCTCGATCGCGTCGATTGATTCCGGACCCAGCCGCGCCAGCAGCTTTTCCTTGCCCCCCAGCGTCGTCAGGGCATGGGAATAGAATTCGAAGGGCGGCGCATAGTCGGCGCGCGCCAGCATGGCCGACAGGAAGGCGTGCGCAGCGGCAAAGGCGCGCTCGTCCTGCTGCGCCACCAGCGCCCGCCACAGGTCGCCCGTGCGTCCATGCGCCAGCGTGAAGAGATTTTCCTCACCAATCCCGCACAGCGGCGACCGCAGCAGCGCCGCCAGCGTCAGGTCATCCTCCCGCTGCAGCACAAAGCGTCCCAGCGCAATAAGGTCCATCGCCGCGATCTGTTCCGTCAGCCGCACCCGGTCGGCGCCCGCCACGGGTATGCCGCGCAATTTCAGTTGCCGGATCACTTCGCTGCCAAAGGGCTCGCGCCGCGGCAGCAAAATCATGATGTCGCGCGGCTGGATTGGCGCATCGTGATCGGGAAGGCGCGCGCCGCTGCCCAGCCAGCGCGCGATATGCTCCGCCACCTGCCGCGCCAATCGCGCCACCGGGCTGTCTGTCTGCACCGCGTCCACCGGCAGATAGGGATCGACCTCCTCGCGCGGCTCGGGTTTCAGCGCCGGCCAGAATTCAATGCCACCCCTGGCGGTCTCGCGGTGTGCCTGGTGCCTGATCTCTCCGCCGCCAAAGGTCAGTCCGTCGCGCGCCCCATCGGGTCCAAACACCTTGTCCACGAAATCCAGGATTTCCGGCGCCGAGCGGCGAGAGGTGATCAGCGGTGTGCTCAAAAGCGTCTGGCCCGCGCCTTCGGCTATCTGCGCGAAATGGCGCCGGTTGATTTCGAACTGGCTGGGATCGGCGCCCTGGAAACTGAAGATGGACTGCTTCTCGTCGCCCACGGCGAACACCGTGCGAAGGGCGCGGTCACGCCCAGTCCCGGCAAAGAACTCCGCCGTCAGCGCCTGGACGATCTCCCACTGTTCAGGACTGGTATCCTGCGCCTCGTCGATCAGCACATGATCGATGCCGCCATCCAGCTTATACAGAACCCACTGCGCCGCGCTGCGGTCCTTCAAGAGGTTCCGCGTCTCCACAATGAGGTCGTCATAATCCAGCACCCCACGCAGCCGCTTGGCATCGGCATAGTCGCGTCGCATCGCCTGCACCAGGGTCAGTGCCGCCTCCGCCAGGTCGGCGGCGCGTGCGCTTTTCTGGCGATCGGCCACTTGGCAGAAACGATCCTGCAGGTCGGTGAGAAGGTTCAGCAGGTCGGGCCGCGCATCGCCCAGCTTCTTGGTCGCCAGCCGCTTGCGCGGCTCACCATCCTTGGTCAGCAGCAGTTGGCGCAGCAGCGGAAAACCCGCAGCCGAAAAATCCGTCTCCAGATACCGCAACCAGCCTTCGCTGTTTTTTCCGTCGGTGTCCGTGCCGCCCGCCAGCCAGCCCGGCAAGGCGGTCAGCAGCGTCTTTTCCTTGCGCAATTGCGCACAGAAATTCTCCGCGATGCCCGATGCGCTTTCGCCCGGCTCCAGCCCGTGGGCGCGCCGCGTCTGCGCGGACAGGTCCGCAAGATCTGCAAAGAAGCGGTCCAGCTTGCGCCGGTCGGCCGCCAGCGCCGCATCCAGGATGCGCGACAGGGTGGCTTCGCTGGTCTCGGTCACCAGATGGGCCGCTGCCGCCGCCAGCCGCGCATCGCCGGAGCCAGCCCGTTCCAGCACATGCTGCCGCGCCTCGCCGATCATCTCGCGTGCCGACTGGTCGTCCAGCACTTCAAAGGCGGGAGGTATCTTCGCCTCGATGGGAAAACGCGACAGCACCACCTGGCAGAAGGCGTGCAGTGTCAGGATTTTCAGCCCGTCGGGCGTTTCCAGCGCGCCCGCGAATAGCCGGCGTGCCTTTTTCAGATCGCCATGCCCATCGCCGCCGATGCCGGCGATGCGGCTGCGCAGCTCCTCGTCGGGCAGCATCGCCCATTCGCCCAGCTGGCGGAACAGCCGCTCCTGCATTTCCGCCGCCGCCGCCTTGGTGAAGGTCAGGCACAGAATGCGTTCCGGCTTCGCGCCCGCCAGCAGCAGGCGCGCCACCCGGTTGGCCAGCGTATAGGTCTTGCCCGCACCGGCATTGGCCGCGACCCAGGCGGAAATCTCCGGGTCCGACGCGGTCATGGAGGCGTCGCGTTTCATGACTCCTCCGCCGTTGCGGACCATTCACGCACCCGCGCCAGATGGTCATAGTCCCCGACGCTGTCGGTGCTGAAAGGTTGCACCCGCGGATAATAGGGCGTGGCGGCATCATCGAACCGCGTTACCCGCTGGACGAGCCGCGCCAGCGCCTCTTCCGCCAGGGCGAATCCGTTCGGGATCACGGTGGGCTTACGCGCATGCTTGCCATCGGACAGGCTCAGATAGATCAGCTCTTCCGCCAAGTGGGCGCCGATCCCGAAGCCATCCTGCGCCAGCATGGCCGCTTCCAGCGGCAGTTGCGGCGCGATGAGCTGTTCGACCTGCTTCTTGCTGGGGACCGTTCCGCTCTTGTAGTCGATGATGGCGGCGCTGCCGTCGTTGAGAA
>CBIHOI010000020.1:0-29455 GCA_966211925.1 uncultured Hyphomicrobiales bacterium | reverse complement strand
TCGGTGACGCCGCGCACGCCGGCATGCAGCACTTCATCGGCCATGGCGAAAGCCTGGGCCATGGTCGTGCGGTCATTGGCGACGCGGAACAGGTTCTGGTTGGGAATGACGATGAGGGTGTGCACGAACTGCTGCAGCTCGGCGATGCCGCGTTCGGCCACGCGCATGCGGCGGTCGCCTTCGAGGCTGAAGGGCTTGGTGACGACACCCACGGTCAGGATACCCGCCTCGCGAACGGCGCGGGCAATCACGGGAGCCGCACCCGTGCCGGTGCCGCCGCCCATGCCCGCGGCGATGAAGACCATATGTGCGCCGGCAAGCTGTTCCATGATCTCGGTCATGGATTCCTCGGCGCCCTTGGCGCCCACTTCGGGCTGGGCACCGGCGCCCAGGCCTTCGGTGGTGGTGGCGCCAAGCTGGATGCGCCGCATCGCCTTGGACTGGGCCAGGGCCTGGGCATCGGTGTTGGCGACGACAAAGTCGACACCTTCAAGGCCGGCCTCGATCATGTTGTTGACGGCATTGCCGCCGGCGCCGCCGACGCCCAGCACGGTGATGCGGGGGCGCAGTTCCTTGCTCTCGGGGACTTTCAGGTTGATCGCCATGTCTAGATTCTCCTCATCATGTTGGTCGCTCCGGCTGCCGCCGACGCAGGGATGTTCCGATCACCTTGGTGCACGCCAGAATTCCCAACTGATTCGCTGTTATATTGTTGAATCACTGAAGCCACCTGCGGGTCAATGCACCAAGCCAGTTTTCGCCCTTCGGTTTGTCGGTCGCCATCGCGAGCGCCGGATTCAGCAACTCGGGCGGCAAGGTCGCGCCAGCCATCAAGAGACCGATGGCCGTGGCATAGTCGGGACCGGCATTGGCGGCGGCCAGACCGGGAAAGGCCTGGGGCCGGCCAATGCGGACCTGCTTGTTGAGAATGCGCGCGGCAAGCTCGCGGGTGCCGGCCAACTGGCAGGCGCCACCCGTCAGCACGGCGCGGCGGCCCGCCGCCACGTCGAAGCCCGAAGCACGCAGGCGAGTCTGGACTTCGCCGAAGATTTCTTCAAGCCGGGCCTGGATTATGCGGGTCAGCATGGAGCGCGGCAGGCGAAGCGCACTGTCATCGCCCTCTTCGCCCATCTGGGCCACTGACACCACATCTGCGCCGCCGTCCATCTCGCCCATCGCGGCGCCGTAGAGCGTCTTGGTACGTTCGGCGGCCGCCAGGGGCGCGGCCAGCATGCGGGCGATATCGGAGGTGACGGCAAAGCCGCCCACCGGCACCACGTCAGCATGGACCAGATGGCCTTCCAGGAAGACGGCAATGGTGGTGGTACCGCCGCCCATGTCGATCACGGTGGCGCCGATCTGCTTTTCGTCCTCGGTCAGGGTGGAAAGGCCGGATGCATAGGCACCGAACTGGGTTCCGACGACATTGAGGTGGCAGCGCTCCACCGCCAGCTTGAGATTCTGCAAGGGGCTGGGCTTGACCGCCACGGCATGCATGGCAACGCCGATGCGCTGGCAGAACATGCCGGACGGATTCTTCACGCCGCGGGCTTCATCGACGACATAGGTGGTGGGGGCGGACTGGATGACCTCGTGCCCATCCAGCTTGCAGCGGGCGCGGCCATCATTCAGCAGCACGCGCAGGTGATTGTCGCTGACCAGGGCGCCGTCCAGCGCCATCACGGCGCGGCTGGTGACGCTGACCGGCTGGCCGCAATTGACGCTGATCAGCACATTCTGGATGCGCGCATCGGCCATGTTCTCGGCAGCAGCGACACAGTCGCGGATGGAGTCTTCCGCCTGTTCCAGGCTGGTGATGGTGCCCGCCTTCAAGCCAGAGGATTCGCGCAAGGCCGACCCCAGCACCTTGAGCGAGCCGGCTTCGGCCTGGCCGATGACGCAGACCACCTTGGAGGTGCCGACATCCAGGGCCGAGACAAGGCCCGTGCGATAGGCGGGAATTTCGTTGTTCACGCGCAATTTCAGCGTCTGGTTCATGTCTCTTTGCCCCTCTCAACGTCCTTCTTCTCGCCGTTCTTCAGGAGGAAGAAATAGTGCGTAGAACTGCGTAGATCGATTTCGACCACGTCGCGCTCCAGGATACCGGAATCGATAATCAGATGCTCCAGCGCGTCGAGCTCCTTGCCCCAATTCGCCTCCGGCAGCTTCACGACAACGCCGTCGTCAAGGATGAGGTTCCAGCGGCGCATCGAGACCCGGCTATAGGCGGCAAGACGCGCCGCGATGGCGCGGTGCGCCTGCACCGCATCGACCAGGTCGGCCGCGGCCGGCGGGGCGCCGGCCCCGACCAGCTTGGGCAGCCGGCGGAATTTCTCCACCTCGCGGGTGGTGATGACGGCGCCGGACCGTTCGACCACAGCGATGGGCGCCTGGCCCCTGGCATCGGGTGGCATCTGCCACAGCGCGAAGGGGCGCTTCTCCACCAATGTGACGAAGATGGCGTCGGGATAGCGGCGATGAATGTCGGCCGACGCAATCCAGTCGAGGTGCCGCAACCTGGCCTGGGCGCTCCACAAATCGGCGCTGAAGATGCTCTGGCCCGGCTGCATACCCAGCACTTCCAGCACCTGCTTGTAGGGCGTGCGGCGGTTACCGGTGATGTGGATTTCCGAAATGGCGAAGCCGGCATTGGCCACCATCGTATCGATACCGTGATTGATGCCGCGCACCGTGCGGCCGATCACACCTGACGCCAATAGTGCGCCCAACAGCACCAGCACCGTCACCACACCGATCAGCAGCAACATGGGACGCCGGGGCATCAGGCGGGTCAGCATGCCGGGTTTCTTGTCCTTGCGGGCAGCGCCGGGTTGCACGCTGGGCAGTTCGCGCTTGGCGCGCGCCGGCGCAGCGCGGGTGGCGCGCACGGTGCGGCTCTTGCGTTCGACGTTCACCGATCGCATGAGGCATCCTCCACCATCCAGCGGCACAATTTGGCGTAGGACATGCCCAGATGGGCGGCCTGTTCCGGCACCAGCGAGGTCGGCGTCATGCCGGGCTGGGTGTTGGTTTCGAGCAATATCAGGCGCGGCTTTGAAGCCGCGTCGTCATAGCGGAAATCGGTGCGCGACACGCCACGGCAGCCCAGCGCCTTGTGGGCAGTGACGCTCATTTCCATGCAATCACGCGCGATACTGTCAGGCACCTGAGCCGGCAGGACGTGTTTGCTGCCTCCGGGGGCATACTTGGCTTCGTAATCATAGAATTCCAGATCGGTGGTAATTTCGGTCACGGCAAGGGCTTTGTCGCCCATGACACTGACGGTCAGTTCGCGCCCCGGAATAAATTCTTCCACCATCATTTCGCTGGAGAGATTCCAAGTGTCGGCACCCAGCGCCGCCGGCGGGCGGTTGTCACCTTTGCGGATGATGAAGATGCCGACCGACGAGCCTTCATTGACGGGTTTGACCACATAAGGCGGCTCCATCAGATGTTGGACGGCAGCTTCGCGGCGGTCACAGACGATAGAGCGTGCCACCGGCAAACCGGCGACGCGGTAGATATCCTTGGTGCGTTCCTTGTGCATCGCCAGCGCTGAGGCCAGCACGCCGGAATGTGTGTAAGGCAGGCGCATCCATTCCAGGATGCCCTGTACGGTTCCATCTTCGCCGAAGCGGCCATGCAGCGCATTGAACACGGCATCTGGCTTGGCGGCTTTGAGCTGTGCCATCAGGTCTTCGCCGGGATCGACGCTGACGGGATCGAAACCTTCGTCGACCAGCGCCTGCATCACGCCCTTGCCCGAAGACAGCGAGACCTCGCGTTCGGCGCTGCGGCCGCCCATAAGAACGGCGATGCGGTGGTATGTCGTCATGCGACCCCCACCCGCTTGATTTCCCATTCTAGGGTGACACCGGACTTTTCATGGACGCGTTTTCGCACTTCCTCGCCCAGCGCTTCCAGCTCGGCAGCCGTGGCGTCTCCTGTGTTGATCAGGAAATTGGTATGTTTCTCGCTGACCTGGGCCGCACCAACCATCAGGCCACGGCAACCGGCTTCGTCAACAAGCTGCCAGGCTTTGTGGCCCGGCGGGTTCTTGAAGGTACTGCCGCCCGTCCTGGACTTGATCGGCTGGCTGGCTTCGCGGTTGGCGCTGAGTTCTTCCATGCGCGCCTTGATGGCGGCGGGTTCGTCCAATATGCCTTCAAACACGGCTTCGACGAAGATCAGATCGTCGGCCGCGCCCTTGGCTTTGCGATAGTCAAATCCCATGTCGGCGGCGGTCAGCGTGACTGTGTTGCCTTGACCGTCGATAGCGGTGGCCTCGACAAAAATATCCTTGATCTCGCGGCCATAGCAGCCGGCATTCATCTTCAGGGCGCCGCCAATGGTGCCGGGCACGCCGCGCAGGAACTCAAGACCTGCGATGCCGGCATCGGCGGCGGCCCGCGCTACGGCACCATCCAACGCCGCGGCACCAGCGCGCACCCGCAGGCCGTCCGTGGAAATTTTGCCAAAGGCTGACGACAGCCGGATCACGGCGCCGGGAATGCCGCCGTCGCGCACCAGCAGGTTGGAGCCCACGCCGATCACGCTGACGCGCAGGTCGGCAGGCTTGGCGGCAAGGAAGGCGGCAAGGTCTTGCGTATCCGCCGGGCGGAACAGGATTTCCGCGGGGCCGCCGGCACGGAACCAAACCAGGTCCTTCAGCGGTGCGTCATAGGCGAGCGAGCCGCGCACGGGAGGCAGCATGTCGCAAGGGCGCGTCATCATCATGCGCCCCCCAGTTTTTTGGGCAGATTGTTCATCCAGCCGGTGATCGAGCCTGCGCCGGCGCCAACGATCGCGGCGCCGGGCTTCAGATAAGGTGCCAGCACGGAGGGCAGATCGTCTTCGCCTTCGATTGTGATGACATTGCGGTGGCCATGGGCGCGCAGCGCCTCCGCATAGGTTTCATGGCTGTAGCCTTCGATCGGCTGTTCGCCCGCGGCATAGACCGGGGCGATGATCGCCACATCGGCGTCATTCAGGCAGGTGGCGAACTGCTCGAAGGTATCGCGCAGGCGGGTGTAGCGATGCGGCTGTACGATCGCCACGATGGGGCCCTTGTAGGCCTGGCGGGCGGCGCGTACTGCGGCGGCGATCTTGAAGGGATTGTGAGCGTAGTCATCGATGATGGAAGCGCCATTCACTTCGCCCACCTTGGTGAAGCGGCGACCGACGCCGGCAAAGCGCGCCAGCCCGTCCCGGATGACCGCGTCCTTCACGCCCAATTGCCGTGCCACCACGATGGCGGCAATGGCGTTCTGGACATTGTGCTCGCCCGGCATGGGCAGGCTGAGGCCATCCAGATGGTCCTCCGTACCCTTGCGACGGTCGGTGAAGACCATGTCGAAATGCGAGGCGCCTTCCGAGAAGCTGACATTGACGGCGCGGGCATCGGCCTGGGGGCTGAAGCCATAGGTGATGATCTTGCGGTCGGTGATGCGGCCCACCATGGCCTGCACTTCGGGGTGATCGATGCACAGCACGGCAAAGCCGTAGAAGGGCACATTTTCGACGAAGCGCTGGAAGGCGTCGCGCATGTTTTCGAAAGTGCCGTAATAATCCAGGTGGTCGGGATCGGCATTGGTGACAACAGCGACCGTCGCGGGAAGGCGCAGGAAGGTTCCGTCGCTTTCGTCGGCCTCCACCACCACCCATTCGCCCGCGCCCAGCCGGGCATTGGTGCCATAGGCATTGATGATGCCGCCATTGACCACAGTCGGATCCATGCCGCCCGCGTCCAACAAAGATGCGACCAGCGTGGTGGTCGTGGTCTTGCCGTTGGTGCCGGCTATAGCGATACAGGAACGCAGGCGCATGATCTCGGCCAGCATCTCGGCGCGGCGCACCAATGGCAGGCCGATGATGCGGGCGGCGTCGAACTCGGCATTACCGGGTTTCACCGCGCTGGAGTAGACCACCGCGTGGGCATCCTTCAGGTTGTCGGCGCTATGGCCGACATGGATGGTGATGCCCATGGCGCGCAGGCGCTTGACGTTGGCATTCTCCGCCACATCGCTGCCCTGCACCTTGTAGCCCAGATTGTGCATGATCTCGGCAATGCCTGACATGCCTATGCCGCCGATGCCGATGAAATGGATCGCGCCGATGTCCAGCGGCACGCGGGTGGTAACAGGGGTCGCCATCATGCCGCCCTCCCCACCAGAGATTCTACCACATCGGCCAGCTTGCCGGCCGCATTGCGCGTCGCCAATGCATGGGCGGCGGTTGCACGGCGCGCCAAGTCTATGGGATCGCTAAAGATGGCGATCAACAGCTTGGCCAGACGATCCGGTGTCAGTTCACTCTGCGCAAAGCGCCAACCTGCGCCGGCGCGGGCCAGGATGTCGGCATTGGGAGTCTGATTGTCGTCCAGCGCGCCGGGCAGCGGCACCAGGATGGAGGGGCGGCCAATGGCCATCAACTCGGCCACCGTACCGGCGCCGGAGCGGGCTATCACCAGGTGCGTTTCTGCCATGCGCTTGGGCAGATCGGTGAAGAAGGGCTGCAGCTCAGCGCGTATTTCGGCATTCCGGTAGATCTCGCGCACCTGTTCGATGTCTTCGGGGCGGCACTGTTGTACCACCGACAGGCGCAACTTCATGTCATGCGGCAACCTTGTCAGGGCGGCGGGCACGATTTCGCTCATGGCGCGGGCACCCTGGCTACCGCCGAACACCAGCACGCGCAGCGGTCCACCAGCTTCCGGCACTTTATAAGGGGCGCCCCACAGCGCCTCGACCTCAGGCCGCAACGGATTGCCGGTCAGCACGACCTTGGCGATGTCCGCAGGCGCGAAACGAGCGATTGGGAACGCGGCAGCCACGACCTTCACTTTGTTCATCACCAGGCGGTTGGCGCGGCCGACCACGGCGTTCTGCTCGATGATGGCCGTAGGCAGACGCGCCAGCGTGGCGGCCAGCATCACAGGAACGCTGGGATAGCCGCCGAAGCCGATCACCGCGTCGGGCTTCAGCTTCAAAAGCTTGAAGAAGGCGATGACGATGCCGGCCGCGATCTTGAACGGCGCGGTGATGGCGTTGAAAGGCGAGGACGGCACGGTGGCGATCGCCGCGCCGGGAAAATGTGTGGTGTAGCCGGCAAACCGGGCATCGGTCATGATGACGATGTCGCGGCCGCGCTTGACCAGCTCGCCCGCGAGCGCCTGGGCGGGGAACAGATGCCCGCCGGTACCGCCAGCCGATAGCACGATAACGCTCATGCGTAGCTACCCGCAAAGAATTTGGGATCGTCGCGGGTGGCGGGCACCTTGGGGCGCTGGCGGGTGACGGCCAGCGCGAAGCCCATGGTGAGCGCCACGGCGAACAGCGAAGAGCCGCCATAGGAAATAAACGGAAGGGTCATGCCCTTGGCCGGCAGCAGCGACACCGCCACACCCATGTTGATGAAGGCCTGCACGGCGGTCACCACGGCAAGCCCCGCGCCCGCCAGCTGCGAGAAGGGCTCGCGCGCATTGGCTGAGCGCAGCAGCAATCGCACGGTGAGAACGCAGAACAGCAGCGCGATCAGGGCGCAGAGTACCAGTCCGAATTCTTCACCGGCGACCGCGAAGATGTAATCGGAATGCACGTCGGGGATGCGGTACTTGATGGTGCCGGCGCCGGGACCGACGCCTGTCAGGCCGCCATGCGCGAACGCCTTCAATGCCAACCCAGCCTGATAGCCGGTACCTTCCTCGCTGAGGAACTGGTCGACGCGGTGATGGACGTGCGGGAATATCTCGTAGGCGATAAAGGCCATCACTGTGGTGATACCCGCCAATAGCCCGATCCAGAAGAAATTGACCCCCCAGAAGAACAGCATGGCGCCCCACAGGCATAACAGCAGCCCCGTCTGGCCCACATCCGGCTGGCGCACCAGGATCAGAAGCGCCGGTATCAGCAGCAGAAAAGTGACGACGGGCTTGGGGATCGCCAGCGGCTGACGGTCAGCCAGCACGGCGGCGGCCAAGATGGCGAAACTGGGCTTGAGGAACTCGCTGGGCTGCAGCGCAAACGGGCCAAGATCGAGCTCGCGGCGGGCGCCCAGAATGTCCACGCCGATGAACAGCACCAGGAAAGACCCGATCAGGGCGCAGGCAAAGGTGACGGCGGCCAGCAGGCGGATCTGGCGCAGCGACAGCAGCGACACGCTGCACAATATGGCGATTGCCATGCCGGCGAAAATCACCTGCCGCGCGGTATAGCGGAAATCGCCGGCCGTCAGCGGCCCCCCAGTGATGGCGGGGCTGGCGGCGAACGCAAGCATCAGGCCGATGCCGACCAGTGTCAGCATGCAGAGCAGCGCCACCCGGTCCACGGTGAACCACCAGTTGGCGAAGCCGGTATTGTTGTTCCGGTTGATCATGACGCCGCCTGCAGGTTGCGCGGCAGCCTGGCGACCTGGGCGCGGAAGGCATCACCGCGCTGCTCGAAATCCTTGAACTGGTCATAGCTGGCGCAGGCCGGCGACAGCAGCACGACAGGGGCGTTTACGGTGGATGCGGCGGCATCAGTGGCCGCGGACATCACGGCGGCATCCAGGGTGCCCGACACTATATAGGGAGCCTTGCCGTCCAGTGTTTTTGCGAACTGGGAGGCGGCGTCGCCGATCAGGTAAGCCTTGCGGATACGCGGAAAGAACGCGGCCAGGCTTTCGATACCACCTTCCTTGGCCTTGCCGCCGGCAATCCAGAAGATGTCGGGATAGACCGCCAGGGCGCGCGCGGTGGCATCGGCATTGGTGGCCTTGGAATCATTGACAAACTGCACCTTGCCGATGCGGCCGACATCTTCCATTCGATGCGCCAGGCCGGGGAAGCTGGCGATGGCGGCGATGATAGCCTTGGTGTCGCTGACATAAGGCTTCACTGCTCCATAGGCGAGCGCGGCGTTCTGCCAGTTGTGCGCGCCCGGCAAGCGGGTCGCGTCCGCCATGTCCATGACCTTGATGGCGCGGCCCTGGGTGGCGTCGTACAGCATGCCATCCACCACGAAGATTCCCCGGCCCAGTACCTTGCCGACCGAAACGGGATGGGCAAAGGCACCCCCATTGGACGACAGGCGGGTGAAGATGGCGGCGGAGTGATCGTCGTCCACGCCGATCAGCAACTGGCCGGCCTTGGAAGTCTGCTGCAGCAGCCGCGCCTTGATGGCGGCATAGTTTTCCATGCTGCCGTGGCGGTCTATGTGATCGGGCGACAGGTTGGACAGCAGCGCCACATCGGGATGCAGGCCGGGCGCCAGGTCGATCTGGAAGCTGGACATTTCCAGCACATAGATGGTCTTGGCGCCTCCTTTATTCGAAGAGGGCGGCGCAAGCTCCAGCACCGAATTGCCGAAGTTGCCGCCGACCTGCACGTCGAAGCCGCATTCCTTCAGTATATGGCCAATCAGCGCGGTGGTGGTGGACTTGCCATTGGTGCCGGTGATGGCAATGACCGGCGCCTTGCCTTCAACTTCGCGGGCGAAGAGCTCGACGTCGCCAATCACAGGAACCTTGGCGGCGTTGGCGTGCGCAACCACGCCATGCGGTTTGGGATGCGTGAGCGGCACGCCGGGCGACAGCACCAGCGCGCTGATCTGCTCCCACGGCCATTCGCGCCAGGGCATCAGCTCGGCGCCTTCCTGGCCGCCCAGGTCGCGGGCGACACTGTCATCGTCCCAGGCAATCACCCGCGTGTCGCCGGCCACCAGCGCGCGCACGGCACCAAGACCCGTGCGGGCCAGGCCGAAGACGGCGACAGTTTTTCCAGCGAAGGCGCGGGCGGGGATCATCGTCTCACCGCAGCTTCAGGGTGGCGAGGCCGAGCAGCGCCAGCACCACCGCCACGATCCAGAAACGGATCACGATGGTCGGTTCGGTCCAGCCCAGTTGCTCATAGTGATGATGGATCGGCGCCATGCGGAAAACGCGCTTGCCAGTGAGCTTGAAACTGACCACCTGCACGACCACCGAAACCGTTTCGATGACGAACAGTCCGCCGACAATGGCCAGCACAATCTCGTGCTTGACTGCCACGGCGACCACGCCCAGTGCACCACCCAGCGGCAACGAGCCGGTATCCCCCATAAAAATGGCGGCGGGGGGGGCATTGTACCAGAGGAACCCAAGACCGGCGCCGACGAGCGCCGCCAGGAACACTGCCAGCTCACCGGAATATTCGACGTAGGGAATCTGCAGATAGGCCGCGAACTTCTCGTTGCCGGCCAGATAGACGATCAGCGTGAAGGTAGCGGCTGCAATCATCACCGGTACGATGGCAAGCCCATCGAGGCCATCGGTAAAGTTCACCGCGTTGGCTGCGCCCGCAATGACGAAACCGCCGACAATCAGGAACAGAACGCCCAGTGGGATCAGCGCGGTCTTGAGGAAGGGCACCGCCAGAGCGCCGGACAAGGACGGCACCTGGCTCTGCATGATCAGCCAGGTGGCAAAACCGGCAACGGCGAATTCGATCAGCAGCCGCGATCGGCTGGAAAGCCCGTCCGAAGTACGCTTGGTCACTTTATAATAGTCATCTAGGAAGCCCAGCAGGCCGAAGGCCGCCGTGACCAGCAGCGCGATCCAGACATAGCGGTTGGACGGGCTGGCCCAGAGAAGCGTCGAGCCCAGCCAGGGAATGAGAATGAGGATGCCACCCATGGTGGGGGTACCGGCCTTCTCGATGATGTGCCGGGCCGGACCGTCGGCGCGGATCGGCTGCCCCTTGCCCTGCTTGTGCTTCAGCCAACGGATCAGCATGGGGTTGATCAGGAAGGCGATCATTAACGCCGTCACCACCGCCGCGCCGGAGCGGAAGGTCAGGTACTTGAACAGGCGGAAGAAGGCCAACTGGTCTGTGTGGGTGAGAAGCGACAGATAATAAAGCATCAGGTGCCCTTCTTCTTGAGAGCTTCGATGATCACGGCCATGCGAGCGCCGTTGGAGCCTTTGACCAGCACCGTGTCGCCGGGAGCGAGCGCGGCCACAAGCAGCGGCAAGAGTTCGGCGGAAGTCGCGGCATGGCCGCCGCGCCGCAAGGCGGGCAGCGCGTTCCACAGGTGATGCATCTGCGCACCCGCCGCGAAGACCAGGTCGACCTTGTTGTCTTCGATTGGCGCAGCCAGGCCGGCATGATGGGCGATGCCGCCCTCGCCCATCTCCAGCATGTCGCCCAGGACCGCAATCTTGCGGCCCTTTGCGGTGCCCAGCAGTGCCAGTGCGGCGGACATAGAAGCGGGGTTGGCGTTGTAGCTATCGTCGATCACATCGATGCCGGCGGTGGTAAAGCGTGCACCTCGGCCTTTCAACGCCGTGAAATTGCGCAAGGCGGCGGCGGCATTCAGCACATCGCCGTCCAGCAGCGCCACGGCTGCCAGCGCGCCTACCACATTCTGCGCGATGTGCGCGCCTGGTGCGCCAACAAGGGCGTCAACCGCGGTGCCCAGGATGTCAGCCTTGACACGCATGCCCTCGCCTTCGGGCGTAAAGGAAATCAGTCGGGCGTCGCCCATTTTGCCGAAGCTGACGACACGTGAGACATGGGCCTGGCGGGCGCGCGCGGTCAGGCGGTCGGCATAGTCGCTGTCGGCGGGGATCAGCGCCGCGCCGCCGGGCTCCAGCCCTTCAAAGATTTCCGACTTGGCATCGGCGATGGATTCGCAATTGCCGAAGAATTCCAGATGGGCGGGGGCGATGGTGGTGACCAGCGCCACATGCGGGCGCACGAAGCTGACCAGGTTCCGCAGTTCGCCGAAATGGTTCATGCCCACTTCGAAGACGCCATATTCGGCGTCGCGCGGCAGCGCAGCCAGGCTCAGAGGCACACCCCAGTGATTGTTATAGCTCGCGGCGCTGGCGTGGGTGCGCCCCAGCGCGTTACAGGCCAGCGCCAAGATTTCCTTGGTGGTGGTTTTTCCGGCGCTGCCGGTAACGGCAACGATCCTGGCATTGCTGCGGGCGCGGGCCGCGCGGGCCAAATCTTCCAGGCCGCGCTGGGTGTGCGCGACGATCAGCAGCGGCCCCGTGACACCATCCGGTCTGTGCGTCACCAGCGCGGCGCCGGCCTTGGCCTCAAAGGCGGCGCGCACGAAATCATGGCCGTCGCGATTGTCGCCCTGCAGCGCCACGAACAGATCGCCCTCTTTCAAGGTGCGGGTGTCGATGGAGAGTCCGCCCACGCCGAAAATCCCGCTGGCCTTGCCAAGCGTGGCGGTTTCGGCTTCGGCGGAAGACCACAGCGTCATGCGGCGCGGCCTCCCAGTTCAACGGCATACTTCACCGCTTCGTCGCGGTCGGAGAAGGGATAGGTGACGCCGTTGATATATTGGCCGCTCTCATGCCCCTTGCCGGCCAGGATCAGGACATCGCCGGTGGCCAGCGCGGCGATGCCGGTGCGGATGGCCTCATGGCGATCGCCGATCTCGCGCGCGCCCGGGGCAGCGGCGAGGATTTCGGCACGGATGGTGGCAGCGTCCTCGGTGCGGGGATTGTCGTCGGTGACGATCACGTCATCGGCAAGCTTGGCTGCGATGGCGCCCATCAGCGGGCGCTTGCCCTTGTCGCGGTCTCCACCGCAGCCGAACACGACATGCAGGCGGTTCGCTGTGTGGGGACGCAGCGCTTCCAGCACTTTCTCCAGGCTGTCGGGCGTATGGGCGTAGTCGACATAGATGGGCGCGCCGCTGGCGGCAAAGGCGACCTTCTCCATGCGGCCCGGGGCACCGCGCAGATGTTCCAGCGCCTTGAAGACTTTCGCCGGATCATCGCCAAGACCGATTGCCAGCCCAGCTGCAACCAGCGCATTGGACGCCTGGAAAGCGCCGGCCTGGGGCAGCAGCACGTGATGGATTTTTCCGGTGGGGCCGGGATAGCGCAGGGTCAATGCCTGGGCGCCGCCCTGGTCTTCGCGACGTTCCAGATGGATGGTTTCGCCCTTGCGGCCGACAGTGATCAGCTTCAGCCCACGCACCTTGGCGGCATCTATGAAGTCTTCGGCATGCTCGGCATCGGCATTTACCACCGCCACGCCGCCATCCTTTACCACCTCGGTGAACAGCCGCAGCTTTGCGGCCAGGTAATCCGCGAAGGTTGGGTGATAATCCATGTGATCGCGGGTGATGTTGGTGAAACCGACACCGGCGATTTTGACGCCGTCCAGCCGGTGCTGGTCCAGGCCATGGCTGGACGCCTCGATGGCCAGATGATCGACACCTTCACCCTTCAGCTGCGACAGCAGTTCGTGGATTTCCACTGGGTCCGGCGTTGTATGGTTCAGCGGGATTTCGCCCTGGGGACTGATGACACCCACGGTGCCCAGGCTGGCGGCAGGCTTGCCCAGCGCAGTCCAGATCTCGCGCAGGAAAGCAACGATGGAAGATTTTCCCTTGGTGCCGGTGATGGCGGCGATCACATCTGGCTGGGCGGGATAGAAGGCGGCGGCATAACGCGCCAAGCCAAGCCGGGGATTGGCATCGGCAATGAAGCGCACGCCCAGCGCCGCGACATCTGCTTCCAGCGCGGGCGCACCCAGTACGGCAACGGCGCCGCGCGAGACTGCATCCTTTACGAATTTGGCGCCGTCGGTCTTCGATCCCGACAGCGCGGCAAATAGATAGCCCGCCTTCACCTTGCGGCTGTCGCTTGTGAGACCCGTAAAAGCCATGTCCTGCAATGTGGGACCCGATTGTGGCAACATCACGTGGGACCGCCCGCAAGCTTGGTGGGCGGCATGATGTTGGGTACGCCCAGCAGCGGCGCGATACGCTGGATTACCCGGCCAACGGCCGGCGCGGCGGTCCAGCCGGCCAGCGCGAAGCCTCCGGTGGCCTTGGTGCCGTGCGGCTGGTCCAGCAGGATGTACACCACATAGCGCGGATCATGGGCAGGGAACACGCCGTAGAAGCTGGTGCGCAGCGCGTGGGGAATGTAGCGGCCATGGGGTCCCGGCACCTGGGCCGAGCCGGTCTTGCCACCCACGTCGTAGCCAGGAACGTCGGCCTTTTTGCCCGAACCGTTGGTGACGACATAGCGCAGCAGGTCGCGCATCTGTATCGAGGTATCCTCGCGGATCACCTGCTCGCCCCGCAGATCGCGCGACTCCTGTTTCAGGAAGGTGGGCACGATGCGGCGGCCGCCATTCACCACCTGTGCGGCCGCAGCCACAAAGGAAAGCGGCGAGACCGAAATGCCCTGGCCGAAGCCCACCGTGGCGGTTTCAATCTGGCCCCAGTTGCTGGGATAAAGCGGCCGCGCAGTTTCCGGCAGCTCGGTGCTGACAGGTTTCAGAAGGCCCATATGGGTCAGAAATGCGCGCTGGCGGGTCGGACCGCTACGCAGCACGATCTGCGCCGTGCCGATATTCGAGGACTGGGCCAGAATATCGCGCGCCGCCAAGGTCGCCGGCATGTGCTCGGCTTCGTGGATGGTGAACTTGCCCAGCTTCATGCCCTGACCGATGGGGAAGACCTCATCCAGGCTTTTGAGCGTGTGATCCTCCAGCGCCATGGTGAAGGTCAGAATCTTGAAAATGGAGCCCAGTTCGTAAACGTCTTGGGCCATGATGTTGCGGGTGGAGTCACCATTCGACAATTTGCGCTGGTTAGGATCGAAGTCCGGCGCCGATACCATGGCCAGGACTTCGCCGGTGCGCACGTCCATCACCACCCCGCCGGCGGCGCGGGCCGTGAAGGTTTCGCGCGCCTGGTCCACTTCATGGGCAAGGATGTACTGCACGCGCATGTCGATGCTGGTGGCGACCTTGCCGCCTGCGGCCGCGCGGATCTGATTCTGCAGGCCCAACTCCAGCCCCGAGACACCATTGTTGTCGGGATCGGTGACGCCCACGATCTGGGCGGCGTTGCGACCGTCGGGATAGTAGCGCTTGCCACCTTCCTCGAACTCCAGGCCCGGAAGACCCAGATGCATGACCTTGGCTTCTGTGTCCGGCGTGATCTGGCGCGCGATCAGCACATAGGGATGTTTGGCATTGTTGAAGCCGTTCAGCAGGCGGCGCTCGTCGCTGTTGGTGGCGACGGCCAGAAGATGCGCAGCCTCGGCCTTGTCCCAAAAGACATGCGGGCGGGCGTAGAGATCCTTTACCGGCAGATCGCGGGCCAGCAATTCGCCGTTGCGGTCGGTGAGATCGGCGCGCGCCACGATGGATGTCTCGGCGCGGCCGGCATCCAGCGACTTCATCAGGGTGACATGGACAAGACGCAGGCCCACAAGCGCGAAGGCGGCCGCACAAAGGACCGCCCCGATAACAATGCGCCGTTGAAAGATGGTGGGCGTGTCGTTCATGCCTTTACATGCCGGACCTTGGCACGCCGGGATCGGAATTGGGCGACGACACCTGCACGCTGGCATTGTGCACGGGCGTATTGTTCAGCGGCGCGGGATCGGCGCCGCGGCGCGGCAACTGCTCGAAGGAGCTGAGCTGGACCGAGGCAGTGTCGGCCATGCCGAGCCGGGATTCCGCCAGCTGCTGGACCCGCTCGGGCGAGGCGACATGCTGCCATTCGGTTTCCAGCACACCGATATGGGCCCGTTCCTGGGCAATCTGGCGCACGGTCTGGTTTAGCTCCATGCGCGCCACACGAGCCTTTTCGGATACGTGATAGAGGCCCAGGATGGAAAGTCCCATCAGCGCCACGCAGAAGAAATTCAGCACGCGAACCATGTGATGCTCCTATGCCGCCAATTTGACGCCGGCACGCAACTTTGCGGACCGGGCGCGAGGGTTGATGCCGAGTTCTTCCGCCGACGGGGTGCGCGGGCGCGTGGTGAGAAGTTCGAAGGCCGGCTTGGGCGCCGCCACGACAGGAGCGTGGCGTGAACCGCGCGGGGCCGCGGTGCTGTGGCTGTTCAGGAATTTCTTGACGATGCGGTCTTCGAGGCTGTGAAACGACACTACCACCAACCGGCCCTGCGGCTTCAGGATGGTCAGCGCTGCATCGAGGCCGCGTTGCAGTTCACCCAGTTCATCATTCACATGGATGCGCAGCGCCTGAAAGGTGCGGGTGGCAGGATGGATGGCGAAGCGCAGCGCACCGGGCCCCTGGGCTTCGGACACGATGGCCGCCAGCTGCGCCGTGCCGGTGATGGGACGCGCCGCAATGATGGCAGAGGCGATGCGGCGGGCGTTCTTTTCCTCGCCATGGCGGGCAATGACCGAGGCCAGTTCGCTGTGACTGGCGGTGTTGACGAAATCGGCGGCGGTTTCGCCCGCGAGACTCATGCGCATGTCCAGCGGGCCGTCTTCGCGAAACGAGAAGCCGCGTTCGGGCTGGTCGAACTGGAAGGAGGAGACGCCAAGGTCCAGCACGACGCCATCACTGGCCTGCGCGAATTCGTCCATGCGGGAGAATTCGCCTTGCACCAGGGTCAGGCGTCCGCCGAAACGTTCCACCAGCGCCTGGCCGCGGGCGATGGCAGCAGGATCGCGGTCGATACCCAGCACCTTGCAGTCAGCGGCTTCGAGGATGGCGGTGCTGTAGCCGCCGCCCCCAAAGGTGCCGTCCACATAGGACGCGCCGTCGCGGGGCGACAGCACCTCGATCACTTCGTTCAGCATCACGGGAAGATGGCCGCTCATGATGCGTCACCGTTGCGCGCGCGTTCCATCTTCGCCTTCACGCGCGCGATCGCTTCGGCTTCGATCGGCGCGTAGGCGTCAGCATCCCAGATCTGGAATTTCTGCGCCTTGCCGACGAAGACGATTTTGTCCTTCAGGCTTGCATGCGCGATCATGCTGTCGGGCAACCGCACGCGGCCATTCTCGTCAATCGGCAGCGACTGGGTGCGGGCGATCAGCGCAGTGGCTTCATCGTCGAAGCTGGCGGAGAAGAACGGGTCCTGTGCGGCGAGGCGGTTATTGATGGTATCAAGCAGCGTCTGTCCGAACGCGTCCAAAGCGGGATCGATGAAGCTGGGGCAGACATAAACGCCCGTGGTGTTCTGCGCGGATAACAGGTGGCGATAGGTGGCGGGGATGCAGACCCGCCCCTTGCTGTCGAGTGACCCCGGAACCGTCGAAATGAACGGCTGGACCAACCCGGTCATGATGCCTGCTACCCCCTCGTCCCGGAAACCTTTCCTAGCCGTCACCTCGGCAATTGGTCGGGCGGGTCATCAGACCCTTGGGACAATATGGGATAGCATGGGATGAACTGCCCCGTCAAACCAAAAGCCTAAAGATTTGAGGGGCTTGGCTGGTGTTCTTTGACTGACGAGCCCCAAGGGCTGGAGTCCACGAGAACGATTAATGAACATGGTAAGAATGTGGTGAAGTGGGTAAACGCCGGGTTAACAGAAGTTCCGCGCGCGCAGCCAGAAGTTGCAACTCCTCAGCCTTCTCCGACCAGCTAACGAAGTGCAACCAGAGGGTGATTCGAACGCGGATCGGCTGGACAAGCTCGCATTCGCGAGGCTCTGTTCGCGCCAGCAAACAGCGTGAGGACGTCATGAAAATCGGATTTATCGGCCTGGGTCGCATGGGTGGGCACGTCGCGGAAAACCTGCTGAAGGCGGGGCACAGCGTGACGGTGTGGAATCGCAGCCAGGGTCCGGTGGCGGAGCTGGTGGCCAAGGGCGCTATCGCCGCCAAAGCGCCGGAAGACGCGATGCAGGGCGATGCGGTCTTTTCCATGCTGTCGAACGACCAGGTGATGCGCGATGTCGGCCTGGCGGGACCGCTGCTGGCCAAGGCCGCGAAAGGCTTGGTGCATGTGAATCTGGCAACCATCTCCGTTGCCTTCGCCAAGGAATTGCAGGCGGCGCACAAGGCAGCGGGACTGGGCTATCTGTCGGCGCCGGTGTTCGGGCGGCCGGAAATGGCCGCCGCCGGCCAGCTGGTGACTGTGGTGGCAGGCGACCCGGCCTCGCTGGAAAAGATGCAGCCCGCCTTTACCGCCTTTACCGCACGCGTCGTGCCCGTGGGCGACGAGGCGGAGAAGGCCAACCTGTTCAAGATCTGCGGCAACTTCATGATCGCGTCGGAACTGGAAGCCATCGGCGAAGCCTTCGCCCTGCTGCGCAAGGGCGGCGTGGACCCGGCCTTGTTCCACGACGTGCTGGGCGGGCGGCTGTTCACCGGCGCGGTGTTCAAGGCTTACGGCCTGATGGTGCTGAACAAGACCTATGAACCGGCCGGCTTCGCCCTGACGCTGGGCCTGAAGGACGTGAACCTGGCGCGCGCTGCTGCCGAAGGCCTTGGCGTAGAAATGCCCACGGCTGAATTGCTGAAGAAGAACTACGACCAGGCCATCGAATGGGGCTGGCAGGACAAGGACTGGTCGGCGATCGGCGAAGTGTCGGCGAAGAAGGCGGGGCTTTAATTTCGAGCGCCCCGTTCCGCACCGCGACCATTACCATCTGACAGTTTCTTCCGCCGCGAACCAAGCAACAGGCAGGGAAGAAAATGTCAGATGGCCTGTAAGCCGGGTTCTGTGCTTCTTGCGAAGCGGTGACCATTCCTCTGGGATGACAGTTACCTGTCACCTCTCGCGACCGACCCGGACGGCTGGCCGAAAAAGCCAACGTGCCGTCCCTATTTGGTCTTGCTCCCGGTGGGGCTTGCCTAGCCGCTCCTGTTGCCAGGACCGCGGTGCGCTCTTACCGCACCATTTCAACCTTGCCGGGCCTTTAGGGCCTTAGGCGGTGTCATTTCTGTGGCGCTATCCCTGGGGTCGCCCCCGCCGGACGTTATCCGGCACCGTTTTTCCGTGGAGCCCGGACTTTCCTCGAACCCCTTGCGGAGCCCGCGGTCACCCGGCCATCTGACGGGCGGTTATAGCGCGGGGCGGGTGAACTTATCCAGCAGACCGTGCAGCAGCTCGGCGCACTCACTGTCCCATTGCCCATCAACCTGCCGGGGGCGAAAATGGCGCTGGAAGGCGGTGATCACCTTGTCCAGCGGTGCCTCAGGATCATAGCCAAAGCGGGCCAGCGACTGTGCTTCCAGATTGCTGGGCTTGCGGTCCGGCCACAAGCCGATGCCGGCATCGGCGAGACGCTTCCAGGGGAACAGCTCGCCCGGATCGTCCTTGCGCGCCGGCGCCACGTCGCTGTGGCCGAGCACGCGCCAGGACGGGATGGCATGCCGCATCAGGATGGAATGGCACAGCGTCATCAGCGCCTGCAACTGTGTTTCCGGGAACGGGCGATAGCCGTATTCATGGCCGGGATTGATCAGTTCAATGCCGATGGAACGCGAATTGATATTGGCCTCGCCGGCCCAGTGCGCGACGCCCGCGTGCCAGGCACGCCGACTTTCGGCGACATGGGCATAAATGATGCCGTCCTCGCCGACGGTGTAGTGCGCCGACACCTTGGCGACCGGATCGCACAGCCGTTCCAGCGCGGCGCTGGCCGTCGGCATGCCGGTATAATGCAGCACCAGCGTGTCCACGACCGCACCGCCACGATCGTCATGGTTGGGTGATGGACGCTCGACGCAGCGCATCAGACAAAGATCTTGTAGGCGACCAACTCGCCATTGGGTCCGCGCAACGCGAACTCCGAGCCTTTTTCATGCTCTTCCACCAGCGCCTCGAACAGGCGCAGGGCGTTGCGGATGACTTCCGCATAGGAGGCCGCTTCGGTGCGTTCCTTCAGTTTTTGCAGCCGCTCCATCGCCTGAGGCGGCATTTCCAGCTGCACGCGGGTTGTGGCACGCACGCTATCGGCGTCAGCCTCCGGCGTGCGGCGAGCGCGGGCTCCATTCATCTGCATGGCCGCCTCAATCCTGTACCGGTGACTGGGCGGGCGGGGTCACGATCACTTCAGGGCTGATATCTTCCGGCCCGCCATAGCGCTTGCGATATTGCCAGAAAACAAAAAGAAACAGCGCGGCGCTGAGCAGCAAGGCAGGCGCAGCGGCGGCCAGCGCCGTCACGATCGCGATCGCAAAGAGCGCGGCGCAGATCAGAAACAGGATGCCGTAAGGCCACCAGCCAACCGCGCGCAGGCGGGCGGAATAATAGTCCCAGTCATCGCCGAAGGATTCGCGCGCGGCGATCTTTACCTTGGCCCAAAAGTCGCGGAAGGCCTGCTTGCGGCGGGCCCATTCGCGCCTGCGGCGCGCCCGGTCGTCGGTCCTTGCGGACTCGTCCATGGGAAAATCTTCGCCAATGCCCACGCCCAACTTCGCCACGCTCTGCCCTCTTATTAAACTGTCTGGGGCATGAGTACTCCGGATATCATCAAATATCAATCAAAAAGACGGCATAGAAAATATCTCTTTGAATCAGTGGCTTAAGCTGAACCTCGCTCCTGCTGTATCTTTTCATAGGCCGCATTGATCGCCGCCAGCTTGTCCGTGGCCAGTTTGATGAACTCGGCCGGAACGCCTCGGGCCATCAAGCTGTCGGGATGGTTTTCCCGCACCAGGCGGCGATAGGTTTGTTTGATCTCGTTTTCGTCCGCCACATAGGAGACGCCCAGGATCACATAGGGGTCCGACAAATCCGGCGCGAAATGGCTGGCGCGAATGCGGCGGAATTCGTTGGGCGCAAAGCCGAAAATCTCGGCCACTTTTTCCAGAAAGGCGCTTTCGCCCGGATGCAGCACGCCGTCGGCCTTGGCGATCTCGAACAAGCCGTCGAGGATGTCTTCCAGCATGGCCGGATTGCCCACGAACAGGCGCGCGATCTGGCCGGCATAATGTTCAAACCCGGCCACGTCCTGGCGCGCCAGGTTATAGACGCGGCGAACATTGGCTTCCTGCTCCGGCGGGATGAGGAAGACCTGGCGGAAGATGTCGAACTCCTCCTCGGTCACCACGCCATCGGCGCGCGCCATTTTGCCGGCCAGCGCGATCACCGCGATGGTGAAGGTGACGCCCGGATCCGCCTCGCGGTCCAGGATGAAGTGGCCTGCCACTGCGCCAACCAGCGCGCCAACGGGGCCGCCAACCATCAGGCCGGCGGCAGCACCACTGACTTTACCCCAGACAGACATTCAAACCCTTAGGCTGCGCTCGCTGCCCGGGGATTGTAGTTCAAAATCGGGCCAAGCCAACGTTCGGCGGTGGCGACATCCCAACCCTTGCGGGCAGCGTAATCTTCCACCTGGTCGCGTTCGATCTTGCCAATGCCGAAATAGCGGCTTTCGGGGTGGGCGAAATAGAAGCCCGACACGGAAGAACCCGGCCACATGGCAAAACTCTCGGTCAGCTTGACGCCGATGCGCGCCTCCGCATCCAGCAGCTTGAACAGCGTCGCCTTTTCGCTGTGCTCGGGCTGGGCGGGATAGCCAGGCGCGGGGCGGATGCCGCGATACCCTTCCTTGATAAGATCTTCGTTGGTGAGGGCCTCGTCGGGCGCATACCCCCAATAGTCCTTGCGCACGCGCTCATGCATGCGTTCGGCAAAGGCTTCGGCCAGGCGATCGGCAAGCGCCGACAGCAGGATGGCGGAGTAATCATCCTTGGCATCCTTGAAGGCCTGCAGGCGCTTTTCCTCGCCGATACCAGCCGTCACCACGAAGCCGCCAATATAATCCTCCACGCCAATCGGAGCGATGAAGTCGGACAGCGCCAGATTGGGGCGGCCCGCCTCGCGCGCCATCTGCTGGCGCAGGGTGTGAAGGGTCTGGATGGGGAATTTCCGCGCCTTGTCACCATAGACAAGAATGTCGTCGGGGTTGTCCGGCGACTGGTTGGCAGGCCAGAAGCCGATGGTCGCGCTGGCGGTCAGCCATTTGCCGTCGATGATCTTCTTCAGCATCGCCTGGGCATCGCGATACAGATCACTCGCCGCTTTGCCCACCTTGTCATCGGTGAGGATGGCGGGGAATGGCCCCGCCAGTTCCCAGGCTTGGAAGAAGGGACCCCAGTCGATGTAGCGAGCCAACTCGGCCAGGTCATACTGGGTATAGGTGCGCGCGCCCAGGAAGGCCGGCGTCGGCGGCTTGTAATCGACGAAGTCGGGCCGGGCGCGGTTGGCGCGCGCCTCGGCCAGGGCCAACCGCTTGCCGCTGACCTGCTTGTTGGCATGCGCGACTGCCATCTTTTCGTATTCTGCGCGGATGTCGGCCGCATAGCTCGCGCCGGTATCCTTTTGCAGCAGGCTGGAGGCCACGCCGACCGCACGGCTGGCGTCCGTCACATAGACGGTCTGGCCGCGGCGATAGCTGGGATCGATCTTGACCGCGGTGTGCACCTTGGACGTGGTCGCGCCGCCGATCATCAGCGGGATATCGAAGCCCTGGCGCTCCATCTCGCTGGCCACCGTGACCATTTCGTCCAGCGAAGGGGTGATGAGGCCCGAAAGACCGATGATATTGGCCTTGTGCTCGCGCGCGGCGTCGAGGATTTTCTGGGTGGGTGTCATCACGCCCAGATCGATCACCTCATAGCCGTTGCACTGCAGCACCACACCGACAATGTTCTTGCCGATGTCGTGCACGTCGCCCTTCACGGTCGCCATGACGATCTTGCCGGCCGGTTCCTTCACCTGGCTTTTGTCGGCATCCATGAAAGGCAGCAGATAGGCCACCGCCTTCTTCATCACGCGCGCCGACTTGACCACCTGCGGCAGGAACATCTTGCCCGAACCGAACAGGTCACCCACCACGTTCATGCCGGCCATCAGCGGGCCTTCAATCACATCTAGGGGCCGCGTTGCGGCGGCGCGCGCTTCTTCCGTGTCTTCCACGATGAAGGCGTCGATGCCATGGACCATGGCGTGGGTGATGCGTTCAATGACAGGCAGCGAACGCCATTCGGCATCGGCGACCTCGGTCACAGCCCCGTCGCCCTTGTATTCCTGGGCCAGGGTCAGCAGGCGTTCGGTCGAATCTTCGCGGCGATTGAACAACACATCCTCGATCCCTTCGCGCAGGGGCGTCGGGATATCCTGATAGACGGTGAGCTGGCCGGCATTGACGATGCCCATATCCATGCCGGCCTTGATGGCATGGAACAGAAACACCGAATGCATGGCCTCGCGCACCTTCTCGTTGCCGCGGAAGGAGAAGCTGAAGTTCGACACGCCGCCCGAGATATGGGCGTACGGACAGGCTTCGCGGATCTCGGCCGTCGCCTCGATGAAGGCTTTGCCATATTCGTTATGCTCTTCAAGGCCGGTGGCGACGGCAAAGATATTGGGATCGAAGATGATGTCTTCCGGTGGGAAGCCGATCTGGTTTACCAGGATGTCATAGGCCCGCTTGCAGATTTCCAGCTTGCGCTCACGCGTATCGGCCTGACCAACCTCGTCGAACGCCATCACCACCACGGCGGCGCCAAAGCGCATGCATTCCTTCGCCCGCTCGATGAACTGGGCCTCGCCTTCCTTCATGCTGATGGAATTGACGATCGCCTTGCCCTGGCAGCATTTCAAGCCGGCTTGGATAACGGTCCATTTGGAGCTGTCGATCATCAGCGGTACGCGCGCGATGTCAGGCTCGCCGGCGATCATGTTGACGAAGCGGGTCATGGCGGCTTCGGAGTCGATCAGCCCTTCATCCATGTTGATATCGATGACTTGGGCGCCGTTCTCGACCTGCTCGCGCGCCACATCCAGTGCCTTTTCGTAATCGTTGGCAGCAATCAGCTTCCTGAACTTGGCACTGCCGGTGATGTTGGTGCGCTCGCCAACATTGATAAAGTTCAATTCCGGCGTGAGGGTGAACGGCTCCAGCCCCGACAGGCGCATGTATTTGGGCTTGCCGGGGATGGCGCGCGGCGTGACGCCGGCGATGGCCTTGCCGAAGGCGGCGATGTGGTCGGGCTTGGTACCGCAGCAACCGCCGACAATGTTGACGATGCCGGCGCGGGCGAATTCGCCGATCATCTCGGCCATCATTTCCGGGGTCTCGTCATATCCGCCAAACTCGTTGGGCAGGCCGGCATTGGGATGCGCCGACACCAGCGTGTCGCAGGTGCCCGCCAGTTCGGCGACGTATGGGCGCAGCTCCTTGGCGCCCAGGGCACAGTTGAGGCCGATGGCGAAAGGATTGGAATGGCGCACCGAATGCCAGAAGGCTTCCGGCGTCTGGCCGGTCAGGGTGCGGCCCGACAGGTCGGTGATGGTGCCTGAGATCCACACCGGCAGGCGCAGACCCATCTCTTCATACACTTCCTCGATCGCGTAGATCGCGGCCTTGCAGTTCAGGGTGTCGAACACGGTCTCGATCATCAGCAGGTCGGCGCCGCCCTTGATCAGGCCGCGCGCGCCGTCGCGATAGGTTTCACGCAACTGGTCGAAGGAGATGTTGCGGAAGGCCGGATCGTTGACGTCGGGCGAGATGGTCGCGGTGCGGTTGGCGGGCCCCAGCACACCTGCGACCAGGCGCGGTCGGCTACTGGTGGAAAACTCGTCGCACAATTCGCGCGCAAGCCGGGCGCCAGCTTCGTTCAGTTCGCTGACCAGATGGCCCAGGCCGTAATCTTCCTGCGAGGTGAAATTGGAATTAAAGGTGTTGGTCTCGATGAAGTCCACCCCAGCTTCCAGATACTGGCGGCCGATGTCGCGGATGATCTCCGGTTTGGTCAGGGTGAGAAGATCGTTGTTGCCTTTCAGCTCAGACGGATGATTGCCGAAGCGGGGGCCTCGGAAATCGTCCTCGCCCAGCTTGAAGCCCTGGATCATCACACCCCAGCTTCCATCCAGCAGCAGCAAGCGCTTCTGCGCTTCCTCCTTCATCCATGCAATGCGGGCGTCGCGATCGAAACTCATGTGATGTCCTTGGATTGGGGCGTAATCCCCAGAATGCGGCAGGCCGCATAGGTCAGGTTGGCCTGGTTGAGGGTATAGAAGTGAAAATCGTCAAAGCCCCGCCCCCGCAATTCGCTCACTTGATCGGCCAGCACGGCGGCGGCGACGATCCGGCGGGTTTCCACGTCATCGTCCAGCCCGGCATAGGCTGTCGCCAGCCAGGCGGGAATGGACGCACCGGTCTTGCCCGCCATGCGCGCCACGGCGTTGAAATTTGTGGTGGGAATGATGCCGGGCACGACGGGAATGGTGATGCCCGCCTTGGCGGCATCGTCGCGGAAGCGCGCCGTCAGATCATTGTCGAAGCAGAACTGGCCCAGAGCGCGCGTGGCGCCGGAATCCATCTTGGCCTTCAACAGCGCGATATCATGGCCATGCGACGGCGAATCCGGGTGGCGCTCGGGATAGAAAGAGACGCTAACCTCGAAATCGCCGATCTTTTTGATACCGGCGATCAGTTCAGGGGTTGAAGCATAGCCGTCTGGATGGGACTGATAGGCACCGGCCATGCCCGGCATGTCGCCACGCAGCGCCACGATATGGCGGATGCCGGCATCCCAATAGGCCCGCACGATATCGTCGATCTCGCCGCGCGAATGAGCCACGCAGGTCAGATGCGCGGCGGGCTTGAGACTGGTTTCCTCCACGATGCGCTTGACGGTGTGGTGGGTGCGTTCGCGGGTCGAGCCGCCCGCGCCATACGTCACCGAGACAAAAGCGGGGCTCAGCGGCTCAAGCCGGCGGATCGCCAGCCACAGATTGGCTTCCGCCTCATCGGTCTTGGGCGGCGAGAATTCGAACGAGACCCGGAGCGGCCCCGGATTGGCAATCAGTTGTTCCAGGCTCATGCAGCTTCTTTTTTTGCTTTGGTCTTCTGTGTGGCCAGCCATAATTTGACGGTGAGTTTTTCGCCCTCACCGGTGGGCGCGATGGTTTCGACGCCTGCGCCGACAAGCCCGGCGGCAGCAAACCAGCCTTCCACTTCACGGTCGGAAAATCCCAGGCGGCGATGGGCATAGTCCTCGCGCAGATATTCTTCCTTGTGCGAGGCGAAATCGGCGATCAGCAACTTGCCACCCGCCGTCATGACGCGCGCGGCTTCGGCAACGGCGGTGCCGGGATCATCCAGATAATGCAGCACCTGGTGGAACAGCACGACATCAAACCCATTGCCCGTCGCGCCGTTCAGAAATGGCATGCGATAGGTATCGCCTAGCCGCACCTGGGCATTGTGGATGTTCTCGCGCAGCAGCCGGTCTCGCGCGATCGCCAGCATGTCAGGACTGACGTCGATGCCGACGGCGCGTTTGGCATGGGGCGCGATCAGCTCCAGCATGCGCCCCGTGCCGGTACCGGCATCCAGGAAATTCTCGATCGGCGCGCTGGTGAGATGCCGTGCGATGGCGGCTTCCACGTCCTTTTCGGGCGCATGCAGCGCACGGATGCGTTCCCATTCCGCGGCGTTGGACTTGAAATAGGCGGCAGCCGTGGCGGCGCGCGTTTCGCGCACATGCGCCAGCCGCGCCTTGTCGGCCTCCTGCAGCGCCGGGTCCGCCAAGGCGGCAATGGCGGCGCCCAGCTCGGCGCCTGTGCCCCGGTCGGCAGCGCGACAGAACACCCAGCTGCCTTCCTTGAATCGTTCCACCAGGCCGGCTTCACCCAGCAGCTTGAGGTGACGGGAGACGCGGGGCTGGGACTGCCCCACGATCTCGATCAGCTCGCTGACCGTCAGTTCGGCCTGGCGCAACAGCAGCAGCAGGCGCAACCTGGTGGGGTCGCCCGCGGCACGCAGCATGGAAACCAGTCGGTCCAACCGTTCAACTCACATATAAACATATCTTTATATGCTCTGAAATCCACCCGCCGCAAGCCCCTCGACGAGAACGATGTCATCGGAGGTTAAAAGCCGGGAAATGGCCGATTTTCCCAGAACCATCGTTATTTGCCGCGCGTATATAAAGCCGCCGCCCTGCCTTGAACTTGCCATAGCAAAACGCGACATTCGAAAAAACAGGAAGACCTTTTCATGCGCCTAGACCTGCCCTTGATGCGCCGTGCCGTCCTGGCCCTGGCCGTGCTTTTCACGGTGCCGCTGGCGGCAACGCAGCCGGCGCGCGCCGCCAATGTCGCGGAAGCCTTTGTGGGTGACAATATCCACAAGGGACTGGAAATCCTGAACAATAAGAGACTCAACACGGTCCAGCGCCGCGACCAGTTCGAAACCTTCCTATTGGGGTTGGTGGATGTGCGCCGCATCGGCCTGTTCACGCTGGGTCAGTATCGCCGTACCGCCCCGCCAGAGGATATCGAGGCCTTTGTTGCCGCCTTCAAGAATTACGCGGTGGCCGCCTATCAGTCCTATTTCTCCAAATATAGCGGCCAGACGCTGAAGGTGACCGGCTCGACCGAACGCAGCCCGACCGACTTCATCGTTGCCACCCAGCTGATGGACCCCGGTTCCAACCAGCCGCCGCTGGAAGTGGATTTCCGCGTGCGCACCGATGGCGGCCGTCCGGTACTGGTGGACGTGTCGGTGTCGGGTATCTGGCTTTCGCTGGAAGAACGCGATCAGTTCACGGCGTTCCTGGGCCAGAATGGCGGCAGCATCCGCACCCTCATCGCGCACCTGAGCGACCTCGCCGTCGGTCTCAAGAGCAACTAGGCCGGCGCCAGTCTGGCGCGCGCGCATTGCGGAAGCTGCGCGGCGCTTCGGCGGCTTCGCCCGGCCTTTTTGCTGTCTTTGATATAAGTGTATCATTCCCCGCGCCCGGCCAATGGCCGCGAGCCCATAATAAGAGCGGGGAAATATGCCGAAAATTCGCTGGCTGATGATCTGGCTGTGCTTCCTGGCCAATGCCATCGGCTATATCGACCGCGCCAACCTGGCCATTGCGGCGCCCATGATCCGCGCTGAACTGGGCATTGATGCCGCCGCCATGGGTCTGGTGCTGAGTGCCTTCTTCTGGACCTATGCCCTGATGCAACTGCCGTCGGGCTGGTTCATCGACAAGGTCGGCGTGCGCGTGGCGCTTGTCGTGGCGGTGGGATGGTGGTCGCTGTTCACGGCCGCCACTGGCGCCGCGCGGGGCGTGGCCCAGTTCATTGCCGCACGGTTGATGCTGGGCGCGGGCGAAGCCTCTTCGCAGCCATCCTTCGCCAAGGTGGCTTATAACTGGTTCCCCCGTACCGAGCGCGGGCTTGCCTGCTCCATCTTCAACAGCGGCTCCACAGCGGGATCGGCGCTGTCACTGCCGCTGGTAACCTTGCTGATCGCGGCTGTGGGTTGGCGCGGCTCCTTTGTCGCCACGGGTCTCTTGGGGATCGCCTGGGCGATCGCCTGGTGGTTCATCTATCGCGATCCTGAACAGTGGCGGGCAGTGGCACCGCAGCAGGTGGACCGCCTGCTGGCGCAGCGCGAGCCACAGTCGCCGGCTACGGAGGGCATTTCCTGGTTCGACCTGTTTCGCTACCGGTCCGTCTGGGGGCTGATGATCGGGCTGTTCTGCCTGAATTTCGCGATCTATTTCTTCATCACCTGGTTTCCGAGCTACCTGTTGCAGGCGCGCGGCTTTTCATTGGTTGGGCTGGGCACCCTGGGATCACTGCCAGCGCTGATGGGCGTGGTGGGCAACTGGATGGGCGGCTTCACGTCCGACCGGCTGATCCGGGCGGGTTGGAGCCCGACACGCGCCCGCAAGACCTGCCTGGTGGGCGGCATGCTGGTGGCCTCGTCGATCGGGCTGTCGGCATTTGTGGAAAGCACCTGGGCATGCCTGGCGCTGTTCACGCTGGCCTATGCCAGCCTGTCCTTTACCGGCGCCAACATGTGGACCGTGGTGAGCGAGATCGCGCCCAGCCCGCGCCATGTCGCGTCCATCGGCGGCATTCAAAACTGCGCCGGCAATATGGCTGGCATCATCCTCACCACATTCACCGGTGTGGTCCTGATGCTGACCAAGGGATCGTTCCTGATCCCCCTGGCAGTCGCGGGCGCAATGTGCATCGTGGGGGCGATGTCGTATCTGTTCCTGCTGGGCAAGGTTGAGCCGCTGCCGCCCCTGCCCGCGCGCTAGAGCGCCTGCATCCAGCCCAGGCCTGCCAGGGTGCCGTTGGCCGGACGGTACTCGCAGCCGATATAGCCCTCGTAATTCAGGCCTTCGATAACTTTCATGATGCGGCGGTCATCCAGCTCGCCGCTGCATGGCTCCTGCCGAAGCGGCGCGGAGGCGATCTGGATGTGGCGGATATTGGGCATCAGGGCTTCCAGCCCCCGCGTGACATCGCCCTGAATTACCTGACGGTGATAGATGTCAAACTGAAGCTTCAGGTTCGGCAAGGCGAGTTCACCGATCAACCGCTGCGCGAGATCAAAGCTGTTCATCAGATAACCAGGCACATCGCGGTTGTTGATCGGTTCGATCAGGATATCGATGCCATCGCGTGCTGCGGCCGCGCAGGCAAAGCGCAAAGCGTCACGGTACGCCGCCAGCGCGCCCTCGCCCGCTGCGATACCCGACATCACGTGCAGGCGCTGTGCGCCGGTCGCCCGCGCATAGGCGAGCGCTGTCGTCACTGACGACCGAAATTCGTCCCGCCGCTCTGGCAGCGCCGCGATCCCGCGCTCGCCGGCCGCAAAATCGCCAGGCGGCAGGTTGAACAGGACCTGCTTCAAGCCATGGCGCGACAGGAGGGCAGCGATCTCGTCGGGTTTGTGGTCATAGGGAAAGAGATATTCCACCGCGCCAAAA
>CBIHOI010000019.1:0-30244 GCA_966211925.1 uncultured Hyphomicrobiales bacterium | reverse complement strand
TTGCCGATGATGACGGTGAGCAGGTTGTTGAAGTCATGCGCCACGCCGCCCGCCAACTGGCCGACGGCCTGCATCTTCTGGGACTGGGCGAACTTGGTCTCCAGCGCCTTCTGTTCGGAGACGTCCACCAGATACAGGATCGCCTGCCCGCCCATGGGAGAGGCAAACAGCTCGGCCATGCGCTCTTCGCCGCCGGCGGACTTGATGCCGCGCACTTCGATCGCCGACAGCCCGGTTTCGCCATTGGCCGCCCTGGCGATCAGCGCCATCACCTGGGCGCGCTCGCCGGCCTCCACAAGCTCGCCGAAGTTCTTGTCCGCCAGCGCGCCGGAGACGCCGAAGAATTTCGCCAACGCCGCATTGGCCTGGCGGATCGTGCCGGCCGCGTCGGCAAAGGCCACGCCCATGGGGGCGTCGCGGAAAAGATCGCCGGCATTGGCTGGGGCGGTGATGACCGGGGCGGGAGCAGGTTCAGGTGCGGAGACAGCCGGCGCGGGGGCGACGGCGGCGGCGCGTGTCAGCACCGGCTGCGGCGAGGTGCTGGCGGCGAGACGCGGGGTGAACCACCAGGCGGCTTGCTTGTCCGGCAGGGGGCGCACGGCGGCGACGATTTCAAGCCCCGGCACGACCTGGAAACTTTCCTCGCGGGCGCGCCCCTCGGCGGCGTCACGCGACAGGCGGTAGAGCACGGCGGCCGACGGCTCGCCGGCCAGCGCCAGTTCGGGCGGCGGCGGGGTTTCCAGTTCGCCCACGCCGGCCATGCGGCGATAGACGGCGTTGCAATCCAGCACCGCACCGCCTTCGCCGGTAATGGCCCAGGCGACATTGGCCTTGGCGGCGGCTTCGGCGACGCGCAGGGCATCCTGGGTGGCGCGGCTGCCACGCGGCCAGATGGCATAGATCAGGAACAGGGAAATGAGCGCGATGCCGATCAGCACCGCAAAGCCCGCCGCCCCGGTCTGGGGCATGACCACGGCGATCACCGCCGCGGCAAACGCCAGCAGACCAAAGCCGATAGCCGCCCAGCGCCAGGCACCGGAAGGGACCCCAATGGGGGTCGCAGAAAGAGACCGTGAAGCATCCATTAACGCTACAATACAAGATTTGGTTAACCAATCCTTTCAGCCCCCCAAGGGATTGATTTTGCTACAAGATTTTAGGGGTTGCTGAACGCTGTTCGGGTTTCTGGGGACAGAAAGTTAACGGCTAGAAGCGATTCGCCGCAGGCGAGCGAATTGGTCCTGGGGACCAGTTCGAGCGACGAACTTGGGCGAGGCGCCGGGGCAACCGCACGGCCCTCGACATCCTGTCTCCCGCTGGCAATCTGGCCGCATGAACGAGCTGCTGCGTTTCACCGGCACCGTCAGGCGCGACCCCGCCGTGGATGCGTGGTTCGAAAAATCCGGCGATGCGTTGCGCCGGATGGCCAAGCCCTGGTTTGAGCAGATGCGCGGCTGCGGCGCCGATGTGCGCGAGATTCTGAACGACGGGCATCCCAATGCCTGTGTGGGCGACGCGCCGTTCGGCTATGTCGCGGCCTTCAAGGCGCATGTGAATGTCGGATTCTTTTACGGAATGGCGCTGGACGATCCGCACGGTTTGCTGGAAGGCAGCGGCAAGCGCATGCGGCATGTGAAACTGCACTGGGGGACGCCGGTGAATGAGGCGGCGCTGCGGGCGCTGGTGGCGTCGGCCTATCGGGACATCCACGCGCGCCTGCGCGCATGCGCATAAGGGGAAGCGATCATGATTACCGTGTTCGGCGAAGGCAGGGGATTTCGGGTCGTCTGGCTGCTGGAGGAGATGGGCCTTGCCTATCGGCTGCGGCCGGTGGACCTGCTGGCCGATGTCAAACAAGACACCGAATTCCTGGCCATCAACCCGGCCGGATTCATTCCCGCGATGCGGGACGGCGATGTCACCATGGTCGAGTCGATCGCGATCATGGAATACCTGATCGCACGTTATGGGCCCACCCCGCTGGCGCCGGCGCCGCGTGATCCCACCTTCCCCACCTACCAGCAATTCCTGCATCTGGGCGAAGCGGGGCTCGCCGCCTCCATCTACTTCGTCTCCGGCGCGCGCAATATCGCGCCGGAAGCGGAGCGCGACAACTGGAGCGCCAGGCAAGCGATGCATGTGTTCGAAAGCCGGTTGAAACTTGTGACGCGGCAACTGGCGCAAACGCCGTATCTTGCCGGCGAAACCTTCACGGCCGCCGATATTTCAGTGGTCTACGCCCTGGAATTGGCACAGCGCAACGTGCGCTTCACTTTCGGCCCGATAGAGACGGCTTACCTGGCGCGCACCCGCCAACGCGAAGCCTACAAGCGGACGATGGAGACATGCCAAGCCACGAAGGCCTGGGCCGCGAAGGCCGCGGCTCGGTAACTACCGCGCCGGCAGCTTGCCCTGCAGGCGCATGACATAGCCGATGACCTGGGCGACGGCCTTGAAATGTTCGGGCGGCACCGGCTCGTCGATTTCGACCGTGGCGTGAAGGGCGCGGGCCAGCGGGGGATTTTCGACCACGGCGACGTCGTTTTCTTCGGCCAGGGCGCGGATGCGCAAGGCAAGCGCGTCCACACCCTTGGCGACGCAGATGGGCGCGGCCATCTTGCCGCTCTCATACTTCAGCGCCACGGCATAGTGGGTCGGGTTCATGATCACTACGGTGGCGCCGGGCACGGCGGCCATCATGCGCTTGCGCGAGCGTTCATGGCGCAGCTGGCGGATCTTGGCCTTGATGGCGGGATCGCCTTCGTTCTGGCGATACTCTTCCTTGATTTCCTGCTTGGACATGCGGTTGCGCGACAGCCAGCGCATGCGCTGGAAGAAATAATCGGCGCCCGCGATCACCGCCAGCGCCGACAGCGCCGCCATCAGCACCTTGAACAGCAGGTGACTCATGTCGGTCAACACGGCGCCGGTGGACTGGGTGAGGATGGCTTCGAGATGCGTGCGCTCCGGCCAGAGCTGGGTCCAGATCGCCACGCCCACCACGGCCATCTTGGCGAGGCCCTTGACCAGGTTCATCCAGCCATCGATGCCGAACAGCCGCTTGAAGCCGGCCATGGGCGAGACCTTGGAGAAATCCGGCGCCACCTTGTCAAAGTTGAAGGTGGGCAAGCCCTGGATCAGATGCCCGGCCACCGAGGCCAGCATCATCACCCCGAAGAAGGGCGCGAGCGTGAGGGCCATGTGATAGAGGACGCCGCGGGTGATGGCGGCAAGGCCCGCGCCGTCCACCGCCATGGTGTCGGGCTGTTCCAGGAAAACCATCAGCAGCCTGGCGAGGCCGGTGGCGGTGTATTGGCCGAACATGGCGATGGCGAGCGTACCGCCGCCCAAAAGGATGAAGGCGGTGAGCTCGGTGGATTTGACGGTGTCGCCCTGCTCGCGCGCCTGGTCGAGCCGTTTCTGTGTCGGCTCTTCGGTCTGTTGCGACTTGTCCTGGTCGTCAGCCACTTATTGTATCGCCTGTCGGTTCGCCACTTGAGGCGTCATAGAAACAACGCCATCTGGGTGGTGTAGTAGGTCAGGAACACCGTCATCAGCGAACCGATTAGGGCCAGCATGATGAGAAAGCCGCACATGATGTTGAGCGGCACCGCCACGAAGAAGATCTGCATCTGCGGCATCAGCTTGGCCAGCACGCCCAGCCCGGCATAGAGCGCGAAGCCGAACACCAGGAACGGCGCGGCGAGCTGGAAGCCCAGCGCGAAAGACGATGATGTAAGCTGGATTACAAGTTGCGCCATGTCCCCGGTGGGCAGGTGGCCGCCGGGCGGCAGCATGCGATAGCTGCCGGCGATGGCGCCGATGGCCATGTGATGCAGGTTGGTGAGAAAGATCATGGTGACGCCGAGCAGCGTCATGAAGTTTCCCAGCACCGCGCCCTGGGTGTTCTGGGTGGGGTCGAGGGTCTGGGCATAGGCGAGACCCGTCTGGGTCGCGATCAGGTAACCGGCCACCTGCAGCGAGCTCATGATGATGCGCGCCATGGCGCCTACCAGGACACCGGCGGTGACTTCCTGGATCACCATGATCACCAGCGCCATGGTGGAAGGCGGAAGGACTGCGGGATAGCTGGACTGGACCTGCGGCGTAAGCGCGAAGGAAATGGCCAGCGCCAGCACCAGGCGGACGCGACTGGGCACGCCCATTTCGCCGATCGCCGGCAGCAGCATCACCATCGAGCCCACCCGCGCGAACACCAGCAGGTAGGTCAGGACGATGCCGGACAGCGCGGGAAGGGTAATGTGCATCAGGTCTCAGCTAGCGCGTTGGGCCAAAAGTCAGTAAGCGGCGATGCGCCCGGCGATGTCGGTCATCAGGCCGCCCAGCGCAGCGCCCGCGAAGGGCAGCGCCACCAGCAGCACCACGAAGATGGCCACGATCTTGGGTACGAACACCAAGGTCTGTTCCTGCACCTGGGTCATGGCTTGCAGCAGGCCGATGCCGACGCCGACCACCAGGGCGGTGATCATGGCGGGGGCGATGATTTCCAGCAGCACCAGGATGGCGGAGCGGGCAAAGTCGATGGTGGTGGCGGGGTCCATAAATCTCTCTAAATCAGATCGGCATGTTCATGATGGACTGGTAGGCGGCCACGACCTTGTCGCGCACGGCCACCACCGTATCCAGGGTGATTTCGGCGGCATTCACCGACTGGACCACGTCCACCAGGTTCGCCTTGCCCTGGACCTGGGCGGTGGCGGCCTGTTCGCCCTGACGGATGGTGTTGATCGAGTCCTTCACGGCGCCCGACAGGAAGTCGGAGAAATTGCCGCCCGGGATGTTGGCGGGGGCGATGCCGGAGGATGCGCCGGCCGCCTGCCCCATCTGGGCGACACTGCGGTAGGCGGCGGCGGCGGCGGCGGGAATGGCCATCTGGCGCTCCTGTTACTTGTTCAGCAGATCGACCGTTTTGGCCAGCATCTGCTTGGTGGAATCCATCACGGTCAGGTCGGCTTCGTAGGACCGCTGCGCTTCGCGCATGTCCATGATTTCCACCAGGCTGTCGACATTGGGCAGCTTCACATAGCCCTGGGCGTCGGCATTGGGATTGCCGGGGTCATACTGGCTGCGGAAATCGCTCTTGTCGGTCACCGGCTTGCCGGCATTGACCAGGGTGGCGCCCAGCTCGCGGTCGAAGCTGGGTGTGATGGTGGCGATCTTGCGGCGATAGGGATCGCCGCCCTTGGTGGTGGCGGTGGAGTTGGCGTTGGCGATATTCTCCGAGATGATCTTCATGCGCTCGGTCTGGGCGCGCATGCCGGAGGCGGCAACGGACATCGATTTCGAGAAATCCATCAGTCTTCTCCTTTAATGCCCGATCGCTGTTTTCATCAGCGTCATGGCCTTGGCGTAAAGATTGGCGGCGGCCTGGAACTGGGCCTGGGTGTCCGACACCTTGATCATTTCCATTTCCAGCGACACGGCATTGCCATTGGGGTTGGCTTCCACGTCCGGGGCGGCGACATCGTCGAACTTGGAGGCGCTGGTGGGCGCAATTGCGATGTGGCGCGCATTGGTCGTCATCATGGTGGCGCCGCTTGAGGTCTTGCGCAGGGCGCTTTCGAAATCGAGCGCCTTGAGATCGCGCGCCACGTAACCGGGCGTATCGGCATTGGCGACATTCTGGGACAGCAGGTCCTGGCGCTGGTGCAGCCAGGTCATGCGTTCCTTGAGCATGGCAAACAGGGGTACATCGGGCAGGTTCACGGCAGTAACCTTTTGTTAGCCTTATTCCACGAGCCAGAATGCGCGCGGCATGCTTAAGCGCGCCTTAACGGGGAGAATTTTTTGCCGGGCACATTCTGCCGCCGCTTAACCCGCGATTAAGGTTGATCGCCGTTAATCACGACCGAGCGTTTCGGCGACGGGCGCGGTGATGACGGACGAAGCCGGTGCGGCCTCGTCGCAATGCGAGAAGAAACGGAAGTCATGGAATCCCTCGACCTCGTCCGCTATTTCGTCGCCGTGACCTTTGTGCTGCTGCTGGCCGGCATCGCATTGCTGGTCAAGCGCTATGCCGCCAACCCGTCCGCCTTTCGCATCGGATTGAAGACCAGACTGGGCAAGTGGGAATTCACCCCGCCCCAGCGCCGCATCGCCCTGGTGGAAAGCCTGATGGTGGGGCCGCGCCAGCGCCTGATGATCGTGCGGCGCGATGATGTCGAACATCTGGTGCTGTCCGGCCCGGACGGCGCCACCGTGATCGAGGCGGGATTTTCCGCGCCCGTCAAAGACGTGGCCGTATCGTGACCTTTATAAAGCGCATCCTGCCCTTCCTGCTGCTGCTGGCGGTGCTGGCGCCCTCGGCAGCCTTTGCGGCGCCGCTGCATCTGGCTGCCGCCAATGTCCCGGCCGCCGCCGCGACACCTCCCGGCGGGCTTTCGATCGACCTGAACGGCAGCGGACTCTTCACCGACCGCATGCTGCAGATCGTGGCGCTGGTCACGGTGCTGTCCATCGCGCCCTCGATCATCATCATGATGACAAGCTTTGTGCGCATCGTGGTGGTGCTGTCCCTGCTGCGCACGGCGCTGGGGCTGCAGCAGTCGCCGCCCAACAGCGTGATCGTGTCGCTGGCCATGTTCCTGACCCTGTTTGTGATGACACCGACCCTGACGGATGCCTACAACCAGGGCATCAAGCCCTTGATGGCCAACCAGGTCACCACCGAACAGGGCTTCACCGCCGCCCTGGTGCCGATGAAGAAATTCATGCTGGGCCATGTGCGCGAGGCCGACCTCAAGCTGTTCAACGACATGGCCAAGACCAAGCCCAGCCATGACGCCAAGGAAATCGCCGTCACCACCCTGGCGCCGGCTTTCATGCTCAGCGAGCTGAAGCGCGCTTTCGAGATCGGCTTCCTGATCTTTGTGCCCTTCCTGATCATCGACATGGCGGTGGCGTCCATATTGATGAGCATGGGCATGATGATGCTGCCGCCGGTGATCATCTCCCTGCCCTTCAAGCTGATCTTCTTCGTGCTGGTGGATGGCTGGCGGCTGATCGCGGGGTCGTTGGTGCAGAGCTACATGCACGCCCCACCACCCACATGAGGACGCCTGCTGACACGGCGCGGCTCCCTTAAAAGTCCGAAATGTCCCGCACCCCGGGCCGCAAATCGCGGCGGGATAATCGCTTTTGCAGGCCCGACGTCCTATATTGGCGCCATGGCGCACGACCACGCACTGCACGACCACCATCACGGGCACGGGCACGGGCATGACCACGATCATGGTCACGATCACGGGCATGCCCCCGCCCCCGAAGACCCGCACGGCCATGGCATCTGGACGCGCGATCATGTCTTTCTGGGCCGTGGCCATGCCCGCGCCGAGACCCGGGCGCGGCTGGCCGCCATCGTCACCGCCCTGTTCATGGTGGTGGAGATCGTCTGCGGCTTTGCCTACCACTCCATGGCGCTGCTGGCCGACGGCATCCACATGGCGACCCATGTCGGGGCGCTGGGCCTGGCAGCCGGCGCCTATTGGCTGGCCCGCCGCCATTCGGGCAATGCCCGCTTCACCTTCGGCTCTGGCAAGTTCGGCGACCTGGCGGCCTTTGCCAGCGCCATCATCCTGGGGATCACCGCGCTGGCGGTGGCGATTGAATCGTTGCAGCGGATCGTCACCCCCGCCGCCGTCCAGTATGGCGACGCGCTGCTGATCGCCGTCATCGGGCTGGTGGTCAACCTGGTCAGCGCCCTGATCCTGAAGGATTCCCACGATCATGCCGGCCACGCCCATGGCCATGACAACAACATGCGCGCCGCCTATCTGCATGTGCTGGCCGATGCCGCCACCTCGGTGCTGGCGATCGCGGCGCTGGCCGCCGGCTTCTATTTCGGGCTGGGTATCCTGGACCCGCTGGCGGCGCTGGTGGGCGCCTTCGTGATCGGGTCCTGGTCCTATGGACTGATCCGTGACAGCGGCATGGTGTTGCTGGACGCCAATGCCGATCCGGGCCGCTCGGACGAAATTCGCGGCTTCCTGGAGAGCGAGCTGAAGGCACGCATTCCCGACCTGCATCTTTGGCGGCTGGGACCGGGTCACCAGGGCCTGATCGTGTCGCTGATCACGCCCGATACCATCAACGCCGAGGCGGTGAAGGCCACCTTGCGCAAGCGTTATCCTGACCTATCTCATGTGACGGTGGAAGTGGCGGTCTGCGCGGATTGCACATGAAATTCTGGCGGAAAAAGAAAGAACAGGTCGAGCAGGCGGTGGACGAAGTGGCCACCGTCGCCACAGACCTGGTCGAAAAGACCGCGACCTTCGGCCCCGGCGGCGTGATCCTGTTGCTGGGTGCGGCGGCGGTCGGCGCGGCGGCGACCTACTATGTCGCCAAGAAACGCAAAGCCAGGAAGCAGCCCTAGATTTTCTTGCCGGCAGCCCGGCACAGCCACGAGGTCATGGACGCCCCCAGCGCAAAGGTCAGCGCCATGCCGGCGCCCCACAGGCCCGCAGCCACAAGACGCGCGATCGTGACCGCCGGCGGCGGCAGCACCGGTGCGGGCGGCGGCTTTTGCGGTGGCCCGCCCACCACGCGCGCGGTCATGTACAGCAGGATGGCCATCGGCAGCAGGGTCAGGAACACCGTGCGCGCGATCAGCCAGAAGCGACCCTGTGACAGTTCCCAGCTTGCGTCCATGCGGGTTTCGGCACTTTTGGTGGGTTCGCCCACCGCCACCGCGGACCACAGGAAGATGAGGCGGAAGATCACGATGATGGCGCCGACGTCCACGATGAAGTCGATCAGGCTGCGCACGAAGGATACCGCCGAGGCCAGAAGCGCGAAGGCATGCGCCGCCAGGAACGCCGCCTGCAGCAGGAACAGCCACAGGAAAAAGTTGCGCGCCGCCGGTGCAAAGACCGATTGCGGCGTCAGGATGCGCCGGTGCACCGCCACCGTCAGCGGCGTGACGATCAGGCTGAACAGGAAAATCACGGCCAGCCGGGCGCCGACATGGGTGAGGCCGCTGACGACCTTGATGTCCTCGGCCTTGGGCCGCAGCAGGATGGCATAGAGCTTGGGGCTGGCGACCTGGGCTGCCGACAGCGCCGCGGCCAAGGCGAGAGTCACCAGCACCAGCGGCAACAGGCCCAGCATTGCACTGCCGAAGCTCTTCCAGGCCTGGATGGCGATGGGCCAGGCCTTTGGCCGGATTTCCGATACGGTCATGCAGATCCCCTTGCGGCCCCAACATAGGCCGCGAGCCGAAAACAAAAAAGCCGCCCCACCTTTGGTGGCGGGGCGGCTCTTTCAAATTCGTCAGACGCGGGTTAGCGCGGCAGCAGGCCTTCGCGCTGCATGCGCTTGCGCTGCAGCTTGCGATAGCGGCGCACGGCTTCGGCACGCTCGCGGGCGCGCTTTTCGCTGGGCTTTTCATAGGCGCCGCGCAGCTTCATTTCCCGGAAGATGCCTTCACGCTGCATCTTCTTCTTCAGCGCCTTCAGCGCCTGGTCGATGTTGTTGTCGCGAACGATGATCTGCAAAGCTGGCTCCTGGCCGGTATTTAAGAGGCGCGGGTGATACCAGAAGGGATTTTCCCTGTCTACCCGCGGGATTTAACCTTTTGGGCCTTCCGCCGTTCCTTCCCCAGGGCCATATTCGAGGCCATGGCTATCCTGAAAATCGCCCGGATGGGGCACCCCGTCCTTGGCCTCACCGCCCAGCCGGTGGCGGACCCCAAAAGTCCGGAAATTCGTCGCCTGGTCAATGACATGGTCGAAACCATGATGGACGCCAACGGCGCCGGGCTGGCCGCGCCCCAGGTGCATGTGCCCCTGCGGGTGGTGGTGTTCCAGGCCCCCGGCGAGCGCAGCGACCCCGGCCTGGCCGAGGACGAGAAATTCGACCACACCGCCCCCCTGACGGTGCTGATCAATCCCCAGATCGAGGTGTTGGCAGGCGAAACCGAAGGCGGCTGGGAGGGGTGCCTGTCGGTGCCGGGCCTGCGCGGCTGGGTCGAGCGGCCGGCCCATATCCGCTATCGCGGTGTCGGGCTGAAAGGCGAGACCATCGAACGGGTGGCGCGCGGTTTTCATGCCCGGGTGGTGCAGCATGAATGCGACCATCTGGACGGGCGGCTTTATACCTCGCGAATGGGCGACCTTTCGCGGCTGATCTTTGAAACCGAAATCCGACACTTCGAGTCTGAAGTGGGGCAGGCAGCATCATGACCGAAGCACCCAAGAAGCCACGCGCAAAAAAAGCGGCGCCCAAGGTGGAAGCACCCAAAGCGGAAGCGCCGCGCGACGATGCTGCGCTGAAGGATGCCGTACTGGCCGCCGCCCTGCCCCAAGCGGCGTTTGATGGTTTCACCGACAAGGTCCTGGAACAGGCGGGCGCCGAAGCCGGCGTGGGCAAGACGGAGCTGGCGCGCCTGTTCGAGAATGGTCCGCTGAGCCTGGTGGAATATTATTCGCAATGGGCCGACGCCAGGATGGTGGCGGGGCTGGGCGATATCGCGTCGCTGAAAATCCGCGCCCGCATCGCTGCCGCCGTGAAGGCGCGGCTGGCGGCACTGGCGCCCAACAAGGAAGCGGCGCGGCGCGCGGCGGCGCTGCTGTCGCTGCCGATGAACGCGGCGCTGGGGGCCAGGCTGATGTACCGCACCGTGGACGCCATGTGGCGGGCGGCGGGCGACACCTCAACCGATTTCAACTTCTATACCAAGCGCGGCATCCTGGCGGGTGTCTATGGTTCGACCGCCATGCGCTGGTTCACCACCGAGGACGAGGCGGTGGTGGACGAATTCCTAGCCGCGCGCATCGAGAATGTGATGCAGATCGAGAAGTTCAAGGCCAAGGCGAAAGAAGCGCTGGCGAACTTTCCGGCGTTCGGCGACTGGGCGAAACCGAAAAACTGACTGTCACCCCCGGCGGGCAGCTCGCATTGCGAGCCGCTCGCCGAGGATGACAGCTAGAGCAGTTCCGCGATCTGCACCGCGTTCAGCGCCGCGCCCTTGAGCAACTGGTCTGCCGCAACGAACATGCTGATGGACTTGCCGCTGGGGTCTGACAGGTCCTTGCGGATACGGCCCGCCAGCACATCGCCCTGGCCAGAAGCGTCGATCGGCATGGGGAAGTAATTGTTCGCCCAGTCGTCCACCAGCTTCACGCCCGGCGCCTTTGCCAGCAGCGCCTTCACCTCTTCGGGCGTAATGGCGCGTTCGCATTCGAAGGTCATGGAGACCGAATGGGCGCGCAGCACCGGCACACGGATGCAGGTGGCGGAGACGGCGATGGCCTCGTCCTCGAAAATCTTCTTGGTTTCCTTGATGACCTTGGTCTCTTCGTCGTTGTAGCCGGTGGCCATGTCGATGGCGGTGTTGTGGCTGAAGAGATTGAAGGCATAGGGGTACTTCACCACCTTGGGTTCATAGGCCTTGCCGCCCAGATAGGCGCGGGTGGAATCCTCCAGCTCCTGCATCAGCGCGGCGCCGCCGCCCGAGGCAGCCTGGTAGGTGGAGATGATCAGGCGCTTGACCGGATTGACCTGGTGGATGGGCCACAGGGGAACAAGGGTGGTGATGGCGGCGCAGTTGGGATTGGCGATGATGCCCTTGTGATCCTTCATGCGCGCGGCGTTGATTTCCGGAACCACCAGGGGAATGGCGGGGTCGTAGCGGAAGGCGGAGCTGTTATCGACCACCACGGCACCGGCCTTGACGGCGATCGGGCCATACTGTTTGGAAATGCCCGAGCCGGCGCTGAACAGCGCGATGTCGACACCGTCGAAACTGGCATCGGTCAGTTCCTCAATGGTCAGTTCCTCGCCGCGAAAGGTCTGTTTCTGGCCGGCGGAACGGGCCGAGGCGAGCAGCTTCAGCGACTTGAGCGGGATGCCCCGGCTTTCGATGCAGCCGACGAATTCGCGGCCCACGGCGCCGGTGGCGCCGACAATCGCTACAGTCTTGTTCTTCACTTTTCTCTCCGTTCAAAAACAAAAAAGCCCCGGTCCTTTCGGAGCGGGGCTGGGTGTCTCGCGTGTCTCTCGACCTAAGCGCGCGCAATCCCAGCCACCCCAATTTTCTTGGGGGTCTTGGTCTTGGTGGTGGTGCGCTTGGTGGTCATGTTCATGGCGGCGGAAACTATTGCGCGCTTATCGCTTCGTCAACGGGGAAAGGCGGGTCAAATGGCCCATCTTGCGGCCCGGCCGCGATTCCGCCTTGCCATAGAGATGCAGCGCGCCGCCGCGGGCCAGCGATTCCCAGGCATCGGCCTCGGCGCCAATGATGTTTTCCATCACGGCATCGGCATGGCGGACGCCATCGCCCAGCGGCCAGCCGGCCACGGCGCGGACATGCTGTTCGAACTGGCTGACGGCGCAGGCTTCGATGGTCCAGTGGCCGGTATTGTGGACGCGTGGCGCGATCTCGTTGACCAGCAGCGCGCCATCGCTGCCCACGAACAATTCGACAGCGAAGACGCCGACATAGTCCAGCGCGTTGCCGATCTGCCGCGCAATCGCCTTGGCCTCGTCCACCTGCGCGGACGTCAGGCGCGACGGCACGGTGGAGCGGCGCAGGATGTGGTTCTCGTGCTCATTCTGCGGCGGGTCATAGGCGGCAAAGGCGCCATCGGCGCCACGCGCGGCCACGACGGATGCTTCAAAGGAGAAATCGACAAAGCCTTCCAGGATCGCCGGCGCCTTGAATTTCTCGAACGCTGCGACGGTTTCCTCGGCGCTGGCGACTTTCGCCTGGCCCTTGCCGTCATAGCCGAAGCGGCGCGTCTTGAGGATGCCGCGCCCACCGATCTGCGCGAACGCGCTGCGCGCCTGCTCCGCCGACGACACTTCGAAGAAGGGCGCGGTCTTCAAGCCAAGATTGGCGACAAAGGTTTTTTCCGTGAGCCGGTCCTGCGTCGTCGCCAGGGCCTGGGCGCCGGGGCGCACCGCGACAAGCGATTCCAGGTGCGCGATGGCATGGGCGGGGAGGTTTTCGAATTCGAAGGTCACCGCATCGCAGGCCTGCGCGAATTTCGCCAACGCGCCCAGGTCGTCATACGCCGCCGCCACCGAAAGGTCGGTCACCTGGAAAGCGGGCGCATCCGGCGCGTCATTGTAGATGAAAGTCTTCAGCCCCAGTCGCGCGGCCGCCAGCGCCAGCATGCGCCCCAGTTGGCCGCCGCCGATGATGCCGATGGTGCCGCCGGGCGGTACCGGCCTGGAAAGGGTTTTCATTTGGGTGTCTTGGCAACCGACTTGGTCTGTTTGGCGCGCCAGGCATCCAGGCGTTTCTTCACGCCCGCGTCCGACAGCCCCAGGATCGCGGCGGCATGCAGGGCCGCGTTCTTGGCGCCGGCTTCGCCGATGGCAAAGGTCGCCACCGGCACGCCGCCCGGCATCTGGGCGATGGACAGCAGCGAGTCCAGGCCCTTCAGGGTGCGGCTTTCCACCGGCACGCCCAGCACGGGCAGGGTTGTCATGCTGGCCACCATGCCCGGCAGGTGCGCCGCACCGCCGGCACCGGCGATGATGACCCGGATGCCGCGGCCTTCGGCCGTCTTGGCATAGTCGGTCATGCGGTCGGGGGTGCGGTGGGCCGAGACGATGGCGGTCTCGAAAGCGACGCCCAGCGCGGCCAGCATCAGCGCCGCCGGCCGCATGGTGTCCCAGTCGGACTGGCTGCCCATGATGATGCCGACGTCTGCCCTGGATTTGCCGCGTGTGGCCATTTTGGTCCCGTAAGGTGCGCGAAGCGGCGCAGTATAGGCATCGCGCCCCCCGTGGAAAGCGCTGTTTAGGGGCCGTTAACCATTGGTTGTTAACCATTTGGTGCGGAACATAAACGCATTCTTAAAGGCCCGCATGGCAGCGTGGCTATACCAAAGGCAGTAAGCCATGAAGGTTGAACGCAACAGCCCTGCCCGCCCGGCCCGTTCGGTGGCGAGCGCGGCCTATGCCCGGCGCATCGAGGCGGCGGACAGCATCGGCGGCGTGGATGCGGTGGAAGCCAGCGCCAGCGTGCTGGGCATTCCCGAAAATGAATTCACCCCGCGGGTGCGCGACGCCATCATGGGATTGATGGGCGAAGTCGATACCCTGCGCCGGGAACTGACCCAGACCCGCAGCCGGCTGGACGAGGTCGAGAAGAAGGCCGACCAGGACGGCATGCTGCCGCTGCTCAACCGCCGCGCCTTTGTGCGCGAGCTGACGCGCTATATCGCCTTTACCGGGCGCTACAACACGCCGGCGGCGCTGATCTATTTCGACCTCAATCACATGAAGAAAACAAACGACAGCCTGGGCCATGCCGCGGGCGATGCCGTGCTGGCGCATTTCGCCGACGTGCTGCAGGCCCATGTGCGCGACAGCGACTGTGTCGGGCGGTTGGGTGGCGACGAGTTCGGCGTGCTGCTGAGCCATGCCAATCACGACCAGGCGCTGAAGAAGGCCGACGCCCTGGCCGCAGCGCTCGAGGCCTCGCCCACCCTGTGGAACGGACACACGATTCCCGTCAGCTTCGCCTATGGTGCATTTGAATTGCAGTCCGGCGACAATCCGGACCTGGCCATGGCGCGGGCGGACCAGGCGATGTACGCGCAGAAGAAGTCGCAGCGCGCGGCGGCGGAGTAGGCGATTTTCTTCTTCTATACCGTCTGCCAATAGACCGTGTAGCGCTTGTCCTTTACCTGGTTGAAGGGGCGCAGCACGATATCGTGGCCGCGCACCTTCCAGGACAGGTTGCCGTCGCGCGTCAGCCATTCGTCCGGCGCCTTGCCTTTCACGGCAAGGCTGGGGATGGAAATAGCGTCGTGATAAACATCGGGACCGTGGAGTTTGTCCTTGCCGGGCGGCGCCACCGGTTCGGCCGCGTCGCCGCGCGGGAATTCCCCGGCCAGCACCAGCGGACCGTAGAGCACCGCCGCCAGCGACGGCTGGTCGGCAAAGGCTTCCACGCGCAGTGTCATCGGCACGTCCAGCACCAGCGTGTCGCCATCCTTCCACTGCCGGTCGATACGATAATAGCTGCCGGGCACGGGTGCGGTATCGAGCGGCTTGCCGTTGAGCAGCACGCGCGCGCCCCTGGTGGTCCAGGCGGGAATGCGCAGGTTGATGGCGAGGCTTTTGGCCGGCGCCTTTTCCACTGTTATGCGCGTGCGGCCTTCGTCGGGGAAGCGGGTTTGCTGTGACAGGCGCAGGCCGCGCTCGGTCCAGTCCAGCCGGGAGCCAAGCAACAGGTTCACCCACAGGTCGCGGCCGTCGTTGAAATAGATGGTGTCGGACAGCTTGTTGTACTCTTCCGCCGCGCTGCCGTTGCAGCACCAGAAGGTTGTGGTTTCCTCGCCCCAGGTGCGCCAGGCGCCTGGCGTCAGGGACACGAAATACTGGTTCATGCCGTCGGCCCGGATGGTGCCGAGACGGTGATTGAACAGGTTGCGCTCATAATAGCCGATATAGCGTTCGTCCGGCTGCCAGCCGAACAGGTGCCGGGTCAGCTTCATCATGTTGTAGGAACAGCAGCATTCCTGGTGCTGGTCACCGCTGATGAATTCGTCGGACAGCCGCGACGGGGTGGACAGCCAGTGCTCGCGATTGGAGGCGCCGCCGGTGACATAGCTGCGATTGTTCGCGACAGTCTGCCAGAAAAAATCGGTGACATCACGGAAGCGGTAATCGCTGGTGATCTCATAACGGCGGGCCGCGCCGATCACCTGCGGGATATGCGTGTTCATGTGCAGGCCGGCGAGCTGGTCGCTGGACAGGGCCAGCGGATTGAAGACGGCCTTCTTGGTGAAGCGGTCGCCCACCCGGCCCCAGCGGGCGTCACCGGTGAGGGCGGCAAGGTTGTAGAGTTGCTCCTGCATGCCGCCGAATTCCACCTCCAGGATGCGCTGCATGTGGCTTTCGTCCCAGCGGCCGGTCCGGTCATCGACCCAGCCACACAATGCGGTCAGAACGGCGAGCGCCTGGGCATTGGCCGCCAGCACATGCATGTCGTAAAGCCCGGCCAGCAGCTTGTGCATGGTATAAAAAGGCGCCCAGACCTGTTCGCCCTTTTGCAGACGGTCATAGAAGCTGGCGGGATAGGCGGAGAGATAGCCGCCCTGGTTGAGGCGGGCCTGACATTCGGCCAGTCCCGCGACCAGCAGATCGCCACGCTGTTTCAGTTCGGTGTCGCCGGTGCTGGCAAAGCCCAGAGCGCAGGCGGACAGGTAATGGCCCATGAAGTGGCCGCGCAATTCGCCGTCCGGCGCTTCCCAGCCGCCCAGGGCTTCCGCATGCGATGGCAGCCCCGCATTGAGGCGGAAGCTATGCAGCAAGCGATCGGGCGAAAGGCGCTTCAGATAACCGGCATTGGCGCGGTGGGCGTCGAGGAAAGGGCCATCGCCCAGCCGCACCTGAGACAGCGCAAAGGGCTTGAGCGCGGGCGCGGCGTCGGCGCGGTCGAAGGTCAAAGGCTGCGCAAAGGGCGCGCCGGAAAAGCGCTTCACGATCTGGCGCACGGCGGTCAGGGTGTTGGGCAGTGCGGCGGGCGGCACCTCCGGAGCGGGCTGCGCAACGGCCTTGCCCGCGAATGCCAGAACGGCCGGCGCAGCGACGGCGCCCCTGGCGAACTGCCGGCGATCGATCCCCATTGCATCCTCCTGAATTTGTTCTTGTCTGAGTTATCCTAGGAAGGTTGCCGGCGCGGGGCAAATGCGGGGCTTGGAAACAAAAAGGACAGTGAAGGAGTGACGACGATGCGCCGCGGCGCCAATGCCTACTTCGCGACAAAAGCGGACATTCTCATTACCGAAATCAGCCAATCTAAAATCCATGATGGGATTCTCTGGCGTCGACTGACCGGGCCTGATGCTCAGGCGCCGGTTTCCATCAACACTTCTCGCACCGTGGATTTGAAAAGATGATCAGGCACAGGCTTAATCAGTACGGCTGCCGGGTGGTCGAGGCGTATTCTCGCCATTGTCTCGGGTTCCTGGGACCCAGTTATGAAGATGACCTTTGAGCCAACTAGCGCATGAATGGCCAACGCCGCATCGACGCCATCTTTCGTACCGCGCAATCGCATGTCCATCAATACGATCGCTGGACGGTGCGCCTCTGCCAGCGCGATTGCATCATCGGCCGTCCCCGCCGTGCCGCAGACCTCTAAACCCATTATTTCCATATACACGCACCAGAGTTCGACGATTACCGCTTCGTCGTCGACCACAAGGACCGACCTGTTCAGTTTGGTCATGGCTGCTCCGGAAGGGGCAAAAATATTTCTGTTACAGATCCAGCGTCGTGTCGGACGACCATTTCGCCGGCGAGTTGGGCAACCAGTTTCTTGATAATACTTGACCCAGATCCGGCCTTTTCCGGATGTAGAGCCCCGTGCGGGTAACCCCGACCATTGTCCGCCACGGTCAACGCCACTCTTCCGTGGTCGGCGACCCGAAGCGTCACCAATATCGTCCCTTCTCCGCTGGGAAAGGCGTGCTTCAGGGAATTGGTCACAATCTCCGTGAGCAGCAGCCCCAGGGGCAAGGCGAAATCCATTCCAACGTCGAGCGCACAGGCATCGACCGTCAGCTTGATCCGATCGTCCGCCGCACCACAGATGATGTTGTCCGAAAGCTCAGTAAGGAATTGGCCTATATCGAAACTCTTTAGATCCGATGACCCCATCAACTGCTGATGCACGAGCCCAAGCGTGAATATGCGATACCTCAGTTCCATCAGGCCTTCCCGTGACTGAGGATCCGAGATTTTCAGGGCCCGCATCATCAACAGGCCGTCGACAACCTGAAGGTTGTTCTTCACACGATGGTAAACCTCGCGAAGCAGAAGGTCGCGTTCGGCAAGCGCCTTCGTGCGCTCGACGACGACCTGTTCGAGGTTGACCTTGGCCTGGTACAATTCCATCTGCACCCGGCGCTGCTCACTGATGTCGCGAAGAATCTTGGACGCTCCCACGACTGCGCCGTCCGCGCCACGGATGGGAGAGATGGTGACCGAAGCCGGGAAATCCGACCCGTCCTTGCGCCGTCGAACAGTCTCGAAGTGAGCGACGTGATCGCCGCGATGGATTCGTTCCTGAATGGAATTTTCTTCGTCCAGACGATCCGCAGGAAACAAAATCTGAATTGGTTGACCGATAATTTCCTCGGCGCAATAGCCGAATATGGCTTGCGCTCCACGATTCCAGCTTCTGATGATGCCCGAAAGATCTTTGCCAACGATGGCATCATCGGACGAATCCACGATAGCGGCCAAATAGGCCGCACTGAGATCGCTGTGGCTAAGATGTACTTCGCGTGGGACGTTGCTCGCCATTTTGGCGACAGTAACGACCAGAAACGAATAGTGTCAAATTCATGGCAGAAATAAAAAGGCCGGGCTGACACCCGGCCTTTTTGTTCCAACAGTTGCGCTTGCTGCCTGCGGGCCGGTCGCCAACACTCGTGGCGTTAAACTGCTTTCGCAACCGCAGCACTTGCTCACGCGCTGCGCACGCCGCAGGTTAACCCATCGCCTTCTTCAGGTTCTCGTCCACCTTGTCGAGGAAGCCTTCGGTGGTCAGCCACTTTTGATCTGGGCCGACCAGGAGGGCGAGGTCCTTGGTCATGAAGCCGGATTCGACGGTGGCGACGGTGACTTCCTCCAGCTTGTGGGCGAAGGCGGCCAGCTTGTCGTTGCCGTCCAGCTTGGCGCGATGGGCGAGGCCACGGGTCCAGGCATAGATGGACGCGATGGAGTTGGTGGAGGTGCTCTTGCCCTTCTGGTGCTCGCGATAGTGGCGGGTGACGGTGCCGTGGGCGGCTTCGGCTTCCACCGTCTTGCCGTCGGGCGTGAACAGCACCGATGTCATCAGGCCCAGGCTGCCAAAGCCCTGCGCCACGGTGTCGGACTGGACGTCGCCGTCGTAATTCTTACACGCCCAGACATAGCCGCCGCTCCACTTCAGCGACGAGGCCACCATGTCGTCGATCAAGCGGTGTTCATAGGTGATGCCGGCGGCCTTGAACTTGTCGGCGAACTCGGTGTCGAACACTTCCTGGAACAGATCCTTGAAGCGGCCATCATAGGCTTTCAGGATGGTGTTCTTGGTCGACAGGTACACCGGATACTTGCGGCCCAGGCCATAGTTCATCGAGGCGCGGGCAAAGTCGCGGATCGAGTCGTCCAGATTGTACATCGCCATGGCGACGCCGGCGGACGGGGCCTTGAAGACTTCGTGTTCGATGACCTTGCCGTCTTCGCCCACGAACTTGATGGTCAGCGTGCCCTTGCCCGGGAACAGGAAATCGGTCGCCTTGTACTGGTCGCCGAAGGCATGGCGGCCGACCACGATGGGCTGGGTCCAGCCGGGAACAAGGCGCGGCACGTTCTGGCAGATGATGGGTTCGCGGAAGATCACGCCGCCCAGGATGTTGCGGATGGTGCCGTTGGGCGACTTCCACATCTTCTTGAGGCCAAATTCCTTCACCCGGGCTTCGTCGGGGGTGATGGTGGCGCACTTCACGCCGACGCCGTGCTTCTTGATCGCCTCGGCGGCCTCGACGGTCACCTTGTCATCGGTGGCGTCGCGGTTTTCCATGGAAAGGTCGTAATAATGCAGGTCGATGTCCAGATAGGGCAGGACCAGCTTCTTCTTGATCAGGTCCCAGATGATGCGGGTCATCTCGTCGCCGTCGAGCTCGACGACCGGGTTGGCAACCTTGATCTTTTCCATGACAGACGTCCTTGAATGGGGGAATGCGCCCCCCAAATAGCCCGCCCGTCCGGGGTCGTCAAAGGCCCAGATGTGACGCCTGAAACAGGCTGGCCCCCACCCACAGCACCAGCGCATTGCCGAAACCACAGGCGATTTCGCGCGGGCCCGGCGGCAGCAGCATCGCCGCCAGCGAGACCGCGCACATGCCCGCCGCAATGCCGAGAAAATGCCGCTGCGCCGCCGCCAGCCACAGCCCGATAAAATGCAGGCCCACGATCACCCCCACCACAGGGATCAGGTATCCGGAAAGGCCATAACGCGGCAGGAGATTGGAGGCGGCCATGATCGCCGCCACCTCCAGCGCCACCGCCACGAAATAGCGGGTGCGCCGGAACAGACTTTTCCCCTCCGACGGAACGGGCCTGGCCCACCAGACCCGCAAAATCAGCGCGGCCGAAACGGCAAATCCGGCGAGCGCGGCCCAAACAGACAGGTGCTGCGGCAGGGCCTGCGCCCCCAGCAGGGCCCAAAGGCCACCGAATCCCAGCCCGATGGTGGCGCCTATCCTGCGGCCGGATGCAATTGTCGTGGTCATGGCCCGATTTTGCGGGTATTCCCCGCAGCCGCAATGATCACGCCCGCCATCATCTTGTCGCACACCCAGATGGGTGAAAATGTCGGGGCCGCGGCCCGGGCGATGAAGAATTTCGGGCTGTCGGAACTGCGGCTGATCGCGCCGAAGTTCGAATGGCCCAATGACCGGGCACAGATACTGGCGTCGGGCGCGGGCGACATCCTGGACCGGACCACGCTGCATGCCACGGCCAAGGATGCCCTGGCCGATGTGCAACTGGTGCTGGCGACCACGGCGCGCGGCCGCGACGTGACGCGCGAGATCCTGACCCCGGCGGAAGCGGCGGCGCGGCTGCGGGCGGCGAGTGCCCAAGGGCTCAAGACCGCCATCCTGTTCGGCGGCGAGCGGGCGGGGCTCGATAATGACGAGATTTCGCTGTGCGACGCCCTGATCACCATCCCGACCGCGCCGCTGCCGCAGGTGAAGGATACCGAACTCAAGGCCGGCTCGCTGAACCTGGGACAGGCGGTGCTGCTGCTGGGGTATGAATGGCTGAAGACAGGCGATACCACGCCGCCCAGCCGCATCCGCAATTCCGTCGCGGTGCCGGCCTCGCGCCAGGAGCTGATCGATCTGTTTGAGCACCTGGAGCGGGAACTGGATGCCGGCGGCTTCTTCTTTCCCCCCGCCAAGAAGGGCGCCATGGTGCGCAACATCCGCGCCATGATATTGAGCAGCCGCCTGACCGACCAGCAGGCGCGCACGATACGGGGTATGATCGTGGCATTGGTGCGCAACAAGTATCGAGGGCCTGACAAGTGACACTGCTGCCCATCATCGGATTTGTGCTGGTCGCCCTGCTGGCGATCGCGTTTGCCGTCGTGCCGCTGGTGCGCGGCTGGGAAAAGAAGCGCGCGCTGCTGATGGCGGCCATCGCGCTGTTCCTGCTGGGCGTGGGCGGCGGCACCTATTGGATGGTCGGACGGCCGTCGCTGGCGACGCGTCAGGCCGAAGGGCTGAACAGCCGGGACATGAAGGCGCTGGTGCCGCTGCTGATTGCGCAACTGCGCAAGACGCCGAACGATGTGCGCGGCTGGCGGTATCTGGGGCAGATCTACATGACCGCCAACGATCCGGTGGATGCCGCCAAGGCATTGGCGAAAGCCATCGCGCTGACCGGGCGCGGCGATGCCGAGCTGGATGCGGCCTATGGCGAAGCGCTGGTGCTGGCCAATAATGGCGTGGTGCCGGACGCGGCCGAGGCGGCGTTCCACGATGCGCTGCGGGTCGACCCCACCTCGCCGCCGGCGCGTTTCTATCTGGGCCTGGCACGGGTGCAGCACAACGACAAGACCGGCGCCGTCGGCTACTGGCAAAGCCTGCTGAACGAGGCGCCGCCCACCTCGCAGCTTCACCAGATGCTGGTGGACCGGCTGGCGGCGCTGACGGCACAGGGCGGCGGCCGCCCCGATCCGCGCCAGATGGTGGCGATGCTGGCGGCACGGCTGAAGGCCGATCCCAATGACGCGCTGGGCTGGGTGCGATTGATGCGCGCCTATACCGTGCTGGGCGAAACCGCCAAGGCGAAGGAAGCACTGGCGACAGCGCGCGCGACCTTCAAGGACAACAAGGACGCGCTGATCGCGTTCCAGACAGCCGCGACGGCGCTGAAGCTGGATTAGCTCTACTGTCATAGCCCGGCCTGCCCGGGCCATCCAGAGTCACAAGCACCGTGTCTGTTGCCCTGGATGGCCCACGCAAGGTGGGCCATGACAATCGTGTTACGCCGGCATTTTCCGCTTCGAATATTCGCGGCTTTTCTGGACCATGGCTTCGTCGTCGCCGGGCAGCATGCGCATGCCCTGGTCGTAGCTTTGCTCCATGGTGGCGCCGTGGGTGCCGGTGCCCAGCCACATCACGCCGTTCTTCTTGGCCTCCAGGCGGACATGCTCCAGGCCGTCGATATATTTGGGCGTGGACATGAGCTTGGCGCGCTCTTCCTTGCTCATGGCGCGCACGGCGTCCCAGCCGAGATACGACCAGCTATTGTCGCTGGGGCCCGGTTCGGCAAAGGCCAGGCCCTGGATCGCCATGATCTGCTGCGCATTTTCCACCGCGTGGCGGTTTTCCAGCTTGAAGCCCATGGAAATTTCGCCCCTGGGATTGTGCGGCCAGCAATCGGCGACCGACAGATAGGCCTCGTTCTTCAGGCCCCAGATATGCTGGGCGAAAACCTGGCTGCCCGATCCGCGGCTGCCTTCGATCGGATATTCCTTCACGCCCGGCAGGGTGAACTTGTAGCGCGCCGCGGAAATCGCGATCTCGCCGGCTTCGGGCGAATGCATCTCGCAGATCAGGCAGCCATGGGCGCCGGCCGCCAGCGCCTGCTGGATCTGCCAGGCATTGGCGCGCATCGAGGGGCCGTCGAAGCCAACGGCGGGCAGCGTGACGAACACCATCGGCGTGCGATGACCGGACGGGGTGGGGCCGCCATCCACCAGCCCCTGCATGAAATTGCGCAGGTTGGAAAAATCGAAGCAGCCATTTTCCATCTCGTAATTGATGGCATCGCAATAGGTCTGGCTGAGGCGCTTGCCTTCCTCATACCCGTCGGGCGCGCCGGATGGAGCATAGACATTGTAGAAGGCGACCTGGTTGTCTTCCCACAGCTCGATCGCCTTGTTGACGCGGCGCGGCTTGTAGCCGGCGACGGTTGAAGACGCCTGCGGCAGGGTGCGGGCCCAGCTTTTCTTGAAGCCGCCGCCCTTGGAGGCGGTGCCAAAATAATTGGGACTGTCGAGCATCGTCCTGCCGCTGGCATGCGGCACGCCGGCAGGTATCTGGGCCTGGGCTGCGCCGGTTACGGCAAGGCCTGCACCGATCATGGCGCCGCCCGTCAGAAAATCGCGCTTCTTGATGTCCATGACGTTTCCCTGTGCTTTTGGTTTTGCCGAAAGCCTTTCACGTCATCGCGGGCCTGTCAGCCGCTTTTTTCGTCATCGATGCGCTGCGGTGCAACACCAAGGCCTTGCAGCATCGCTTCCAGCGCCTGGACCGCGCGTTCCGCCGCCTGGGCGTCGCGGCTGCGGGTGACAAGCTGGGCGCCATAGGGCTGCGCCGTTCCTTCGCGATAAAAAGGATAGGAGCCGATGGAGACATCCTTGTGCTCGCGCGCGATGGCAGCCAGGCCCGGCGCGATCCTGCCTTCGGGGATGGCGGCTTCCAGGGTGATGCTGTGCACCGCCGCGCCGCGCGGCAATTGCGGAGCGATGGCTTCCAGCATGGCGCGCATCACCATTGGCACGCCGGCCATCACATAGACATTGCCGATATGGAATCCCGGCGCGGCCGAGACCGAATTGGCGATCAATGCGGCGCCATGCGGGATGCGGGCCATGCGCTGGCGCATCTCGTTGAACTCGCCCGGCGGATAACGCCCTTCCAGCAGGGCAAAGGCTTCGGGACGGATGCCGATGTCCACATCGAAGGCCGCGGCCACCGCGTCGGCGGTGATGTCGTCATGGGTGGGACCGATGCCGCCAGTGGTGAAGACCATGTCATAGCGGTGACGCAGGGCATTCAGCGCGGCCACGATCTCGATCTGGTCGTCAGGCACCACGCGGGCCTCTTTCAGGTCGATTCCCAGCGCCGTCAGGAACCGGGCGATATGGCTGGTGTTGGTGTCCTGGGTGCGGCCCGACAGGACTTCGTCACCAATGACCAGGACGGACGCTGTTTTTGTCATTTATAAACCGTTGGGTTTTCACAATTGCGGCCCTATATTGGGCCCACAATGACCATCATACCCCAGAACGAAGTGTTTGAGGCGGCCCGCAAGGCCCATTTCGCCGTCACCCTGCATAACCCTGCGGATTTCGAGGGCATGCGCCGCGCCGGCCGCCTGGCGGCCGAGGTTCTGGACATGCTGGTGCCCGAAGTGAAGCCGGGCGTCACCACCGCCCATATCGACAAGCTGGCCTATGACTATGTGGTCGCCCATGGCGCCATTCCGGCCTGCCTGGGCTATCGCGGCTATCGCCACACGGTCTGTACCAGCATCAATCACGTGGTGTGTCATGGCATTCCCGAAAACAAGCCGCTGCGCGACGGCGACATCGTGAATATCGACGTCACCGTCATCCTGGACGGCTGGCATGGCGACACGTCGCGCATGTATCCGGTGGGCGACGTCAAGCTGAAGGCGTCGCGGCTGGTGGACATCACCTATGAATCCATGATGCGCGGCATCGCCATGGTGAAGCCGGGCATGACCACCGGCGATATCGGCCATGCCATCCAGAGCTATGCCGAGGGCCAGGAACGCTGCGCCGTGGTGCGCGATTTCTGCGGACACGGTTTGGGCAAGGTGTTCCATTCCCTGCCCAACATCGTGCATTACGGCAAGCCGGGCGGCGGCATTCCCCTGAAGCCGGGCATGTTCTTCACCATCGAGCCCATGATCAACCTGGGCGGCTATGGCGTGAAGGTGCTGAATGACGGCTGGACCGCGGTGACGCGCGACCGTTCGCTGTCGGCGCAATTCGAACATTCGGTTGGCGTTACGGAAAACGGCGTTGAAATCTTCACGCTCTCTCCCAAAGGGCTCGATAAGCCCCCCTATATCTGACGGTGTTTCCGGTGTGTCGGAAGCGGGCGGGTTTTTTGCCCCGCGCGCGGACGCGCGCCCTGAGAAAAGTGCGGATTCGCATGACAATGGCACGGCAGGTCACCGGGAACGGTTGCGCGACCGCTTTTTGAAGGGCGGCGCCGAGGCGATGCCCGATTACGAGCTGCTGGAACTGACCCTGTTCGCCGCCATTCCGCGCCGCGACACCAAGCCCCTGGCCAAGGCGCTGCTGGCGCGGTTCGGCAGCTTTGCCGAAGTGATCGCGGCGCCGCGCGCGCGGTTGCTGGAAGTGAAGGGCGTGGGCGAAGGCGTCGCCAATCACCTGAAGATCGTGGAAGCGGCGGCGCACCGGCTGTCCAAGACGGGCGTGATCGGGCGGCCGGCGCTGTCGAGCTGGGCGGCGCTGCTGGATTACTGCACCGCCGCCATGGCGCGCGAGCAGGCGGAAGCCTTTCGCGTGCTGTTCCTGGACCGCAAGAACATCCTGATCGCCGATGAAGTGCTGAACCGCGGCACCATCGACCACACGCCGGTCTATCCGCGCGAGATCGTCAAGCGGGCGCTGGAGCTGTCATCCAGCGCCATCATCCTGGTGCACAACCATCCCAGTGGCGACCCCACCCCGTCGCGCGCCGACATCGAGATGACGCGCGAGATCGAGAAAGCGGCCAAGGCGCTGGGCATTGCCGTGCATGACCACCTGGTGATCGGACGTAGTGGCCATGCCAGCTTCAAGTCACTGGGTCTGCTTTAGCGGCTATTCGCCGATCACGACATCCATGGTCTTGGCTTCGCCGAACCGGATGATGGAGACCGGCACCACGCTTCCGGGCCGCTGTGCCGATACGATGGCGATAAGATCATCGGGAGAAGCGATTTTCCGCCCCGCGAACTCCATCACCACATCCATCATCTGCAGGCCCGAACGCTGGGCGACGCTGCCCTGCACCACCTCCGTCAGCAAGGCGCCGTCGGCGGTATCGGAAAAGCCCAGGGTGATGGGTACGCCCAGGCGCTGCGCCAGATTTTTGTTCAGCCCCCCAAGGTTGACACCTATCTTGCCGGGCTTGGCCGGCGGCAGCGGCGGCACGGGATCGGACACGATGGCGACAGACCCTGCCGGCGCCCATGCCAGGACGTGACGGCGCACGCCCATGCCGGACGCCTCGGTGGCGAACAGCTTGAGCCGGTATTCCTGGATGTGGCGTTCGTCTTCCATCGCCATGCAGAAAGGGCTGGTGTCGTTGTTCGGCACGCCGCTGGCCAGCGAAAGACCTGCCGCCCTGGCCCCATCCATGATGGCCGCGCTGTGGCGCGCCTGTGCCGCCTCCAGGTCCGCCTTTTGCAACGTATCCTGGAAAATGTCTGCGATGATGTAGTCGATCACGGGCGGCTCGAAAGACGTGGGAACGAGGATGGAGCAGGACCAATAGATTTTGGCCGGCGCCGCTTCCTGCGCCCGCCCCGGCGACACAAGCAGACCCAACATCGCCAGCGCGGCGCCCCAGACACGCGTGAAACACTCCCCCCTTGGAGTGTGCATGAAAGCGGCGCCGCGCGGGCTTTGCAAGCTATTGGCGCGCCGCCCAGGCCTGCATCGCCTCTTTCAGATAGTCGGTGAAGCCGGGTTGAATCGCTTCATAGCGGGCGCGAAAATCCGGATGGTCGTACATCTGGGCAAGGCCGGCATAGGCGGACGGCGGGCAGTCGCGGCCCCAGCTTGCCGCCACCCAGGCACGGTGCCGCTCGATCAGCGGCGCCAGTGACGCCGCATCCGGCGGGAGGCCGCGGCGCAGGCCTTCGGCCAGGCCCTGTTCGATCTTGCCGATCTCGGCCATCGCCTGGACGCGCCCAGCTTCGCCCATTGCTTCCAGCGCCCTTTTGCCGGTGGCGATATGGCTTTCCATGTCGGGGCCATAATTCTCCACCAGATAGGCTTCGTAGGCCGCCTGCTTCTCGGGCGACACCATGCCCGCATACAAATCCTTGTCCGTCATTGCCTGTTCTCCCGTGAGGCGGGCGATCGTGCGTTCGATCGTCCGGATCATGCCGGCATAGCGCCTGGCCTGGGCGTCGAGATGATCGCGCTGCTGTTTCAGCGTGGCGATCCTGTCGGGCCCCTGGGCATCGAGGATTTCGGCGATCCGATTCAGCGGAATCTCCATTTCCCGATGGATGAGAATCTGCTGCAGGCGCAGCAGTTCCGTTTCCCCATAATGGCGGTAGCGGTTGGTGCCGGTGAAGGCGGGCTTGAGCAGTCCGATCTCGTCATAATGGTGCAGGGTGCGGACCGAAACGCCCGCCAGCCTGGCCAATTGTGTGACTGTGTAGGTTCTGCTCATGACCGTCCTCAACGCGAGGCAAGGGATAGTCCCTCACCTCGCGTGAGGGTCAAGCGCCTAGTCCACGAGGTGGGTGCCGTGGGTGATGGCGCCGCCGGCGCGGATAGCGGCGGCGACGAAAGTGGTTTCGGAGATTTCTTCGGGCGTGGCGCCCGCCTTCTGGGCCCGTTCCTTGTGGATCAGCAGGCAGTAGGGGCACTGGGTGGTCAGGGCGACCGCCAGGGCCATCAGCTCCTTGTACTTTACGGGAATGGCGCCGTCGGTGAAGGCGGCATGGTCAAAGGCGATGAAAGCCTTCCAGGTGTCGGGCGCGCCGGCGCCCAGCTTGGGCAGTTTCTTGAGGTGCTCGGAATCATAGAGATTGGACATGGTGGCCCCTTTTGGCTTGCACGGACCTGTTCGTCCGCCATGGCGCAAAGGTTACCGTGCGGTGGTGGAGCGTCAATAACCGCCCGCCGTTCAGTGCGCGGCAGCGGTGACGGAAATTTCCACCTTGGCGTCCCGCAGCAGTTTGGCGACCTGCACGAAGGCGCGGGCCGGATAGGGCGCCTTGAAATAGCTGGCATAGACCGCATTCACGGCCGCGAAGTCAGCGACGTCGGTGACATAGACCGTGACCGATACGGCATCGTCCAAGGTCAGGTGCGCCGCGCCCAATATGGCCACCACATTGTCGAGGCAGCGTTTGGTCTGGGCGGTGACGTCCTGCTTGCTGTAGTCGATCTTGCCTTCGGGATCGAAGGGGAGCTGGCCGGAGACAAAGACCAGGTTGCCGGTCTTGATCGCCTGGGAATAAGGCCCGATCGCCCTGGGGCCGGCGTCGGTCTGGATCGCCGCCTTGTCGGCCAGCGCGGGCGTGGCCAGGGCCGGGGCGATGAGTGCCAGCAACGCCAGCACGGCAACGGAAAAACGCATGATTTCACCCCTGTTTTGCGGCCATGAAAGCGGCGATTGCGCCGCTTTGCAATGGCGGGGCGTGCTTGATAGAAGCCCCTTTCAAGGAGAGCCCCATGATCCCCCGCTATTCCCGCGCCCCGATGGTCGCGATCTGGTCGCCCGAAACCAAGTTTCGCATCTGGTTCGAGATCGAGGCCCATGCCACCGACAAGCTGGCCGAGCTGGGCGTGGTGCCGAAGGAAGCCGCCGCGAAAATCTGGGAAAAGGGCCGCGACGCGAAATTCAATGTCGAGCGGATCGACGAGATCGAGCGCGAGGTCAAGCATGACGTCATCGCCTTCCTGACCCATCTGTCGGAGATCGTCGGTCCCGAAGCGCGCTTCGTGCACCAGGGCATGACATCTTCCGATGTTTTGGACACCTGCCTCAACGTGCAGCTCGCCCGCGCCGCCGACATGCTGATCGAGGGCACCGACGCCCTGCTGGCCGCGATCAGGAAGCGCGCCTTTGAATACAGGATGACGCCCACCATCGGGCGCAGCCATGGCATCCATGCCGAGCCCACCACCTTTGGCGTCAAGCTGGCGACCTATTATGCCGAATTCACCCGCGCGCGGGCGCGGCTGGTGACGGCGCGGGCCGAGATTGCCACCTGCGCCATTTCCGGCGCCGTCGGCACCTTTGCCAACATCGATCCGGCGGTGGAAGAACATGTCGCGCAGAAGATGGGCTTGGCTGTCGAACCCGTCTCAACCCAGGTGATCCCGCGCGACCGCCATGCCGCCTATTTCGCGGCGCTGGGCGTGGTGGCGTCTTCGCTGGAACGGCTGGCTGTTGAAATCCGCCACCTGCAAAGAACGGAAGTGCTGGAAGCCGAAGAGTATTTCTCGCCCGGCCAAAAAGGCTCGTCGGCCATGCCGCACAAGCGCAATCCGGTGCTGACGGAGAATGTCACGGGCCTGGCCCGCATGGTGCGCAGCTATGCCATTCCCGCCATGGAAAATGTGGCGCTGTGGCATGAACGCGATATCAGCCATTCCTCGGTCGAGCGTTACATCGGCCCCGACGCCACCATCACCCTGGACTTTGCACTGGCCCGCATGACCGGCGTGATGGAAAAGCTGGTGGTGTACCCCGACAAGATGCAGGCCAATCTCGACCTCACCCACGGCCTGGTCCACAGCCAGCGCGTCATGCTGGCGCTGACCCAGGCGGGGCTGGCACGCGAGGACAGCTACCGGCTGGTGCAGAAGAACGCGATGCGCGCCTGGAACAAGGAAGGCAACCTGCTGGACCTGCTGAAGGCGGACCCGGAAGTGTCCAAGGCGCTGACGACCCAGCAGCTCGAAGCCATGTTCGACCTTGGCTATCACCTCAAGCGGGTGGACACGATCTTCAAGCGCGTGTTCGGCGAATAGCGTAGCCGCTTCACCCTTCAAAACATCCAGGGTTCCGCAGATCAGCCCTTGGTTACCGCCGCCACGGCGGCGCCCAGGCATTCGGCCATCTTGGCGCGGATGACGGCGTCGCTGACCGACACGTCCAGCTCGCTGCGCAGCTTGCGGAAGACGTCCTCGTCGCCTTTTTCCTGAAAATCGGCGGCGATCACGGCGTCGGCCAGGTCTTCGGCCGCCTGGCCGGTCAGGCCCTTCTGCTCGGCCGCCCACAGGCCAAGTGCGCGATTGCGCCGCGCCTCGACCTTGAAGCGCAGTTCCGCGTCATGGGCCCACTTGTTTTCGAACGCCTTGCCGCGGTCATCCATGCCGTTTGCCATGACTAACTCCCTGTAATATATCAATATTTCGGATTATGCCATGCGATCATGTCAGGATTGCGCCATGCCCGGTCCAGGATGTGGGTATGCGGCGCACCATCATTGCCGCGAGCCTGCACCATCCGGTACATTTGGGTCCACAGGGCCGCTGGCGGAGCCGCCCTTTTGCGAGGACACACTGCCATGAAGCGCCGCCGCGTCATCTATGAAGGCAAGGCCAAGATCCTTTACGAAGGAACCGAGCCCGGCACCGTCATCCAGTATTTCAAGGACGACGCCACCGCCGGCAACGGCGCCAAGAAGGACACGATCGAGGGCAAGGGCGTCCTCAACAACCGCATCAGCGAATATCTGATGACCC
>CBIHOI010000018.1:0-31707 GCA_966211925.1 uncultured Hyphomicrobiales bacterium | reverse complement strand
CCCTTGCCATAGCGCACATTGCCCCAGTCGGCACCGCCCGAAACGGCGCACGGCTTACGGTCGGCGGTGCGTGCAACGCGCGGCAGGCTTTGCACCAGCCCGCAACCGCCACAGACATAGACCTTCAGTCCGCGGGTGGTGCCATCCGGCGTATAGGCAAACTGCAAGGAAGGGGAGCGACAGAAATCGCACTCTGAGGACATGGCCCGGCCCGGAAATAACTCGGTAACCATGTTGGACGGCAGATGGTTAATAATTCACGACATACTCGGCGCGGTCGCCATAGCCCATGCGCTCCAGCATGGGGCCGGCGATGGCGGTGAATTGCGCGCTCTGGGCGGCGTCCAGCAGCCGGTCTTCCGGCCGGTTCACATTGTGCGGCCGGGCGAAAACCGCAAAGTCGCCGTCGGCAAACGGCAGGCCCAGAAAATCGTGCAGTTGCGCCACCAGCGACGGCGATTCCCGCAGGTCTTCCAGGCGCACGAACAGTGTTCGGTCGGCCGGCAGTGCTGCCAGCGCGTCTGCCGCCACGCGGTTGATCTCCGCCCAGTGCCAGGCGATGCGCTGAAACTGGCCCCAGCCGCGGAACGCCGCGGCAACCGGATCATCCCGGCGCGGCACCGGCCACCAATAGGGCTTTTCCGGCGGCGGGATGCTGCCGGCGCCGTCATGGAAAGCCTGCATCGCGGCATTGGCGCGGTCGTCGTAATTTTCGGCGCCCAGCTTGTGGAAGTATGAGCTGGCCACCTTCCGCCCATCGCGCACCAGATGCACGAAGCGCGCATCGGGAAACAGCGCTGCCAGATCGGGAATCAGCCAGGACAGCTTGTTGGAGGAATCGCCCCAGTGCGCCGCCTTGCTGTGCTGAACCGCCGCGCCAAAGGTCTCGCGCAGCACGCGCCGGGTCTCGGCATCGTCCGCCAGACCCAGATAGCGCTTCACCGCCAGCGGCTGGGTGATCTGCACGGCATATTCGTGATGCATCTCCACATCGGGCTTGGCCGACAGCGCCTTGTGCAGCATGGCGGTGCCGCTGCGCCCCGATGAGACGATGAAGAACGGCCTGGCACTCACGGCTTGGTCGCGATCACCACGGCCTCGCGGCCGATGCCCAGTTTTGCCAGGGCGCGATAAAAGCCCCGGCGCGTATCCTTCAATCCCGCAGTTTCGAACGCGAAGTCGAAGCGCTTGCGCTTGTTGTGGCAGGCCCGGCCCAGCGCCGGATCACCGACATAGTTGTCGCCCATCATCATGAAGGCTTCCATGGGAAAGCTGGTGGTGCGCTCGCGCACATCCAGCCCCAGGCCCGACAGCAAGGCCGACAGCGAGTCGAAGTCGAAATAGTTCAGGTGATGCGGCGGCGCCACCCACCAGTCGCCGGTATTCATGGCGCTGCGGGCCGCGATCTGAAAGGGCGAAAAGTCATTGGGCACACCCACGCACAGCACGCCGCCCGGCTCCAGCAGCGCGGTCGCCGCGGTCAATATGGCGACAGGGTCAGGCACATGCTCCAGCACATTGGTCAGGTTGACGGCGTCGAAGTTGCCCGGCTTGCTGTCCTTGCCGAAAAAGCCTTCCGTGACTGTGGCGCCCAGCTCCCGCGCATGCGCGGCCGCCTGGCGCGACGGTTCAAAGCCATGTCCCGACCAGCCGCGCTTGATGGCGGTCGCGAGAAAGAATCCGGGGCCGCAGCCAATATCCAGCAGCTTGCGCCGGGAAGCCGGCAGCAGCTTTTCAAAAATCTCCAGCCGGTCATTCTGCGCCAGCTCGAACCACGCCTGGTCCTCACCCGCATGGGCGATGAAGTTGGGCTTTTCTTCGGCATAATAATTTTCGCGATATTCGCGTTCCAGTGCCGCCGGATCTGGCAACGGCAGGGCGTGTTTGAAGCCGCAGGTGAAGCATTCGATGATGTCATGGTTTTTCGCGCGGGCGATGCGCGGACCATTGTGTTTGCCGTCCTGCAGAAATTCGGATGGCGATGCGGCGTGGCTCATGGCGGTTCCATTCCCGTTAACCGCTTTTTAGCCATACCGTCTTTAGATTTGGTTAAATGAGCACTGACTCTGTTTCTGGCCCTGTCTTCATCGCCGAAGCCTCCAGCAACCATGGCCGCGACCTGGATCGCGCCCGGGCGTTCGTGGACGCGGCTGCTGACGCCGGCTGCGACGCGGTAAAATTCCAGCTCTTCAAGATCGACCGCATGTTCGCAGCCGAAATCCTGCGCCAAAGCCCCAAGCACCGTGCCCGCGCCGAATGGGAATTGCCGCTGTCGCACCTTGGCCCGCTGGCTGAACACTGTTCGGCGCGGGGCATCCAGTTTTCCTGCACGCCTTTCTACTTGGAGGCGGTGGCCGAACTGGCGCCTTTCGTCGATTTCTACAAGGTCGCGTCCTACGAGCTGCTGGTCACCGACCTGCTGGCTGCCTGCGCCCGGTCGGGAAAGCCCGTGGTCCTGTCCACCGGCATGGCCACCATGGATGAGATCACGAAGGCGGCCACGACGCTGCAAGCAGCCGGCGCGACCGACATCACCCTGCTGCATTGCGTCTCCGCCTATCCGACGCCGGCGGCGGAAGCCAACCTGTCGGCCATCGCCCAGATCCGCAGCCTCACCGGCATCAAGACCGGCTGGTCCGACCACACCCGCCGCCCGGCCGTGATCGAACGCGCCGTGCATCACTGGAACGCCGCGGCGGTGGAATTCCATCTCGACCTCGATGGCCAGGGCGCCGAATATGCCGCGGGCCATTGCTGGTTGCCGGAAGAAATCGCCCCCGTCATCGCCCGCATCCGTGAATCCCTCATCGCGGACGGCAGCGGCTTCAAGGGCCCGCAGCCGTCCGAACTCTCCGACCGCGAATGGCGCGCCGATCCGTCCGATGGCATGCGCCCGCTGAAACATGTTCGCCTGTCCTATCGCGGAGAAGCCGCGTGAACACGGCCTATGCGCACGAAAATATCCGTGTCGTCGCCGTCATCCAGGCGCGCATGGGTTCGACGCGCCTGCCGGGCAAGGTGCTGAGGCCCATCGCCGGCCAGCCTTTGCTGTGGCACATCGTGCACCGGCTGAAAAAATGCCATCTGCTGGAAGACATTGCGGTGGCCACCACCGTCAATCCGGCCGACGAAGCCATCGTGGAATGGTGCAACGCCAATGACGTCATGGTGGTGCGCGGGCCTGAAGACGATGTGCTGGCGCGCTATGCCAGCGCCGCCGAAAAACTGGATGCCGACATCATCGTACGCGTTTCCTCGGACGCGCCCTTCATCGATGCCGGTTTTGTGGACCACCTGATCGCCACCCTGATCGAGCAAGACGGCGACTATGTGCTGCTGGAAGACGGCGCGGAATGCGCTCACGAGGGCGTGGACCCGTTCAGCCGCCGCGCCCTGGACCGGTTGATGATGGATGCCCGCAACGATCCGGCGGCCAGGGAACACGTCACCGGCTATTTCAAGCTGCATCCCGATTTCGTGAAAATCGTGCGCGCCGCGCCCTATCCGCCGCTGGCGAAAAAGGGTGGCCGCTTCACCATCGACACCCCGGACGACCTCGCCTTCATCGAGGCGGTCCATGCCCGCATCGCGGCCAAGGCCGGCGAAGCCTCGCTGGCCGACCTCCTGCTGCTGCTGGAACGCGAGCCGGAGCTCAACGCCATCAACGCCCATGTGCAGCAAAAGCCGATCGTGGCTTCGAATGGACGTGCCTCGGGCGGGCTGGCCCTGATCCGCTGCGATGGCGGCGGCAAATTCGGCTATGGCCATGTCAAGCGCATGGTGGCCCTGGCCCGCGCCCTGCGCGACCGCGAAGGCGTCGGCGTGCTGTTCGCGCTGAATGGCAGTGAAGACGCGGCAAGGCCCATCCGCCGCGCCGGCTTCGAAGCCGTGATGCTGCATGGCGACAGCGACCTGGAAACCCTGATCGACGCCAACTCGCCTGACTTGCTGCTGCTGGACGGCCGCGAAGGCCCAAGCCGCGCCGAACTGGGAAAGCTCAAGCGTGGCGTCGCCGTCACCGCCGTGGTCGATGACGGCAGCGAGCGCCGCCTGGCGGCCGACTATGCCTATTATCCGCCGGTACCCGGCGCGCATGCGCTCGACTGGACCGGCTCGCACACGCTGCCGCGTGTCGGCTGGGAATGGGCGCTGCTGGGCCTCAATCCCAACGCCGCACCAACGCGCGTGTCCGCGTCACGTCCCACCGTGCTGGTTGCGATGGGCGGCAGCGATCCACAGGGGCTTACCCTGCGCATGGCCAAGGCGCTTTCCACCCTGGACAGCGCATTCCGTATCCGCTTCGTGATCGGCGCCGGCATGAAGGATGGCCAGGCGGTTGCGCGCGGTCTGGTGACGCTGAAAAAGAATTACGAGACGGTGGAAGGCGCCGAAGACCTCACCACCGAATATGCCGGCGCCGATGTGGCGCTGTGTGCTTTTGGCGTCACCGCCTATGAGCTGGCGGCCTGCGGCGTGCCGGCGATCTATCTGGGCGTCACGGACGATCACGCGCAATCGGCGTCCGCTTTTGCCGATGCCGGCATGGGAATTTCGCTGGGCGTCGCCGCGCATGTCAGCGACGCCGATATCGCCGCCACGGTGCAATGGCTGCTGAACAAGCCGGCCGCGCGGCGCGAAATGCGCAATGCCGGGCTATCCTTGATGGACGGCCAGGGCGCAGCCCGCATCGCCGCCGACCTCAGCCAGGCGCTTGCCGCCGCGCGCACGCCGCTCAGGACAGCGCTGTAACAACCTGTTTGAAGACGTCCGGCCAGTCGCCCCGATCGCGCGGCATCACGCAAACACAGGACGGCGCAAAGGGCTCATGGACCTGCCCCAGCGCGGTCCAGCTTGTGTCATACAGAATCTTGAACGTGCGGGTGCCCACGCCGGCCGCCAGCCAGGATACGGCCGTCGGTGCGGTGATCACCACATCCAGCGCCGCCAGCAGCGCTGCGGCGCGGTCCAATTCGTTTTTCTGGTCGATGTTCTGCGGCACCGCGATCTTGCGGCCGCTTATGGCTTCCAGTTGCGCCACCTCTTCAGGCGTGGCGTCATACTGCACCGACACGAGCGTCCCGGGCATGTCGCGTAACGCGGCCCCCCAACTTTCCAGCGGCGCATATTGAATGGACCGATGGCCGCCTGACTTGCCGCTGCGCCAGCAGATACCGATGGCGTTTTCCCCGAACTGGCCGCGCCAATGCGCAACCTCATCGGAGTCCGGAACCAGGAAATGATGCGGCTTGGGAAAAGCGTCCAGCGTCCCGCGCAGATAGCGCGGCAGGCTGCCCATCAGGGTCGCAGCCGTCGCGCCACCCGCATTCTTCAGCCAGCCATAGTCTGCCACCGGCATGCCGCCGATATTCTTGATGCTGGCGGGCTTCACCGTGACGTCGGGGAAGGATCGCGCGAACAGGGATACCAGCCGCGGCTCGCATTCCAGCACCACGCTGCCGCCCTCGGCTTTCGCCCGTGCCGCCAGATCGGGAATCACGCTGGCAAACAGGATCTGGTCGCCCACGCCCTGCTCGCTGCGCACCAGCAGGCGCGCCCGCTTCAGGGGGCCGCCGGTCCAGGGGAGTAAACGCTGTTCGCCCGCCATCACCGGCACCTTGCCGGGCACTTCCAGCCGCGCGGCATAGTCGCGCCAACCGTCCTTCAGATCACCGTTCAGAAGATGCAGGATCGCCCGGTTCAGTCGGGCCTGCGGGTTTTTGGGCGCGGCCTTGATGGCCGCATCGTACAGTGTTCGCGCCGTGTCGCGTTCGCCAGCGTCGCACAGCATGTCGGCCAGGTTGGCCAGGGCCGGGGCATAATGCGGATTGATCGCCAGCGCCGCGCGATAGTGCTGGATGGCGGCTTCGTCCTCGCCTTTTTCGCGAAAACAGGAACCCAGCGTCAAAATCAGTTCGGGGCTGCCTGGGCAGCGCGTCAGCGCGGGTTGCAAAAGCGCGATGGCGGCATCGAACTGCCCCGTCCCGCGCAACAGGTTCGCCAGGTTGACGGTCGCTTCCAGTCGCGCCGGCTCGATGCTGAGCACCCGGCGGAAAAACTGCTGCGCCGCATCCGAAAGTCCCAAAAGCTGGGCGGTATTTCCCAGTGCAAACAGAACCCTGGTATCGTCAGGCTGCACCGACAGCGCCTGTTCGAACTGGGCAATGGCTTCCACGTGGCGTCCCTGGGACGTCAGCTTCAGTCCGGTGGCATAGGCGGCGCTCATCGCCCTACAATTGCGCAGCGCATCTTAAGGCCTCGTTAAGCCTGTTTGTCCGGCTGTTAGCGCCGCTTTAACGCCGCCAGTGCGAGATTTTGCCCATGGCCATCAGTGGTTTGGACTCATCCGTCTTGCTTGGTTTCTACCAGGCCCAGCTCAGCGCCACGCCGTCCTCGATCGCGGCGAACACGCGCAATGCTGCGTCCCTTGCGTCCACGCAGGCAAAGGGCGCGACCGCAGCCGACAATCCGCCCTGGAACACGCCCAACACCAACGACGCGAAACAGGATGCGGCGGTTCTTTCCACCACCAACTTCCTCGACACCTCCAAAGTGCCGCTGTCTGCCGGCGCGACCGCCGACTCCAAGATGGAGCAGGACAACCAGAAGCTCTTCTCGCTCTACAGCGCGGTGAACACGCTGGCCTATATCGCCAAGATGGGCCAGAAGGCCGGTGTCACCAGCGGCCAGCTTGCCGGTCTCAATGCCCGCTTCCAGACCGGCCTGGCGCAGGTGCAGAGCTATCTGTCCTCCACCACCTTCAATGGTTTCAACCTGCAGGCCGCCAAGCCGTCGGACACGGTCACCTCGACGGCCGGCATCGCCTTCTCCGATTACAGCTACGCCACCAAGCAGCTTGTCACCAACGCCCAGATCAACAGCCCGATGCCCGGCGTCTCGGCGTCGGACAGTTTCACCATCGCCATCAAGAAGGGCGGCACCACCACCAACGTCCCGATCGACATGTCGCAGGTGACGGGCGGACTGACCCTCACCAACATCGTCACCTACATCAACAGCCAGTTGTCGGCGGCCGGATTCTCGACCCGCTTCCAGAAGACGACCCAGGGCGACACCACGACCTCCAGCGCCAACGCCACCTATGGCCTGCAGATCACGCCCGGCGGTGTCGAGCAGGTGTCGCTGTCGGCGTCCGCCACGCCGTCGCTCTATCTCGTCGGCAATTCCGGCCTTGCCACCGAAACCAGCACCGTCACCAATTCCTTCACCTCGGCCACCACCACCACGGCGGCCGACCAGTCGGGCCGCCTGACCAAACTGTCGGGGCTGAACGGCACGCCGACCGCCACCTTCAGCGTCAACCAGCAGGCCTCCACCGGCACGACCACCGCGGCCGGCAGCGTGGTGGATGCGTCGGGCAACATCTATGTCATCGGCAACGCCACCGGCGACTTCGGCAACCAGATCAATCAGGGCGCCCAGGATTCCTATCTCACCAAGTATGACTCCGCCGGCCATGTGCTGTGGCAGAAGCTGCTGGGCTCGGGCGGCACCGCCAATGCCTATGGCCTGGCGCTGGACCCCTCGGGCGGCGTGGTCGTCACCGGCGCCACCACCGGCCAGGTGATGACCACCGCCATCAGCAACGGCAACAACGATTCTTTCGTGGCGCGCTATGACGCGCAGGGCGAACAGAGCTGGATCAAGCAAATCCAGACGCTGGCAACCAACCAGTCCAACGCCGTCAGCGTCGATGCGTCGGGCAACATCTATATCGGCGGCAACGTCTCCGGCGGCGTCATCGGCGCCGGCCAGACCGCGCAGGGCAAGGGCGATGCCTTCCTGGTCAAGCTCAATTCCAAGGGCGTCATCCAGTCGGAAAGCCAGTTCGGCACGTCCGGCGCCGACAGCGTCGCCGCCACCGCCACCGATGCCAGCGGCAATCTCTTCGTCGCCTCGACCCAGAACGGCCATGCGATCATTTCCAAATATGCGGGCGGCGACATCACCAGCGCGCCGACCTGGACCCAGGATCTGGGCGATCTGGCAGCGGGCGGCGCCATCGGCGGCCTGACCGTGTCGAACGGCAAGGTCTATGTCTCGGGCGCCACCAGCAATGCCAATCTCACCGGTGGCGGCGCGACCATCGCACAGGCCGCCAGCGGCGGCATTGACGCCTTCGTCTCGACCCTCACCGACAATGGCGCGTCGGTCAGCGCCGGCACCGTAACCTATATCGGCACGTCAGGCACCGACACGGCGGGCGATGTCACGGTGGCGTCGGACGGCACCATCTATGTCTCCGGCTCCACCACCGGCACCTTCGCCGGCGCCCAGCGCAGTGTCGCCAATGTCTCCAATGCCTTCGCCACGGCGCTGAACACCGATGGCACCGTGAAATGGACCAAGCAGTTCGGCGGCGCCGACGGCGTGTCCAGCGGCGCCGGCATCGCCATCGACACCCAGGGCTCCAGCGTGCTGGACGCGCTGGGCCTGCCGCGCGGCACCATCACGCTCAACCAGTCGGTCGATCTCACCAGCCAGACCACCTTGCGCGCCGGTGACAGCTTCAAGATCGCCATCCAGGGCACGGCGGCCCGCACCGCCACCATCACCATCGACCAGGGCGAGACCTTCGATTCGCTGGTCACCAAGATCAACGCCCAGCTTGGCGGTATCGGCAAGGCGAGCGTGAACTATACCGGCAGCGCCGAGAATCTGAAGATCCAGATCAATGCCGGCTACACCGTCAACCTGCAGGCAGGCCCCGGCGACTTCGACGCCCTGTCGCGCCTGGGCATTGCATCCGGTGTGCTGACCGCGCCGACCGCGGACGGCAAGACCACGACAACGGCGGCGAATGTGACACCGACCTACGGCCTGGGCTTTTCCGGCACACTCGACATTTCCACCAAGACCGGCGCCGACCTGGCGCGATCGCAGCTTCTGGGCGTGCTATCGGCGCTGCAGAGCACTTACCAGACCACCAACACACCGGCCTCGACCACGACCACCGTGGGCAACACCAGCGGCAAGGCGACGAACTACCAGACGTCGCAATTGGCAAATTACAGTTTGGCGCTGTCGCTGCTCGGGTAGCCAATTCTCCCTGCCATCTCCGCGAGCGCGCCGTAAAGCGGCGCGCTACGCATCGCTGGCCGGGGATGCCCGTGTGCCTTAAACGACCTTGTTGAAGACCATGGCGCCGCTGCTCTGCGGCGCATAGCCGGGGCGCGGGCCATAGGTGCGCATCGGCGCATTGGCGCGCTCGACCTCGCGGGCGATCGCCTGGACGATGCCTTCGCTGGCGTTCTTCACCCGCTCGATCATGCGGCCATGCATCTGCAGCACCTCGCGAAATTTCGCGGTGATGGCGACAAAGCGCTGGCGCAGCGACGGCGGCGCGGCCTGGGCGATGCGCGGATCAAAACCCTGCGCCTCACGGCCATAGATGACGGTCAGTTTCTGGATTTCGGGATCGGCCGTCATCAGCGCGCCGGTGCGGCCCGCCTTCAGCGCGTCGATGTCGCTTTCCAGCGCCACGATCAGACGCTCGGCCATGGCGATCAGGCGCTCGATGCGGGGCCCATCTTCCATTTTAATGTCTTGCATTTTGATGTCGCTCATTGCTGCACCGCGACCTGCTGATGCTTCAGCAGCTCGGCCTGCATCTTGTCGGCCAGGCCGAAGCCGCCGCGCGCCGTCAGGCCCTTGGCATACTGGTCCACCATCATCGAGCGGAACATTTCCTCGCCCTGGCCGCCGCCGGTGATGCCGTCGGTCTTGATGCCCGAGAACATCGAACCCAGGAACTGGGCGATGAACACGCTCTCATATTCCTTGGCTGCCGAAGCCGCCTTGGAGGCATCGGCGGTGGGGCGCGGCGCACTCGGCAAGGCCGGCTGCTGCGCCATCATCATGGTTGCGGCTGACATATCCATTCGCCCCCTCCTTAACCAATGACCTGGATGTCGGCCTGCAAGGCGCCGGCCGCCTTGATGGCCTGCAGGATCGAGATCACGTCGCGCGGGCCCACGCCCAGCGCATTGAGCCCGTCCACCACATGCTGCAGCGACACCCCGTCATGCAGCACGGTCATGCGGTTGCCCTTGCTGTCATCGACCTGGATGCTGGTGCGCGGCACGACCTGGGTGGTGCCGGTGTTGGAGAAGGGCGAAGGCTGCGACACCTGCGGGGTCTCGGTGACCTTGATGGTCAGGTTGCCCTGCGCGATCGCCACGGTCGAGATGCGCACGTCAGAGCCCATCACGATGACGCCGGAATTCTCGTCGATGATGACCTTGGCGGGCTGGTCGGGATCGACCCGCACCTGCTCGATGTCGGTCAGCAGCGCCATGACGCCGCCGGGATAATTGGCGGGCACCGACAGCTCGACATTGCTGGGATCAAGGGCCTTGGCGCTGGCGCCGCCCAGATAGGCGTTCACCGCCTTGGCGATGCGGCTGGAAGTGGTGAGGTCGGGATTGTGCAGCGACAGCTTCAGCACATCCAGGCTGGCCAGCCTGAAGCCTGTGTCCTTTTCCACGCTGGCGCCGTTGGCGATGCGCCCCGCGGTGGGCACGCCGCGCGTCACGCTGGCGGCATCGCCCTGGGCCGAAAAGCCGCCGATGGCGACCGGGCCCTGGGCCAGGGCATAGGTCTGGCCGTCGGCGCCGAACAGCGGCGTGACCAGCAGGGTGCCGCCCTGAAGATTCTTGGCGTCGCCCATGGCCGAGACCGACACGTCGATCTTGGTGCCGGGGGCGGCAAAGGCGGGAAGCGATGCGGTCACCATCACGGCGGCGACGTTCTTGGTCTGCATCACCTGGCCGCGGCTGTTGACGCCTAGCCGCTCCAGCATGGTCTGGATGGATTGCTGGGTGAAAGGCGCGTTCTTCAGGCTGTCGCCGGTGCCGTTCAGGCCGACCACCAGGCCATAGCCGACCAGCATATTGTCGCGAATGCCCTGCACCTCGACCAGGTCCTTGACCCGCGAAAAGGCGAAAGCGGGCGAGGCCGCAATGGCGGCGCCCACGACAAGGGCGGCGAGGCGAAGGATATAGGGTGCGCGCATTCGGGCTTCTGCCTTCTTAAGTCGCGTGCGTCCTTGCCAATTCCGTGCCGGTCCCGGCGCAGAAATATCCATTGTAAATCAATATGTTAAACGGTGTTCGGAAATGCCTTTCCGGGCGGCGGCAATTCCTGCCGGGCTCAGCCTGCCGCCGGCGCGGTATTGGGGCCTTTCATGCCCAGCGCCAGGAAAGCCGCCACCACCGCCACGAAACCGGCGATGACGAAGGAATCCAGGTACGACCCCGTCGCGGTGCGCGACACGCCGGCGAAGAAGGCCGCGCTGGCTGCCCCGACCTGGTGGCTGGCCGAGATCCAGCCGAACATGATGGGGGCCTTGCGGGTGCCGAACACCCGGTTGGCGATGGCAAGCGTCGGCGGCACCGTGGCGATCCAGTCCAGGCCGTAGAACACCGCGAACAGCGACAGGCCGTAAAAACTGAAATCGGCGAAGGGCAGATAGATCAGCGACAGCCCGCGCAGGCCGTAATAGGCGAACAGCAGCTTGCGCGGATCGATGCGGTCGGTCAGCCAGCCCGACGCGGTGGTGCCGACAAGATCGAACAACCCCATGATGGCCAGCAGGCCGCCGGCCGCCACCGCCTCCATGCCATGATCGTGGCACAGTGCGATCATGTGGGTGCCAACCAGCCCGTTGGTGGTGAAGCCGCAGACAAAGAAAGTCGCCGCCAGCAGCCAGAAATCGCGGTTTCGCACGCCTTCGCCCAGCGCACCGAACGCTGTTTTCAGCGGATTGCCGGTGCCGCGAACTTCGATCGGATGATCCTTGTCGGCGCCGAACGGTGTTTGCCCGACATCGGCCGGCCATTCCGGCAGCAGCAGGAAGACCAGTGGAATCAGCAGCGCCATCGCGGCGGCAACGCACATCACCACCGGTCGCCAGCCATGATCCTGTGCGATGGCCGACAGCACCGGAATGAAAACCAGTGTGCCGGTCGAGGTGGAGGCGGCGAACAGCCCCATCACCAGCCCGCGATTGCGAACAAACCAGCGATTGACGATGGTCGCGCCCAGCACATTGGTGATGCAGCCCGATCCGATGCCCGACACCAGGCCCCAGGTCACCACCAGTTGCCAGGGCTGGGTCATGAACAGGCTGGCGGCCGATGACAGGCTCATCATCGCCAGCGCCGTGATGACGGTGGCGCGGATGCCGAAACGCTGCATGGCGGCGGCGGCAAAGGGCCCGGTCAGGCCGAACAGCAGGATGCCGGTGGCGGCCGCAAAGCTGATGGTGCCGCGCGACCAGCCGAAGGCCGCGCCCCAGGGCACCATCAGCACGCCGGGGGTCGAGCGCAGGCCCGCCGCCGCCAGCAGCGCCACGAAGATGATCGCAACCACCGCCAGCGCGTAGTGCCGTCCGAATATGGTCCTTGCCGTCATGGCGTCCCCCCGAACCCAAAAGCTAGCATGACCGCCGGGAAAAGCGCCCCGCAGACTCGGCATGGCGGTCCTGATGGACAGCGCGGGAAGCGGGCCCTATTTTCGCGCACCCATGAGCACCCAGGAAGACAACCGCCTCGCCACCCAGACCTTCACGGCCTGGGCGGACGCTTTTACCCCGGCGGAGATCGACGCCATCGTGGCCTATGGCGACAGCCTGTCGCCGGAGCAGGCGGTGGTGCTGGCCGAGACGCCCGACGGCGAGGTGCAGGGCAAAATCCGCATCACCCAGACCGCCTGGCTGCCGCAGAATTCCGATACCAGGTGGATCTATGACCGCATGCAGGCGGTGGCGCGCCAGCTCAACGACGCCTCCTACCGCTACGACCTGCGCGGCTTTTCCGAGAATTTCCAGTACACGGTCTATCGGAGCAGCGAGGGCGGCCACTATGACTGGCATGTCGATCAGGGCCCGATGAAGGTCCAGCGCAAGCTGTCCCTGTCGGTGCAGCTCAGCCATGGCCATGACTATGAAGGCTGCGACCTGCAATTCGTGGGCGGCAACAAGACCGAGACCGGCCCGCGCGAGCGCGGCACCGTCATCGCCTTCCCGTCCTATGTCCTGCACCGGGTAACGCCGATCATCTCGGGCGTCCGCAAGTCGCTGGTGGTCTGGACCACCGGCCCCAATTTCCGCTGACCATGCCCGCGCCCACGTCAGCGCCCGTCCTCAAGAGCGCCTTTCTGGTGTGGGAAGATGTCTTCACCGCGGCCGAGCTCGATGCCATCACGGCCTATGGCGACCAGCAGTTGCTGCAGAAAGCCGAGATCGCCATCAAGAGCGACAACTATGATGACGTGCGCATCACCAAGGTGGCGTGGCTGGAGCACAACCCCGAGACCGCCGCCTTCTACGAGCGCATCGCGCAGGTCGTGCGCCACATCAACAGCCAGTTCTATCATTTCGATGTCACCGGCCTGGAGAACTTCCAGTACACGGTCTATGACGGCTCCGAAGGCGGCCATTATGACTGGCATATCGATTACGGCGCCCACAATCCCAGGCCGCGCAAGATATCGATCAGCGTCCAGCTCAGCGACGAGTCCGATTATGAGGGCTGCGAATTGCAGTTCCAGCCCGGCAACAAGATCGGCACCGCGCCGAAAAAGCGCGGCACCATCGTCGCGTTTCCCTCCTTTTTCCTCCACCGGGTGACGCCGGTGACCAGGGGCACGCGCAAGTCGCTGGTGGTATGGGCGGCGGGAACACCCTTTCGATGAACGCCTTCGCACCGTCTTCGCCAAAGGCGCTGGGTGGCCCCCTTGTGGTGTGGGAAAACGCCTTCACCGCCGCCGAACTGGACCGCATCACGGCTTATGGCGACGGGTTGGCGCGCGAAACCGCCGGACTTTTTGTGGAGCAAGGCGATGTCGCCCGCAAGCGCATCACCCAGGTCGCCTGGATGGAGCGGCGCGACGATACCGCCTGGCTCTACCGCCGCCTGGAAGAGATCGTGCAGCGGCTCAACCTGCAATTCTACAAATACGCGATCGAGGGCCTGCGCGAGCGGCTGCAATACACCGTCTATGAACAGGCCGAGGGCGGTCATTATGACTGGCATGTCGATCACGGCGCCGCCACGCCGCAGCCGCGCAAGCTGTCCTTGTCGCTCCAGCTTTCCGACCCGGGCAGCTATGACGGCTGCGACCTGGAACTCTCCTATGGTGACGGCGTCAAACTGGCGCCACGAAGTCGCGGTACAGTGATCGCCTTCCCGTCCTATGTGCTGCACCGGGTGACGCCCATCGTGTCGGGAACCCGCAAATCGCTGGTGAGCTGGGTCAGCGGCCCCGATTTCCGCTAGATTTGCCTATATAGAAGTGACTGAAGGATTCGGCATGCCGCATACAACTTTGCTTTGCATTCTGGACGGTTGGGGCCCCGGCGGCGATAGCCGCCCTTTAAATGACAGCCAGCCCGGCAACGAGATGATGGCATGACCCGTACAACACTCCTTTGCATTCTGGACGGTTGGGGCTGGCGCCCCGGCGAAGATCCCGACAATGCCATCGCCCAGGCGAGAACGCCCAACTACACGCGCCTGCTGCGCGAATGTCCCCATGCCCTGCTGGCCACCTCCGGCAATGCGGTAGGCCTGCCCAAGGGGCAGATGGGCAATTCCGAAGTGGGCCACATGAATATCGGCGCGGGCCGTATCGTCGCCCAGGACCTGCCGCGCATCGATGTGGCCATCGAGGATGGCAGCCTGGCGCGCCGTCCCGTGCTGCTGGCGCTGATCGACAAGGCGAAAACGGCCCGGCGCGCGGTGCATGTGATGGGGCTTCTTTCGCCCGGCGGCGTGCATTCGCACCAGGATCACATCGCTGCCCTGGTCAAGATCATCGCCGGTCATGGCGTGCCGGTGTTCGTGCATGCTTTCCTGGACGGCCGCGATACCGCCCCCAAATCCGCCCGCGGCTTTGTCGAGAAATTCCTCGGCGACATTGCCGGTCTTGCCGGCGTGCGGCTGGCAACCCTGTCAGGCCGCTATTTCGCCATGGACCGCGACAAGCGCTGGGACCGGGTGGAAAAATGCACCAACGCCATCATCGATGCCTCCGGCCGCCGCTTCGACGACGCCTTCGCAGCCATCGACTCATCTTATGCCGAAGACGTCACCGATGAATTCCTGGTCCCTTGCGTCCTGGGCGACTATGCCGGCGCCGAGGATGGCGATTGCCTGCTGTTCGCCAATTTCCGCGCCGACCGGGCGCGCGAGATTTCCGCCGCCTTGCTGGACAAGGGTTTTGACGGCTTCCCCCGCGACCGCACGGTCGCGTTCGGCACAGCAGCCGGCATGACGGAATATTCCCAGGATCTGAAACCGCTGATGGGCGCAATCTTCCCGCCCGAGGATGTGCGCGAAACCCTGGGCGAAGTGATCGCTGCCCACCACATGAAGCAGTTGCGCATCGCCGAGACCGAGAAATACGCCCATGTCACCTTTTTCCTGAATGGCGGGCGCGAGGATGTGTTTGATGGCGAGGACCGCATCTTGGTCCCCAGCCCCAAGGTCACGACCTATGACCACAAGCCGGAAATGAGCGCCTACCAGGTTACCGACAAGCTGGAAGCGGCCATTCTCAGCGGCCAATACGATCTCATCGTCTGCAACTATGCCAATCCCGACATGGTGGGCCATACCGGCGTCATGGCTGCGGCGGTGAAAGCGGTGGACACCATTGATGAATGTCTCGGCCGCCTGCGCACCGCGCTGGAGAAAGTCGGCGGCGTGATGCTGCTGACCGCCGACCATGGCAATATCGAGATGATGGAAGACCCGCACACCCACGTGCCTTACACGGCCCACACCACGCTGGATGTTCCGATCATCGTGTTCGGCGGGCCGGCAGGCGCCACTTTGCGCGACGGCCGCCTGGCCGATGTCGCGCCCACGGTGCTCGACCTGATGGGCCTGGCCCAGCCCGCGCCGATGACGGGCCATTCGCTGCTGGTGAAAAGCGCGTGAGGCGAAGCCTTGCCTTGCTGTTGGCGATGACGCTGATCGCACCTTTGGCGGCGAGGGAAAACCACAAGCCGAAGCCCGCCGGCAAGCGCGTCTTGGCGCCCATCGTGCCGACGCCGCGCCCGCGCACCGAAGCACCGGAACCGGTGATGGATCTCAGCCATGCCATGCCGGGCAAGGCATTGGCGAAACTGCCCTCCAGCGCCGCGCAGTTGCAAAGCCTGTCATCGGAAATCAAGCAGGTGCAGCCGCAACTGGCCGGGGCCCGCGAGAAAAGCGACACCCTGGCCGCCGAAGCTGCGTCCCTGCGCAAAAAGCTCATCGACACCGCCCGCCGCATCGAACTGCTGGAGCGCGCCGCCATCGACAGCGAAGCGCGGATCGTACAGCTCGAAAAGGAAAATGCCCGCCTCAGCGCCGGCTTCGCCAATGACCGGGTGGCGGTGACGCGCCTGATCGCGGTGCTGGAACGGCTGCAACACGACATGCCGCCGGCGCTGGCCATGCGGCCCGACGATGCCCTGGGCGCGGCGCGCGGCGCCATGCTGATCGGCGCCACCCTGCCGCCGGTCTATGCCCAGGCCGCCAGCCTGTCGCGGCGCATCGATGCCCTCAAGCGCACCCGCATCGCCCTGGAAAAGCAGCGCCGCGATTCGCGCGACACCGCCGCCCGCCTCACCATTGCCCGTGCCGATCTGGACCAGCTTTTGGCCCAGAAAGAGCGCGAGGCCGCCGGCGCCGCGCAAAACTATGACAGCCTGAAAACCCAGCTCACCGTGATCGCGCGCCAGGCGGCCGACTTCCAGGCCCTGCTGGCCCGGGTCAAGCAGCTCCGCCAGACCGGTGCCGCCGACCAGGCCGTGGTCACCGTGACCGCCGAAAATGCCGGTTCCCTGGGGGGGCTGGCGCGGAACTCGCTGCTGGAACCGGTGGTCGGAACCGCGGTGCCTGGCGCGGAAAGCGGCAGCCCGGGGCTTTCCTACGCGACCAGGCCGGGAGCCCAGGTGATTATCCCTGCTGACGGCAAGGTTCTTTTCGCCGGCCCTTACCATAAGAGCGGACAAGTCTTGATCCTGGAGATAACCACTGGCTACGATGTGGTCCTGGCGGGTCTGGGACGTGTGACCGTAAAGCCGAACGATCAGCTGCTGGCGGGCGAGCCGGTGGGAACGATGCCCGCCCAATCTTTAACTGGCGGTTCTGATTCCAGGCTTTACTTTGAATTGCGGCACGGCGGCCATGGCATCAATCCATCGCCATGGCTCAGATTGAATTTGCGCGCCAGCTTTGGAAAGGCGAACGGGACATGAAGAAATTTGCGTTGGTCGGCATGGGCCTCATCGGGGGCTTTGCCGCGGCGATGATCGCGCTTCCCGAAGCCAAGGGCGCCAATGACGCCTCCGCCTATGGCCAGCTCGATTTGTTCAGCGACGCCTTTGAGCGCGTTCGCGCCAACTATGTGCGCCCGGTCAAGGACAGCGAGCTGATCGACGCCGCCATACAGGGCATGGTTTCCAACCTCGATCCCCATTCCAGCTACATGGACGCCAAGCAGTATGGCGACATGCAGGTGACGACCAAGGGCCAGTTCGGCGGCGTCGGCATCGAAGTCACCCAGGAAGACGGCCTGATCAAGGTGATCTCGCCCATCGACGGCACGCCCGCTTCGCGCGCCGGCATCAAGTCGGGCGACCGCATCGCCGGCATCAACGGCACCTCCATTGCCGGCCTGCCGCTGAACGATGCCATTGACAAGATGAAAGGCACGCCCGGCACCAAGGTGACCCTCACCGTGCTGCGCGAAGGCGAAAAGAAGCCTTTTGACGTGACCCTGCTGCGCGCCATCATCGCGGTGGATGCGGCGACCTGGCGGCGCGAAGGCGATATCGGCTATATCCGCATGCCCGGCTTCAACGAACAGACCGCCGACGGCCTGGAAAAGGCCGTGCGCGACCTGAAAAAGCAGATCGGCCCCGGCATCAAGGGCTATGTGCTGGACCTGCGCAACAATCCCGGCGGACTTCTCGATCAGGCGATCCAGGTCAGCGACGACTTCCTCAGCACCGGTGAAATCGTTTCGACGCGCGGCCGCCACAGCGAAGACACCCAGCGCTATGACGCCAAGTCGGGCGACATCACCGACGGCAAGCCGGTGGTGGTGCTGATCAATGCCGGTACCGCAAGCGCTTCGGAGATCGTCTCCGGCGCGCTGCAGGACCACAAGCGCGCCACCATCATCGGGCTCACCAGCTTCGGCAAGGGTTCGGTGCAGACCATCATCCCGCTGGGCGAGAACCGCGGCGCGCTGCGCCTGACCACGGCGCGCTACTACACCCCGTCCGGCCACTCGATCCAGGCGCAGGGCATCATTCCCGACATCCAGGTCGCTCAGGGCGACGAGGCCAGCGTGCCCAAGCTGGCGCGTCCGTCGGAAGCGGACCTGCGCGGCCACCTGTCGGGCGAACCGATCCCCGCCAAGCGCGCCAATGCGCCGGTGATCAAGCCCGCCCCCGGCAAGAAGTATGACGACTTCCAGCTCGCCTATGCGCTGGACCTGCTGCACGGGAAAATGACCGTGGCGGCGGCGACCTCCCCGGCCCCGGAAAAGACCGCCGCGGCCTCCGCGCGTTAATACCTGTTAACGGAAGGGTAACCATGCTCCCCCATAAAGGGCGCATGGCTGCTGCTGCCGATTCCGCAGAAGATATGCGTGCGTCCAGGTCGGGCCGCGCCCTGGCGTTCGCCAGCTCCTTCACCGTCTGCCTGCTGGCGGCGGGATCGTTGGCCATCACCCTGCTGGGCCGCCCGCATCCGCCCGCCATCACCCTGGAATTGGCCGAAGCGCCCGGCGCGAAACATCACGCGCCGGCACAACAGCAAGCCGCCGCCGAAGAGCTGCCCACACCTGGCAAGCCCATCACCTCCATCCTGCGTGCCGGCTCGGCGCTGCTGGCCGATCCCGCGCTGATCGAGAATACCCGCGAAGGCCCGCTGCCGCGCATCGCCGATGACGGCCGCCGTCCCATGACCGCCTATGCCGGGCCGGTACCGGCTTCGCCCAAGGTCAGGATCGCCATCGTTGTCAGCGGTCTTGGCCTGTCGGCAAGCGCCACCCAGTCGGCGCTTGCGGGCCTTCCGTCCGGCGTCACGCTGGGCTTTGCGCCTTATGCCGGCGATGTCGGCGAATGGGTCGCCAAGGCGCGCGCCCATGGCCATGAAGTGCTGCTGGAAATTCCCATGGAGCCGTTCGATTTTCCCGACAGCGATCCCGGCCCCCACACCCTGCGCTCCGGCCAGGATGAAGATGCCAATATCCGCCGCCTGACCTGGGCGCTGACCCGCTTCACCGGCTATGCCGGCGTGACCAATCTTCTGGGCCAGCGTTTCCTGGGCGACAGCGATGCCCTGGCGCCCATGCTGACCTATCTCAACCGGCGCGGTCTGTATTTCTTCGACAATGGCGCCGCCAGCCAGTCGGTGGCGACCACTGTCAGCGGCCAGGTGGGCATGCCTGCCGCCAGCGGCGCACCGCTCGACACCATCCCCACGGCACTGGAGATCGATCGCCACTTGTCGGAACTGGAAACCAGCGCGCGCGCCAATGGCGGCGCCGTCGGTTCCGCCTTCCTCTATCCGGTTTCGGTGGCGCGCATCGCCGCCTGGGCCAAGGGCCTGGAATCGCGGGGCTTTGTCCTGGTGCCGGTTTCGGCCATAGTGAATCAGAAAAAACAATAACAGCGCTGGGAAATGTCCTCTGATCTGCCCTACCGGCCGTGCGTCGGCATCATGCTGTTCAACCAGGACGGCAAGGTGTTCGTCGGCAAGCGCATCGATCAAACCGTTGAAGGCTGGCAGATGCCGCAGGGCGGCATCGACAAGGGCGAGACCCCGCGCGAGGCCGCGCTGCGCGAGCTGGGCGAGGAAGCCGGCACCGACAAGGCCGAGATCATCGGTGAGATGGAAGATTGGGTCACCTACGATTTGCCCGAACACCTGATCGGCGTCGCCTTCCACGGCAAGTACAGGGGCCAGCGTCAGAAATGGTTCGCCCTGCGCTTTACCGGCAAGGACAGCGACATCGACCTTGCGGCCCATGAGCCGGAATTCTCCGCCTATCAGTGGGTCAGTCTCGCCGACCTTCCCGGCCTGATCGTTCCCTTCAAGCGCGAAACCTACAAGGCGGTCATTGCCGCGCTGGGAAAATTCGCGTGAAGAAATCTCCCGTCCTGATGATCCATGGCGCGTTCTGCGGACCTTGGGCGCTGGATGGACTGAAGCAGAAATTCGAAGCCGCAGGCTACAAGGTCGTCGCACCGTATCTGCGCTTTCACGACGAAAATCCGCCACCTCCGGCGCTCGGCACCACGGGCCTGGCCGATTATGCCGCCGACCTGGAAGAGGAAATCGCCGCCCTGAAAGCGCCGCCCATCCTGGTGGGCCATTCCATGGGCGGGTTGCTGGCCCAGATGCTGGCGGCGCGCTGCGAGGTTGCCGCCGTGATCGGGCTGGCGCCCTCCGCGCCGTCCGGTGTGCCGCCCACCACCCTGTTCGAGATCGGCGCCGCGCATGCCATGCACCTGCAGCCGGGCTACTGGAACCATCTCCTGGAACCCAACCGTGACGTGGCCCTGGCCCATTCCCTCGACAAGCTGCCGCGCGAGATGCGCGGCGCCGTCTATGACCGCCTGATCGCAGAATCCGGCCGTGCCACCTTTGAAGTGATGAACTGGGGTCTCGACATGAGCCGCGCCAGCGAAGTGGACGCGGACGCCGTCACCTGTCCCCTGTTGTTCCTCACCGGCAGCGACGACCGCATCAATCCGCCTTCGACGGTGGCCCGCATCGCCGCACGCTATGGGGATCGCGCCACGAACGAAGTGCTGCCCGGCATGGGCCATTGGCTGATCGGCGAACCGGGCTGGGAATTGCTGGCGGACAAGGCGCTGGCCTGGCTCAAGGCGAAGAAGCTCTAGCTTTTCGCATCCTTGCGCCTGGCAAAGTCCTTCATGAAGGACTGCAGGGTATCCACCGAAGCGATTTTGGCGGCAGCCTCGCGGAAGGCCAGTCCATGCTGGTCCACCGGCGAGGAGAGCACCGCAAACAGGTTGGCATCCGGCGTGTTCTTCATCTTGGGCGAAAAGCGCGCGCGCAGCCTTTCAAGACTGGCTTCGTCGCTGGCCAGCGAATAGGCCACCGTGGCGCGCAACAGCACGCCGCGATCGGCCGCGGTCAGCGGCGCGGCATCGCCGTCGCGTCCCGCCAGCATTTCCTCGGCCTTCTGGCCGGCCACCGCCCAGTTGCCGCTTTCCCAATAGATGTCGGCGCGCAGGCGCTTGACGTCTTCGGACTGGTCCACCGCGATCAGGTCCAGCGCATTGTCCCACTGTTTCAGGGCGGCAAAGGCGCGCGCCTCCAGCACCATGCGCTGGTGCATCTCGTCATCGGGCAGGCCGGTGATCTGGGAATCGCGAATGGTGGCGACAGCCTTGTCGGGCTTGTGATCCATCAGATAGACGCTGGCCAGCCTGGTGGCGACCTGCGCCTTGGCGATGCCGTCCAACCGCTTGTCCACCTGGTAGGCGAGCAGGTTCGCGGCCGGCCCCAGCAGGTCCACCGCCACCAGCCTGTCCGACATGCGCCGGATCATCTCGTCGCCGTCAGGGCCGATGGGGGTCAGGTCGATATTGTCATAGAACAGCGCCAGCGAATCCACCGGCTTCATCTTGTCGGCGCCGCCCTTCAGGAACAGGTTCACAAAGGCGCCGCGCATGTCGTCCTGCGCCACGCGGGCGCTGTCTTCGCCGCTGAAATTCTGGGTTGCGATGCGCAGGGTCTTCAGGCCCTCGCGCCACTTGTTGCCCTGGAAATAGAGCGAAGCCAGCTTGCGCAGGGTCTTCAGTTCGAGTTTGTCGCCGCGCCAGCGGAAGCGCAATTTCTCCAGCTGTTCGGTCGCCTGCGCCGCGGTGATGACATGTCCCGCCAGTGCCGCATTGGTGTGATGGAACAGGGCCTGGGCCGCCAGTTTCTCGTTGCCGCCATTTTCCACCTTGGCGAACAGCGCGGCGGCTTCGCTGAAGCGGCTGGCCGCCATGATGCGCGCCCGCGCCAGGTCGGCCGCGAGCGACTGCTGCTTGTCCAGGTCCTTGGGCAGCCGCTGCAGCGCGGCGTCGGCCAGATCCAGCCGGTTCAGCCCCAGCGCCGCATCGGCATCGGCCAGTATGGCATTGGCCTGCCAGCTTGCGGGATAGCGCGCGATCACCGGCCCGGCCTGGTCCAGATGCGCATGCGCATTCTGCCAGTCTTCCATCCCGGCTTCGGTCAGTCCGCGCCAGAAGGCGGCATGACGGTCGGCGTCAAAGGCCGCGCCCGCCAGTTCGTTATGGGCGTCGCGATAGCGGCCCATCATGTATTCCGCCGCCGCCCGCATGGTGGTGAGCTGGGTGTCGCCCGTCAGCGCCGGATCGCCCGACTGCACCAGGTTGATCAGCCCCAGCGCTTCGGCGGCGAAACCGTTGGCAAGATAGAAGCGCGCCAGCGTCAGCCGCGCCGCGGTGGCCTGGCCGGGCCCCTGTTTGGCGGCTGCCTGGGTCAGCTTGCGTTCGGTGGCCAGGAAGCTGCCGGCCGATGCCACGCCCCAATGGGCGAAGTCCAGATAGGATGGCCCGTCGCCATAATGCGCCAGCGCCGAAGGCGATTGCGCCACCGGCATCTGCGGCGGCGTCAGGGCAAGACCCATGGGCCGCCCGATGGTGACGCGCGCCTGCGACACGTCCACTTTCAGGTCATCGGAATAGGGCGAGATCACCAGGCCGCTGGCGCTGGGCAAAGCGGCGAAATCGGCGAAATAGCGGGGCGCAAGAATGCCGCGTCCGGGCGCTGCCGGAATCACGGTCAGCACATCGCCGCCCGCCGGGTCGGTGAGCGCAAAGGCGTGATCGGCCAGGGGCAGCAACGTCGACAGCGAGGTGCGGCGCGGATCGGACTGGTTGCGGGCAAAGCCGATGCTCACCAGGGCTGGCACCACATGCGGTGCGATTTCGACTTGCAGATTGCCGCGATCCTCGCGGGCGGCGATTTCATAGGCGCCCTTGAGCGTGATGCGCAGAATGCCCAGTCCGTCGGACGACACCGCTTCCTGTCGCGGCGAGAAATCGCCCAGCGCCGCCTTCAGGCTGCTGGCGTCGAAGTTGGGCGCGTTTTCCAGCACGATCCAGGCCGTGAGGCCGCGCACGAACACGGCCGCCGGCAATGTGCCGGCATTCTTGAAGGTGATGATGGCGCCGTCGCGCGTGCGCTTGCCATCGGCCACCGGAATGGCGGGATCGGCGTGCGCGGCTTCAACCGGTTTTGCGTCGGCAGGCTTGGCGTCCGCGACCTTGGTTTCCGGCGGTTTTGTTTCGGCAGGCTTGACCTGCGCAGACTTGGGCGCCTCGACCTTTTTGGGCGCAAGCTGCGCCACGGTCTGGGCGATGGCCTGCGATTGCGCGGCGCTGAGATTGGCGGGCTTGGGTGCGCCGGCCACCGGCGTCATCTTGCTGACGGTCGGCTTGGCCAGGCCGGGCGGGGCATAGGCGGCGCCATCGGTCTTGGGCGCCAGGATGTCCAGCACCACATGGGTGCCATCCTTGAAGTCGTGATAACCGGAATCCGAATCGGTATCGAAATCCACGATGGTGCTGTTTCCATCAATGCGCCAGGCGGCGTTCTTCACCCAGGGCGGCGCAAAGCGCGCGATCACCGAGACATCGGCGCGAACCGGCGCGTTGAACTTGATGGTCATCTTCCCGGCGCCGGGAAAGACCTGGTAGCTGACATTCTTGGGCCAATCGAACACCAGCCGCGTGAAGTTGGCATAGGAACCGGCGCGCAGCTTGATTTCGGGCAGCGCGGCAACATCCAGCGGCTTGGTTACGGGCTTGGCGGGCGGCGCCAGATCCGGCATCACGCCGGTGAAATTCGGCTCGGCCATGTCCACCACGGCGCGGTTGCCCTGCTGGCTGACATGCAGCTTGACCGGCTGGTTCAGCACGAAACGCAAGGTCTTGCCGTCGGCATCGGCATGGCCCGACGCGATGGCGCGGGGCAGGGCGGCGACAATCGCGGCGGGATCAACGCTGGCCTTGTCCGAAAAGGTGATCGCCAGCACACCGCCGGTGGTGGTGGCGCTGACTTTCGCATTGGCGCCGGAAAGCGTGAACGTCAGTCGTCCATAACCGTTTTGGATGCTGCCGCTGACGCTGTCCGCCCATGCCCCATCCACACAAGCGAGACCGCTGGCGCAAAGCGCCATGGCAAGCCCGATCATGCGAACAGTGCGTGTCACCTGGGTCCCCTTCCGGATGGACTATCGCGGGGCGGTGTTAACCTTTGGTAAAGCGTAAATTCATTGTCGGGCCGCCGACCTCTTGCGGCGTCAGCTTTTGGGGGCACCCGCGGCAGGCGTCGCCGCCGGAGCTGCAGCCGGCGCTGGCGCCTGGGCCGCTGGCGGGGTGGCCGCAGCAGCGGGTTTTTGCTGATTTTCCAACGGGTTGGCGGTTGCCGTGACCGTCGGCTTGGGGGCGCGGGCCTTGCGCTTGACCGGGGCCGGGGCGGGCGCGGCTTCCGGGGCCGGCTCGGCGGAAGCCACCTGGACCGGCAGGGCGGCCGAAGTCTGGGGACCGGGGACCGGGGCCGGCACGGGGGCCGTTACAGGCGCCAGGGCGTCGGTGGTCTGGGGCAGGGCCAGCTTGTTGGCCAGCTTCACCGTCAGCGCCTTGGCGTTGTCGGCATTCATGTTGGCCAGCACCAGCGCCAGCACGTCCGATTTCATGTCATGGGCCACCGGCACCAGCACTTCGTCGGGCAGGCTGTTGAAGATGCGTGCGGCATCCTTGGGCTTCATGGTGGAATAGGTCTTCACCAGCGAGGCGACCTGCGCCTTCTGGGCATCGTCGCGCTGCACCAGCAGGGCCGAAATCTGCGCCTGCAGGGTCTTGAGCTGCGCGATCTTGGCGTCCACCCGCTTTTCGGCGGCGGCGATCATGTTGGCCTGGATGAAAAGCTGGCCTTCGCGGGCGTCCAGCTCCTTGCGGCGCTTGCCCAGGGCGTTGACCACGTCAACTTCGCTGGCGCTCGCGATCTGGTCGTCCTCGCCGCCGGCATAGTCTTCATGCGCCGCCTTGGGGTCCGCCGTCAGCGACGCCACCTGTTCGCTGGCTTCGGCATAGGCTTCATGCACCAGGCCCGAGGTATTCACGACCAGCAGCGCGCCGCCGACGATGACGACGGTGGGAAGCAGGCGGAGATAGCGGGGCCAGTTCTTCTTGATCAAGAAATTCATTGGGCAAGACCTTCGGCGCGCAGACGGCTCATGATCGAAGAAGACGGCAGCGGCATGTCGGGGATTTCGCGTGCCACGCGCGGGGCGCTTGCGGCGCTTTCCATGCGGGCAGCGATGCGGTCGCCCGAGGCGGTGAGAACGGAGAGTTCGTCGATATGCAGGCGGGCGCGCTTCAGGCGCTCGTCCAGGGTCTGGGCAGCTTCACCGGCCGCCGATTTCAGCGCCCGCAGGCTGGCACCCGCGCCGGCGATCGCCATGTTCAGCTCGCCGATGGTGCGCGACAGGCCTTCCTGGCCCTTGCGCACCGCGGCAAGGCGGCGTTCCAGCAGCACGCAATAGCCCAGCGTGAAGGCCAGCAATATTTCCAGCGCGATTTCCAGATACAGCGACAGATGGGCGGGAATGGTCATGGCGAATATCTCGTGAAAGAGTTGAAATCAAAGGGCGCGAGACGCATCCGTGCGTTCGACCGCATCATCGATCCGCACCGCCACATGGGCGCCGACGCGGCCCATGCGGCCCGTCAGCAGCGGCACGCCGCGGCAGCGCATCTCGATCTGGGAATCCGGCGAAGCGCCCAGCATCAGGGTCTGGCCGACTTCCAGGTTCATCACCTGGTTCAGGGGCATGGTCTGTTCGTCAAGGATGGCCTCGATGTCGATCTTGGTGGACCACAGTTCGGTCGCCAGATGGCTTTCCCAGATGGAGTCGCGGCCGAACTTTTCGCCCATGAACTGCTGCAACAGGAGCTTGCGGATGGGTTCCAGCGTCGCATAGGGCAGCAGCAATTCGGTGCGGCCGCCGCGGTCTTCCATGTCGATGCGCAGCTTGACGAGGATGGCGGCATTGGCGGGGCGCGCGATGGCGGCGAAACGCGGATTGGTTTCCAGGCGGTCCAGGTTGAAATTCACCGGCGCCAGGGGTTCGAAGGCGGCGCACATGTCCTGCATGATCACTTCGATCATGCGTTGGACCAGCGTGCGTTCGATGGTAGTGTAGGGCCGGCCTTCGATGCGCATGGCCGACGAGCCGCGGCGACCGCCCAAGAGCACGTCCACGATCGAATAGATCAGGTTGGAATCGACGGTGAACAGGCCGTAATTGTCCAGTTCCTCGGCATGGAACACCGCCAGGATCGCGGGCAGGGGGATGGAGTTCAGATAGTCGCCGAAACGGATCGAGGTAATGGAGTCCAGGCTGACTTCGACGTTATCCGACGTGAAATTGCGCAGGCTGGTGGTCATCAGCCGCACCAGGCGGTCGAAGACGATTTCCAGCATCGGCAGGCGTTCGTACGACACCAGCGCCGAATTGATGATGGCGCGAACGCCGGACTTGTCCTGGGCCTGGTCGGCGCCGACATCAAAGCCCAGCAGGGAATCGATTTCGTCCTGGTTCAGCACCCGTTCGGCGGCGCCGCTGCCTTCCAAGGTCGCGCTCTCAAAGGTTGCCGCTGCGGTGGGGGCTTCTTCTACGGCAAGTGCGTCTTCGGCCATGGCTTTGAATCCTGCAAATACGGCGGCAAAAACTACTGAACGATCATTTCCTTGAGCAGCACGTCGCGCACATGATAGGGCGCGGCCGCCACATTGACGCGGCGCAGCAGCTCTTCCTTCAGGCGCAGCACGCCGGCCGAACCCTTCAGGTCGTCAAGGCGCAATTCGCGCAGATAGGCCTGGAACTGGTCGGTGACGCGGGGCATCAGGGGCTCCATCGCCTTCTTCTGCTCTTCGTCTTCCATTTCGAGGCTGACGCCGAGCTTGAGATAGGCGGGAGTGCCGTCGCTGGACTGGATATTGACCAGGATGTCGGCCATGTCGCTGAACGCGACCTTGGGCGGGGTCAGTGGGACTTCTTCCGCCTTGGCGGTTTCGGCGTTGCTTTTCTTGCCCAGCAGAAAATAGGCGCCCGCGCCGCCGCCGCCGATCACCAGCAACAGGGCCGGCACCGCGATCATCAGCATCTTCTTGCTGAGCAGCCCCTTCAGGCCCTTCTTCTTGGGCGCCGCCGCGCCTTCGCCTTCCGGCGCGGCTTCGGCTTCAGGAGCTTCTTTCTTCGCCATGGAATTCTTCCATCCGTTGTTCGAGTGCGCTCAAGGTAAGCAAACGTGGTTAAGGAGCGGTTGAAATTGCCGCCCCCACACCGGATGACCCGGCAAGTTTTTCCACACGCTCCGCAGGACGCTCATAAAACCCAATGAAAATGGGCTTTTCCGCTTGGCACGGCGGCTGCAGTAACCTTGTCCATCGGGCCAGAACGGCTCCGGGACAGGTGCCATGGACAATTCACTTCTTGTTAGTCTTTCCCAGCAGCTCGCCGCATACCGGGCGATGGATGTGATCGCGAACAATCTCGCGAACGTCTCCACCCCCGGTTTCAAGCGCGAAGCCGCCAAGTTCGAAGAATATGTCGCCAAGATGCGCCCCGCCGAGGGCCAGACCGGCACCCAGAGCGTCAGCTTTGTGAAAGACGCCGGCATCCTGCGCGACGCCAGCCAGGGCACCATCGAGCAGACCGGCGCCCCCTATGATGTCGCCATTGCCGGCAACGGCTTCTTCTCGGTCCAGACCCCGCAGGGCATGCGCTATACCCGCGATGGCCATTTCAGCCTGGACGCCAACGGCAACCTGGTCACCAGCGCCGGCTACCAGGTGCAGGGCGACGGCGGCGCCATCACCATCACCCCGAACGACGGCGAGATCTCCATTGGCGCCGACGGCACCATCTCCAGCGTCGTGAACGGCGTCGGCAACCAGCTTGCCAAATTGAAGGTGGTGGATTTCGCCGACCCCCGCGCCATGGTCAAGGAAGGCGGCAACCTGCTGTCCACCACCCAGACCGCGACCACGCCCGCCATCGTCAATCTGCGCCAGGGCGCGCTGGAATCCTCCAACGTCCAGCCGGTGATCGAGATCAGCCACATGATCGAGGTGATGCGCGCCTATGAGGCGACCGCCACCTTGAGCAAATCCCAGGAAGACATGATGCGCCAGGCTATCGAAAAGCTTGGCCAAACGCCGGCCTAATGGCACACACGTAAGGAACACGACAGATGCGCGCTCTTTCCATCGCCTCGACCGGCATGCTGGCCCAGCAGACCAACGTCGAAGTCATCGCCAATAACCTGGCGAACATGAATACCACCGCCTTCAAGCAGCAGCGGGCCGAGTTCACCGACCTGCTCTACCAGAACATCCAGACGCCGGGTTCGCAGACCAGCGACCAGGGCACCTATGCCCCCAACGGCATCCAGCTGGGCGCCGGTGTGCGCACCGCCGCCGTCTATCGCGTCACCACCCAGGGCGATCTGAAATCCACCGGCAATCCCTATGACGTCGCCATCCAGGGCGCGGGCTTCTTTCGCGTCCAGCAGGCCGACGGCACCGACGCCTATTCGCGCTCGGGCAACTTCTCGCTGTCGCCGCAGGGCCAGCTTGTCACCCAGGACGGCCTGGTGATCCAGCCCGGCATCGCCATTCCGCAGAACACCCTCAGCGTCACCATCAATGCCGCGGGCCAGGTCAACGCCACCGTGGCGGGAAATTCCACGCCCCAGACGGTCGGCCAGCTCGAGCTGACGCGCTTTCCCAACGAAGCCGGCCTCAATGCCGTCGGCGGCAACCTGTATCTGGAAACGCCCGGATCGGGTTCGCCCCAGGCGGGCGTCCCCGGCTCCATCGGCTACGGCACCATCCAGCAGGGCTTCCTGGAAACTTCCAACGTCAACTCGGTGGACGAGATCACGGCGCTGATCACCGCCCAGCGCGCCTATGAAATGAATTCCAAGGTCGTCTCTGCCGCCGACCAGATGCTGCAGAACACCGCAAGGTTGGGGTCGTAAGATGAAAAACCACCGTATCGAAAGCAAGACCCTGTTCCTGATCGGCCTCCTGGTCGTGGTGCCCGCCATGATGCTGGCCGCCTCCAGCGCCTTCGCGGCCACCGTGCGCGTGGTGGTGCCGGCGCACGATATCGCACGCGGCGAAGTGATCGGCGAAAGCGACCTCACCTACGCAACGGTGGACGGCAATGCCCTGATGGCGAATGTGCCGACCCGCATGAACGAGGTTGTGGGCCTGCAGACCCGCCGCGTCCTGTCCACCGGACAGACGTTCCGCAGCGACGATCTGCGCCGTCCCATCGTGGTCATGAAGGGCCAGGCCATCACCATGCAGTTCAACGCCCCCGGCGTGGAACTGTCCGCCATGGGCCGCGCCATGAGCGAAGGCGGTGTCGGCGATACCGTCACCATCCAGAACCCGGCGTCCTACCGCATGATCTCGGGCATCGTCGTGGCGCCCGGCACCGTGCGCGCCACCGGCCCGATTTCGAACCTGTCCTCCAACACCATCGCCCGCAGATAGGCCGCATCATGCACATGCTTCACAAATTCGCTTCCGCCCTGTTGCTGGCTTCGGCCCTGTCGGCCTGTTCGGCGGTGGACCGTATCGAAAATATCGGCGAAGCCCCCAAGTTGGCCGACGTGGGCAATCCCATGGGGCGCGACATCGTGGCGGGAATTCCCCGCCCGGCCCCCATCACCCATGGCGACAATTCTTTGTGGCAGCCGGGTGCCAAGAGCTTCTTCAACGATCCGCGCGCCGGCCATATCGGTGATGTGATCACGGTGAATGTCTCCACCGCCGATGCCGCCAAGCTGTCCAACACCACCTCGCGCAGTCGCACCAATTCCGAGAATCTGAGCATGGACAACATGTTCGGCCTGGAAACCGTGCTGCCCAGCGCGATGACGCCCGGCAGCCTGGTCAAGACCGGCTCGGACAATTCCAATGTCGGCACCGGCGCCGTGGCGCGTTCGGAATCCATCAACCTGACTCTGGCGGCCCTGGTGGCGCAGGTATTGCCCAACGGCAACCTGGTGATCGACGGCCACCAGCAGGTGCGCGTCAACAACGAGCTGCGCGACATGCGCGTCTCGGGCATCGTGCGCCGCGAGGACATCACCCAGGACAATACCGTCAACCTGACCCAGATCGCCGAAGCCCGCATCTCCTATGGCGGCAGGGGCACGGTCAGCGACGTGCAGCAGCCGCGCTATGGCAGCCAGCTGCTCGACATTCTGCTGCCCTGGTAAGACATTTTCGAATTTGCGTGGGGAAACAAAAAAGCCCGGCTCGCAAGAGCCGGGCTTTTTAATTTCATCCGGTCCGCACTAGTCGTCCCGGTACACCTTCTCGCGCCTTTCGTGACGCTCCTGCGCCTCGATCGACAGGGTGGCGATGGGGCGGGCATCCAGGCGCTTGAGGCTGATGGGCTCGCCGGTCTCTTCGCAGAAGCCATACGACCCGTCCTCGATCCGGCGCAGCGCGGAGTCGATCTTGGCGATCAGCTTGCGCTGGCGGTCGCGGGTGCGCAGCTCGAGCTGGCGTTCCGCTTCGGTGGAGGCGCGGTCCGCCAGGTCGGCATGCGGCACGGTTTCCGCCTGCAGGTTCTGGATGGTCTCGCGGCTTTCCTTGAGGATCTCTTCTTTCCAGTCATTGAGCTTCTTGCGGAAATATTCCCGCTGACGCTCATTCATGAAGGGTTCGTTTTCCGACGGGCGATAGTCGACGGCGACCTGATTAGCCATGCAAACTCCCTATGGCGGGGCGCCAGGACTCAGATCGAAAGCACCCCGAGGGCCGGGGTTATAGCGGCGCCTCCATACCACCGCAAATGGTATTGCGACGGTTGGCAAGCAGCGCACAGAAAACAGGCAGCGGCTCCAGGAAGTGTCTGTTTTGTGAATAGTTTTCGTGTTTGCCGGAGCTTCTTGGCCGCGTCACAAAAAGTTTTTTCACCAGGCCGAAACTGACCCCGCCCACGCGGCATTCCACCCCTGCCGCATCGCAGCATGCCCCCCACCAAACAAAGGAACTTCTCATGGACACCAACACCGAAACCGGACCCGACAAGGCCGTCTCGCAGCTCAGCCAGTCCCTCGCCGGCGCCGCCGAAAGCCAGCGCGCGCTGCTGTCGGAAATGACGCTTTACGCCAAGGACGAATCCCTGCGCTTCGCCAATCTGCGCATGGAACGCAACAGCCACGCGCTGGAGAAGCTTTCCGCCTGCACCGGTCTGCCCGGCGTGATCGAGCTGCAGCAGGAATGGCTGCGTGACCTGATGCAGGACTATGCCGGCCAGAACATGCGCCTGGTTGGTACTTGGCGCGGTGTCGCCCACACCGTGGTGCGCGAAGCCACCGAAGCCGCCGGTGAAACGGCGGAGCGCATGCAGGCCCAGGCCGCCGACATGACCCGCACGACCGAAGAAGCCGTGAGCCATGCCGGGGAAATGGGCCAGCAGGCTGTTCACGAGACCGGCGAACAGATGACCGATCTCGGCCACGAGATGAACAACAACTACGTCCAGCACTGATCGCCGCCAGGACCGAAGGCTCGGGCCCGAGGGTCCGGGCCTTTCGTCTTA
>CBIHOI010000017.1:0-38631 GCA_966211925.1 uncultured Hyphomicrobiales bacterium | reverse complement strand
ACGACATCCAGATCAAGATGGCCCAGGGCGCCAAGCCCGGCGAAGGCGGCCAGCTTCCCGGCCACAAGGTCGATGCCAATATCGCCAAGGTGCGCCATTCCACGCCCGGCGTGGGCCTGATTTCGCCGCCGCCGCACCACGACATCTATTCCATCGAAGACCTGGCGCAGCTGATCCGCGACCTCAAGAGCGTGAACCAGAAGGCGCGCATCTCGGTCAAGCTGGTATCGGAAGTGGGCGTGGGCACGGTGGCCGCCGGCGTCGCCAAGTGCCGCGCCGACCACATCACCATCTCCGGCTTCGAAGGCGGCACCGGTGCCTCGCCGCTGACCTCGCTGACCCATGCGGGCTCGCCCTGGGAAATCGGCCTTGCCGAAACCCAGCAGACCCTGGTGCTGAACGGCTTGCGCGGCCGCGTCGCCGTGCAGGCGGACGGCGGCTTGCGCACGGGGCGCGACGTCGCGGTTGCGGCGCTGCTGGGCGCCGACGAGTTCGGCTTCGCCACTGCGCCGCTGATCGCGTCGGGCTGCATCATGATGCGCAAGTGCCATCTCAACACCTGCCCGGTGGGTGTCGCCACCCAGGACCCGATCCTGCGCAAGCGCTTCACCGGCCAGCCGGAGCATGTGATCAATTACTTCTTCTTCGTGGCCGAGGAACTGCGCGTGATCATGGCGCAGCTTGGCTTCCGCACCGTCACGGAAATGACCGGACGTGTGGACAAGCTCGACATGAAGAAGGCCATCGGTCACTGGAAGGCCAAGGGGATCGACCTGTCGCGCATCCTCTACAGCGTCACGCCCAAGCCGGGCGTCGCCATCCATCATGCCGAAAAGCAGAATCACGGGCTGGAGACGGCGCTGGATCACGACCTGATTGCCGCCAGCCTGCCGTCCATCGAAAACGGCCAGCCGGTACAGCTGGAGCGCACCGTGCGCAACGTGGACCGCACCGTCGGCGCCATGCTGTCGGGTGAGGTTGCCAGGCGCCATGGCCATGCCGGCCTGCCGGAAGACACGATCAGCGTGAAGTTCACCGGCACGGCGGGGCAGAGCTTCGGTGCCTTCCTGGCGCGCGGCGTTTCCATCGAGCTGACCGGCGATGCCAATGATTATGTCGGCAAGGGGCTTTCCGGCGGCCGCATTGTCGTCAAGCCGCCCAAGGGCCTCAGCCGTGATCCGGCCGAAAACATCATTGTCGGCAACACCGTGCTGTATGGCGCGGTGGCGGGCGAAGCCTATTTCCATGGTGTGGCGGGCGAGCGTTTCGCGGTGCGCAACTCCGGCGCGATCTGTGTCGTGGAAGGCACTGGCGACCATGGCTGCGAATACATGACGGGCGGCGTGGTGGTGGTGCTGGGCAAGACGGGGCGCAATTTCGCCGCCGGCATGTCGGGCGGGGTCGCCTATGTCTTCGATGCCGACGGCGATTTCGAGAAGCGCTGCAACCTCGCCATGGTGAAGCTGGAAAAGATCGCGGCCTCCGATGGCGCCGACCATGCTGACCTCCCCCGCCAGCGGTCGGTGAGCGTTGCCGATCCGGGCATGGGCGACCTGCTGCGCTTCGACGCCGAACGGTTGAAGATCCTGGTGGAACGCCATCTGCTGCACACCGGCAGCGCCAACGCCAAGGCGATCCTGGACAACTGGAACGCCAGCCTGTCGAAGTTCGTCAAGGTGATGCCGTCCGATTATGCCAAGGCGCTGGCCGACATGAAGGCGCGCGCCGCCTCGATTGCAGCAGAGTAAAGACCATGGGCAAGATCACAGGCTTCCTGGAAATCGAACGGCAGGACCGTTCGTACGAAAAGCCGGAAGAGCGCATCCACAATTACAACGAGTTCGTGAAGCCGCTGGCCAATGCCGAGGTCGGCAAGCAGGCGGCGCGCTGCATGGATTGCGGCATTCCCTTCTGTCACCAGGGCTGCCCGGTCAACAACCAGATCCCCGACTGGAACAACCTGGTCTATCGCGACCAGTGGCGCGCCGCGTCGGAGAATTTGCACACCACCAACAATTTCCCCGAATTCACCGGCCGGGTCTGCCCGGCCCCGTGCGAAGCATCGTGCACGCTGAACATCATCGACAGTCCGGTCACCATCAAGACCATCGAATGCCAGATCGTGGACCGCGCCTGGGAAGAAGGCTGGCTGCAGCCTGTGCTTGCGCCGAACAAGACCGGCAAGACCGTGGCGGTGGTGGGATCGGGCCCGGCCGGCATGGCCTGCGCCCAGCAATTGGCGCGCGCCGGCCACAGCGTCACGCTGTTTGAAAAGAATGACCGCATCGGCGGGCTGCTGCGCTACGGCATTCCCGACTTCAAGATGGAAAAGCACCATATCGACCGCCGTGTCCGCCAGATGGAAGCTGAAGGCGTGGTGTTCCGCACCGGTGTCGAAATCGGCGCCGACGTCTCGGTGCAACAGCTGACGACCGATTATGACGCGGTGGTGCTGTCGGGCGGTGCCGAAGCACCGCGCGACCTGCCGGTCGAAGGACGGGCGCTGGACGGCATCCATTTTGCCATGGATTTTCTGACCCAGCAGAACAAGCGCGTCGCGGGCGATGCCGAAGACAAGGCGGCGCCGAACGGCACCCTGTCGGCCAAGGGCAAGCATGTCGTGGTGATCGGGGGCGGCGATACCGGCTCGGACTGTGTCGGCACCTCCAACCGCCATGGCGCGGCCTCGGTGACCCAGTTCGAAATCATGCCGCAGCCGCCGGTGAAGGAAAACAAGCTGATGGTGTGGCCGGACTGGCCGCTGAAGCTGCGCACCTCTTCATCGCACCAGGAAGGTTGCGAGCGCGACTGGTCGGTGCAGACCAAGCGCGCCATCGGTACGGATGGCAAGATCACGGCCCTGGAATGTGTTCGTGTCGAATGGCAGCTTGGCGATGGTGGCAAGATGAACCTGGTCGAAGTCCCCGGCAGTGAGTTCACGCTGAAGGCCGACCTGGTGCTGCTGGCGATGGGCTTTGTCGGTCCTGTCAAGGCGGGGCTGGTAGAACAGTCCGGCGTCGCGCTGGACGGGCGCGGCAACGTCAAGGCGCCGATGACCAGCTACCAGACCAGCCAGAAGAAGATCTTCGCCTGCGGCGACATGCGCCGCGGCCAGTCGCTGGTGGTGTGGGCGATCAAGGAAGGTCGCCAGTGCGCCCGGGGCGTGGACGAATTCCTGATGGGATCAAGCGAGCTGCCGCGTTAGCCGCTACTTCGTCACCACGATCCCGATCGGCGCCGACTTGGCGCTTTCCAGGATTCTGGCGGCGTTGGCGACCATCGGGCTGTTGAGCTTTGCGCGCGCCGACACAAGGACCGTGGCGTCGGCCAGGCGCGCAATAAGTGCGGCGTCGGGGCTGGCATTGGCGGGACCGCAATCGATCACGACGAAATCGGCGCCGCCACGCAGCACCTGCACCAGCCTGGCCATGGGCTGGGAGCTGTACATGGTCAGGCTGTTGGGCGCGCGCTTGGCGGTGCCCAGCAGATAGACATCACCGCGCGGGTCTTTCGCCAGCGCCTGGTTCAGCGGCACGCTGCCGGTCAGAACTTCATACAGGCCGCTGCGAATGCGGGTCTTCATGGCGCGCGAGGCCATGTGGCCAGGTGCGCAATCCACGATGATGGCCTTCTTGCCCATGCGGGCGGCGGCGCGCGCCAGGCTGACGGCAATGGCGCTGCGGCTTTCGCCATTGTCGGCGGAGGTCAGCGCCACGATGGCGCCGTCGCCTTCCTTGGATTCCAGTTGGCGCACCAGGGCGGCCATGGCATGGGCATATTTGCTGGCGGGATAATCCAGCACGAAATCGGCGGCGCGCAACTGGGCGGGATCGTTGATCTCCGACAGGATGGGCGGACCGCTCCACACCGCGACGGGCTGCTGGGGCGGTGTGCGCGGACGAGCGCGGCGCGGCGGCTTCATCACCGGCGCGGCCGGCACCAGCGCCGCGCGGGGCGCGCCATTGACGCGCACCGGCATCAGGGGCCCGAGCTTTTCCGCGATCAGCGCCGCCAGCAGGCCCAGAATCAGGCCCAGCGGGATCGAAGCGCCCACGATCAGCGCGCGCTTGGGCCCGCTGGGGTTGAGCGGGACCGGCGCCGGGCTGATGATGCGGCTGTCGGGGGTCTGTACATCGTCGAGATTCTGGCTGGAGCGCAGCCGCTGCACAAAGGCTTCATACTGCGCGCGGGTCGAGGCGGCGTTGGATTCCAGGGCCTGGAGCTGCACCCGCGCCATGTTCTGAACGCGGGCGGTGCCTTCGGTGCCGCCAAGGCTGCCCTGCAGCGAATTGAGATGGGCGCGGCTCACCATCACGTCATTGGCGGCGGAGGCCGCAAGCCGGTTCACTTCCTGGGTGATCTTGTAGTCCAGGTCGCGCTTCTGCTGCTGGATCGCCTGCATCTTGGGATGCAGCGGTCCGTACTTGCTGTTGAGGTCGCTTTCCTGGCTGATCAGCGCCGCCTGCTGGGCGCGCAGCTGCACGATCAGCGGCGAGGACACGATCTGGCTGACATCCGCGGGATTGCCCGAGGCAACCAGCTGTTCGATGCGGTTCTGGATCGCCTGTTTCTCGGCAAGCTCCGACTTTTGCTGCACGATCTGCGCATTGATGGCGCCCATCTGCTGGTCCACCAGCGAGGCGCCGGGCGCGGAGTCGTTGAGATTGTGCTGCGCCTTGTAGCGCTGGATGGCTTCTTCCTGGACCTGGAGTTGCTGGGCGAGATCGGACAGGCGGTTGTTCAGCCAGCTGGTGGTGGTGGTGGTGGCGCTCACCTTGGTGGCGACCTGCGCCTTCACATAGGCGTCGGCCAGGGTGTTGGCGATCAGCGCGGCCTTGTTCGGATCGCGCGAGGTGGCGGTGACGGTGATGGTGGTGGAAAGGCCCTCGGCATTGGCGCTGACATGCTTGAGGAAGGTGTCGATGATGCGGTCGCGGCTGACCACGCCATTGACCGGCGTGTCGTTCTCGAACCAGTTCTTGGGATTGATCAGCGAGCCCATCATGCCCACCAGCTGCAGCAGGCTGGGCTGGGCCAGGGCGGGATTGAATTCGGGGTCATTGTCCAGCTTCAGCCGGGTGATCACCTCGGCCGCCAGCTCGCGCGACTGCAGGATCTGCAACTGGTTCTGCATCGAGGCGGGGTCGGCGGAAAGCTGCGACAGCACCGCTGACAGGTCGGTGATGTTGTTCTTGCGCGAATCCAGCATCACCACCGACGAGCTGGACCAGGTGGTGGGCAGGACGATGGCCGCGGCAACGGCGCACAGGATGACGCCCAGTGCCACGCGGGTGATCAACTGGCGGCGCGCATCGATCAGGCGGAAAAGGTCGGCGAGCTGGAATGTCGGCGGCGGCACATAGGGCGCATAGCCGGTCGCCGGCGCAAACCCTTGCGGCGGCGCGTGGCGCGCAGGCAGGTACGAGGGTGGCCGGTACAGTGACATAAGGCGCGAACAGCTCCGCAAAGGGCCCGCGAATCCAAGCCCCCCAAGGCTTTAGATGTAGCTCCGGCCTGCCTCACAAATGGTTAACGCCAGATCCCTGGCAAACGGTGCCGAGGCAGCTTTTGCCTGTGTTTTTTGTCGTTAACCCGGCTCTGCTGCGGAATTCCCCTAGTAGGAAATGCGCCGGCCGGCGAAGGCCTGCGCCATGGCCTCCCACATGGGTTTCTTGGCCAGCCGCATGTCGTAGGGGCCCTTGCGATAGCGCCACCCGATGGCCCGGAGCGGGGCCTCGTCGGGCGGATCGGCATAGCGGTCGGTCAGGTTCCAGGTCAGCACTGCCTCGGTGGCCGGATTGTCCAGCATCACGTCCAGGAAGCGGCGGGTCTCATCGGCCACCGCCCGGTCGCGGGCGGCAATGTCGGTGGGGCCGCCGGTGTCATCCACATCCAGCTCGGTGATCAGGATGGCCAGGCCACGGGCGCGGATTTCCTGCAGGAAGTCGCGCAACTTGCGCTGGTCCACCGGTTTGCCGAAGGCATTGAGGTGGCCTTGCAGCCCCAGGGCATCAATCGGCACCCGCCGTGCCAGCAGGCCGTCGAGCAGTTTCAGCTGCGCCGCGCGGAAGCGGTCGTTGGCGCCAGGCTCGCAGCCATAATCATTGTAGACAAGTTTGGTGCGCGGGTTGGCGGCACGGGCGGCATGGAAGGCGATATCGAGATAGCCGGGCCCGAACGCATCCAGCCACAGCGACGGGCGCAGGCCGCTGCCATCGGGCGCGATGGCTTCGTTGACCACGTCCACGGAAGCCAGTGCATAGCGCTGCATCACCGCTGCGATATGGCCGGTCATGAGCTTTTCGTCGCGTTTCGCCTGCAGCGCCGGTTTCAGCCAGGGCGGGTTGGCATAATACCAGACCAGTGGATGGCCGCGCAGGGTAAGGCCATTGGTGCGCGCGAAATTGAAAAGCAGGTCCAGGGCGGAAAAATCGTGCTGGCCGGGGCGCGGTTCCAGCACATTGCGCTTCATCTCATATTCCGGCACCAACTGCGCGGCCTCACGCAGCAGCACGGGCGGGAAGTCCGCGTCTTTCAGTTCATAGGTGGCGGCGGCGCTGCCGAAGACAAAACCTTTCGCCGCGGCGATGGATTTCAGGGTACGCAGTTCCTGGGCCTGTGCGGGAACGGCAAGCGCGCCAGCGCCTGCCAGCACGGCGCGTCTGCCGATCTTTGGCAACAAAATCACGCGCGTTCCAGCTTTGTCGCGGGTTCGGCGACGTCCTTCTCGCGCAAGCCCATGCGCAGCCACTTGATGGCATTGTCGGCCAGGCTGCGATACTGGCGCGCGTCCAGCATCACCTGCAGCAGCACCACCAGCGCCAGCCTGGGCGCGTAGCAGCCGCGTATAATCGCCTGCAGGGTGAAGAGCAGGGCGGGGAAACGGCCGCGCTCGCGGGCGACCAGTTTTGCGAAGGCCCAGCCGCGGGCACCATACCAAGCGCGCGCCGTCATGCGCGGCTGCATTTGTTTCAGCCAGGTGGCCATGCGCAGGGTGCCGACACTGGCGCTGGTGCGCTTGGGATCGGAGATATCATTCCAGATCGCGCCGGGCTGCTCCACCATCACAAAACGGCCGCCGGCCAGGGCCAGACGCATGGCGAAGTCCGTATCCTCGGCCGGGCGCAGGTTGACGTGATAACGCACCCGCTGTGCCAGGCGGCGCGGGATGACGATGGTGATGGTGGGCACGAAGCCGCGGTCACACAGCAGATATTCGCCCATGTCCTCGCCGGGCCGCACACCGCGCGGCGGCTTGAGAAAGGTCTTGCCGTCGCCCCGGTCCACCACGACACGGGCATAGCCGACCAGGTCCTGTGTTCCTTCCAGCAGCGCCTTCATGGCGGCCAGGTGATGCGGCAGGAAGACATCGTCGGAATCCAGCGGTGCCACGAAATGGCCCACGGCCGCGTCTATCCCGCAGTTGCGGGCGATGCCACCGCCCTCATTTTCCTGGCGGATGAAGCGGATGCGCGGATCGCCGAAGCTTCTGGCCACACTTTCGGGATCGTCCTTCGAGCCGTCATCCACGACCACGATCTCGAAATCCTGGCAGGTCTGGGCCAGCACCGATTCAATGGCGCGGCCAAGGTCATGGGCCCGGTTGTAGACCGGGATGATGACGCTGAAGAAGGGCAGGACGTAGGATGTTGGCATGGGCCGCAATCCTAGCGGCGCGGCGTTAGCGGCCCGTTAATGAATAGCGCATCGGGCTGGCATTCAGGGCGGCAATCACCATCAGAAGCGCCGACCAGGTGACGCCGTCCCCCTCCAGGAAGTCGCTTTCCATGAAGTTGTGCAGCACCGCAAAGATGAACAGGGCGAACAGCATGGGCTTGAAGCCGCGCTCGTCCCAGTCCAGCGCCCAGAATCGGCGCAGCGGATTGACCAGCACCGCCAGCAGCATCAGGCCAAAGCCGATGCCGCCGATGGTGACCAGAACCTGCAGATAGCCGTTATGGCCATGGCTGACAGCGTCGACCCAGCTGCCGCTGACATAATTGTGCAGCGGCGACTGGCTCTTGGTGTCGGTAAAGGTGCCGAAGCCGGCGCCCAGCAGGGGATGGTCGGCGATATAGCGTAGCTCCGCCGCCCAGATGGCGCTGCGGCCGGTGAACTCGCGTGGATCCTCCAGCATGCGGGTGAGGCTGTCGGCGTCCAGCGCGATGAAGGCGACCAGCGCGATGAAGAACAGCACCGCGAAGGCCGCGAGGATGGCGCGGGACAGGCCGTCGCGCCAGCCGATGCGGTACAGCAGTCCGCCCGCCAGCGCCGGGACAAGAAAGCCGGCGGACGATTTGGAATGGGTGAAATAGAGAAAGACGCAGGCCGCCAGCGAGACGGTGATGCCGATCCAGTTCTTCCAGCCGGTGCGGGTGAACAGGAACAGGATGATGGTCATGGCGCAGACGGCGCCGGCAATGTTCTTGTGGCCGTACATGCCGCGCCAGTTGCCCACCAGGGCGGGATCGATCTCGCCCGCGCCATGCTTTGCGGCCGCGATCACCGGGATGGACAGGAAATTCACCAGCAGGGTCAGCGCCAGCACCCAGCGCAGGAGCGTAAAGGCGCGCTCGCCGCCGATGGTCTCGATGCTCAGCATCAGCGACACCACGACGATGATTTCCAGACCGGCGCGGCGCAGCACGATGCCTTGTTCGGGCGCCCACAAGGCACTGGCGAGGCACCAGCAGAGCAGAAGCCCCATGCTGAACGGCATGGCGCGCAGCGCGCCCAGGCCGTGGCGCTGGATCGCGGCCAGCCCGATCATCACTGCCACGCCCAGATAGAGAACCTGGCGCAAGGTGTCGCCGCGCGCCGCTTCCTTGACGCCGCCGAACTGCGACACCAGTGCGGGCGGCGAATAGGCATCCAGCCCGACAAAGATCAGCAGCAAGAGCGCGATGAAGGCCAGCGTCGGCAGCAGGGTGCGTTCGACGGCCTGGGGCGGCATATAGGCTAAAGCGTAATCACTCGCCATGGACCACGGCATACTCATTGTAGCGACGTCCGCACATCGCACTGAGCTTGCCTGCGGCTCGGAAAAGCTTTTGCAGCGCGCGCGCCTTGCGATTCGGGCTCGGGGCCAGAATGGCTGCGGCGAAGGGCGACAACAAGAGAGAAGCCAGGATTTTCAGCAATTCCGCCGTCAGCCTTGCGACGCCGGGGCGGTGCTTCAGCAGCACCCGCATGTCGGAGTTTCCCACCGAATAGGCCCGGCGCAGCAGCCAGCTCAGCGTGGCGCGGGTGTCCGGCACCTCGCCATGGGCGCGGGCCTCATCCGACCAGGCAAAGCGCTTGCCGGCGCGCTGGAGGCGGACGAAGAAATCCTGATCCTCGCCGCCGGAAAGCGCGAACTGGGGGTCGAACCAGGGCGCGGAGGTTTCTTCCAGAATGGCGCGCGTCATCAGAAGATTGCCGGCGCCCTGCAACATGGCAATGGCGCCGGTGGGACGGCGGATGTCGCCATGGCCATCGGCGGCATCGCCATGGCCGAACAGGATCGAGCCCTGCAGCACATCGGCCTTTGTCTCATGCGCGGTTTTCAGGAATTGCGCGATCCAGTCAGCTTGCGGCCATTCATCATCGTCGATCATGGCGATGAAGCCGGCATCGGTCTTCAGGGCGTGTTCGATCAGCGTGTTGCGCACCTGGGCGATGCCGCGCTTGTGCGCGATGACTGCCGTCAGCGGCCAGCGATAATTTGTGAGGGCGTTGCAGAAATCAAAGCCGGCATGGTCCGTCGCATCGTTGTCGGCCACGAGCACGCGGACATCGGCATCGGTCTGGAGTGCAGCGATGGCGTCCAGCAGGCGCGCGAGACTTCTGGGCCGCTTGTAGGTGGGGATGCAGACGATGACGCTGTCAGGCATGTCTGGCGCGCCAGTCGCGTGTCATGTGGCGCAGGCGGATCAGGATCACCAGTTCGCCCAGGAAAATGCCGCCCAGCGAGGCAATGGGCCCGAAGGCCAGAAGCAGAGCCAAGGTTGCGATCACCGAGATCACGCTGGAAATGCTGCCGATGCCGGCCAGCGCCTTGAACTCGCCCGCCGCCTGCAACTGCACCGCCAGCGGTGTGCGCAGAACGCGGATGCCCATGACGGCGGCCGAGATGATGGCGACCAGCGCCGCATCGTGGATCGCATAGCCCTTTTTCAGCACCAGCGCGGGGAAGAAGGTGAGGATGATGGCACAGAGCGCCAGGTTGGCCACCCAGGCGGCGCTCAGGCCCCAGGTGAAATGGCGGCGGATGCGGTCCAGCCCGGCGAAGTCGCGCGCGGCAATGGCGCGCGCCATGGCGGGACGCTCCAGGTCGGGCAGGGAGCTTTGCGCCAGCGCGGACGGGCGCAGCAGCAGCATGCCCAGCGCCAGCAGCGCAAAGGCGCCGGCGCCGGAGATGAAAGTGACCAGATAGGCGTGGGCATTGACGGTGACTTCCGTCAGGAAGACGCCCACCAGCGCCCAGCGCGACACGTTGCGGAAGATGGGGGCATAGTCGCCAAGGCGCGGTCCGGCCAGCGCGCGCGCCTGCACGCGCATGAAATCCGAACCGAAGGGCAGCAGCGCCAGCAGCGCCGCCACCAGCAGAACTTCGCTGCCCACCAGCAGGCTGATGCGGTGCGCCAGCGCCAGTACGGCGAGGGTGAGAATCAGCAGCAGGCTGTAGGTGATGTCCGACGCAAAGGCGTCGCGCATGCGGCCGTCGATATAAGCCATGTTGCGGGCGAACCAGCGCCAGGCAAACACGGCGCCGAACAGGCCCATGACGGCCGCCTGCACCAGGCTCGCGCCGCCAAGGCCCAGTGCCAGGCCAAGTCCGATGCCGAAGCCACCGCATACCAGCCAGTTGATCTTGAAACAGACGGCGCGGCGGCTTGTGTCGCCCTTGGCCAATGCCTGGGTGATCGGCACCACCACCAGAGAGGCGGTGGCGCTCATACCGAAGGAGACGACCACCATCACGAATGAGAACAGGCCGAACTCCCGTGCCGTCAGCAACCGCAGGAACAGCAGCGAGGCCAGGAAATGCGCCGCCGATACCGCCAGGGGGCCGGCCGCCGAAACGGCATAGCGTCCCGCAACGCCCAGCCAAGCAGGTTGGCGGGCGATCCAGGACGGCGTCGCGATGTCGGCAAGCGCCATTTTGTTCGGTCTCTAGCGCGCTATGCGCCGTGTGAGTTTGTGCGCGTCAAAAGTAAAAAAATCGCAATCGGGTTGGTCACGGCATAGCGCCAGAACAACCGGCGGGGCTCGCGCGCCAGGCGGAACAACCATTCCATGCCAATGGCTTGCACGAATTGCGGCGCGCGCTTGTAGGCGCCGGTGACGAAATTGTAGCAGCCGCCGCAGGTGACCAGCCAGCCGGCCCGCAGGCGGGTCTTGTTGCGAACGGCAAATTCATATTCCAGCGGCACCGACAGCCCCACCCAGATCACGTCGGGCAGGGTCAGGTTGATCTCGTCGCAGATCTCGTCTTCCTCGTCGCGGCCGAAATAGCCGTGGCGGCGGCCCACGATCTGAAGGCCGGGATGCATTTCTTCCAGCTTGGCAGCGGCCTGTGCATTGGCTTCCTCGGTGGCGCCCAGCAGGAAGAAACGCAGGCCGTGCTCGGCCGCGACCTTGGAGGCATCGTGGATGAAATCGGTGGTGGCGCTGCGCTCGGGGATCGGCGTGTTGGTGAGAAGACGCGAGGCGAACACCGCGGCCTGGCCGTCGGCATGGATGATGTCGGCCTGGCCAAGGGTGAAGCGGAAGGCTTCGTCCTGTGCGGCCAGCGCGATGGCGTGGCCGTTGGAAGCGAAGACCAGCTTGGGCTGGCGGTCCGGGTTGTTCCTGGCTTCCAGGCAGTCCAGCAGCATCATCTGCGCCAGGCCGTCGCGGGACAGACAGGCCGTGGCGATGCCGCCAACCGTCACTTCGCCATAGGATTCATTGGCGGGCGTGAAGGCCGGCGCATGCGGCGCCTCGAATTCAAAGGGAAGGGCTGTTGCCAAACTGGTCTTGGAGGCGCGCATCAGACTGCGTTCCTCGTGCTGATGACTTCCAGCGGCGTCATCGCCAGGATCTTCAGGTCCAGCGCCAGGCTGGCATGATCGACATACCAGGCGTCCAGGTCGATGCGCGCCTGCATGGTGTCCAGGGTGGGTGTGGCGCCGCGCGCGCCGTTCACCTGGGCCCAGCCGGTGATGCCCGGCTTGGCCGCAAAGCGTACGGCGTAGTTGGAGATGCGGGCGCCAAAGTAATCGTCATGCGCCACCGCGTGCGGGCGGGGTCCGACCAGCGACATGTCGCCGGCGATGACGTTGAAGAGCTGGGGCAGTTCATCGATGCTGAATTTGCGCAGCAGGCGGCCGGCGCGGGTGATGCGGGCATCGCCTTCGGCGGCCTGCTGCATCTGGGCACCGTCTTCCATGACATGCATGGAGCGGAATTTGCGGATGTGGAACACGCGGCCGCCCAGGCCGGTGCGGCGCTGGGTGAAGAGGACGGGGCCCTTGCTGTCCAGCTTGATGACCAGCGCCACCAGCGCCAGCAGCGGCAGCAACAGCAGGATGGCCAGTCCGGCCACGGCGATATCCAGCCGGCGCTTGGCGACGACGCCCTTGCGCGGACGGGCGCGCCGTTCCGGGAAGGCCAGACCAAGGCCGTCAAAGGCGGGGAAGACCGCCTTCATCATGCTTTCGGAGATATCGACGCTGCTCACGGTCTTCGAGCCCTTGGATTGGCCAATGTTGGCCAGAGGGCTTGCAGGACTGGGGCCAGCGAAATCGCCGGTTTTTGCGCTGGTTTGGTACGAAAACGGCCCGATATGTCGGGTTAACGGGACAAGTGTCCCGGTTAACCTTTTGGCCTATCCCGTTTTTGGGCAATACGCGGCCCCAACCGTGGGGGCTTCAGAAATATAACTGTCAAATCAATATGTTAAACTAGAAAATAGCTGGCGAAGAGGGCCGGGAAGGCCAGGATGCCATAAGCCCAGATCACGGCCGAGCTCGTGTTGGCGATCATGAAAGGCCAGAATTCCAGCTCCGACATGCCGGCCACCAGCGGAACCGTGGCCCGGAACGGCCCCAGGAAACGGCCGATGAAGATCGCCCAGGTCCCCCATCTGTGAAAAAAATGCAGACCTTTCTCGATATGATCCTCGTAGCGCCGAAACAGCGCGAAGTGGACGATTTTGTGGTGGTAATGAAAGCCGATCCACCAGCTGATCCAGTCTCCCAGCACCGAGCCGATGACCGCACCGGCGACGGCGGGAAACAGGCCGATATGGCTGGCGCCGATCACCGTTCCCAGGCTGATCAGCAGGATGGTGCCTGGCACAATGAAGGAAACGCCGACAAAGGATTCGCTGAAGGCGATCAGGCCGGCGATGGGAAAGCACCACAAGGGATGGGCCTGGGCAGCATGGGTGACCCACAGGCGCGCGTCGTGGATGAACCAGTGGAATATGTCAGGCACGTCGCGCTGTTCCAGTTCGGGTTGCGGTCCCGCAAGCCCGGAACCGGACAGCGACATAGCCCGGCTGAAGGGGACAAGCCAGCCGGGACATTTTCGACAAATTTGCGAAACAGGCGGCCGCTATATCTGCCGCGCATCGTTGTGGGTATAAGTTCATCTGCCGTTCATGCCCCGGCTGCTAACCCATTTGACGCATTCACTTTCTCCTGCTTTTCCGGCTCTTTTGCGACCACGAACCCTTTTTGAACGGACTTCGTAAATGAATATCGACCGCCCCCCGGGCGACTTTCAGCACGCCGAGCAGGGTTTTGTCGGCCGGACCTGGTCCGGCGTGAAGCGCTGGAGCGCGGAAAATCCGCGCCTGTCGCGCGTGGTGTGGTTCGCCGTGGCGCTGCTGCTGCTGGCGCTGCTGATCTGGGCGATCTATCCCGCCAAGCAGGTCAACCAGCGCGGCCGCTTCAATACCGGCGCGCAGCCGGTGGGCGTGGCCAAGGCGATTTCAGGTGACGTGAATGTAACCCTGAACGCGCTGGGCACGGTGGCGCCGCTGGCCACCGCCACGGTGCGTCCGCAGGTCAGCGGCATGCTGGTCAAGATCAATTTCACCGAAGGCCAGATGGTCAAGGCCGGCGATGTGCTGGCCCAGATCGATCCGCGTCCCTACCAGGCGGCGCTGGACCAGGCGCGCGGCCAGCTGGCGCGTGATGCCGCCACCCTCGCCAATGCCAAGGTGGACCTGCAGCGCTATCAGACCTTGCAGGCCCAGAACGCCATCGCCGCGCAACAGGTGGCAACCCAGGCCGCGGTGGTGAAATCCAACGAGGGCATCGTGGTGTCCGACCAGGCCAATGTGGAAACCGCGCGCATCAACCTGGGCTATACCAGCATCGTGTCGCCGGTTTCGGGCCGCGCCGGCATCCATCTGGTGGACATCGGCAATATCGTGTCGGCGGGCCAGTCGGCCGGCATCGTCACGGTGACGCAGCTCACCCCCATGTCGGTGCTGTTCACCATTCCCGAAGACAATGTGCATGCCGTGCTGGAGCAGGTGAACAGCGGCGCCACCCTTGCGGTGGATGCCTATGATCGCAGCCAAACCACCAAGATCACCAGCGGGTCGCTGTCGGCGGTGGACAGTGTGGTGGATCCCACCACCGGTTCGGTGAAGCTGCGCGCCATGTTCGACAACCAGGACCTCAAGCTGTTCCCCTCGCAGTTCGTCAATGTGCGGCTGCTGGTGAATACGCTGCACAACCAGACCGTGGTGCCTGTCGCCGCCATCCAGCGCGGCGCCGATGGCACCTTTGTGTTTGTGGTCAGTCCGGAAAAGACCGTGGCCCAGCGCGAAGTGAAGACCGGCGTGCAGGACGGCGACAAGATCCAGATCCTGTCCGGTGTGAAGCCGGGCGACACCGTTGTGGTGGATGGCGCCGATCGTCTGCGCGACGGCGCCGATGTGGAGATTCCCGCCGGCGGCAAGATCGCCGCGCCGTCTTCCAGCGGCGGTGCGACCGATGCGGAACGTGCCAAGCGCCGGGCCGCAATGCAGGCGCTGGTGGCCAAGTCGTGCAGTGAAGACATCAAGAAGATCTGCCCCGACGCCAAGCCCGGCACGCGCGAGGCGCGCATGTGCCTGTTCCAGAATCGCGATTCTCTGAGCGCCGACTGCTCCAAGGCCATGTCGCAGATGCGCCGCGGCGGCACCGGCGGACGGCGCGGCGGCGGCGCCCCGTGACCCTGACGCCGTCTGAACAAACCCCGGGGACGCCGTATAGCGGCGCCAACCCTTCCGCGCCTTTCATCCAGCGGCCGGTCGCAACCAGCCTGCTGATGATCGCCATCCTGCTTGTGGGCATGTTCGGCTACAAGTTCCTGCCGCTGTCGGCGCTGCCGGAAGTGGATTATCCCACCATCCAGGTGCAGACCTTCCTGCCCGGCGCCAGCCCGGAAGTGATGACCACATCGGTCACAGCCCCGCTGGAAAAACAGTTCGGCCAGATGCCGGGACTGAAGGAAATGTCGTCGGTCTCGGCCGCCGGCTCGTCCGTGATCACCTTGCAGTTCGACCTGTCGCTGAACCTCGATATCGCCGAACAGGAAGTGCAGGCGGCGATCAATGCGGGTTCGAACCTGCTGCCCCAGACGCTGCCCGCGCCGCCGGTCTATGCCAAGGTCAATCCGGCCGACGCGCCGGTGATCACGCTGGCGGTATCGTCCACCAGCCTGCCGATCACCACGGTGGAAGACCTGGCCGATACCCGCATCGCCCAGAAGATTTCGCAGCTTTCCAATGTGGGCCTGGTGTCGATCTCCGGCGGCCAGCGGCCGGCCGTGCGGGTCCAGGCGAATTTGCAGAAGCTGGCGGCGCTGGGCCTGAACATCGACGACCTGCGTACCACCATCTCCAACGCCAATTCCAATTCCCCCAAGGGCAGCTTCGACGGCGCCACCCAGAGCTACACCATCAACTCCAACGACCAGTTGCAGACGGCGGACAGCTACAAGGACATCGTCGTCGCCTACAAGAATGGCGCGCCGGTCTTCCTGTCCGACGTCGCCAATGTCGTGGAGGGCGCGCAGAACACCAAGCTGTCGAGCTGGGCGGGCAAGAAGTCGGCGGTGCTGATCAATGTCCAGCGCCAGCCGGGCGCCAATGTCATCGCGCTGGTGGATTCGGTCAAGGAACTGCTGCCCCAGATCAAGGCGGGCCTGCCGGCCTCGGTGGATGTTCAGGTTCTCACCGACCGCACCGAAACCATCCGCGCCAGCGTCGAGGACGTGGAATTCGAGCTGATGCTGGCCGTGGTGCTGGTGGTGCTGGTGATTTATGTCTTCCTGCGCAGCCTGCCCGCCACCTTCATTCCTTCGCTGTCGGTGCCGCTGTCCATCGTGGGCACTTTCGCGGTCATGTACCTGCTGGGTTATTCGCTCAATAACCTGTCGCTGATGGCGTTGACCATTTCCGCCGGCTTCGTGGTCGACGACGCCATTGTGATGATCGAGAATATCTCGCGCTATATCGAGGCGGGCGAGACCCCCTACAATGCCGCCATGAAGGGGGCCGGCGAAATCGGCTTCACCATCGTGTCGCTGACCGTGTCCCTGATCGCCGTGCTGATTCCGCTGCTGTTCATGCAGGAAGTGGTGGGGCGGCTGTTCCGCGAATTCGCGGTCACGCTTTCGGTCACTATCCTGATTTCGGCGGTGGTGTCGCTGACCCTGGTGCCGATGTTGTGCGCCAAGCTGCTGCGCAGCCATGCCGTGGACGAAAAGCGCGAGAACAGCTTCCAGAAGCGCACCGAGGCCTATTATGAGCGCATCGTCGCCGGATATGACCGCTGGCTGATCTGGGTGCTCAAGCACCAGAAGCTGACCCTGCTGGTGGCGGTGGGCACCTTGGTGCTGACCGTGGTGATGTACGTCGCCATTCCCAAGGGTTTCTTCCCGCTGCAGGACACCGGCTTCATCCAGGCCATCACCGAAGCCGGCCCCACCGTCTCCTTCGACGCCATGGCCAGTCGCCAGCGCCAGCTTGCCGACAAGATCCTGGCCGATCCCGATGTCGCCAGCCTGTCCAGCTTCATCGGCGTGGACGGCACCAACAATACGCTCAACAGCGGCCGCTTCCTGATCAACCTCAAGCCCAAGGGCAGCCGCGACGGCGTCCAGGATGTCATGGATCGGCTGGCGGGCGACGCCCGCAGTGTACCGGGCATCACCTTCTATCTGCAGCCGGTGCAGGACCTCACCATCGATTCAATGGTGAGCCGGGCCCAGTACCAGTTCGTGCTGCAGGCCGCGACCAGCGCCAGCCTGAACCAGTTCGTGCCCAAGCTGCTGACCGAGCTGGGCAAGGTGAAGGCGATCCGAAATGTCTCGACCTCGTTCCTCGACAAGGGCCTGACTGCCTATCTGAATGTGGACCGCGACACGGCCGCGCGTTTCGGCGTCACCGCGGCGACCATCGACAATGCGCTGTATGACAGTTTCGGCCAGCGCATCATTTCCACCATCTTCACCCAGTCCAACCAGTATCGCGTGATCCTGGAGGCCGATCCCAGGCTGCAGAATTCGGTGGCGTCGCTGAACGACATCTACCTGCCGACGGCCGGCGGCGGCCAGGTGCCGCTGTCCGCCATCGCCAAGGTGGAACAGCGCCAGAGCGCGCTGCAGATCGACCATCTGTCGCAATTCCCGTCCGCCAGCTTCTCCTTCGACCTGGCGCCCGGCTACTCACTGGGCTCGGCCGTCGACGCCATCACCCAGGCGCAGAAGGATGCCGGCATGCCGGGGGGCATTACCTCCCAATTCCAGGGCTCCGCACTGTCGTTCCAGTCGGCGCTGTCGAACGAAGTGCTGTTGATCTTCGCGGCCATCGTCACCGTCTATATCGTGCTGGGCGTGCTCTATGAGAGCTTCATCCACCCCGTCACCATTCTTTCCACCCTGCCGTCCGCGGGCGTAGGCGCGCTGCTGTTCCTGATCCTGACCGGGCATGACCTCAATATCGTGTCCATCATCGGCATCATTCTCCTGATCGGCATCGTCAAGAAGAACGCCATCATGATGATCGACTTCGCGCTGGAGGCCGAGCGCAACGAGGGCAAGTCACCCGAGGAAGCGATCCACCAGGCGGCGCTGCTGCGCTTTCGTCCCATCCTGATGACCACCGTGGCGGCGCTGTTCGGGGCCCTGCCGCTGGCCTTCGGCTCAGGCATGGGCTCGGAACTGCGCCACCCGCTGGGCATCTCGATCTGCGGTGGCTTGCTGGTCAGCCAGCTTCTCACGCTGTTCACCACGCCGGTCATCTACATCTATTTCGACAAGGCCGGCCGTGACATCCGCGAATGGCGCGCGCGCCGCCGCGGTGCCCCCACGCCGGAAACGCCGGCGCCGGAGCCGGCCGAATGAATATCGCCGCGCTCTTCATCCGCCGCCGCATCGCCACCACGCTCCTGGCGCTGGGGCTCGGACTGGCGGGCGGCGCCGCCTATTTCCTGCTGCCGGTGGCGCCCTATCCCAATATCGACATTCCCACCATTTCGGTAAGCGCCAACATGCCCGGCGCTTCGCCGGAAACCATGGCAGCCAGCGTGGCGACGCCGCTGGAGCGCCACCTGGGCGCCATCGCCGGGGTCACCGAAATGACTTCGCGCAGCAACGTCAACAACACCAATGTCGTGCTGCAATTCGACATCGACCGCGACATTGACGGTGCGGCGCGCGACGTGCAGGCCGCGATCAATGCCAGCCGCGTGGACCTGCCTGCCGCGCTGCGCTCCAACCCCACCTATCGCAAGTTCAATCCGGCGGACTTCCCGATCCTGATCCTGGCGATGACGTCCAAGACCCTGTCGCCGGGGCAGATCTACGACCAGGCGTCCAACATCATCCAGCAGAAGCTGTCGCAGATTTCCGGTGTGGGCGACGTCTCGCTCAACGGCGCCTCGCTGCCGGCCATCCGCATAGAGCTCAATCCGCGCGCACTGTACAAATACGGCATCGGGCTGGAGGACGTGCGCGCCGCCGTCAGCGCTGCCAACGCCAACAGCCCCAAGGGCGATATCCAGCAGGGCGCACAGACCTTCCAGGTCTATGCCAACGATACCGCCACCCTGGCCAAGGACTACCAGACCCTGATCATCGCCTATCGCAACGGCTCGGCCGTGCGGCTGCAGGACGTGGCCGAGGTGGTGGACGGGGTCGAGAATGTGCGCAACCTGGGCACCTTCAACGGCCAGCCCGCCATCCTGGTGCAGATCACCAAGCAGCCCGGCGCCAATGTCATCGAGGTGGTGGACTCGATCCTGGCGCAGATGGATGAGCTGAAAAAGGCGCTGCCGGTCTCCATCGACCTGGGCACGCTGGTGGATACCACCACGTCCATCCGCAATGCCGTGCATGACGTGGAGATGACGCTGATCCTCTCCACCATCCTGGTGATCGTGGTGGTGTTCCTGTTCCTGCGCAATTTCAAGGCGACTTTGGTGCCCACCATCTGCGTGCCGCTGTCGCTGCTGGGCACCTTCGGGGTGATGTATCTTTTGGGCTTCAGCCTGAATAATTTCTCGCTGATGGCGCTGATCGTCTCGACCGGCTTCGTCGTCGACAACACCATCGTCGTCCTGGAAAACGTCACCCGTCACCTGGAAAACGGCGAAGACCGCATGAGCGCCGCCTTCAAGGGCGCCGGCGAAGTGACCTTCACAGTCATTTCCATGTCGATCTCGCTGGTGGCGGTGTTCCTGCCGGTGCTGCTGATCGGCGGGCTGGTGGGGCGCATCTTCCACGAATTCGCCGTGACGCTGGCGGTGGCCATCATCCTGTCGCTGTTCATCTCGCTGACCGTGACGCCGATGATGTGCGCCTATATGGACTTCACGGTGGCCGACGACGAAAACGCCTTCATGCGCTGGTCGCGCCGGACGCTGGAGCGCATGACGGAATTCTACCGTAAGACCCTGGTCTGGTCGCTGGACAATCCCCGCACCGTGATGATGACGGTGTTGGTGGCGGTGGTGCTGAACTTCTATTTGATCGGCATCGTGCCCAAGGGATTCTTCCCCGACACTGACAACGGCATGATCCAGGGCGGCATCCGCGGCGACCAGTCGATCTCCTTCCAGTCGATGCAGAAAAAGTTCAAGCAGTTCATCGACATCATCAAGGCCGACCCCGCCGTCGCCGCGGTGGGCGGGTTTGCCGGCGGCCAGGCCACCAACCAGGGCAATGTCTTTGCCACCCTGAAGCCGCTGCGCGAACGCGGCCTGTCCACCGAGCAGGTGATCGACCGGATGCGCCCGAAACTGGAAAAGGTTTCCGGCGCGCGCCTGTTCCTGAATTCGGGCGGCGGCATCCGCGCCGGCGGGCGCCAGGGCAACGGCAATTACCAGTACACCGTCCAGGCCGACACGCTGGATGAGCTGAACGAATGGCTGCCCAAGATCACTGCCGCGCTGCAGGATGTGCCGGAACTGGAAGACGTCAATTCCGACCAGCAGGACAAGGGCCTGCAGATCGATCTGAAGGTCGACCGCAAAAGCGCGGCGCGACTGGGGCTGAACATGGCCCAGATCAACAACAACCTGTACGACGCCTTCGGCCAGCGCCAGGTCTCAACCATCTACAAGGACAAGAACCAGTATCATGTGGTGATGGAGGTGGCGCCCGCCTTCTGGCAGAACCCCGATACCCTGCGCGACGTCTTTATCTCGACCACCGGCGGCAGCGTCAGCGGCACCCAGTCCAGCGCGGCGGCGGGTGGCGCCTTCGCGGTGGGCGGCTCATCGACCAGCGCCGCATCCAGCTCGGCCGACCCCTCTGCGGCCGGAGCGGCAGCGGACGCGGTGCGCAACCAGCAGCTCAACAGCCTCACCAACAGCGCACGCGGCGCATCCTCCACCGGCGCATCGGTGTCCACCCGCGTCTCCCCCATGGTGCCGTTGTCGGCCCTTGCCAGCTATGCCCCCGGCACCACGCCCCTGGCGGTGAACCACCAGGGCCCGTTCGTCGCCACCACCTTCTCGTTCAACCTGCCAGAGGGTCAGTCGATGGACGGCGCCATCGCCGCCATCCAGAAAACCATGGCCAAGATCAATGTACCGATCTCGATCCATGGCGAGTCCGCGGGTACTGCCCAGGTGTTCCAGAAGTCGTTCCAGAACATGCCGTTCCTGCTGCTGGCGGCGATCCTGACCATCTACATCACGCTGGGCGTTCTGTATGAAAGCCTGATTCACCCGGTCACCATCCTGTCCACCCTGCCGTCGGCGGGCGTGGGCGCGGTGCTGGCGCTGCTGCTGTTCAAGGCCCAGCTCGACCTGATCGCGGTGATCGGCATCATCCTGTTGATCGGCATCGTCAAGAAGAACGCCATCATCATGATCGACTTCGCCATCGAGCTGGAACGGCGCGAAGGCCTGTCTTCGCGCGACGCCATCTTCAAGGCGTGCATGCTGCGATTCCGCCCCATCATGATGACCACCACGGGCGCCATCCTGGGCGCGCTGCCGCTGGCCATCGGCATGGGCGAAGGCTCGGAGCTGCGCCAGCCGCTGGGTATCTCGGTGGTCGGCGGGCTGTTCCTCAGCCAGATCCTGACCCTCTACACCACGCCTGTGGTGTTCCTGTACATGGACCGCTTCGGCAACTGGACCAGCGGCTTCTGGAACAGGTGGTATCACGGGTTGATGGGCGACAAGCCCGGCGACCATGAGCCGTCCCCGGCGCCCGCCGAATAGATACAAAAAAGCCGCGCAGCCTTTCGGTGCGCGGCTTTTCCAAAATTCGTCCGATCTTACAGGTTCGGCAGGTCGTCGTTGCCGGCGCCGGGCTTGCCTTCGTTGATCTTGGCGTTGCGGCTCTGGCGATAGAGATTGCGGGTGGTTGCGTAGAAGTCGATCGAGGACCGCTCGATGGTTTCCACCGCGTCCAGCTGCGAGGTGCGGGCATCCAGTACGCCGAAGCCGAAGCGCACCACCATCCAGGTGTCCGAACCATGGAAGGTGACATAGGTCAGGGGATCAAAGGCAATGTCCACGCCCTGGCCCAGAAGATCGCGCGGCGGCTTGGGGCCGGCAAAAGGCAGGACCAGGTAGGAGCCTTCATAGGCGCCGCCCTTGCCCAGGGTGATGCCGAAATCATTGTCGTGATAGGGGATGCCGATCTTGCTGGCCACGTCGATCAGGCCGCCGATGCCCACCGTGGTGTTGACCACGATGCGGCCCAGCGTGTCGCCGGCCTTGGGGCCATCGCCCTGCAGCACGTCATTGGCCAGGATCACGGGCGAATTCAGGTTGGTGAGGAAATTGTGCACCCCGTCGCGGGCGAATTCGGGGACCACGGCGCGGTAGCCCTTGGCGATCGGGCGGGCCACCACGTGGTCCATCCGCACGTCGAAATCGAAGATGTCGCGGTTGGTCTTTTCCCAGGGATCGTTCTGGGCGACGGATTCGGGTGACGGCGTGCTGCAGGCGCCGAGCGCCAAGGTCAAAACGACCGCCGAAATTGCGGAAAACGAGATTTTCATGCCCCTACCAATACCCAGATCATAATAATTTAGCGTTACGGACGAGTCCGACAACGCCTAATATCAGGATTAGTGCCGCTTGCTACAAGGGGGCCGCCCCGGAATCCGGGCGCCTGCCCACCGCTCCCTGCGCCGCATCCGTTGCGAATTTGTTACAGAGAGCCGATTCCTGTGCGCGGCGCCATCAACAGCGCCTGCCTGACCGCTTCCTGACCGATGGCTTCGCAGGGCTTATCCGCGTGGTCTTCCAGCGGTTTTCCGGTCGCTTCGTCCACGACAAGCGGCGGGGTCTGGAGTGTCGCCACCCCGAAACCCAATGCCGTTACACTCTGGCCCAAAAAACAGGCGCGCATTTATCATGTCCATTTGCCGCAGACAGAAAAGCGGCAGCGGGCACTTTTGGCTCCCCGATTTGCAGAAATTTTCAGGCGCGTTTTCGTACGTCCCGGCTTGAGACCGCGTAGAGCGCGCCGGCCATCGCCGACAGGTCCAGGAAGGCGAGATAGCGAAAGTCGCAGGCGATTGCGATAATCACAAATGTCAGGGCAAAGAGCAGCGCGCCCGCCAGCAGGCCCGCTACCGCCAGGTCGGCCGGTTCACGCCGCCCCAGCAGCAACGCCATCAGCACCAGCGCCAGCGCGCCCCAGAACAGGTGGGAATAGACCGGCGTGGCGAAGAAGGCCTGCGCGTACTGCGCCAGCATCCTGTCCTGCGGCCGGATGCCGGGCGCCAGCCCCAGCGCGGTCATCAGCTGCGGCGGGCCATCGACGCCGACGGGCGCGAAATGGCAGGCAAACGCATCGGGTGTCCGGATCAGCGCCGCGAAGACCGCCAGCCGGGTTTGCAGGTAAAGCGCGGGATGCGCCAGCACCAGCGTTCGCCAGCTCTGCGCGATGGCGCCCCGGGGGGCGCGTGATATGGCCTGGCCGATGGCGGCATCGGCGGCCATGGGGTCGTTGTGCAGGGGCGTGTACAGCGCCGCGCCCCGGCTGCGCAGCAGCCGGTCCAGCGCAGGGGCCGTCCGGGAGAGTGGCAGCGTGAGACCCGGCTGGCGCGAAAAGGCACCGGCCAGGTCGTAGCTTTGTCCCAGGCGAAGCTGCGCCGATGCGCCGTCGCCGTGGTCTCCCCGCGCTGCCAGCGCCAAGGTTACGGCGGCGCCAAGGCCCAGGGTGGCCAACAGGAAGACTGCGCCATGAAGCCAGCCTTTCAAACCTTGCCGCCGCGCGATCAGTCCCAGGGTCACGGCTGCGACCGGCAACAGCACCAACCCGTTTTGCCGGGTGCAGGCCGCAACCGTCAGCAGCAACGCTGACGCCGCAAGCCAGGGCCGCGACAGGCCGCGTGCCGCCGCCATTGCCAGGGCGGCAAAACCGGCGATGGCCGCATCGGCAAACAGCATGTCTTTCCAGATTTCGCCCTGATAGAGCAGCCATTGCGGCGTCAGCACGATGCCCAGCGCCACCACGGGCGCGGTCCAGCCGCGCGGCTTCAGCCACAGCAGCGCCAGCAACGCGCCCAGCATGAGGGCGCTCTGGAAAATCAGGAAGAGGAGGGTGCCGGGGACAAGCCGGTCGAACAGCCCCAGCGCAAAAGCCATCAGCGGCGGGTGCCAGCTATTGTAGAACCCGCTGCGGCCGTCCGCGAGCTGGGTGACGGAATCGTAGGAAAGCTGGCCCGGCGCATTCAGCGCCAGCATCGCCGCGAATCCCGCCAGCAGGATCAGCGCGGCGAGGCGGCGCGGCGTCATCCCGGCCTATCCTCGGCCGAACAGCGGCATCTTGGTTGCCATCACGGTCAGGAAGGGCACGTTGGATTCCAGCGGCAGGCCCGCCATGTAGGCGACGGCCTGCGCCACATGGTTGACGTCCATGCGCGGCTCGACCGCCAGCTTGCCGTCGGGCTGCAGCACGCCCTGGGTCATGCGTTCGGTCATCTCGGTGGCGGCATTGCCGATGTCGATCTGGCCGGCGGTGATGTCAAAGGGGCGGCCATCCAGGATGGTGGACTTGGTAAGGCCGGTGATGGCGTGCTTGGTGGCCGTGTAAGGCGCGGAATGGGGCCGCGGCCGGTCGGCGCTGATCGAACCGTTGTTGATGATGCGCCCGCCCTGGGGGGTCTGGGCCTTCATCATCTTGATCGCCTGCTGGGTGCAGAGGAAGGCGCCGGTCAGGTTGACACCGACCACGGCCTGCCATTGTTCGAAGGTGAGATCCTCGATCGGCATGGCTGGCGTGCCCATGCCGGCATTGTTGAACAGCATGTCCAGCCGGCCGAATTTTTCTTTCGTCTGTGCGAAGACGGCCTTCACCGCGTCCGGGTCGCCGACATCGGCGGGGGTCACCAGGCTTTCGCCGGTCAGCATCCTGGCGGTCTCTTCCAGCGCCTCGCGCTTGCGCCCCACCAGCACGACGCTCCAGCCGGCGGCCGACAGCGCCTTGGCCACGGCGCGGCCCACGCCCGAGCCTGCGCCGGTGATCATTGCAATTTTCGTCATCCTGTTACCCCGCCTTGCAGGCCGCTCTTTCGGCGGCACAAACCACATATCGTAAAAGGGTTTTCGGGCAAGGCGGCCCGCTTCGCAACCCTGCCCAGACCTTTATTTGGCCCCATATTTCCTTTAGATCGTGGCCGCCCCAAGAAGGGCAGAGAGGCGTCGCAGAGCGCCACGTGCGCGGCCATATTGCCTCAGGGGATTTTCATGATGAAACGTCTGGTTGCAGGTCTTCTGGCCTCCAGCGCGCTGGGATTTTGCGCACCGGCCATGGCGCAGCCGGCGAGCGCCGACCACACCGTGGCGGCGGGGCTGGAAACCGTGATCGTCACGGCCCGCAAGCGCGCCGAGGAAGAACAGGCGGTCCCCATCGCCATCTCGGCCTACAACCAGTCCGACCTGGACAAGCTGAACATCAAGACCATCGAGGACCTGCGCTACAGCGCGCCGTCGGTCTATATCGCCCCCACCACTTTTCGGCAGGACACGCTGAACGTCACCATTCGCGGCCAGCGCGACTTTGACTCCAGCTCGGGCCAGTCGGTGATGTCGTTCGATCCGGCGGCCGCCATCTACATGGATGGCGTCTATATGGCGCGCCCGGTGGGCCTCAGCGCCGGTCTGTTCGATATCGACACCGTGGCGGTGCTCAAGGGGCCGCAGGGCACGCTGGTGGGCCGCAATTCCACCGGCGGCGCCATCCTCTATACCACCCGCGAACCGGACAGCAGCTTTGGCGGCTACGCCAAGGCCACCCTGGGCGATTACGGCCGGGCCGAATTGCAGGGCGCGGTCAACATCCCCCTGACCGACACCTTGTTCTTCCGTGCGGCGGCCCAGGTCAGCGACCAGCGCGGCTATATCTCCAACCTTTATTCCGATCCCGCCACCGGCTATCGCAACAGCCAGCCGGCCATGGGCTCCAACAAGATTGCCGGCAATTTCTCGCTGAAATGGAAGCCGGATGACAGCTTCGACATCCTGCTGCGCGCCAATGTGTCGGCAGAGCATGACACCGGCTCGACCTATCATGACCTGGGCTTTTTCCCCGGCAGCGGCGTGCGCAACGGCAAGCCCGCCATCTGCAACATCCCGGGCACCTGCACGGGCTTTACCGATCTTCTGGGCCACAAGATCGCGCCCTATTACACCAACTATCTCACCGGCACCGCCGTCAATCCGGACCCTGCCGCCTACAATGCGCTGCTGAATTCGGTGGCGCGCGCCCAGAAGGCCGGCTTCTGGACCACCGAGCAGACGGTCAGCAACCTGGACGTCGGCCATTACCAGACCCTCAGCGCCACGGTGAACAAGCGCTTTTCCGACATCGACGTAAAATGGCTCACGGCCTATCGCTGGTGGGACAATCGCGGCACTTCGGTGGGGCGCGGACTGCCCTATGACACGGCCGACTATGAATACCAGGTGCCGGACTACAAGGCGGTGCAGTCGGAACTGACCGTCAACGGCCAAGCCATGGACAACCGGCTGCAATGGACCACCGGGCTCTTCTTCTTCCAGGAAGACAGCCCCAATGACGGCGGGCTCTTCTATCTCTATCTGCCCAGTGCGGTGACGCCCCAGGCGGCCAGCGGCAAGCAGATCACCTTGCAGAATGGCGGCCGCAACAGCCAGCGCAACACCAGCTATGCCGCTTATGGCCAGGCAACCTATTCGCTGACCAGCGATACAAGGCTGACCGCCGGTATCCGCTATACCTATGACGAGCGCCACGCGCTGATCGGCACCCGCACCGACATTTTCCCCGCGTCTGCGGCGACCACCGCGGGCGTCACCAACGGCGTGTTCGATCCGGGCAGCGTCACCTATAACGGCATCACCTATACCGGCATCACCCATGCCTGCACCCTGACCAACACCGCCGGAAAGCTGAAGCCGCTGGCGTCCTGCGACACCAATGTCGATGCCAGCTTCCACAAGCCGACCTGGACCCTGGCGATCGACCACGATTTGTGGGACGGCACCCTGGTCTATGCCACCACGCGCACCGGCTATCGCTCCGGCGCCATCAATTCCACCGCCATCAATCCCGCTGTCACGGTGGCGCGGCCGGAAAATGTCCAGGACTATGAAATCGGCATCAAGTCGGACTGGTCGATCTGGGGCATGCCGGTGCGCACCAACCTGGCGGGCTATCTGTCCGCCTATCACGACATCCAGACCCTGGTGTCGCTGCCCAATGTCACCATCGCCACCACCACGGGCGGCGGCACCTGCACCCAGGCGGCGTTCAATGCCAACAGCTGCCTCAACGTCACCAACGACAATGTCACGCTGAATGCCAAGAAGGCCCGCATCATGGGCGCGGAATGGGACGTGACGCTGCTGCCCTTCCCGGGCCTGACGGTGAGCGCCTCGGGCAGCTATCTCGATGCCCGCTACACGGACTTCACCTACAATCCGCCGCCGGGCTATCTGCTGCCCACCGGCACCACCAATCTCAGCGGCACGCCTTTCCCGCTGCCCGCCTGGCAGACCAATGAAACGGTCAGCTATGCTACCGGCCTGCGCGACGTGGCCGGTATCGCCGTCGATGACGTCACCTTCACGGCGCACTATTACTGGCAGAGCCGCTACCTTGCCGACATGCGCAGCTTTGACGCCAGCCAGCGCACCGGCGCCTATGGGCTGCTGGACCTGCGGATGGACATCGTGAACGTGGCGGGGCGAAATTTCGACTTCGGCGTCTATATGACCAACGTGGCCAATACCCCGGCCTGCCTGCCGGAATATAACGGCGTGCTGAACTCGGCGCCGAACGCCTCCTTCGGCATCGCCAACACCGCCGGCGTGCTGCAATGCGTGCCGCTGCCGCCGCGCATGGCGGGGATCACTTTGGGGTATAAGTTCTAACCCCCAAACCGGCTTTCGCTAGTTGGCGTATTCCACTTTCACCAGGCTCATGGTGAAGACCAGCGTCTGGTCCGGCGGGATGGCGTCGCCCGCGCCGTCGGCGCCGTAGCCGAGTTCGGCCGGCAGCACGATTTCCCAGGTGTCGCCCGTCTTCATCAGCTTCAGGGCCTCGACCCAGCCCGGGATGAGACCGCCGGCGGGAAACTGGGCCGGTTCGTCCGGCTTGGTCTGGTCGAACACCTTCCCGTTGATCAGCGCGCCCTTGTAATAGACCGTCACTATGTCGGTGCCGCGCAGGATGGACGGGCCCTTGCCCTCGCGCAGTACGCGGTACATCAGGCCGGATGCGGTCTTCTTCACGCCCGGGCGGGCGGCATAATCGGCCAGGTAGCGGGCATTGGAGGCAGGGCTGGTGTCATAGGTGCCGCTGGTGGCGGCATCGGATTTCTTGTCACAGGCGGTCAGCGCCGCCAGCGGCATCAGCACCAGGACCAGAGCCTTCACGAACTTGCGCATGCGTTCCCCTCGGACAGTTGGCTGTTCTTATAGGCGAAAAACTTACTGGCCCGCCACCCGGACCTGATCGCCGTCGCGGAGCGAATCCGGCGGGTTGTCGATGATGCGGTCCGTGCGCGAAACGCCACTGCCGACATCGACCGTGGCGCCCTGGTCGCGCTGGATGCTGACGGTCTTGAGCCGGACATGACTTGTCGCATCCACGGTGGCGACCTGCATGCCTTCGTCGCGGAACATCAGTGCGGTGGCGGGCAGGCGCATGCCATTGGCATTGCCAGGCAGGGGGAATTTCACTTCCGCGTAGGCGCCGGGCTGCAGCGCCCCGTCCGCATTGTTGATGCCGAATTGCACCAGCACCGTGCCGCTGCCGGTGGCGACAGCGCCCGCGCTGGCAACAAGGGTGGCGGTGAAGGTGCGGCCCGGATGCTGGGGCACGGTGAAGTCCACGGTCATGCCGGGATGGATATAGGAAGCATAGTTCTGCGGCACGCGCACATAGATGCGCATCTTGCTCAGGTCGGACACCGTGAAGAGCGGAGCAGCGCCCGTGCCCACCGTAACCAGGGCGCCCACATCCACGGCGCGGCTGGTGACCACGCCGTCGAACGGCGCCACCAGGCGGCGGAACCCTTCCTGCGAGGACAGGCTGAACAGGTTGGCGCGCGCAGCGGCGACGGCGGCATTCTTGGAGTCCAGGTCAGCGTCCTTGGTGTCCTTGTCCTGCTGCGACACCGCGCCCTGCGCGAACAGCGCATTCCAGCGCGTGGCCGTGGCGGCCGACAGCTTTTGCGCCGCCAGCGCGTTCACCAGGTTGGCGCGGGCCGAGGCGGTCTGGCCCGCGATATCCGGCACGTCGAGCTCGGCCAGAAGCTGGCCTTTTTTCACGTGGCCGCCGATATCGACATACCACTTCTTCACATAGCCGGAGACCTGGGCGTAGATCGGCGCCGTGGTAAAGGCCTGCACGTCGCCCGGCAGGTTGAGCCCGCCGCCCTTGGCATCCTTCGGCAGCTTGATCAGCTGCACGGTCTGTATCGCCTGGTCGTCGGTCCAACTGGCGGTCTCGTGGCTGTGCCACAGGCGCCAGGCGATCCCCGCCGCCGCAATCACCACGGCGGCCACCAGCACGATGACGCCAAGGCGCTTCAGGCCGGGAGGCGCCTTGTGGGCCAGCAGCTGCTCACGGGGCAGCTGACCTCCGTGGCTGGTCGGTCCAGCGTCGGGGTTGGTATCAGGCATACGCGTCTCCAGACTTTCTTGCGGGCGGCTTGGCGGCCGCGCGCCGGGCCGCTAGGCGGCCATGAATGATGCTGAACACCACCGGCACGAACATCAAGGTCGCGATGGTGGCAAATATCAGACCGCCGATGACGGCGCGGCCCAGAGGCGCGTTCTGCTCGCCGCCTTCGCCCAGGCCCAGCGCCATGGGCGCCATGCCGATGATCATGGCCAGCGCCGTCATCAGGACCGGGCGGAAGCGGGTGTAGCCGGCTTCGACCGCCGCCTGCACGGCGTCTCCATGCACGGCCAGCCGTTCGCGCGCAAACGCGATCACCAGGATGGAGTTGGCGGTGGCGACGCCCATGCACATGATGGCGCCGGTGAGCGCGGGCACCGACAAGGTTGTGCCGGTGGCGAACAGGGTCCAGACGATGCCGGCCAGCGCGGCGGGCAGCGCGGTGATGATGACGAAGGGGTCCAGCCAGGACTGGAAGTTCACCACGATCAGCAGATAGATCAGCACCACCGCGGCCAAGAGGCCGTATCCAAGGCCGGAAAAGGCCGTGTTCATGGTGTTGATCTGGCCGCGCAGGGTGACGGTGGCGCCGCGCGGCAGGTATCTCATGTTGGCATCGATGACCTTCTGCACATCCTTGGCCACGGCGCCCAGGTCGCGGCCCTGGGTGGTGGCGAAGAGATCAATGGTGGGCAGGATGTTGTAGTGCGACACCACGCTGGCGCCCTGGCTGCGGCCGATGCGCGAGAGCCCGCCAAGAACCTGGGGCGTGACACCCGCTGCCGCTCCTGTCACCGGCAGGTTCTGCAACGCCGCCAGGCTGTCGAGCTTATATTCCGGCGTCTGCGCCGTCATGTTGTAGGACACGCCATTCTTGGGGTTCAGCCAGAAATTGGGCGCCGACTGCGAGGTGCCGGCCAGGCTGGTTGCCAGCGCGTTGGTGACGTCGCGCTCGGTCAGGCCGACCTGTGCCATCCGGCTGCGATCGGCTTTCACCTCCAGCTGGGGATAGGTGCTGGACTGCTGCATGCGCGCATCCACCAGGCCGTTGATCTTCCTGATCTCGCGCAGCAGCCGGAAGCCGAATGCCTCGGTTTCATCGCGCTTGGTGCCGCTGATCTGAAGGTCCAGCGGCGCGGGCTGTCCGAAGTTCAGGATCTGGCTGGTGATGTCGGGCGGCGGATAGCTGAAGGTGATTTCCGGGAACAGCTTGGGCAGTTCCTCGCGCAGGGTGCGCACATATCCGGCGACGGGATGGCGATCCTCGTTCAGGCTGATGAAGAGGTCGGCGTCCTGGTACCCGATGGTGCCGGAATTGTTATAGATCAGGTTGATCGGGCTCTGGTTGAGGCCGACATTGTCCACGATCGCCGACAGCTCGCGCCGGGGAATGATCCGGCGCACTTCCTTTTCCACCTGGGCGACGATCTGGGTGGTGTCCTCGACGCGGGTGCCCGAGGGCGTGCGCATGTGCAGGGTGATCTGGCCGGAATCCACGGCCGGGAAGAAGTCCTCGCCCAGGAAGGGCACCAGCACCAGCGATGCCGCAATCGCCGCCAGGAAGCCCAGGACAAAGATGCGCCTGCGCGTCATCGCCAGGGCCAGGAGATTGCGGTACTGCTCGCGCACGATCTCGAACCCGGCTTCGAACCGGCGCTGCAGCCGCGCCATCAGGTGCGGATCGTTCTGGTGCTGGCGATCGCCCTCGCGTGTGTGCGGCTTCAACAGGTAGAGCGACAGGGTCGGCACCAGGGTGCGCGACAGGATGAAGGACGCGATCATCGCGAACACCACCGCCATCGCCATTGGCACGAACAGGAATCCCGCCACGCCCTGCAGCGCGAACATGGGAACAAACGCAACGCAGATGCACAGCAGCGAGACAAAGGCCGGCTGGGTGATCTGCATGGCGCCATCCATGATGGCGTCATAGACGCCCTTGCCCTGTTCCAGGTGCCAGTTGATGTTCTCGATGGTGACCGTGGCATCGTCCACCAGGATGCCGACCGCCAGCGCCAGGCCGCCCAGGGTCATGATGTTCAGGGTCTGGCCGGTGGCCCACAGCCCCATCAACGCACACAGTACCGCCAGCGGAATGGAGGTGGCGATGATGACGGTCGAGCGCCAGCTTCCCAGGAAGAGCAGGATCATCAGGCTGGTCAGGCCGGCGGCGATGGCGCCTTCGCGCACCACGCCATTGATGGCGGCCTTCACGAACACCGACTGGTCCGACAGCACGTCGATATTCAGTTCGGGTGGCAACTGGTTCTTGAGAATGGGCAGCAGTTTCTTGATGCCGTTGACCACGTCGATGGTCGAAGCCTGGCCGTTCTTCAGCACCGTGGACAGAACGGCGCGGTTGCCGTTGACATGCACGATGTTGCCCTGGGGCGGGTTGCCGTCGCGCACATGACCCACGTCATGCAGAAAGACGGTGCCGCCGCCCGGGATGGTTTTGATGGGCAGGTCATTCATGCCGGCAATGGTATCGGACGCGTTGTTGAGCCGGACCGCATACTGCAAGCTGCCGATCTTGATGTTGCCGGCTGGCACGATCTGGTTCTGCGCCGCAAAGGCGTTCTGCACGTCGATGGCCGACAGCCCGCGCGCCTGCATGGCCGCGGGGTCGAGGTCGATCTGCACCGCGCGGAATTTGCCGCCATAGGAATAGGGGACCGCGGCGCCCTGCACCGTGGTCAGGCGCGGACGGGCGAAATTCTGGGAATAGTCCAGAACCTGCTGTTCCGACAGCGAGGCCGAGGAGAAGGCCATCTGTAGCACCGGCACGGTGGAGGCGGAATAGTTGATGATCAGCGGCGGCTGGCTGCCCGGCGGCATCTGGCGAATGGCCGTCTGGGAGATTGACGTCACCTGGGCGCTGGCCAGGCGGATATCGACATTGGGCTGGAAGAAAATCTTCGCGATGCCGATGCCCGACATGGACTGGCTTTCGACATGTTCCACATCATTCACGGTGGTGGACAGGATGCGCTCATAGGGCGTCATGACGCGGCCCGACATTTCGTCGGGCGACAGGCCGGAATAGGTGAAGGCGACCCCGATCACCGGGATGCCGATATTGGGGAAGATGTCGGTGGGGGTCCGGATGGCTGCCAGCGGCCCGAAGATCAGGATCATCAGCGCCATGACGATGAAGGTATAGGGCCGCTCCAGCGCGACCTTGACGAGCCAGGTCATGCGCCGGCCGATTCCAATACAAATGCCATCATCACGCGGTCTTCGGCTGTGTCCGGGGGGGCGCCGGGGGCGGGCCCCCCTGGCATTTTGCGAGGATTATAGCGGTAAAAGCCGGGCACGCACGGCCGTGCTTGTCGCAACCTGTCGCGGGTGCCGCGCGCGCGACCGGACCTTGCGCATGGGTGCCATGACCCAGGTGCCAAGCAAGGCTATACTCCATAAAGCCGATGGAGTATTTTTGTCGCATGATCTCCCAGAAAGCCCGTTACGCCCTGCGCGCCCTGCTGTTGCTGGCAGCGCGGGGTGACAGTGTCCCGGTGCAGATTTCCGAGATCGCGGAGCAGGAAAAGATCCCGCGCAAATTCCTGGAAGCCATCCTGCTGGAGCTGAAAAAGACCGGCATCGTGCGCAGTCATCGCGGCCGCCTGGGCGGTTATTCGCTGGGCAAACCCGCAAAGGACATCAGTTTTGCCGATGTTTTGCGGGTCACGGACGGCCCGCTGGCGCTGAGCCCGTGCGTCAGCGTCATGGCCTATCGCAAATGCGACGACTGTTTCGAGGAATCGGTCTGCGCCATCCGCAAGGCCCTGCTGGCGGCCCGGGACGCCACGGCCCAGATACTGGAATCCCGGAATCTGGCAACCGCCGCCGCCCAGCTGCGCCGTTCCGGCGCGATATAACCCCGCAAAAGCGATCTTTTCGGCAGAGGCGGGTTTAGCTCCTAATCCCTATTGACTTGATAGAGATTCAGAGGAATTAATGCGCTCGTCCGGTGACCATGGATCACGAGCCGCCGGCAGCGCATTTTTTGAGCAGGGGCTTCATGACCAAGACTGGTTCGCTTTTTCTGGCAGGCACAGCGCTGATCGCGCTGACGGCCCCCTCTCTCGCGGCGCCCCGCAAGGCGCCGCCGCCGCAGTCCGATCCGCGGCTCGGCGCACTGGAACAGCAGCTGCGCGACGTGCAGCAGCAACTGGCCGAGATCAAGGGCAGGCAGGACGACAATGACTATAGCGGCGCGGTACGTGACCTGAAGCGTTCGACCTCGGACCAGTATGCCGATGTCAGTAACCAGATCGCCTCCCAGACCAGGGTCGCCATGCCCAATGGGCGCCTGACCTTCGCATCGCCCGATGGCCAGTTCTCGCTGGCGCTGCGGAGCCTGGTGCAGCTCGACGCCGGTTATTTCTCGCAGGGCAAGAACCCCGCCACCGTGGACCTGAACAGCGGCACCAACTTCCGCCGCGCCCAGCTTGGCTTCCAGGGGACCGTCTTCCGGGGTTGGTCGTACAACTTCATCTACGACTTTGGCGGCAATGGCGTCGAAAAGAACGGCTACATCTATTACGCCTACCTGCAGTATGACGGTCTTGGCCCGTTCCATGCCCGCATTGGCGCCATCGCGCCCTTTGCCGGCATCGAGGACGCCACCGGCTCTGCCGACCTGCTGTTCCTGGAGCGCCCCAGCGTCACGGATGTGGCCCGCAATATCGGCGGCTCGCCCGGCCGCGAAGGCCTGGACCTGTTCGTGCAGGGTGACACCTACCTTCTGTCGGTCGCCTATACCGGCAAGAAGGCCACCGACGCCGCCACCTTCGATGCGCAGCAGTCCCTGGTCACCCGCGCCTCCTGGCTGGCGGTTTCCGGATCCGACGTGAAATGGTTGCTGGACGCCAACCTGACGCATGTCTTCAAGCTCGCCGACACGGTGGCCAATGCCAATGCCAACAGTTTCAGCTTTTCGAGCGGCCCCGAGCTGGCCGTGGATGCCACCAGGACCGTCAATACCGGCAGCATCGACGCCAGCAAGGTGACCCAGTTCGGTTTCGAGACCGCAGCGACCTATGCGGGCTTCTATGGCCAGGGCGGCTGGTTCCACTTTGATGTGACGCGCCGCACCGCTGTCCCCAATCCTGATTTCAGCGGCTGGTATGCGCTGCTTACCTATTCGCTGACCGGCGAAGAGCATCTGTATGATCCCACCACTGCCAGTTTCCGCGGCCTGCGTCCGGCCAGGCCGCTGGGCAGCCCGGGCGGCTACGGCGCCTGGGAATTGAAGGCGCGCTATTCCAGCATCGACCTGGATTTCAACCCGCTGACGCCGGCGGCAACGGGCGGGATCTTCGGCGGCAAGCAGGATGTCTGGACGGTCGGGGTCAACTGGTACGTCAACAACGCCATCCGCTTCTCGCTGGACTACGACAACATCCAGGTCAACCACGTCAACGCGCCTGGCACTGACATTTCCGCAAGCGCAATCGCGCTGCGTTCGCAAATCTCACTTTAAACCGGAGCCGCAACCATGAAACGCGTTCTTTCCTTCGTGACCGCTGCCGGCATCTTCGCCGCCACCTCGGCCCAGGCCGTAACCCTGCTCAATGTCAGCTACGACCCGACACGCGAGCTGTACAAGGACCTGGGCGCGGCCTTTGCCGCCAGCTACAAGGCCGAGCCGGTGACCGTGAACACCTCCAACGGTGGTTCGGGCGCCCAGGCCCGCGCTGTGATCGATGGACTTCAGGCCGATATCCTGACGCTCGCCTTGGCCGCCGATATCGACGCGGTGTCCAAAAATGCCAAGCTGCTGCCGGCCGACTGGCAGAAGCGCCTTCCGAACAACAGCGCGCCTTACACCTCGACCGTCGTGTTCCTGGTGCGCAAGGGCAATCCCTGGAAGATCAAGGACTGGAGCGATCTGGTGAAGCCGGGCATCCAGGTGGTGACCCCAAATCCCAAGACATCGGGCGGCGCGCGCTGGGCCTATCTGGCGGCCTGGGCCTATGCCGAGAAGTCGCCGGGCGGCAATGCCCAGAAGGCCAAGGCCTTTGTCGGCAACCTCTACAAGCATGTGCCGGTTCTGGACACAGGCGCGCGCGGCTCGACCGTCACCTTCACCAAGCGCGGCATCGGCGATGTGCTTCTGTCATGGGAAAATGAAGCGCACCTGGCGCTGAAGGAAGCTGGCGGCGACCAGTACCAGATCGTCTATCCGTCGCGTTCGATCCTGGCCGAACCGCCGGTGGCCGTGGTGGACAAGAATGTCGACCGTCACAAAAGCCGCGCCGCCGCGGAAGCCTTTGTGAAGTTTCTTTATACACCGCAGGCGCAGGAGATTGAGGCGAAGGACTTCTACCGCCCCCGCAATCCGGAGATCGCGGCAAAATACAAGGCGCAGTTTCCCAGCATTCCGCTGGCGACGGTGGACGGCGATTTCGGGGGCTGGGCCAAGGCACAGGCTGTCCATTTCGGCGATGGCGGCGTGTTCGACCAGATTTACCAGCCGGGCAAATAGCCAGCAGCAATTTTCGTCGGTATCTTCCCCAACTTCCGGGATCGGCCCAACGCCGGTCCCGGGTTTTTCTTCCGAGAATTTTGAAATCCGCGATGAGCGCCATTGGTCTTAAAATCACGCCGCTGCTGAGGCGACGGCATGTGCTGCCGGGCTTCCGCCTGTCGCTGGGCTTTACGCTTTTCTATCTGACCAGTCTGGTTCTGATCCCGCTGCTGGCATTGCTGCTGCGGCCCGTGTCGCTGGGGCTGGAAGGCTTCTGGGACGCCATCGCCACTCCGCGCGTGCTGGGGGCACTGCGGCTGTCCTTCGGCATGGCCGCCGCTGCGGCGCTGATCGATTCCGTATTTGGGTTGGTCATCGCCTGGGTGCTGGTGCGCTACCGCTTTCCCGGCAAGGGGCTCCTGGACGCCGTGATCGACCTGCCGTTTGCCTTGCCGACGGCGGTGGCGGGCATCGCGCTGTCCACGCTCTATGCGCCAACCGGCTGGGTGGGAAAAATCCTGATCGAATACGGCATCCGCATTGCCTACACCCCCTGGGGTGTGCTGACGGCGATGATCTTCATCAGCCTGCCTTTCACGGTGCGCACGACACAGCCGGTGTTGAGCGAGTTGGGCCATGACGTGGAGGAAGCCGCCGCCACCCTGGGCGCAACCCGTCTGCAGACGATTGGCCGGGTTGTCTTGCCCATGCTGCTGCCCGCCATCCTGACCGGCGCCGCCATGGCCTTTGCCCGCGCCGCGGGCGAATATGGCTCCATCATCTTCCTGGCCGGCAATATTCCGGCGGTGAGCGAGATCGCGCCGCTGCTGATCATCGTCAAGCTGGAACAGTATGACTATGCCGGCGCCGCCGCGATCGGCGTGGTGATGCTGGCCGCCAGCTTTATCATGCTGCTGGCCCTGAACGGCTTGCAGGCCTGGACGGCAAAACGCAGATGAGCAGGAAATTTTTACGCCCCACCGAAGACCCGCTCTGGCTGAAGCTGCTGCTGGGCGCCGTGGCGCTTGGCTTTATCGCCGTCCTGCTGCTGCTGCCGCTGGCGCTGGTGTTCAAGGAAGCCTTTGGCGATGGCGTGATGACGTTCGTCAATGCCATCAAGGAACCGGACACGCTGGCGGCCGTGAAGCTGTCGCTGCTCGCCGCCGCCATTGCCGTGCCGCTGAACACCGTGTTCGGCATTGCGGCAGCCTGGTGCATCGCCAAGTACGATTTCGCCGGCAAGACCATTCTGGTGACCCTTATTGATCTGCCTTTCTCGGTATCGCCGGTGGTGGCGGGTCTGATCTATGTGCTGGTGTTCGGCATGCAGGGCTGGTTCGGTCCCTGGCTGGTGGAGCACGACATCCACATTCTGTTCGCGCTGCCCGGCATCGTGCTGGCGACCATCTTTGTCACCTTCCCGTTCGTGGCGCGCGAGCTGATTCCCCTGATGGTGGACCAGGGCCGCGATGAAGAAGAAGCCGCCGCCACGCTTGGCGCCACCGGCTTTCAGACCTTCCTGCGCGTGACCCTGCCCAACATCAAGTGGGGCCTGCTGTATGGAGTGTTGCTGTGCAACGCCCGCGCGCTGGGCGAGTTCGGCGCCGTGTCGGTTCTGTCGGGGCATATCCGCGGACAGACCAACACCATGCCGCTGCATGTGCAGCTTTTGTACGACAATTACGATTATGCCGGGGCCTTCGCCGTCGCCGCTCTGCTGGCGATGCTGGCGCTGCTGACCCTGGCCCTGAAATCGCTGCTGGAATGGCGCTATGCGGACGAACTGGCCGCATCGCACCGTCATTAGGAAACGTCCATGTCTCTGGTTGTCGACTCTGTCTGCAAGAAATTCGCCCGCTTCCCGGCGCTGAACGGCGCCAGCTTCGTGGCGCCGCAGGGCGCCTTTGTATCGCTGCTGGGGCCTTCGGGCTCGGGCAAGACCACCTTGCTGCGCATCCTGGGCGGCCTGGAGTTTGCCGACAGCGGCAGCGTGCGCTTTGCCGATCTCAACTGGCTGGACATGCCGGCCCGCACCCGCAATGCCGGCTTTGTGTTCCAGCAATATGCGCTGTTCAAGCACATGACGGTGGCCGACAATATCGCCTTCGGCCTCCGGGTGCGGCCACGCGCCCAGCGCCCTTCGCGAGCCGACATCAGCAGGCGGGTGACCGAGCTGCTGGCGCTGGTGCAGTTGCCGGGCCTGGACGCGCGGTATCCCAGCCAGTTGTCCGGCGGCCAGCGCCAGCGTGTGGCGCTGGCGCGCGCGCTGGCGATCGATCCGCGCATGCTGCTGCTGGACGAGCCCTTCGGAGCGCTGGACGCCAAGGTGCGCAAGGAACTGCGCGCCGACCTGCGCCGCATCCACGACCATGCGGGCGTCACCACCGTGTTCGTCACCCATGACCAGGAAGAGGCATTCGCCGTCGCCGACCTGGTGGCGGTGATGAAGGATGGCCGCATCGAGCAGTTCGGTACCCCCCAGGACGTGCGCAAGAATCCCAGGACGGCATTTGTGTCGGAGTTTTTGTCGGCCTAGTTCAATGTCATGGCCG
>CBIHOI010000016.1:0-39778 GCA_966211925.1 uncultured Hyphomicrobiales bacterium | reverse complement strand
TCCAGCAGGCGCACCTCGATGCCGGTGCCGTCCAGCGCCTTCTTGAACTGTTCGATGTCCTGGCCCTTGTAGTGATAGGGGATCGCGATCTTCGGATGGAATGCCTTGACTGCATCCGCCGCCTCGGCGGGCGTCATGGTGTAAGGCAGGTTCATGGGAATGAAGGCGACATCGATGTTCTTCAGGGCGCGCATCTCGGGCACACCTTCGGTGTCGCCGGCGAAATAGAAATTCTTGCCGCCATAGTTCAGGACATAGCCATTGCCGCGACCCTTGTCGTGATAGGGCGCGCCGCTGGGCTGCATGTGGGTGAGGTTGTACATGGGCACCGCCGTGATCTTCCAGTCATGCCAGCGGGTGCTCTCGCCATTGGCCAGCACCCTGGCTGTCGTCACGGTCTTGGCGACGGCGGCCGGGGCGATGATGGCGGTACCGTTCTTGCTCAGCGCCGTGATGTCGGCCGGATCCATGTGGTCACCATGGATGTCGGTGATCAGGATCAGGTCGGCGGGCGACAGGCCTTCGATCTTCGCCGGCTTGGCGGGGTCGAGGTAAATGATGTCACGTCCCACCTGGATCATCGTGGTGGCGTGATAGATGGGCGTGATGCGAACCGTTCCCAGGCCCGTGGAAAAAGTCTGGACCGGCGCGGCGGCCAGGGCAGGCGTGGCGAGCAGCAGCGCAGCGGCGAGATATTTCATATGTTCCTCCAGTTTGCGGCAAGGCTCGCGCGCCGCATCGGGCTTGTCAATTGGCGCCGCGCACCGCACAAAGCGGCGATGGATTTGTATCAGCAGGCATTGACGGCGCATCAACGCGGCGACCTGGTTACGGCGGAACAGCTGTATCTGGAGATGCTGGGCGCCGACCCGCAGACCTTCGTGGCGCGTCATCTGCTGGGCGTGGTGCGCGCGCAGCAGGGACGCAACCAGGAGGCGCTGGAACTGATCAGCAGCGCGCTGGCGATCCGGCCCGATGTGCCCGATGCGCTGCTCAACCAGGGCAATGTGCTCAAGCTGCTGGGCCGGATGGACGAGGCGCTGGCAAGCTATGACCGGACCTTGGCGTTGCGCCCCGATTTTGCCGATGCGCATTTCAATCGCGGCAACGCCCTGCGCCAGATCAAGCGCGCGGGCGATGCGCTGGCGAGCTATGACAAGGTGCTGGCGCTCAATCCCAACCATGAAGGCGCGCTGGTCAATCGCGGCAATGCGCTGCACGAGCTGAAGCGCGAGGAAGAGGCGCTGGCCGATTTCGATCGGGCGCTGGCGCTGAACCCCGGCAATGCCGAGACCTGGAAGAATCGCGGCATCACGCTGCGGGTGCTGAAGCGCTTCCCCGAAGCGCTGGAGAGTTTCGACCGCGCCCTAGCACTGCAGCCGGGCAATGCCGAGCTGATCAGTTATCGCGGCCATGTCCTGTGCGAAAGCGACCGTGTTGCGGAAGGCTTTGTGTTTTTCCGCGAGGCGGCGGTGCAGGCGATCGGGCCCGGCGCGCCACTTGACCCGCGCGCGCCGCCCCACAAGCACAAGCACGACGCCGAGCAGCAGGCCTGGCTGGGCAGCCTGGCCCGCGTGGACGGGCCCCTGTTCCTGGACGGGGGCGGGCGCATCGCGGGCCCGGCAATCAACCCGGCGAACGCGGACGAGGTGAAACATCACTGGCGAAATTCCAGCCCCCAACTGGTGGTGATCGACAACCTGCTGACCCCGGCGGCGCTGTCCGAACTGCGCCGCTTCTGCCTGGGCTCCAATGTCTGGCGGCAGGTCTATCCCACTGGCTACCTGGGCGCTTTTCCGGAAGCCGGCTTTGCTGCGCCGCTGCTGGCGCAGATCGCGGACGAATTCGCCCAGACCTATCCCGCCATCTTTGCGGGACATCCGCTGCGCTATCTGTGGGCGTTCAAGTATGATTCCAGCATGAGCGGCATCCAGATCCATGCCGACGAGGCGGCGGTGAACGTGAATTTCTGGATCACGCCGGACGAGGCCAATCTCGACCCCGATCATGGCGGCCTGGTGGTGTGGGACAAGGCCGCTCCGCTGGACTGGGATTTCGACCAGTATAATGGCGATGTCGAGCTGCCCCGCCGCTTCCTGAAGGAGGCTGGCGCGACGTCTGTCACGGTGCCTTATCGCGCCAATCGGGCGGTGATCTTTGATTCCGACCTGTTCCACGAAACCGACACGATCCGCTTCAAGGACGGCTACGAAAACCGCCGGATCAACGTGACGCTGCTGTACGGGCGGCGCGAAAAGGGCTGATTTCGGCGGTGATGCGCGGGGATGGCGGGAAATTCATCAACACCCCCTGTACTTGAGAATGAGTTGCACCTATATCAGGCTGATGCGAACCAGTCTCACCATTGCTGCCCTGGCGATCGCCTTCTGCGTTCTGGGCGCGGGCGGCGCCGGCGCTGTCGTGATCGGCGGTCCGCTGCTGCGTGACGGGCTCGAGATCGTGCCCAGCTATCAGACCGGGGTGCAGGTGGACCGCATGCCGGCGCCCGAGGGCAGTATCCATCTGGAAGCCTCCATCCACGCCACCGCCGGCGAGGCGCACGGTTTCCCCGTCGGCGCCTGGATGCCCTATCTCACCATCAACTATGCCCTGACGCGCGACGACAATCCCACCTTCAAGAAATCGGGACTGCTGTATCCCATGACGTCGAAGGACGGCCCGCACTATGCCGCCGCCGCCCAGCTGGCGGGGCCCGGCACCTACAATCTGACCTACATCGTCTCTCCGCCCACCTCCCACGGCATGCTGCGCCACACCGACAAGGCCAGCGGCGTGGGCGAATGGTGGAAACCGATCACCGGCACCTGGACCTTCACCTATCCGAGTCCCAAATGAAAAAGCTGATCCTTGCCCTGCTGTTCGCCATCACGCCCGCGCTCGCGGCCGAGCCCATCGTGGTGCATCTCAAGGGCCACAAATTCTATCCCTCCACCATCAAGGTGAAGGCGAACCAGCCCAGCATGATCACGCTGTTCAATGACGATGACACCGCGGACGAATTCGACTCCGCAGCGCTGAAAGTCGAAAAGGTGGTGGGCGGTCATTCCAAGGGCAATATCCGCCTGCGGGCGCTGCCGCCCGGCAAGTACCCCTTCATGGGCGAGTTTCATGCGGCGACCGCGCAGGGCGTGGTGATCGCAGAATGATTTCCGCCCTCATCATTGTTTTCCGCGAAGTCATCGAAGCCGGGCTGATTGTCGGCATTGTCCTGGCTGCGACCGCCGGTGTGCCGCTGCGCAGCCGTGCCGTGGTCTTCGGCGTGGCCGGCGGCATCGCGGGCGCCTGCCTGGTCGCGGCGTTCGCGGGCGAGCTGGCCAACCTCTTCGAAGGTTCGGGCCAGGAATTCTTCAATGCCGCGATCCTGTTGCTCGCCGTCGCCATGCTCACCTGGCACAATGTCTGGATGGCCAGCCATGGCCGCGAGATGGCGCGCGAACTGAAGGCGGCGGGCCACCAGGTCGTGACCGGCGAGCGCACGCTGACGGCGCTGGCCATCGTGGTCGGCGTGGCGGTGCTGCGCGAAGGCTCCGAAGTGGTGTTGTTTCTCTATGGCATCCCCGCCCCGGGCGCCACGACCGCCACCGGCATGGTGGCGGGTGGCGCACTGGGTCTTGTTGCCGGTGCCCTGGTTTCCGGCCTGATGTATTTCGGTCTTCTCACCATTCCCGCGGGCAAGCTGTTCCAGGTCACCAGCGGCCTGATCACCTTGCTCGCAGCCGGGATGGCGGCGCAGGCGGTGATCTTTCTGCAGAATGGTGGCTGGCTTCTCTATTTCACCGGCACGCTGTGGGACACCGGCTGGCTCCTGAAGGAAGACAGCATTACCGGCCGGCTGATGCACACGCTGATCGGCTACAGCCAGGCGCCCAACGGCGCGCAGCTGATCGCCTATTGCGGCACCATCATCGGCGTCGTCGCGCTGATGAAGCTGGTCCAGCAACGCCACCAGGCTAGGCCGCGGGTAAAACACGCTTAAACTTGTCCTTTAATTGCGCCGCTTTCCGTACCGTCACGGTAACACGAGCCCTGTAGCGTCATGCCCGGGAAGCTGGGGCTATGATGGAACAGGACGACGACAAGGGACGGTTGCTGGACGCCGCGCGGGCATTGCTGGCGCGGGGCGATGCAAAATTCTCCATTACAGCATTGTGCGCCGAGGCCGGCCTGGACCGTGCCGTGTTCCGCACCCATTTCACCGGCAAGGCGGCGCTGCTGGCCGCTGCCGTTGCTTCCCCCGAAATCAAGACTCCTGAAAAGGAAAGCGAACCTAAGGCGGACACCACAACGTTCGAGCCTGGTGTTTCCACACCCGATGCCTGGCTGGAGCGCCGCCTTAGAGTCTTTGAACGCGCGCTGAACCAGCTCGAAGTCCGGGCGGAGGCGACCGCGCGAGAGCAGGAAAGCCGGATGGGGCACCTGGAAGAGCAGATCGCGCGACTGGGATTGCGCCAAGGCGAGCAGCGTCCGCTGCCGGCGCCGGTGCCCGCAGCAGAAGCTGCGCGGGAGCCCGAGCCGCAGCGCCCGGCGCCTGAGCTGCTGGCCATCGCGCCGGTGCCGATCATGACCGTGCCCCGCACCCAGATGGCCGACGTGTTGCAGGCCGCCCGCAGCAAGGTGGTCCACGTGCCGGAAGAACCCCCGCCCGGCACCGGGCGGCGGCTGCGCTGGCTGGCGATCGGGGGGCTGTCGCTGGTGGCGCTGTTTCTCTGTGTCGGATTGACCCTGGGCAACACCGCCAGCGCCACCCAGCAGGAAGGCAACGGCGTCAGCTATCGCCATGTCGCCAGCGGCGCGGTCCAGCAGCTTGTGGCCCGCGCCGATGCGGGCGACGCAGAAGCACAGACAAGACTCGCATTGTCTTATCTGCGCGGCGAAGGCGTACACAGCGATGCCGCCGCCGCCGCCCGCTGGAGCACGCCGGCCGCCGAAGCCGGCCAACCCATCGCGCAATATCTGCTCGGGACACTTTACGGGCAGGGTGAAGGCGTGAAGCCTGACCCGGTGCGCGCTTTCCGCCTGTTCCAGGCGGCGGCGGCGAAAGGCAATCTCAAGGCGATGCACAATCTCGCCATTGCCTATGCGCAAGGGCAGGGCACCGCGAAGGATGAAGCAAAGGCGGCGGACTGGTTCACCCGCGCCGCCGAGCATGGTTATGTCGATTCCGCCTTCGACCTGGCGGTTCTATATGAGCGAGGCCTGGGCGTAAGGCAGGATCTGCGGCAGGCAATGAAATGGTACGCCATTGCCGCCTTTACCGGCGATGCGGCGTCGCAGGCGCGCGTCGATTTTCTGCGTACCCAGATGAAGCCGGACGAAATCCGGATGGCGATGACGGCGGCCAGCGTGTTCAGCCCGCTTCAGGCGCTGCCGGCAGCCAATAGCCTCTAGTCGGCGGTCGGGTAATAGGGAGGGCGCTGGCTGCCATAATGAATGGCCCAGACCTTGGTGAACTCGGCGCCCAGCAGAAATATCTGCGCGGAATAATAGACCCAGATCAACAGAACGATGATGCCGCCGGCGGCGCCATAGATATTGGCGGAGATGAGATTGGCCAGGTAATAGCCGATCAGGGTCTGGCCGCCTTCGAACAGGATGGCGGTACCGACGCTGGCCACGATCACGTCACGCCATTCCAGTTTCTTGTTGGGCAGCGCCTTGTACAGCGCGGCAAAGAGCATCGAGACGACGATGAGGGACATCCCCATGTTGAACAGGGTAATCACGACCTCGGAAATATCGCTGTAACGGTCCAGCAATCGCCCCAGAACCCGGATGGCCGTGGCAATAATCATGGAGAACAGCAGCAGGAAACCCAGCCCGACCACCAGCGCCAGGCTCATCACCCGGCCTCGCAGGAGCTGGTAGAAATAGGATTCATGCCGGGGCGCCTTCCAGATGGCGTTCAGCGCGTCTTCGATCTCGGTGAAGAAGCCTGATGCGGTGACCACCAGGGCCGTAATGCCGATCAGACTTCCGGCCAGGCTGTGGGCGCCGCCACGCACATGCAGGATGGCAAGCTGCACCAGGTCGGCGGATTCCGAACTCATGATGCGGGTGAGCTGGTAATGCACCGCGCTGCTGGCGGCGTCCTGGCCCAGGCCCAGGGCCGCGATGGCGGTGGCGATGAACAGCACCGGTGCGATGGCCGTGACTGCATAGAATGCGATGGCCGCACCGCGCGACAGGGCATTGTCATCGATGAAGGCCGCAAAACCCTCCCGGATCAGGGTCCATATGACCCGGTAAACGCGACTCACCTGTCCGCTCCCCCGCGGGTTCCATCACGCACCCAACGTAGCAGACCGGGCGAAAGTTTCACTTTTGTTGGAAGCCCTATCGTCGCTCAGGCGTTCCCTCCACGGGGGACCAGCTAAGTGATTGATTTGCCATGCCCGTTTTGCAGCCGTCTGGAAATAGTCGCATGAAAGCCGGATGGGACGTGGCGCGCGCCCGGATCCTGGCGGATTTCCGTGACTTCCGGTTCACCTGGAACGGGTTCTTCAAATGGACGGGCATCACGCTGCTGGCGTTCCTGGTCGCCGCGATCATCACGCTCTATTTCCTGGACTGGAACCAGATGCGCGGCCCCATCAGCCGCTACCTCTCCACGCGCACCGGCCGCGAGGTGCGCATCGAAGGCAATCTTTCGGTCAAGCTTTTCAGCTGGCAGCCCAGCGTGGATGTTGGCGAAGTCTTCATCGGCAATCCCGCCTGGGTCGGCACACCCCAGGCGGCGCGGTTCAAGCGGGCACGGGTCCGTGTCCGTCTTGTTCCGCTGATCTTCGGAGATCTGATCCTGCCGCTGGTGCGGATCGACGAACCGACCCTGCTGGTGGTGCGCGACGCCGGGGGGCGCACCAACTGGGACAGCAAGAGCGGGCAGAACCCAAACGACGCCTTCAGGCTGCCGCCCATTCGGCGCTTCATCGTCACTGACGGCCATGTCGAGATTCGCGACGCCGTGCGCAAGCTGCATTTCACGGGCACCGTTTCCTCGACGGAAGAAGCGCGCAAAAAGCGGGCCTCTTTTGCCTTGTCCGGCGACGGCACGCTCAACCAGAACAAGTTCCTCGCCAATGTCCAGGGCGGACCCTTGCTGAACGTGGATGAAAGCAAGCCCTACAATTTCACGGCCGACGTCCATGCCGGCGCCACCCACGCGGTGGTGAACGGCGCCATTACCCAGCCTTTCCATCTCGACCGCTTTACCGCCACCATCAATGTCAGCGGACCGGACCTGTCGGATCTGTATTTCATGACTGGCCTGGTGCTGCCCAAGACGCCCAGCTATCACATGACGTTGGCCGTGCAGCGCGATGGCAGCTTCTATCGCCTGAACGACATCAACGCGATCCTGGGCTCCACGGACCTCGCGGGCAACCTGACCGTGGATGCCTCCAGCAAGATACCGGCACTGGCTGGCAAGGTGGCATCGCGTTCCCTGAACTTTGCGGACCTCGGTCCGATAGTCGGTGGCGGCAAGGCCCAACCGGTGGCATCCAGGTACCTGCTGCCCGATACGGCGCTGCATACGGAGCGGCTGAGGCAGACCAATGCCGAAGTGGATTACACCGCCGCCTCGATCAAGTCGCGCGATTTGCCGCTCACCAGCCTGGATACCCATATCAGCGTCAAGGATGGCGTGCTCAATCTCAAGCCGCTGTCCTTCGGCTTTACACAGGGCAGGCTCTCCGGCTCCTTGAAGATCGACGCGCGCAAGGAGGTGCCGGTGACCAGCATTGACGCCCGGCTCACCGACCTGAAGGCCGAGAATTTCATCAAGGGGACCGACAAGCCGATCCAGGGTACACTGGAAGCGCGCGCCGTCCTGACAGGACGCGGCAATTCCGTTCACAAGGTTGCCTCCACATCGGACGGCACTTTTACCGCCGTGGTGCCGAAGGGCGGGATGCGCCACAGCCTGGCGGAATGGCTGGGCATCGATGTGTTGAAGGCGCTCAGCCTCAATCTCAGCGACGACAATTCCAACACCCCGTTGCGCTGTGCTGTCGCCGGTTTCGGTGTCAGGAACGGCATGATGACGTCGCAGAGCTTCGTCCTCGATACCGAGCCGGTACGGGTTGACGGGACCGGTCACATCAACCTGGCGGATGAAACGCTGGATCTGCGCCTGCAAGGCGCGCCCAAGCACTTCCAGATTATGCGGCTGCGCGCGCCGATCACCGTCAAGGGATCGCTGGCGCATCCCGCGATCGGGGTGGTGCCTGGACAGGCCATCGCGCAGGGCGGTCTTGCCCTGGCGCTGGGCTTCATCAACCCGCTGGCCTCGTTGCTGGCTTTTGTCGATCCCGGCCTTGCCAAGGACGCCAATTGCGGCCCGCTGCTGGCCGACGCCAAGGCCAAGGGCGCGCCCGTCAAGGCGTCGGCGGTCCGCAACGCACCGGCGCCCCGGAAGTAGGCGCTCGGAAAATCAAGCCCCAATATTTTTGCGGAAACCGCTTGCGGTTCCGTGCCCATTCCCCACATTTCACGCGGGTATTGTTCCCATGGAGCGAAAATGACGATTTTCAGACATCTGCCGAAGCTGCTCGCCGCCATTGGCCTGTCGCTGGCGCTTGCCGGTTGTGGCGTCAATTCCATTCCCACCAAGGACCAGGCGGTGAAAGCCAGCTGGGCCAATGTGCAGGCAGCCTATCAGCGCCGCAACGACCTCATTCCCAACCTGGTCGCCACCGTGCAGGGCTACGCCAATCAGGAGAAGTCCGTGCTGGTGGCCGTCACCCAGGCGCGTGCTTCGGCGACGCAGGTCAAGGTGGACGCCTCCACCATCAGTGATCCGGCCAAGTTCGAGCAGTTCCAGCAGGCGCAGGACAAGTTGTCCGGCGTGCTGGGCCGCCTGATGGCGATCAGCGAGCAGTATCCCGACCTGAAATCCAACCAGAACTTCCTGGCGCTGCAGTCGCAGCTGGAAGGCACCGAGAACCGCATCGAGATCGCGCGCCGCGACTACAACGCGGCCGTGCAGGACTACAACACCGAGCTGGTGACCCTGCCGGGTTCGCTGTGGGCTTCCACGATGTACAAGTCGTACAAGCCGGCGACGCAGTTTTCGGCCTCTGCCGCCGCGCAGACGGCGCCGACGGTCAACTTCAACACGGCCGCGCCTGCGCCGGCGCCCGCCGCCGCGCAGCCGGGCACGACGCCAGGAACGCCGCCAGGAACGCCGTAAGCCCCGATGCGGGTCCTTGCCGCCTTCATCGCGTGTTTCCTTCTCATCGCCCCCGCCTGGGCGGCGCCGAAATTTCCGGCGCTGACCGGGCGGGTGGTGGATGATGCGCATATCCTGAGTGACGCCACCCGCGCCAGCCTGACCGAAAAGCTGGCGGCTCTGGAAGCCAGCAATTCGCGCCAGCTGGTGGTTGTTACCGTGCCATCGCTGGGCGGTTACGAGATCAGCGATTACGGCTACCAGCTTGGCCGTGCCTGGGGCATCGGCCAGAAGAAGATGAACAATGGCGTGCTGTTCATCATCGCGCCCACAGAACACAAGACCCGCATCGAGGTGGGGTACGGGCTGGAACCGATACTCACCGACGCCTTTTCCTCGGTGATCATCCAGACCCAGGTGCTGCCGAAGTTCCGCAGCGGCGATTTCAATGGCGGCGTCATTGCCGGCACGGATGCGCTGATCCAGCAATTGTCGCTGGAAACCTCGGAAGCCGAGAAGCGTGCGGCCGCCGCGGCGCAGCAGCGGGGCAATGACGTCCAGATGGATGGACCGTCTATCGGTGGGCTGGTGATCTTCCTTATCATCGGCTTCATCTTCTTTCGGTATTTCGGCGGCTGGTGGCTGCTCCCGCTCTTGCTGTCCGGCGGTGGCGGTGGCGGACGCGGCGGTTTTGGCGGCGGAGGATTTGGTGGCGGCGGCGGCGGCGGATGGGGCGGCGGCGGTGGCGGCTCCTTCGGCGGCGGCGGATCGTCGGGGAGCTGGTAGAGGGAGTTGGTGATGCTGAGTCAGACGGACCAGGACCGGATCGCAGCGGCGGTCACGCAAGCCGAAAGCAAAACCGCCGGCGAGATTTTCTGCGTGCTGACCCGCGACGTGTCGAGTTATCGCGACGTTCCCCTGGCCTGGGCCACCATCGCAGCCCTGATTGGTCCGCCAATTCTGGTCCTGGGCGGCCTGCACCGGCTGGCGCTGGCCAGCATCTTTTCCAGTTGGACGGATGAATCCGCCCGCGCCATGGAAGGCCTGATCCTGCGGGCACTGACCACCTATTGCCTGATCCAGGCCGGAATCTTCCTTTGCGTCGCGCTGATCGTGGCGATCCCCGCGGTCCGGCGGGTGATGACACCGGGTCCGCTGCGTCACTATCGGGTGCGCAAGGCGGCGCGGCGGCACTTCGCTGCGGCCGGCGCACGGCTCGGCCATGCCGAACCGCATATCCTGATCTATGCCTCGTGGCATGATCGCCGGGTCGAGCTGGTGGCGCATGACTCCATCCACAAGGCGGTCGGCGCGGGCCCCTGGAATGCGGCCGTTGCGGCGGTGACGGATGGCATGAAGACACACCAGCCGGCTGACGGTTTCGTCAAGGCCATCGAGATCTGCGGCGCGGCGTTGGCACAGCATTTTCCGCCCGACGGCACCCCCCGGAACCAGTTGCCCAACACCATCCTGGAGACGTAGGCTTCCCCAAAATCACCACGGGGAATGCCATGTCCAGGACCTTCAGATATCTTGTGCCCGCGCTGTGCCTGATGGCGCCGCTTGCCCACGCCGCCGATGCCACGAAAATGGCAATGAAGGCCGATCCCTTGCGGATCGTGCGCATGGACCCGGGCCTGGACGCGGTGATCGCCCCCGGCACCCAGCTCGCCAAGGTGGCGGGCGGCTTCATCTTCACCGAAGGTCCGATGTGGAAGGACGGCAAGCTGTGGTTCAGCGATGTGCGCGGCGACAAGGTGCGCACCCTGTCACCCGATGGCAAGGTGGCGGTGATCCTCAGCGACTCCGGCGGCATGAAGAATGCGCCGCCGACCGGCAATTTCGGCTCCAACGGCATGATCACCGACAAGGACGGTTCGATCCTGCTGACCCGCATGGCCATCGGCACCATCGAGCGGATGGACGACAAGGGCGGGCTCAAGCCGTTCCTGTCTAAATACGAAGGCAAGCGCTTCAATAGCCCCAACGACCTGGTCTTCAGCAAGGACGGTGCCCTGTGGTTCACCGATCCGCCCTTCGGCCTGCCGAAAATGGATGCCGATCCCAAGAAGGAGCTGAAGTTCAACGCCGTGTTCCGCTATGCGGGCGGCAAGCTGACGCCTGTGATCACCGACCTTAAGGCGCCCAACGGCATCGGTTTCTCGCCGGATGGCAAGACGCTCTACATCTCCAACTCCATGCCGGACATGACGGTGTGGGCCTATGACGTGGGTGCGGACGGCAAGCTGTCGGGCAAGCGCAAGCTGATCGGCTATCCCGGCAGCGCGCCGGATGTGCCCGATGGCTTGAAAGTGGACTCGGCCGGCAATATCTGGACCACCGGCCCCGGTGGCGTGCGCATCATCACGCCCAAGGGCAAGGTGCTGGGCCAGATCGTGGTGCCGGAAGTCGTCGCCAACATCGCCTTCGCCGAAGACGGCAAGACGGTCTATCTTACCGGCTCGACCAGCATCTATCGCCTGACCGCGAAGATACCGGGCGAGATACCGCTCTATTACCGCAAATAGGCGTCAGGCCGCGTCGCGAAATCGCGACGCGGTCTCCAGCGCCAGCAATCGGGCCTTGGCTTCAAGTCCCCCGGCAAAGCCGGTCAGCGTGCCGTTGGCGCCGATGACGCGGTGGCAGGGCGCGACGATCGAGATCGGATTTTTGCCATTTGCCGCTCCCACCGCGCGCATCGCCCTGGGCTTGCCGATCTGGCGGGCGATCTGGGCATAGCTGCGGGTTTCGCCGAAGGGAATGGTCAGCAGCGCCTGCCAGACCGACTTCTGGAAGTCCGTGCCGGTGAAATCCAGCGGCAGGTCGAAGTCCGTGCGCGTACCGGCGAAATATTCGCCCAGCTGCCTTTCGGCATCGCGCAACACGGCATTGTCGCCCGGCGCGTGACGCAGCCGGACGCGGCCAGAATTGTCATTCTCCCACAGGATGGCGGCAAGCCCGGCGTCGCTGGCGACAAGCGTCAGGAGTCCGACCGGCGAGGGCATTGTCTTGCTGATATAGGATGTGGTCATCGGGTGTGTCCTTCTCTTGCCCGGCAGCATTGGCGAGTCCGCGCCAGAACGGAAGAGGGGGACAACATCCAACGGGCAAACTGACAGCCGGTTAGCGCCGCGCCGACCGTTCCGGATACTCGTTGGCGGGATCGGCGGCAAAGGCATTCTTGGCTGCCATGTCCTTGGCCACGCCGATGATCATCAGCTCCAGCGGGGCGCTGCCGCCCTTGAAGCTCTTGGCCTGGCCAGGCTCGACCGGAATGGCATCGCCCTTCCTGATTGCCACGGTCTCGCCATTCACTGTCACGCTGCCGTCGCCCGAGATGACGTAATAGGCCTCGCTCATGTCCGGGGTCGCGGTCTGGGGCACGGTCGCGCCCGGCGCCACCAGTTCGTGATCGACATAGGACCAGGCGGTGAAGAACACGCTGGGGCTCAGGGCGCGGCGGCGCATGACGCCGGGCGTGGCGCCGGGCTTCAGCAACGCCTTGTCCAGCCGCATGGTGACGAATTGCGGAACCTTGTCCTGCGGCGCGCCCACCCGGTCATCACCCAGGTTGAAGGCGTCATAGACCTTGGACGTGCCGACATTGATGTTCATCCACTCCACGTCATGGTCGGTGGCGTTGTAGATGGCGTGTGACGATCCCATCCGGTCGGGCGCGCCCACGGTGCCCTTGAGGGTGGAGGTGCGGCCGTTGATCGTGAACTGCGCTTCATCGTCGAAGATCACGAACATCTCTTCGCAGTGATTGTGGAAATGCTGGCCGATGCCGGAATGGGGATGCAAGACGCCGCGATGCAGGAACAAGAGGTTGGTGGACATGGTCTTGTCGGTCATCAGCGGTCCGAAATTCATCGTCCCGGCGCCGTCATGCACCGCCTTGAGGTTGGCGGTCTTGCTGACGTCGTAATGGGTGATCTTTGAAGCGAGCTGCGCCTGTGCGCCAGTGGCGGTAAGCAGTAGGGCGGCAGTGAGCGCGAAGGTCTTCATCAGGCAATCTCCTCGAATGGCTTTTCAGGACGCATCAGGAAAGCGGTGAAGGCGCCCACGCCCAGAAGGCCCATGGACATGATGAAGGGCAGGTACCAGTTCCCGGTCACGTCGATGACATAACCCGCCACCAGCGGCGAGACGATCGCGGCAAAGGCCGAACCCGTGTTCATCAGGCCCGCGGCGGTGCCGGCATAGCGTGGCGCGATGTCCATGGGCACGGCCCATATGGGGCCGATCACCAGTTCGGCAAAGAAGAATCCGCCCGACAGGCACAGTGCCACAACCGTTATGTCATGCACGAACAGGATGGGCAGCAGCGATGCAAAGGCGCCGCCGAAGCCCAGCACGGTGACGCCCAGCCGTGCCAGGCGCACATTGCCGGTGCGCTTGAGAATGCCGTCCGACAGCACGCCGCCCAGCGTGTCGCCCACCACGCCGGCGAAAAAGACGCCGGAGGCGAAGATCGCCGACTTGGAAATATCCATGTGATAGTTGGTCTTGAAGAACAGCGGCAGCCAGTTCAGGTAGAGCCACAGCGTCCAGCCATAACAGAAATAGGTCAGCGTCACCGGCCACATCCGCTTGGCCAGCGCGCGCCAGGGGGCCTTGGGCCGCTCGCCGATAACGTGTGGCGGCAGCGCATCAATATCCGCCTGGGTGATGCCGGGATGATCCTTGGGATGGTTGCGGAAATAAAACACCCACACCAGCACCCACACCAGGCTGATGCCGCCCAGCAGCCAGAAGGTGCCGCGCCAGGTGAAGGCTGCCATCAGCAATGCGATAAGCGGCGGCGTCACCGCGTTGCCAAGGCGCGCGAAGGCATGGGCGAGCCCTTGCGCAAAGCCGCGGCGGGCGGGCGAGGTCCAGTTCTGCATGGCGCGGGTGGCGGTGGGGAAGGTGGCCCCTTCGCCTAGGCCCACCAGCAGCCGCGCCGCGAACAGCGACACCAGACCGCCGGCAAATCCGGTCAGCATGGTGGCGGCCGCCCAGACCAGGCCGCACCAGAACAGTGTCTTGCGCGCGCCGAACTTGTCGCCCACCCAGCCGCCGATCACCTGGAACACCAGGTAGGGATAGGCGAAGGCCGAGAAGATCAGGCCAAGCTGGGTTTTCGAAAAGCCGAACTCGTCCTGGATGGCGCTTGCGGCCGTGGAAATGTTGACCCGGTCGATATAGGTGATGAAATACATCAGGCATAGCAGCGCCAGAATGACGTGCGGCACGCGCAGGCGTTTCATGCCAATCCCCGAATGTATCGTCCCGGTATTTTTTATTTACGCTGCCCGTTCAAGCGGACAGGCGCAGTTTCCTGTTTTCATCCGTGAAGCTGGCCATGGCAGCGGCAACGCCGCTCGCCTTGTGGGGCACGCCGGCGAGCTTCAACGTCATCTCGGTGGCGCACAAGGCCGCCATCAAGGTCAGTTCGTTGCAGTCGCCCAGATGGCCGATGCGAAACACCTTGCCCGCCACCTTGCCCAGGCCCGCACCGTAGGAAATGTTGAACTGCTCCAGCGCGATGTTGCGGAAATTGTCGGCGTCATGGCCGGCCGGCAGCACCACACCGGTCAGGATCGGCGAATAGACCTTCGGGTCCTGGCACAGGATTTCCAGCCCCCAGCCCTTCACCGCGGCGCGGCAGGCGGCGGCCAGGCGCTGGTGACGGGCAAAGACATTCTCCAGCCCTTCCTCGTTCAGCATCGTCAGTGCTTCTTTCAGGCCATAGAGCAGCGTGCTGGCAGGCGTGTAGGGAAAGAAGCCCTTGGCGTTGAACTGCAGCATCTCGCTCCAGTCCCAGTAGGAGCGGGGCAGGGTGTTGGTCTTCGACGCGGCGATGGCTTTTTCGGAAACAGCCGTGAAGCTGAGCCCTGGCGGCAGCATCAGGCCCTTCTGCGAGCCGGACACGGTGACGTCGGCGCCCCAGGCGTCATGCCGCACCGGCGCAGAGCCCAGCGAGGAAATCGTGTCCACCATCAGCAGCGCGGGATGCGATCCCATCGCTGCCCGCACCGCCGCGATGTCCGACAGGCACCCGGTCGAGGTTTCATTGTGCACCACCATCACCGCCTTGATGGCGTGCGCCTTGTCCTCGGCCAGCTTTGCCGCGATGGCCGCGGCATCGACGCCGTGGCGCCAGTCGCCGGGAATGAAATCGACGGTGATGCCCCAGCGCGTCGCCAGCTTCTGCCACAGCGTGGCGAACTGGCCCGTCTCGGCCATCAGCACCTTGTCGCCAGGCGACAGCGTATTGACGATGGCCGCTTCCCACGCGCCGGTGCCGGAAGCAGGATAGATGATCACCGGGCCGGTGGTGCCGAACACCTCTCGGATGCCCTCCAGCACCGCATGACCCAGCGCCTGGAATTGCGGTCCGCGATGATCGATCACCTGGCGGTCGATGGCGCGCTGGATGCGTTCGGGCACCGGGCTGGGACCGGGGATCTGCAGGAAATGTTGTCCGTGCGTCATGGTGTTTCCCTGATACTATTATGGATTGCTTTTAGCCCGGAACCGGCAAAAAGTCCGAATTAAAATAGCGCATCAGGGACAGCAATGGCGACGCATCCGGGATTGGAACGACGGCTCAAAGCCCATGTCGCGGGCGATGTGCTGTTCGACAGCTTTTCGCGCGGACGCTATGCCACGGACGCCTCGCACTATCAGATGATGCCCGCGGGCGTCGTTGTGCCGCGCAGCATGGACGGCGCGGTGGCGGCGCTGGCGCTGGCGCGCGAAGAGGGCCTGGCCGTGACGGCGCGCGGCGGCGGCACTAGCCAGTGCGGCCAGACCGTCAATAGCGGGCTGATCATCGATGGCTCGAAATACCTGAACCGGATTCTTGATCTGGACGTGGAGGGGCAGCGCGTCAGGGTCGAGCCCGGCATCGTGCTGGACGACCTGAACCGCCAGTTGAAAAAGCACGGCCTGTGGTTCCCGGTGGATGTTTCCACCGCATCGCGTGCCACCATCGGCGGCATGACTGCCAACAACAGTTGCGGCGGCCGCTCCATCCGCTACGGCACCATGCGCGCCAATGTGCTGGCGATCGACGCCGTGCTCGCCGACGGTGCCGCCATGCATTTCGGGGACGTGTCGCCCGACCTGTCCGATGTCGGCGCGGCGGAACGGCCGCTGGCACAAAAGCTGCTGGCCATCGGCGCGCGCGAAGCGGGCGAGGTGGAAGCGCGCTTTCCCAAGGTGCATCGCCGAGTCGGCGGCTACAACATCGACGCGCTCAATCCGCGCAACAACCGCATCAACCTGGCGCACCTGCTGGTGGGGTCGGAGGGCACCTTGGCCTATTCGACCGCCATCACGCTCCAGCTTTCGCCGGTGCTGGGCAAACGCGCGCTTGGCGTCTGCCATTTTGGCAGCTTCCATGCCGCCATGGATGCAGCCCAGCATCTGGTGACCCTCAAACCCATCGCGGTAGAGCTGGTGGATGACACCATGTTGGGGCTGGCGGCGGAAATCCCCATGTTCCACGCCACCCTGGACGCCATGCTGAAGGGCAAGCCGCGCGCGATCCTGCTGGTGGAATTCGATTCCGGCGAAGAGGAAAACGCGCGGCGCATGAAACAGCTGGCCCAGATGATGGGCGACCTGGGCATGGACTTCTCGCATACGGGCGCGCAATGGGGCGGCGTGGTCGAGGTTTATGACCCGGCGCTGCAGAATGCCATCACAGAACTGCGCAAGTCCGGCCTCAACATCATGATGTCGATGAAGGAGCAGCGCAAACCCATCTCCTTCGTCGAAGATTGCGCGGTGCCGCTGGAGCATCTGGCGGACTATACCGCGAAGTTGACGGAATGCTTCGAACGCAACGGCACGCGCGGTACCTGGTATGCCCATGCCAGCGAAGGCTGCCTGCATGTGCGCCCGGTGCTGAACCTGCGTCTGGAAAAGGACGTAAAGGCGATGCGCGCCATCGCGGAAGAGGCCTTTGAACTGGTGCGCCAGTACAAGGGCAGCCATTCCGGTGAACATGGCGACGGTCTGGTGCGCAGCGAATTCCATCGCGAGATGTTCGGCGCCGAACTGGTCAAGGCATTCGAAGAGGTGAAGGACACCTTCGATCCGGCCGGCATGATGAATCCCGGCAAGATCGTGCGGGCACCGAAGTTCGACGAACGCGACCTGTTCCGCTATCCGCCCGGCTATGCGGTGAAGGATTTTGCGCCGGCGCTGGACTGGTCGGAATATCCGGGCGCCATCGGCGGTTTGCAGGGCGCGGCCGAGCAGTGCAACAACAATGGCGCATGCCGCAAGTCGGAAGGCGGCGCCATGTGCCCGTCCTATCGCGTCACCCGCGACGAGCAACACGTTACCCGTGGCCGCGCCAATTCGCTGCGCCTGGCCCTGTCGGGGCAGCTGGGGGCGGGCGCGCTGACGTCCGACGCGATGGCTGAGACCATGCAGTTGTGCGTGAGCTGCAAGGCCTGCAAGCGCGAATGCCCCACCGGCGTGGACATGGCGCGGATGAAGATTGAGGTGCTGGCGGCGCGTGCTGCCCGACAGGGCTACAGCCTGCGCGACCGGCTGATCGCGGGCCTGCCGCGTTACGCGCCCCTGGCGGCGAGGTTCGCGCCGCTGCTGAACCTGCGCAACCGGATGGGCGCGCTGCGCTGGCTGTCGGAAAAGGTGGCGGGCTTCAGCGCGCGGCGTGATCTGCCAACCTGGCGGCGCGACCGCTTCGACCATGCCGGCGAAAGTTTTGGACCTGCGACGGGACATGAAGTGGTGCTGTGGGCCGACAGCTTCAATGCCGCTTTTGAACCGGGCATCTTGCGCGATGCCCTGAAGGTGCTGACCGGCGCCGGCTATCGCGTCCATCTTGCAAAGGCGCAAGGGCGTCCGCTCTGTTGCGGCCGAACATATCTGGCCGTTGGCAATGTCGCGGCGGCGAAATCCGAAATGCGCCGCAGCCTCGATGCGCTGAAGCCTTTTTTCGCGCGTGGTGTGCCGCTGGTGGGGCTGGAGCCAAGCTGCCTGTTCAGTTTCCGGGATGAAGCGCTGGCGATGCTGCCGGGCGCGGACAGCAAGCGCGCCGCCGCCCATGCCCTGCTGTTCGAGGAATTCATTGCCCGCGAGATCAAGGCCGGGCGCTTCAAGCCCAACCTGAAACCGGCGACGCAGAAGGCGTTGCTGCACGGCCATTGCCACCAGAAAGCGTTCGGCGCCATGGGCGCGGTCGAAGAAGCGCTGCGCCTGATACCGGATATGAAACTGGAAAAAATCGAATCCAGTTGCTGCGGCATGGCGGGTGCGTTCGGCTACCAGGCCGAGACTGTCGATGTGTCGCTGGCGATGGGCGAGCAGTCCCTGTTGCCGGCAGTCCGCGCCGCGGCTGCCGATACTGTGGTGGTGGCGGACGGCACGTCCTGCCGCCACCAGATCGCGGATGGCACAATGCGACAAGCTGTGCATGTCGCCAGCCTGATAGCGGCGCACCTGAACTAGCTGGGCGGCGGCGAAATGATGAGAGTTGGCGCTTTCGCCTGCCACGCTCGCCACCGCGCCATGACGTGGCCAAATGAATGGTGCCGGCTACAGGACTCGAACCTGTGACCCCCTGATTACAAATCAGGTGCTCTACCAACTGAGCTAAGCCGGCGCTGGACTAAGGCTTGGGGTGGAAATAGCCACAGCGCTCCTTAATGGCAAGTTCCCTCTGCAGGTCTCAGTGGGGCGCGGTAAACGTATAGATGTAGCGCCAGGTCTTTTGCGCGCCCGGCGGCAGGTCGATGGCGATGTAGGGTTCCACCGACTGCACCCGGTCTATGGAAAAGATATTGATCCGGGTGATCGGCTGGTCGCCCGTGATCCGTACGCCCGCGCCGGTCTTGGTGTCGGCGACACGAAAATCATAGTCGCTGGCCGTGGCGCCGAAGCCGGTAAGGGGAAACGACAGCCGCTCCCTGTCCGCCATGGGCCGCAGATAGGTCAGGGTGTTGCCCGCGATGCGGACAAGGTCGGCGGCGGGGGGCTTTGCCGCGGAAACCGGGAAGGGAAATGTCACCTGGATGCCGCCATTGCCCGGCACCAGCCGCAGGAAATTGTGGTCATAGACGGTGGTGACGATCGGCTTGCTGCCGGTGTTCTTCAGCACATGCTCGATCACCATCTGCGCGGTGCCCGGCACCAGCCGCAGGGTCTTTTCATAGGTGTAGCCATAGCCCGCGCCGTCCAGCACCTGGCCGAAGGTGATGCTGTTTTTCGTCGTGCGGGCAGTGCGACGCCCGACGCTGACAATGTCGTAATGCCGGTAATGGTCATAGGCCTTGTCGTCGGGGCGATGCAGCAGCCCGACGCCAATCTTGACGAACAGCGGGGTGGTCTTGTCATCGAAACCCAGCGGGGCAAATTCTTCTACCGGACCGCTGATGGCGCTGTCCGGGCCCGCCGCGATGCCTTCGGGGACATAGACATAGTCCAGCACATCCGGCGCGGTGCGTTCGAACCAGGGGCCATAGAATTCCCTGTCGCCCAGTTTCAGGCTGGTGATCACCCCGGCTTGGTCGAAGCGGGTGCCACGATAGAAGCCTTTCGCCAGGTCAGGCGGTGCGATGCGGGCAGTGATGACGCCGTTGGTAAGAGTGACCGCCGGTGAAGCGGTCAACAGGTCGGCGACCGGCTCGGTGGACTCTGGTATCGGCTGCGCCGGCTGGGCTGCTGCCGCACCGGCCAGGAACAATGCGCCAATCGCCAGGCGCATCTTCATTCCTTGTCGCCCGGACCGAAATAATCATAGGTGTAGGTCCAGCGCTTGGTCTCGCCCGGCTTCAGCGAGATGGCGATATAGGGCTCCCAGCTCACATTGGTACGGATGGACCAGAAGTTGATGCGCGCCAGCGGCTGGTCTGCGCGGATGCGCTGGCCGAAGCCGGTCCTGGTGTTCATCACCTTGAAATCATAGTCGCCGACATGATCGCTGAAGCCGCTGATCGGCGAGGTGACGCTTTCGCCTTCCTTCACGCCGCGCAGGTAGCGCAGGGTCTTGCCTTCCACCACGGCGGTTCCGGGCGCAAAAGGCTTTTCCGCCTTGATGTCGAAGGGCGCGGTGATCGTCACATCCTGGTTGCCAGGTGCGTCGGGCGGCGAAAGCGTCAGGAAGTTGTGGCAATAGACCGTGGTGACGATGTCCTTTTTGCCGGTGTTCTTCAGCACATGCTCAATGGTCATCTGCGCCTTGCCGGGCACCAGCGCCACTGTCTTCACATAGCTGTACCCAAAGCCGCTCGCGCGGTCGGCAATGGAGTGGGTCAACCGCACGCTGGATTTGGTGTGGCTTTCGCTGCGGCTGCCTTCGTTCATCACCGGATAGGCGTGGACGAAATCGTATGTCGGGTTGGTGCGTTTCATCACGCCCACGCCGATCTTCAGGAACAGGCCGCCATCGCCGGCCTCATCGAAGCCCACGGGCTGGAAGTCTTCGGCCGGGCCGACCGCGGCGCTGACGGTCGAAACCGTCACCTGGTCGTCCTTCCACACAAAGTCGCGCACATCCGGCGAGAAGCTGGAGAACCAGGGCTGGCCATAGTCCTGGCCCTTGTAGGTGGCATGGGCGACCACGCCGGTGCGGTCAAAGCGGGTACCACGGTAAAAGCCGCCTTCGCCCGGCAGATAGACCTTGGCGGTGACGATGCCGTTGGAAATGTCGCGGTGGGGCAGGTCGGCCAGTACGCTGGCGGGGATGACGCTGGCCGCCGGGGTCGGTGCCGGTGGTGTTTGTGCCATGGCGGCTCCCATCGCAAAGGCGGCCGAACCCATTGCGGCCAAGACGAAATTCCGGTTTTTGCGCTGCATCACCAACCCCCTCGCTTCCCTTTTGCTTCCCTGGCCGTCCCCTTGTATGAGGGACTGGATTCTTTCGATTTTATAGCACAATGAAACGCATCCTGATCACTTCCGCCATCCCCTATGTCGCCGGGGTCAAGCACCTGGGCAACCTGGTGGGCTCCATGCTGCCGGCGGACATCTTCGCCCGTTATTGCCGCAGCCGCGGCTATGACACGCTGGCCATCTGCGCCACCGATGAGCACGGCGCGCCGGTCGAGCTGGCGGCGCTGGAAGAAAAGCTGCCGGTGGCGGAATACGCCGCCAAATGGCATGCGGTTCAGAAGGATCTCGGTGACCAGTTCAACCTCAGCTGGGACAATTTCGGCCGCTCCTCCTCGCCGCAGAACCACGAATTGACGCTGCACTTCGCGCGGCAGCTCTGGAAGAACGGTTTTCTGGAAATCCGCGTCACCAAACAGGCCTACAGCCCCACCGATGGCCGCTTCCTGCCCGACCGCTATGTCATCGGCACCTGTCCGCATTGCGGCTATGACCGCGCCCGCGGCGACCAGTGCGAGAACTGTACCCGTGTGCTGGACCCCATCGACCTCATCAATCCGCGCTCGGCGGTGTCGGGCGTGCATGACATCGAGATCCGGGACTCGACGCATTTGTTCCTGAAGCAGTCGCTGTTCGCCGACAAGCTTCGCGCCTGGATCGACAGCCACAAGGCCGACTGGCCGTCGCTGGTGACGTCCATCGCCTATAAGTGGCTGGACGAGGGGTTGCACGACCGCGGCATCACCCGCGACCTGGAATGGGGCATCCCGGTGCCCGACGACATCGCGGACGGCGCGCTCAAGGGCAAGGTCTTCTATGTCTGGTTCGATGCGCCCATCGAGTATATCGCCGCGACCAAGGAATGGGCCGACAAGAACGGCAAGGGCGATGCCTGGAAAAGCTGGTGGTACGGCGATGCCGCGAAGGACGTCACCTATTGGGAATTCATGGGCAAGGACAATGTGCCTTTCCACACCGTGGGCTTTCCCGTCACCATCATGGCCTCGGGCGAACCCTGGAAGCTGGTGGACCGGCTGAAGGGTTTCAACTGGCTGAACTATGACGGTGGCAAGTTCTCCACTTCCGGCAAGCGCGGCATCTTCATGGACAAGGCGCTCGAGGTCGCACCGGCCGATTACTGGCGCTATTACCTGATTGCCAACGCGCCCGAAGGCAGCGACAGCAATTTCACCTGGGAACAGTTCGCGGGCATCATCAACAAGGACCTGGCCGACGTTCTGGGCAACTTCGCCAACCGCGTCACCAAGTTCTGCGTCGCGCGCTTTGACGGCGTGGTGCCGGGCGAGGGTGAGTACGGCGAAGAAGAGCATGCGCTGATTGCCGATCTCGACCGCCGCATCGCGCAATATGCCGAGTTCATGGAGAATGCCGAATTCCGCAAGGCGATGGGCGAAATGCGCGCCATCTGGGTTGCCGGCAACGAATACATGACCAAGGCCGCGCCCTGGACGCACATCAAGACCGACCGCGCCAAGGCGGCGGTGGGTGTGCGCATGGGCCTGAACCTGATCCACCAGTTCGCGCACCTGGTTTGGCCCGTGATGCCCGACTTCGCCAGGACCATCCATGAATGCATCCAGCCGGTCGGCTACCGGGGCGGTGTCATTCCATTCCCGGGTGCGCCGATGCTGGAGCTTCTCAATGACCTGACGCCCGGCCAGCCCATCAAGGCGCCGGAGGTGCTGGTGGCCAAGATCAGCGAAGAGCAGATCGCGGAATGGAAGGCGCAATTCGGCGGCGGCGCGTGACCGTTGCCCGCCGAATCCTGCCGGATGACTGGGAACGCTTTCGCGATGTCCGGCTGGAATCGCTGCGCGACCATCCTGAAGCGTTCACGGCCGATCTGGCTGTGGAATCCGCGCTGACCCCGGACGATTGGCGCGCGCGTGCGAACGAAGCCTGGTTCACCTGCGAGATCGGCGGCGTCTTTGCCGGCACCGCGAAATACTGGCGCGACACCTGGTCAGCCAAGACCGCGCACGTGGGCCATCTGGGCGCCATGTATGTAAGGGGCGGCTTTCGCGGGAAGGGCGTGGGCGACGCGCTGATCGAAGCGGTGACAGCGCTGGCGCGCGGCGAGGGCGCGGAATTTCTCATCCTGGGTGTGCATACCAAAAACCTGTCGGCCCAGGCCCTGTATGAACGTCACGGTTTCAAGCGGTTCGGCATGCTGCCCGGCGCGTTGAAGGTGGATGGCGTGTATTGGGATGAAATCCACATGGTGCGAACGCTCGCGCCGGTCCCCTGAGAATTTCTCAACGGCTCACATTGGCCTTGTCTGCGCCTCGCTACCGTGCTATGCAAGATATCGGGTCTTGCAAGAGACTTCTATTTAATATACTTTGTATGACATATGCCGATGGGCTTCGGCGTCAGGTGAATTTTCGCAAAGGGGGCATGCATGTCATCCGCCATTTCGCTGCGTCATGTGGTCAAGCATTACCGTCGCGGCAAGGAATCCGTAGAAGTCCTGCATGACCTGAACCTGGAAATCCCGGCAGGCGAGTTTGTCTCGCTGATGGGGCCGTCCGGTTCCGGCAAGACCACCATCCTCAACCTGGTCGGCGGGCTGGACCATGGTGACAGCGGCGAGGTGATCGTCGGCGGCGAACATCTGGAAAGCCTGTCGGGCGCCCAGCTCACCAAGTGGCGCGGCAGCCATATCGGCTTCATCTTCCAGTTCTACAATCTGATGCCGATGCTGTCGGCGGCGCGCAATGTCGAACTGCCGCTGCTGCTGACGCGCCTTTCCAAGTTGGAGCGTCAGCGCCGCGTCGCCGCCGCGCTGGAAATCGTGGGCCTGTCGGATCGCGCCTCGCACAAGCCGGGCGAAATGTCCGGCGGCCAGCAACAGCGTGTCGGCATCGCCCGCGCCATCGTGGCCGATCCCGCCATCCTGCTGTGCGACGAGCCCACCGGCGACCTGGACCGCGCCACCGCCGATGAAATCCTGGGCCTGCTGCAACAGCTCAACCGCCAGCAGAACAAGACCATCGTGATGGTCACCCACGATCCCAAGGCCGCCGATCACGCCACCCGCCAGCTGGAGATGGACAAGGGCCAGCTAGTTGAACGCGGGGTCATGGCATGAAATATGTCCCGCTTGTCTGGTCGGCGCTGATGCGCAAGCCGGCCCGCGCCATCCTCACCCTGCTGTCGGTGATGATCGCCTTCACGCTGTTCGGCCTGACCATCGGCATGAACGCGACATTTGATTCCGTGCTGGCGGCGGCCCGCGCCGACCGCATCTATGCCGATGCGCGCTTCGGCAATGGTCCCAATGGCGGCATGCCCGTGGCGATGGGGCGGCAGATCGAGCAGCTGCCCGGTGTCTCCAAGGTGGCCAAGATCAGCTACCTGTTTGGTTATCACCAGGAAAAGCGCAACAAGGTTTTCGTGCTGATGGGGGATGACGGCCTGTCCGATGTGCTGACGGAGTGGCCCGTCACCAAGGCGCAGTGGGAGATGCTCAAGAACAATCGCAATGGCATCCTGGTGAGCAAGAGCGAGGCGCGGATCTGGCACCTCAAGCCGGGCGACAATTTCACCATCGCCGCGCCCACCATCACCCGCGCCGACGGCGCTGCCGCCTGGACCCTGAAGGTCCTCGATATCGTGGGCGATGTCGCCTACATGACGCCCGGCTACATGCTGGGCAACTACGACTATTTCAACAAGGCGCTGCCCCTGGCCAAGCAGGACAAGGTCGGCGAATATTACGTGCAGACCTCCGATCCGGGCCGCACCGCCGACATCGCGCAGGCCATCGACAACCGCTTCGCCAACTCCGCCATCCCCACCCAGTCCATCACGGAAAAGGCCGCGCTGGACATCACCAATAGCGGCATCGACATCGCCGCGGTGGACCGCGACATCGCGCTGGCCGGCATGTTCATGGTGCTGTTCCTCACCGCCAACGGCATCGCCCAGTCGGTGCGCGAGCGCTTCACCGAGTTCGCCACCCTCAAGACCATCGGTTTCAACGACAACGGCGTGATGGCTCTCGTTTTCCTGGAAGCGGCGGTGCCGTGCCTTCTGGGTGCGGCGCTGGGCGTTGCGCTGGCCGGCTCCATCGCCGGCCTGTTGCCGCGCCTGCTGCCGCCGGGGGACGGCGTGCCGATCCCCACCGTCACGGCCGGGGTGCTAGGCTGGGCCGCCTTGAGCGCGTGTGTCGTCGCGCTGGTGTCCTCCGTCCTGCCGGCGCTGCGGCTGCGGCAGATGGATATCGCAACCGCCTTGTCGGGACGCTGACATGAACCTGATCCGCCAGATATTCATCGTCTCCGCCATCAACCTGCGAAGCCTGCCCCAGCGCTTCTGGACGTCGATGGTCATCGTGGTCGGCCTGGGCGCCACCGTCGGCGTGCTTTTGTCCATGATGTCCATGACCACCGGCATGCAGGAAGGCTATCTGCACGCCGGCGATCCCGGCCGGGCCATCGTGGTGTCCAACGGTGCGGAAAGCGAAGGTCAGTCCACCATCACGCGCGCCATGGCGCCGCTGATCATGGATGCGCCGGGCATCGCCAAGGACAAGGACGGCAAGCCGCTGGCCGATCGCGGGCTCAACATGGGCGTGCCCGTGCTGCGGCTCAACGGCACCAAGGGGTACACGACCATGCGCGGCTTCGGCCCCAAGGGCGTGGCGCTGCGCCCGGAATTCCACATCGTCGAGGGGCGCATGTTCCGCGCCGGAAAGCGCGAGATGGTGGTGGGCGCCGGCGCACAGACCCAGTTCCAGGGCATGAAGGTGGGCGACAAAGTGATCCTGCCGGGGGGAGAATGGCCCATCGTGGGCGTGTTCAAGACCGGCGATCTTCTGGAGGGCCAGATGATCGGCGATACCGAGACGCTGATGACCGCCACCAGCCATCCGAACTACAACAGCATTCTCGTTCGGCTGGCGTCGCAGGACTCGCTGGCCACCTTCAAGCGCGCCATGACCACCAATCCCGCGCTGTCGGTGTCGGTGGAGCGTCATTCCGACTGGTACAAGAAGATCAGCTCGGACCAGACGCTGGGTCTGATCATTATCGCCTATGTCGTGGGCGCGGTGATGGCGATTGGTGCGCTGTTCGGCTGCCTCAACACCATGTATGCCGCGGTCAGCGCGCGGGGCCGGGAAATCGCGACGCTGCGGGCGCTTGGCTTTTCCGCCTTGCCGGTGGCGGTGTCGGTGATCCTGGAAGCGGTTTTGCTGGCGGTGGCCGGCGCGCTGATCGGTGCCCTCATTGCCTATACTCTTTACGACGGCAAGCGCGACGCGTTCGGCAACACCGTCTTCTTCCTCACCGTGTCGCCGGGGCTGGTGGGCGTTGGCGTCGGCTGGGCTGCACTGGTAGCCTTGCTGGGAGGGTTTTTTCCGTCGCTGCGCGCGGCGCGACGTCCCGTGGTTGAGGCGCTCAGGGCAACATGACCCCAGACAACAACAAATCGTCGCTGCTCGATTCCCTCAAGATCGAGCGCGCTCCGGTGCGCCGCCGCAAGTCGGGCCCGTCGCCGGTCCTGCTGGGCGCCATCGGCGCGGGCCTGATCGTACTGGCGGCAGCGGGCTGGTACTTCTGGCCCGATGGCCGCGTGCCGGTGCATGTGGTGACGGCGAGTGCCGAAGGCGCGGGCGGCGCGGGCGCCAGCCTGGATGCGTCGGGTTATGTCGTGGCGCGGCGCAAAGCGACGTTGTCGGCAAAAATCCTCGGCAAGGTGACAGAGGTGAATTTCGAGGAAGGCCAGAAGGTGAAGGCCGGCGATATCGTCGCGCGTCTGGACGATTCCAATTATCGCGCGGCGCTGCAACAGGCCCAGGCCCAGGCGCGCCAGGCCAAGGCGGCGTTCGAAAACACCACGCCCATCTATTCGCGCTATCAGCACCTCAAGCAGCAGGGCGCCATCTCTACCGACGCGGTGGAAAACCAGCGCCTGGCCTATGACAATGCCCGCACCGCCTACAGCGTCAGCCAGGCGCAGGTGGCATTCGCCCAGAGCAACCTGCAGGACACGCTGGTGCGCGCGCCGTTTGACGGTGTGGTGACGGTCAAGGTTGCGCAGGTCGGCGAAGTGGTGGCGCCATCGGCGGCGGGCGGCGGCGACACCCGCACCGGTATCGTCACCATCGTGGACATGGACTCGCTGGAAGTGCTGGTGGATGTCAGCGAGAATTACATAGACCGGGTGCAGACCGGCGGCGCGACCGTCATTCACCTGGACGCCTATCCGGAATGGGACATTCCCGGCTCGGTCATCGCCATCATTCCCACTGCCGACCAGAGCAAGGGTACCGTGGAAGTGCGCGTCGCGATCAAGGTCCGGGACGCGCGCATCCTGCCGCAGATGGCGGCGCGGGTGGGCTTTCTTACCGCGCCGGAAAAGGGCGCGACGCAGGCCGTGTCACGCGTCAGCGTGCCGGTGACGGCGGTGCAGATCAACGGCCATACCGGCAGCGTCTTTGTGCTGGGCGCCGATGACAAGATCGAGAAGCGCGAGGTGGCGCTGGGCCTGAAGACCGCGCAGTCGGTGGTGATCCTGTCGGGTCTGGCTGCCGGCGACCGCCTGGCGGCGGACAATCTGGACAAGCTGCACGACGGCGACAGGGTCAAGATTATCGCACAGCCCTGATGGTCAGACCGTCAGGTCTTCCCAGCCATTGGGGCCCAGCGCTTCCAGCGGCGAGAAGCGCACCTTGTAATCCATCTTCTCGCTGCCCCGGACCCAATAGCCCAGATAGACGTATGGCAGGCCGGCGGCCTGCGCCGCGCGCACATGATCCAGGATCATGTAGGTGCCCAGGCTGCGGGCATCCTCGCCGGGGTGGAAGAAGGAATAGACCATGCTGAGGCCATCCTTCAGCCGGTCGGTCAGGGCGCAGGCCGCCAGCGTGCCGCCATTTTCCGAAGTGGAGGCCGCGCGGTACTCGACAATATGCGTGGACACCGGCGTTTCCTCGACCATGGCGACATAGTCGAACAGGCCCATGTCGCTCATGCCGCCGCCGGGATGGCGCGAATCCAGATAGGTCCGCAACAGCGCGAATTGCTCGCGGGTCGCTTCCGCCGTCACTTCGCCGCGCACCAGGTCATCGCTGCGGCGCAGGATGCGCTTCTGGTTGCGGCTGGGGGCGAAGTCGCTGGTGCGAATGCGCACCGAGACGCAGGCCGAGCAGCCCTCGCAGGCCGGACGATAGGCGATCGACTGGCTGCGGCGGAAGCCGGAATGGGTGAGGGCCTCGGACAAAGGCTGGGCCAGGTTGCCGCCCAGGCGCGCGAATACCTTGCGTTCGACCTTGCCCGGAAGATAAGGGCAGGGCCCGCCGGGTGTCAGGAAGAATTGCGGAACGCGGGTACTGCGCTGGTCGGTCAATGACTGCCCCTTTCGGACAGAAGTATGACAAGCGCCGCCGCCCGGCGCAGCCGCTTTATTTGCGCTGGAATGCGATTTTTTGCTTTAGAGCCCGGTGTTGGCAGGCGCCGGCGGCGCTTCGCGCATCAACAGGATGCTGAGGCGGCGGTTGGCCGACGCGTTGGGATCTTCCGGCAGCAGGGGTTCAGAGCCCGCCTTGCCCGCCACTTCATAGATGCGGTCGCTGCCCAGGCCGCCGGCCTGCAGCAAGGCGCGGGCCTGGTTGGCGCGGCTGGCCGACAATTCCCAGGCGCCGCCCGTGGCGTTCACGTCATTGCCGCCGGTATGGCCGGATATGGAAACCCGGTTGGGCAGGCGCGAGACAATGGCGCCCACTGCCGCCAGCAGCTTCTTTGTATAGGGCATGGGCTCATTGGAGCCCTGCTGGAACATGGGCCGTCCATCCTGATCCACCAGCTGGATGCGCAGGCCCTGCGGCGTGTTCTCGGTGATTACCTGATGCGACAGGTTGGCGATGTCGGGATTGTCCTGCACCGCCTGGTGGATGGCTTCGGCGGCATGGGAGAAATCGCTGTCCTGCGCCGTGTGCGCGTCGTTGGCATTGGCATTGTCGCCCGCGCCCTGACCGCTGCCGCTGGCCAGCGCCTTGGTCTTGGAATCGGGGGCGGGCGGGGACTGTTTCTGCATCACCGACTGGGCGCCGCCGGCATGGGCCGAGTCTTCGCCCATCACCTTGCCACCAAGAACGCCGCCCGAACCGGATACGGTCTGGGCGATGGACTGGGGTGCGAAATAATCCGCGATGCCACGCTTCTGTTCGGGGGTGGTGGTGTTGATCAGCCACATCAGCAGGAAGAAGGCCATCATCGCGGTCACGAAGTCCGCATAGGCGACTTTCCACGCGCCGCCGTGATGGCCGCCGTGACCGCCCTTCTTGATCTTCTTGATGACGATAGAACCGTCGCCGGCCATGGCCTGCTACCCCGAAAAAAGCCCATTCACCCGGTTATGGCTTGCGGTCTTTTCGCCGGGTCGCCTAACCTTTGAGCGATCATGCACACCCCCTCTTAACCGAGTGTGAAATGGGTGCGGTTAGGATGGATTATGAGCTTTGATTCCCGCGCCTTCCGGACTGCCCTGGGCTGCTTTCCCACCGGGATTGCCGTCATGACCGCGGCCGGGGACCCGTCGGCGGATGCCGACAACGAACCGATGTCCCATATTGGGATAACGGTCAATTCCTTCACTTCGGTATCGCTGGACCCGCCGCTGGTGCTGTGGTGCATCCACAGGGACTCGCGGCGTTACAAGGCATTCGCGGAAGCACCGGGCTTCACCGTCTCCATTCTGGGCAGCGTCCACAAAGCGGTGTCCTCGCGGCTGGCGGGGGCAGGGGAGCACAGCCTGGATGGCATAGACCTGATCCCCACCGAGCTGGGACCGCCCGCGCTGGCCGACTCGCTGGCCATCTTTGAATGTGCGCGCGAGAGCGTGCAGGTAGCCGGCGATCACGCCATTCTGCTGGGCCGGGTGCTGCGTTTTGCCCGCCACGACGGGGCGGGGGCGCCGCTGGTCTATTTTCAAGGCAAGTATGGCGCACTGGCGCAGGGCGAACCGCCGCAAGGGCTGCCCGGCCGTCGCACAACGGATGACCGATAGAATCGTGGCTTCGCGGCCACGTCTTCGACAATCCGCTGCTGCGACATTTCAGACAAAGCCCGGTTTCCGCTGCATCCGCGAAGGCAGTCACATAACCGTCATGGAACCGTCATCGTGCCGTAGCGACCCGCTGCGAAATCCTCCGCGCGCAAGATTGCGCGGGATTCACAGAGGGACTGAGGGTAATGAAAATCGGGACATTGATGGCGAGCGTGGCCGTCATCGCCATGGCTGCCGCCAGCGCGCAGGCCGCCGAAACCGGGAACGAATCCAAGGACAGCAATGTCGAGCGCCCCAACCTGGTCGTGGCGCAGCTGAGCACGCCTTCGGGCGGCGGCATCAGCAATGCCGAACTTGCGGCGCGCCTCCAGGCGCTGGAAGACGCCCAGTCCTCCGCCGTTGAGCGCGCGTCTGCCGACCGCACCCGCCTTTCGACCCTGGAACAAAGCTACAATTCCGCTGTCTGGGCCTTCGACAATGGCCGCGCCACCTTCGCGTCCGGCGATGGCCGTTTCAGCCTGGCGATCCGCGGTCGCTTCCAGTTCGACTATGCCGGCTTCTCGCAGGATTCCACCCATCCGGCCGGCTTCGCCGGTCCGACGGACCTGAGTTCGGGCGCCGTGGTGCGCCGCGCCTATTTCGGCATCGAAGGCAAGGCCTATAGCGATTTCTCCTATGAACTGCGCTTCAACGCGGGCGGCAGTGACGGCGGCAACACCGGCACTGGCATCACGGGCGGCGAAGGCGACCCGCTGCTCAACAAGGCAGTGATCAGCTACACCGGCATTCCGGGCTGGCATTTCAATGTCGGTATCCTGGAGCCGGTGCTGATGATGGAAGGCACCACGTCTTCCGCCAACCTGATGTTCCTGGAACGCCCGGATTTCGAAAACATCGCCGCCGACACCTTCGGCGCGGGCGACTCGCGCCGCGGCGTTGAAATCGGCTGGGCCAAGACCGACGCTTTCTGGGCCGGCGACAATGTCACCGTCACCGCGGCCTTCACCGGCGGCAAGACCGGCAGCGCCGCCAACCATGGCAGTGCTTCGGGCCTTGCGGTTCCGGGGTCGGGCGACGAGAACAGCCAGGTGCTGGGCCGCGTGTCGGATCGCATCTACAGCGACGGCATTTCCAACATCTCGCTGGGCGGCAGCTTCGGCCATGTCCTCAACAGCGGTTCCAACGGCAACCCGAACGGCGGCAGCCAGACACTCAACCTGCGCGACCGTCCGGAAATCCGCGTGGACGGCACCCGCCTGATCGGCACCGGCGGCATCGCCGCCAAGACGGCCGACATGTGGGCGGTGGACCTGCAGGGCAACTTCGAGAACTTCTACCTGGGCGGCGAATACGCCCAGTTCACGCTCGATCGCCAGTGCGGCGCTGCCGGCGCCGCCGTCGGCTGCACCACGGCCACAACGGTTGCCGACCATCCCACCTTCTGGGGCTGGGCGATCGAAGGCTCCTGGATCCTGACGGGCGAAACCAAGTCCTACACGCCTTCCGCCCTGAACAACGAAGTCGGCGGCTTCCAGGGCCCGATCCCGTCGCGTCCCTTCTCGATGTCCGGCGGTTCCTGGGGCGCCTGGGAACTGGTGGCCCGCTACACCGACACCAACCTGAACTGGAATCCGGGCCAGACCGCCATTGCCGGCACGCGGCTGGCGGGTGTCCTGGGCGGCGAGGAGCGCATCGTCTCGCTCGGCGTCAACTGGTACCTGAACCGCAACATTCGTATCATGCTGGACGACAATATCGTCAGCGTGTCGAAGGGCACGGCGCTGCTTCCCGATCGCGACAGCCAGGACTTCAATGTCATCGGCCTGCGCTTCCAATACGCCAACTAATTATCCCCCAACACTGGAGAACAGACACATGAAACGCACTTACAAGGCCCTTCTGGGCGCGGCGGTCGGCCTGGCCATGACCGCAACAACCGCCCTGGCCGGCGACATCACCGGCGCCGGTTCCAGCTTCGTGTTCCCGATCGTTTCCAAGTGGGCGGCTGCCTACAAGGGCATCGGCGGCACCAGCCTGAATTACCAGTCCATCGGTTCTGGCGGCGGCATCGCCCAGATCAAGGCCAAGACCGTGACCTTCGGCGCGACCGACAAGCCGCTGGGCTCCAAGGAGCTTGGCTCCTTCGGCCTGACGCAGTTCCCGCTGGTCGTGGGCGGCATCGTTCCGGTCATCAATGTGCCGGGCGTGAAGGCCGGCCAGATCACGCTGGACGGCCCGACCGTGGCAGCGATCTTCATGGGCAAGGTTGCGCGCTGGGATGATCCGGCGATCAAGAAGCTGAACCCTGGTTTGGCGCTGCCCGGCAAGGCGATCACCGTGGTGCATCGCTCGGACGGTTCGGGCACGACCTTCCAGTTCGCGTCCTATCTCAGCATGATCAGCCCCGAATGGAAGAGCAATGTCGGCGCGGATACCGCCATCGACTGGCCTACGGGCATCGGCGCCAAGGGCAATGAGGGTGTTGCGGGCAACGTGGCCCAGATCAGCGGTTCGATCGGCTATGTCGAATATGCCTATGCCAAGCAGAACCATCTCAGCCATGTGAAGATGATCAACAAGGCCGGCCAGACGGTCGAGCCCACGGTCGAAGCCTTCCGCGCCGCCGCCGGCAGTGCGGACTGGGTCGGTGCGGCGAAGAAGGACTTCTACGTGCTGTTCGTGGACGCCCCGGCGCCGACCGCCTGGCCGATCACCGCCACCACCTTTGTCCTGGTCTACAAGAACCCGCCGAACCCGGGCGAAACCGCTGAAGCGCTGCGCTTCTTCAAGTGGGGCATGGAAAAGGGCGACCAGCTGGCCCTGAGCCTCGACTATGTGCCCCTGCCGGACAATGCCGTGAAGGCCATCATGGCCTCGTGGAAGGGCATCCAGGGCTCGGGCATGTAAGCTCGGTCCACCCGGACAAACTGGAAAAAGCCGGCGGTTTCCGCCGGCTTTTTTCGTTTTGACATGGGTGCGTTGCACCAAACAGGCAGCTTATAGTGTTGCGCGATAACATAACGTAGCTTACGTTCTCGCGCATGAAGCACTGCGAAATGCTTGTAGAACTCTACGACGTCGCCCGGCTGATGCGGATCCGCTTTGACCGCTGGGCCCGGGCTTACGGCATGACACGCGCCCAGGGCGTGATCCTGTCACGGCTGGCGCGGATGCCCGGCATGACCCAGAACGAAATGGCTTCCATCTGCGAGGTGGAACCCATCACGGTGGGCCGCTTGGTAGACAGGCTGGAAGCACGGGGTCTGTTGGAGCGCCGTCTGGATCCCGCCGATCGCCGCATCCGCCGCCTGCATCTTCTGCCGGCTGCCGAGCCGATCCTGAAGGAAATCCAGAGCTACAAGGAACAGCTCCTGGCCGAAATTACCCATGGCCTGGACGCCGCCACGGTCGAGATCGTGACCAACGCGCTTTTGCAGATGAAGACTCAACTGACCATGGAGCAGCCGCCGGCAAAGGCCGCGGTGGCGGGAGAATAGAATGTCAGCCGTGAATTCCGCCTACAGCGCCGCGCCACAGGATGCGAAGGCCGGTTTCTGGGCCGACAAGGCTCGCGTGCGCCGTGTCCTGATGTTCGGCGGCGTCGGCATCTTCCTCGTCATTGCCGCTTTCTTCTATCTTTCCGGCGGCCGTTATGTGTCGTCGGACGACTCCTATGTGCATGCCAACAAGCTGATGGTGTCCACCGACGTTTCCGGCCTGGTGAAGTCGGTGAATGTCCGTGAGGGCCAGCAGGTCAAGGCCGGCCAGATATTGTTCACACTCGACCCGCTCCCGTTCCAGATCGCGCTCGACAATGCCAAGGCCGCGCTGGCCACGACGGTGCAGGACGTGAACTCCACCCGCGCCATGTACCGCGCGGCGCAGGCCCAGATCGGCGCCCAGGCAGCGATGGTCAACGTCAATCGCAAGACCCTGACACGCTATCAGGCGCTGCAGAAGCAGAACGCCATTGCCGCCATGCAGCTCGACACCCAGCGCGCCGCGGTGCTGAATTCACAAGCCACCATGGCATCGCTGCAGCAGACCGCTGCCACCCAGCTCGCCAAGTTGAACGGTGACGTGAACATTCCCGTCGAGAAGACACCCGAATACCGGAAGGCCAAGGCCGCGGTGGACGAAGCCCAGCGCCAGTTGGACCACGCCGTGGTGCGCGCGCCTTTTTCGGGCACGGTGGGCGAGGTGGACAGCCTGCAGCCCGGTACGCTGGTGATTTCGGCGATGTCGGCCTTCACCACCACCAGCGCCGTCGGCCTGATCGGCGACAAGTTGTGGGTGTCGTCCGACCTCAAGGAAACCGAACTCACCCATGTCCATCCCGGCCAGCCGGTGGACATCACCGTGGATACCTATCCGGGCTGCGACTGGAAGGGTCATGTGGAGACTGTCAGTGCAGGCTCGGACTCCAGCTTCTCGGCGCTGCCGGCCGAGAATGGCAGCGGCAACTGGGTCAAGGTGGTGCAGCGCATTCCCGTGCGCGTCGCCATCGACAAGGCCGAATGCGACCGGCCGCTGCGCGCCGGCATGAGCACCGTCATCGAAATCGATACCGGCCATCGCCGCTGGTACCGCCTGCTGCACGGGCTCTAAGTGAGCGACGCGCACCAGCCGCACGCCGCCCATCAGTATGACAGCAAGTTTGCCGAATGGGCTGTGCTGATCGGCTCGATGGCGGGCGTCCTGATGCAGGCGCTGGATACCACCATCGTCAATGTGGCGCTGCCCTACATGGAAGGCAGCCTGTCGGCATCGCGCGACCAGATCACCTGGGTATTGACCAGTTACATCATCGCGGCCGCCATCATGACGGCGCCGGTGGGCTGGCTGGCGGCGCGCTTCGGCAAGAAGAACCTCATCATCACCTGCATCGCCGGCTTCACCATCGCCTCGATCCTGTGCGGCGCGGCACAGAACCTGGAGCAGATGGTGCTGTTCCGCCTGGTCCAGGGCGTGTTCGGCGCGGCGCTGGGGCCCTTGTCGCAGGCGATCTTGCTGGACATGTATCCGCCGGCCAGGCGCGGCAGCGTGATGGCGATCTGGGGCATGGGCGTGATGCTGGGCCCGATCCTTGGCCCGACCCTGGGCGGCGTGCTGACCGATGCCTACAACTGGCGCTGGGTGTTCTACATCAATGTGCCGTTCGGGATCGCAGCCTGCGCGGCGCTGTTCATCTTCTTCAAGGACACCGCCCGCGACAACACCCTGAAGTTCGACTGGTTCGGCTTCAGCGCGCTGGCGGTAGGCCTGGCTGCGCTGCAGCTGATGCTAGATCGCGGTACGACCAAGGACTGGTTCTCCTCGCCCGAAATCATCATCGAGGGCAGCATCGCGGGCGTCGCGCTGTATCTGTTCATCGTTCACATGTTCACGGCGAAGAAGCCGTTCATCCCGGTGATCATCTTCAAGGACCGCAATTTCATCAGCGGGTTGATCCTGATGTTCGTGATGGGCTTGGTGCTGCTGGCGTCGTCCGCGCTGCTGTCGCCCTACCTGCAGAACCTTGCGGGACGCAGCGTCACCCAGACCGGATTCCTGATGGTGCCGCGCGGCTTCGGCGTCATGTTCGCCATGATGTTCGCCGGACGACTGACCATGAAGATGGACCCGCGCCTGCTGATGACGGCCGGCGCCGCGCTGTTGTGCTGGTCCATGTGGGAAATGACGGGCTGGACGCCGGGAATCGGTGTCGGCGCGATTTCCTGGGTGACATTCGTTCAGGGAATGGGCATGGGGTTGGTCTTTGTCCCCATGAACATGGTGGCTTTTGCGACACTTTCGCCACAACTGCGCACAGATGGCGCGGGGCTTTCCAACCTGATGCGCAATATCGGCAGTGCGGTGGGTGTTTCCGTCACAACAACGGTGCTGGCCAACAGTATCCAGGCCATCCATTCCCAGCTTGCCGGCGTCGCGTCGCCGTTCAACCGGGCGTTGGGCGTGAACGGGCCTTCGCTGATGATGAATCCCCAGATTCCTTTTGGGTTGGCAAATCTGAATTCTCTCATAGAATACCGCTCGCAAGTGCAGGCCTATGCCAACGACTTCCTTTTCATGTTCCTGATCTCCTTGCCTGTGTTCTTGGTTATCTGGTTGATGAAGCGGCCGTCTTTCGCGACCGGCGAAAAAATAGAAATTGAAGTGGTGGAATAAGAATATGAAAGTTGCATTTATCGGTCTGGGCGTAATGGGTTATCCGATGGCGGGCCACCTGAAGAAGGGCGGCCACGATGTCACGGTGTACAATCGCAACCCCGCCAAGGCCGCGCAGTGGGTCGCCGAGTATGGCGGCAAGAGCGCGGCGACTCCCGCCGAGGCCGCCAAGGGCCAGGAAATTGTATTCTGCTGCGTGGGACGCGATTCCGACCTGCGCGAAGTGACGTTGGGCGCCAACGGCGCCTTTGATGCCATGACCAAGGGCGCGCTGTTCGTGGATCACACCACTGCCAGCGCCTCCATCGCGCGTGAACTGGCGGACGAAGCGCAGAAGCGCGGCTTTGATTTCGTGGATGCGCCCGTGTCGGGCGGGCAGGCGGGCGCCGTCAACGGCAAGCTGGGCATCATGTGCGGCGGCAGCGATGCGGCCTATGCCAAGGCCGAGCCGGTGATGGCCGTCTATACCAAGCTGGCCAAGCGCCTGGGCCCGGCCGGTTCGGGCCAGCTCACCAAGATGGCCAACCAGATCTGCATCGCGGGCATCGTGCAGGGCATGGCGGAAGCCTACAGCCTGATGCGCGCCGCGGGCCTGGACATGGAAGCGGTCACGGACGTGATCTCCAAGGGCGCGGCGCAGAGCTGGCAGATGGAGAACCGCTACAAGACCATGAATGCCGGTGAATACAATCACGGCTTCGCGGTGGAATGGATGCGCAAGGACCTGAACATCGCGCTGGACGAAGCGCGCAGACAGGGTGTCAGCCTGCCGGTGACGGCACTGGTGGACCAGTTCTATGCGGAAGTGGAGAATTTGGGGGGAAAGCGTTGGGATACATCGAGCCTTTTCGTGCGCCAGGAGACCGCACGAAAAGGGAGCAAGGCATAGCACACGAGGTTTGACATGAATGAACGCGATATCACGGACGCGGCATCCCCCCCGCGCCCGGGTGGCGGCCGTGGCTATCACCACGGCGACCTGCGCAACGGTCTCCTGGAATCCGCGCGCGCCATACTGGAAGAGGAATCGCTGGCGGCGCTCACCTTGCGCGCCGTGGCCCGCAAGGCGGGCGTCAGCCACGCCGCCCCCTACCGGCATTTCCCCAATCACGAAGCGCTGCTGGTGGAGCTTTCCATCGAAGGCTTTGACGAGCTGCGCGACGCCCTGAGCGAAGCCGCCAAGGCATCGGGCAGCGAGTCCGACAAGATCGCCAATATCGGGGCTGCCTATATGCGCTTCGTGGCGGCGCGGCCAGCTTTGGCGCGGCTGATGTTCGGCGGCCAGCTTCCCAATCGCGACCAGTTCCCCGCTTTGGGCCTGAAGGCGGATTCCATCGGCACTGAAATCGGTGCGGCGTTGCATGACAGTGCGCTGGGCCTGGCGGTATGGGCCAGCGTGCATGGCCTGGCCATGCTGGTGCTGGAGAACGTGATCGACCTAGGCCAGCGGCGCTCCGGCCTGCACGTGCTTCCTGCCCGTGCGGAGATCATCCTGCGCAGCCTGTTTGCAACGCGCGAGTAGCGCCTAGTCCTTCAGGAAATTGTCCGCCATGGCGTGATACAGCGACTCCCGCTGGATCAGCCGGCTGACGCCATAGGCAATCATCGCCGCCAGCAGCAGTGGCAGCCGCATGCCGGTTGCCGCGGTCATTTCGCCGATGATGACGGCGGCGGTGATCGGGGCCTGTACCACGCCGGCGAAATAGGCGCACATGCCCAGCAGCACGATCGCGCCGATGGCGTGCACGCCCAGCAGGTGGGCGATTACGCTGCCCATGCCCGCGCCAACCGACAGCGACGGCGCGAACAGGCCACCGGGGATGCCGGACAAGGTGGAGGCGAGGGTGGCGATGAATTTGAGCGGCGCGAAATACCAGGCCAGCGCATGGCCCTCCACCGCGCCGCGCGCGGCTTCATAGCCGGTGCCATAACTGCCGCCGTTGCTGAGATAGCCGCAGAGCGCCACCACGAGCCCGCAGATCGCCGCCGTCATCAGGGCGTGGCGCATGGGCGCGGATTTCAGCCGCTGCCGCAGCCAGCCGCCGCCCACGACCACGATTCGCGCGAACAGGCCGCCAAGAATTCCACCCGCCACGCCGCACACCAGGACGGCCACCCAGTCTATGGTGACGAGCAGCATGGACGTGCTGCTGCCGAAATAATTGTAGTTGCCCACCAACCCCAGGCTGGCGATGCCGGCCAGGATGACGGCGATCAGTACCAATGCGCTCGACTTCTGCTCGAAGGCCCGGCCCATTTCCTCGATGGCGAACACTATGCCGGCGAGCGGGGTGTTGAAAGCCGCTGCCACGCCGGCTGCCGAGCCTGCCAGGATCAGGCCGCGCGCCTTGCCCATGCCGCCCCATTTGCCGGCGGCCAGCATGATGGCGGCGCCGACCTGCACGGTAGGACCCTCGCGGCCGATCGAGGCGCCACCGACCAGTCCCAGCAATGTCATGGCGATCTTGGCCAGCGTCAGCCTGGGCGACAGCAGGATGTCGCGCCGGTGCCTTGCGCGCCGTGCCGCGATGGCCTGGGGAATGCCGGAACCCTGGGCGCCGGGAAAAAACCGGCGCGTGAGCCAGACCGACAATGTGAACATTGCCGGTGTCAGCACGAATGCAACCCAGGGATAGATAAGCAGGTGGTGAAAGATATCGGTGGCGCGATTGGCCGCCCAGGCAAAGGCCACGCTGACCAGGCCCACCGCGATGGCGCCGCCCCAGAAAACGAACCGCATCCGCCAGCGCTGACCTGACAGCAGGTGGCGGCGGCGAATGTGGGGGGCGAAGCTCATTGGCGGCTTTTCAGTAATCTCGCGGCTTCAATTGCGAAATAGGTCAGGATGCCGCTGGCCCCGGCGCGCTTGAAGCCAGTCAGTGCTTCGATGACAGCCCTGTCACGATCCAGCCAGCCTTTTTCAAAAGCCGCAGACAACATCGCGTATTCGCCTGATACCTGGTAGGCGAAGGTGGGCACGCCGAAGCGGTCCTTCACCTGCCGCACAATGTCCAGATACGGCATGCCCGGCTTGACCATCACCATGTCGGCGCCTTCGGCCAGGTCGAGCGCCACTTCGCGCAGGGCCTCGTCGCTGTTGGCCGGGTCCATCTGGTAGGTGCGCTTGTCGCCCACCAGCGCCTTGGCGCTGCCCACCGCATCGCGGAACGGGCCATAGAATGCGCTTGCATACTTGGCGGCATAGGCCATCAGCAGGACATTGTGGTCCCCATTTTTCTCCAGCGCGGCACGGATGGCGCCGATGCGGCCATCCATCATGTCGGATGGCGCGATGATGTCACAGCCGGCCGCCACCTGCACCAGCGCCTGCTGCACCAGTATATCCACCGTGGAATCATTGTGCACGTCATCGCCGCGCAGCAGGCCGTCATGGCCGTGACTGGTATAGGGATCCAGCGCCACGTCGCACAGCACGCCGATTTGCGGCACCGCTGCCTTGATGGCGCGCACGGCGCGGCACACCAGGTTGTCGGGATTGATCGCTTCGCGGCCGTCTTCGGTCTTCAGCGCGGC
>CBIHOI010000015.1:0-42835 GCA_966211925.1 uncultured Hyphomicrobiales bacterium | reverse complement strand
TCGCGCGACCTACGCTGTCGCTAGTCGCCGCGGCGAGCTTGGCATTTCTTTTCCGTGAACGCGGAAAAGAAATGGTCGGAATGGCGGGATTTGAACCCACGACCCCTTGTCCCCCAGGAAGCGGCCCATCCGCTAAGTGGTTGAACGACCACAACTGACCCTAGTCGATCTAGGCCAGAATGGGAACGATTAAGCAGCAAAATCCCACCCGAAGTCCCACCCAAAATCTGGCCTTGTTCTCCCGGCGTTCTCTGCGCTTACATGCTGGCCCAGCTGCCTGCCATTCACCCTGCCGCCGGGATCTGCGCGCAGGGCAAGGCATGGGTTTTAAGAAATACCGTGGGCCAGTGGACACCGTCGAACAGGCGATGATGGCGCATGCCGTCCTGATCATCACCTGCCAGGGCTGCGGCCACTATAAGCGGGAATATGCGTTCCGGCTGTGGCAGCGCGCACCAAACACGCCCGCACTGCCTCTCAGGAAGCCCGTGGCGGGCTTCCGTTGCCGCCGCTGCCGGACTAGCGTCGAGGCCGTGATGACGGTCGCCACCGCATGGTGAGCCGCCCAACTGCAAACGCCGAGGGGATTAATGGATACCGTGTTGGGCGTGGTGATCGGCGCCGTCCTGGCTGGGCTTGGAAAGCTGGTCTTCGACCTTTACACGCGCGCTCAGGACCGAAAGGGCATCGCCGCCGCGATCGCCGGCGAAGTCTCTGGGATCATCTACGCGACAGAAATGACCAAAATGGTCGACAGCTTCGAATGGCTGGCAAACGCACTGCGGTCGCCGTCCCCACCAAGCCCACCGTGGAACTACGTGGACACGGAATTTAAGGTGGACCCGGTTTTAGCCGCTTACCTCCCAAGAATTGGGACGCTGGGCGGCGACCTGCCGCAGCGCATAGCGCATTTCTACAACTTGGTCGGGACCATCCGCCTCAAACAGAAAATGATGGCAAGCGGGCTCTGGAACGATGCGCCTTTGGCGGCTGCGGACGCGATCGATTCTGGCATTGCGATATGGAAGGCTGCTGAAGCCGATGGGCGCCAGCTGGTCAGCGACCTGCAGGCATTCAGCGGCATAGCCCCTTAGAAACAAAAAAAGGCCCCGCCAGCTTTCGCCAGCGGGGCCAGTCGGGGACGTTCGAATGCGGGTCTATTTGGCCTGGATGAGATAGCGGTTCTGGCGATGGTTTCGCCGCCCGACGATAAACAGGGTCCAGGTGCGGCCCCGCGCTTCTTTCGGCACCTGAAATGCGTGGATCGCCTTCCGCGATCGGATCACCACCGAACCCGGCGTCAGCACCCGGTCCCGCCAGGGTGTCCGCTCGATCAGCTTGCCGCGCAGCACCACCGTGATGGTCCAGCGGGGATGATCGTGGAATTCTTCGCCATCGTGCTGCGGGCGCCAGCAGTGCAGGAAGGCGTTGAACGGGCGCCACCATACCGGGCGGTGGAAGCGCCTCGGGCCGATGCCCGTCCACCTGGCGCTGTCATGGGAACCGGGGTCCTGGCCGAACATCCAGCGGACATGCTTATCCCACCAAACGTCCGGCCATTCATCGCGCCAGAGGAATTCGAAGCGGTAAAAGCTGAAGTCGCCCGCGAAGGTGACCACGTTCAGCCGCCGCAAGCGACGGTGCGCGCGGCGGCTCACCCAGGCGATGAAGCGCCGGATCAATCGATCGAACATTGGATTTCCTTAGAACAGCCTGCCCTGATCGACTTCGGCGCGGATGCGCTTTTCGGCGGCGGCGAACCAGCGAGGCAGGATTTCGATGCCGATAAACTTGCGGTCGCATTGCAGCGCAGCCACGCCCGTGGTGCCGCTGCCCATGTACGGGTCCAGAACCACGTCGCCTGGTTTGGTGACCGCCTCGATCACCCAGCGCATAACCTCGATCGGCTTTTGTGTCGGGTGGTGGTGTTCGCCGCGTTCAGGCCCGCGCAGCGCACCCGACCACGGATAGCGGATCATCCGCGCTGACCCGCCGGTCGAACACCACGCCATTTCGCAATCAGAAAACGGCCCGGACTTCATGCCGTGGCGCTTGTCCCAGACGAACCAGCGCGCGGAATCCGGAAGCCGGCTGGCGAAGTGATTGGCGCCGAACAGCACGGTGGTCTTGGCCAACCCCAGCAGCGGACATGGGTCGAACGCCTCACCGTCACCAACGATGTCCGGAACATCGGTCCAGAGCGCGCTTTCGGTGCCGCTGGGCTTGTGCGCGATCCCGTAGGGCGGATCGGACACGATCGCATCGAACTGCCCGGCCAGGTCTGGCAGTTCGACCAGGCCATTTCCAAGAATGAGTTTCGCGCGGCCGAGATCGACCACGCGCCGGTCGGCGCTGTTTGAAGTCATGATGAAACCTGATACCCAGCCGTCGCCCGTGGCCCGGGCGGCGGGCCAGCAGAAGTCTGCCGGCGGATGGACGTTGGGCCAGGTTTCATCTGGCGGTTCGGGGTGGTGGAACACCCCGGACCCCCGCCTTACTCAGCGGGGAAGATGGTCAGACTTCGGAACAGTCTGGGAGGCGATAGGCGCGACCGTTCGTCAGGTGGAAATATGCATCCAGCTTTTCCTGCAGCCGGTCCGTGGCGAAGCGCAGCGCCTGGTCGGCGTCAGGCACCCCTTTGTCCCGCTGCTTCATCGCCTCGCACTGGCGTGTGCGCGTAGCCATGATCTGCTGGTCGAGCTGGTTCTGCTGAAGCTGGGCAAACTGCTGCCGCTGGGTTTCCTTGCCGGCGTCGATTTGCGACTGCATGCCATCCAGCTTCACCGCCGGCGCGAAGCCCAGCGTCACGGCGGGAACGGCGCCGATCGCCAGCATCACAAATGCGACTGTACCAAAGGCGTTAGACATGGTCACCACCTGAACCACAACGCGCCATCGGCGGACGCGGTTGCCGTCCGCGTCCGCCGGCGGCGGGGTCATCATCCGCCACAGCGCCTGTAGCAGCACAAAAAAGTCTTTCATCGCCCCGATCCGTCATGTGAGGTCGCCCCGCGCCTTAATTGCGCCGTCGCTATTTGGAAATGGGTTTGGTGAGCGCGTCCGAAAGCGTTTGGACCAGCTGCTGCAGTCCGATTATTTGGGCGTCTTTTTCGTGGTCGAGTCCGTAGTTCCCGACGATGACCCCCGCGAGATCACTGGCTTTAATGGGGCAGGCTTCGCCATCAGTGAGGGCGGAAGGGTTATCGAGGGTGGCGGGGTCGGCAGCGAGCGCGGCGGCGTCATGCAACCGCACAAGGCCGCAAGGCAGAGGAAACAGGCGGTCAGTTTCAACCGTGACATAGTGGGGAATCTCCTTCGTGATGGTGATGGTTTTTGATTGCGCCAGTCCGCGCAGGAACCCGGCATTCTCAGCCGCAGCAGCCATCCCGGCGTCGATGATGCCCTGCGCGACCATTCCGCGCGCGAGGGCATCTGCCTCTGCCTTGGCGTCACTCAGCTGCTGCTGCGCCAGATCAGCGGCGCGCGTCCGGACGCAGCCCAGATGGTACGAGTACCAGAGCGAGCCGATCGCGACGCCGAAAGCCAGAACATAAACACCCGGCTTGGTGGCCAAAAACGTGAAGACCCCGGACACGATTTTGCGCCCGACGCCCAGACTGGTCAGTAGCCAGATCGGCAGATCAAGTCCGAACATCAATGTTCCTCCGATTTCAGGGTGGGCAACTTCGGCATTTCCTTGGCGCCGTAAATAACGGCTGCGATCAGCGCGACCGCCCAGGTGCCCAGGTACAGACCGAACAAGCCTTCGGTCAGCCGCGCCTTAATCTGAGAATCAATGATGACCCAGCTGCTAATGACGAAGGCGGCGAGGAATGCGGAACGCGCAATGTCCAGCTTGCCGTTCACCATCACCAGGTCGCGCAGATCGAACGGTTCGGCACTGCGCTGTGCCCGCCACACCAGCAGCGCGATCGCCACCAACGCGAACAGAAGGACGATGACCGAAGGGTTGATGGTCACACCCCAAAGGGTGGTGAATCCGTTGATCGGCGCCGGCAGAGGGACCGGCGGGCTCGCAATAGCGTTCATGTGAAAATCCTTTTCGCTTGTTCAGTCAGGGCGCGCCGTTCGGTCAGGCCGGCGCGCGCAGGGCCATTGATGATGCGGGTCACGCCTTCCGCATCATCATGGGCGGAAAAGCGGCCGCAGCCGTTCCGCTTCCAGAAGTTCGCGGCGGTCAACACGGCATCGCCCGGCTGGGCGACCAGGTCGGGATCTGCGACATAGGGATTGCCGATCACGCTGGCGGCGCTGGCATAGGCGTCGCGCCCGGTCAGCTGGAAAAGCCCTCGCCCGCGGAATCGCCAGCCGTCGCCGGAATTCTCGCTGCCGTTGCCCAGCCGCCATGCATAGGCAGCGTCCGCCAATGCCTGCGGCTGTTGAACCAGGTCAGCCGCCCGCCCTGCCAAACGCGGCCACATTGCCGCGATCCGCGCCGGGGTCGAATAGTTCAGGTTTTCTTCGAACCTGGTGAACCCCTGGGTTTCGTAGCAGGCCTGGGCGATGAAGTGGGCGCGATCCAGCGCAGTGGTGACGCCGAACTGCGGTAGCGCCGTCGCCAGCGCCGCCGCCAGCTGGGCGAGCGTTTCCGATCTGGCGTGGGGCGCCAGTTGTGCAAGCCTGTCCTGTGTGATCATCGCTAGTGCGCTGTTTGGTCGGGGAAGACCGGCAATTTCACTTTGCTCTCGCCGCGCGTTAAAACCCAGCCTTTCAAAAGCGCGAAGCTGGCAGGCGTCAGAGCGTCGCCGGTGAATTTTTCGATTTCGAACGGTTGGAAAGGCAGTTCGACTTCTGTCTCCAATACGGCCGCCTTGTCCTTGGCTCCGTTGAAGCCCTTCACCACGGCATCTGTGATCCGCTGCAGATCATCGAAGGCCAGGTGAAACGGAATGGCGATGCTGGAAATAGGACGCATCTGCGACAGTTCCCGTAGGGCTTCCATGCCCGCGATGACGGCGCCGGCGGTGACCTTGTTCGGCTCCATCTCCGTCAGGCGTCTTGGAATAGGACCCGCGTTTTCGGGCGAATTTTCGGTCTGGCTCACGGCTTCCGTTCCTCATTGTTGGTCGTGGTGTTGATGACTGTGGGCGCCCCCGCCGTTTCGGCGGCAAGCGGCGGCACCGGCACTGCCCCCAGCTTCGCGGGGAATGCCGGCGCCGACGCTTCCAGGATGCGGGCAGTCAGCTGCTGTTCCTGATCCGCCTTGTTCAGCGAACCTATGCCGTCCGGCTCGGACAGCAGCCAATTTTTTAGATCGTCTTTGGTGACCTGTTCGAATGGTTTGAAGGTTTCGCTGGTGGGGTCGGCATTTGCGATCGGCGTTGTCATGCTGGTGACCAACCTGGTGCCATCTTCCGATACCCCGACCAACGCCCATGGAATGGCCACGATCACGCCGCTGACGCCGCCCCGGGTGCCGACCAAAGGCCCCTGTTGGTTCGGATCGCTAATGGTCACATCGTCGGGGACGTGCCAGCTAAAGTCGATTTTCATTGCAACCTCAATCGCGCGGTTAATGGATAGGCAGTAGGCAGAAGGTTTCGAGACACACACGATGCAGCAAAGGGCTGGCATCCGGGTTGGACACCGTGACATCCAGCGCGCCATGGCCCGGCCAATGGCAGTGCTGATCTTCGGCGTCGGCCCGCGAACAATGCACAACCTGCCGAATGATCCCGGTCTCGCGGTCAAAGACCACTATCGTGGCGCGCAAGGTTGGGTCTAGCTGTTGGGTCATTTCTTCAACTCAGTAACGACAAGGGCGGGTTGCCGCGATTGGGCGTTCGAGCCGATATATTTTCCCTGCAGCTTGAACGTGTGGGATGCCGCTGACGCAGCAGTGTCCAAACCGATGCCACCGATATGCAAATTGTCAGGGCAAGTCCCGCCGCCTGATGTTCCTTGGCATACGACGGTACCGTCGCGGGTGATTTGGTAGTTCAGCGTCGGACCTGATCCCGTCCAAGTGCAGTAATCATTAAACTGCACCAGCACCGGCCCGCCTGTCGTGGTCTTGGTGATGGTCAAAATGTCAGTAAAGCCCGATCCCAGTGTCGTGTTCGCGCCTGTCGCAACGCTGGAGTCAGTGACCGCATTCGACACCAACTTGCCGGTCACGATGATGTTGTCGACGATGATGGCGGTGGCGTTGATCGCGCCAACAGCGATCTTGCCCGCAATGACGGAATTGGCCGCTAATTCATTCGACGTGATCGTCGCCGCTGCAAGCTGGGTGGCGGTGATGGTATTGGACGCAATGTTGCTGGCAGTGATCGTCCCGTTGACGATCAGGCTCCCGGTATACATGCGCCGGATGACTGGCGCAGACATGTATTGCGTGCCCGATGAGCCTGTTTCGACATGATAGAGGAGGCAGACAAAGGCGCTGCCGGACGGTGCCGATGCCGTTCCTGACCTATCGCCACCACTCGTCGCGGAACTGATCGCCGTAGCGGTAATGAGTGCGCTAGAGGAATCCAAAAAAATGGCATAGAGCGCGATTGTGCCAGCGCTCGCCATCGTGCCTGAGCAATAGAAGGTGTCGCCGGGATAGCAGGCGGCGGGACGCGAGTAATAGCCTAGACCTGGACTTCCCGTCCATGTCATCAGGTTAGGTGTCTTCCAAGGGCCGCCGCCCGCGACGACCGAGATCGGACCTTCTGCGGTATTCCACTTCACCCATGCGCTGGCATCCGCGCAGTTGCCATCAAGTACCAAGTTATCGGTCGAACCGATGAACATTTTCGACGCAGTGATAGCGCCGGTGGCGATCTGTGTCGCGCCGATCGCGCCAGCAGCGATCTGACCAGCGGTGATCGTGTTGGCCGCGAGGTTGCTGGCCGTGATCGTGCCCGCCGCGATCTGACCACCCGTGATGGTCGCCGCAGCGATCTGCGCTGCGGTGATCGTGTTCGCGGCGATGTTGCTAGCCGTGATCGTGCCATTGACGATCAGGGTGCCAGTGTACATGCGACGGATGACGGGGGCGGCGAGATAGTTGGTCTGTCCGGTGCCGGTGCCGCACAGCGCGAGCAGAGCGCAGGATGCGGTGCCGCTGGGCGCAACAACCGCACCGCTCACTTGGCCGCCGACCGAGACACCGCCAACCTGCACGGCGCTACTGTAGGTCCCGGCCTGATTAAACCACATCACATAGAGATAGACAGAGCTGGCGCCGCCCGATGCCAACACGGCGGAGAAATAGAAACTGTCTCCCGGTAGACATGCGACGGGCTTGCAGTAGTAGCCGCTATTTCCCGGCCCAACCCAGGTATAGAGATTTGCAGATACCCAGGTTGTGCTACTGGACGGCTGCGGAGTCAGTGGGCCTTCTGCGCCTGAATAGGCATTCCAATAACTCGCATCGGTGCAGTTGCCGTCTAGACACAGGTTATCGGTCGACCCGATAAACATCTTGGATGCGGTAATCGCGCCAGCAGCGATGTTTGCCGCCGCGATGGTACCGGCGGCGATTTTTGCACCTGTGATGGTCGAGGCTGCGATTTCGGTGCCCGTAATCGTGCCTGCGGCGATCTGGGAAGCGGTGATCGTGTTGGCCGCAATCTTGCCCGCCGTGACCGCGTTCGCGGCCAGGGCCGTGGTGCCAATCGCGCCAGCCGCGATGTTCGACGCCACGATCGTACTGGACGCGATCTGGGTGCTGGTGATCGTGCCAGAAACGATGTTCGTGGCGGTGACGCTGTTGGCTGTCAGGTTGCCGCTGCTGCTGTCGATCGCCGCCAGGCTGGTCTTGGCAGCGGTGACGGCGTTGGCGGCGATCTGGGTCGTGCCGACCGCCCCCGTGGCAAGCTGCGCTGCTGTAATGGTGGCACTGGCGATCAGGGCAGCGGTGACGGCACCTGCCACGATGTTGGAAGTGCCAACGCTGTTGGCGACCAGAGCGCCCGTCGTGCTGCTGATCGCGGCAAGCGCGGTCTTTGCCGCCGTTACAGCACCGGCGGAGATATTTACCGCCTGGACCGCATTTGTCACCAGATTGCCCGTGGCGCTGTCGATCGCCGCCAGGGCCGTTTTAATGGCTGTGATCGCGCCGTTAGCGATGTTGCTGCCCGTGATCGTGCCGGACGCGATCTGACTGCCAGTCAGCGTTCCGCTGATGTCGGCGGCATCCACGTCATTGATCCAGGCGGACCCGTCCCAGCGGTACAGCTTGCTGTCGTCTTCCGCAAAGGCGGTGCTGCTCTTGGTGTGATCGGCATGGGCAATGGTGTCCACCAGCTGCACCGGCTGGATACCCGTGGCAAAGTTCGCGGCATCGACGGCGCCTGCGGCGATCTGGGAATTGACGATTTCGCCGGTCAGATCGCTGGTGTCGACACGAACTTTCCAGGCGTGGTCGGCATCACTGTAGGTGTACAGCTTATTGTCCGTGGTCAGGACAGCAGTGGCGCCATCATATGCATCGGCATCCGCCAGGTCATCGACCACCTGAACTGGCTGGATGCCAAGCGCAAACTTTATGGCTGTGATCGCATGATCATCCAGATCGGCACTGATGATCTTGACGTCATCGGATGTGAATTCCGCCCAATCAGACCAGGGCCCAAAGCGTCCAGGCGCGGTCAAGAAGCGGTAGCGATAGTCATAGAGCGTGTTGGAAATCAGGTGCGGAAGGGTCAGCAGCCCCAGAGTGACATCACTGGTGCGCGCGAACTGCGAGTCCGTGCTGCCATGAACCCGGTACTCAACCTCAAAGCCGACAACCGTTGCATCCTGCGGATCGTTAAACAATATCCGCAGGCTAGGCGCGCTGCGGCCCGCGCTGGACGTTAGAGTTACCGGGTTGGCACCAACTCCACTGGGAATGGCGTCTGCGGGCGGGTCGCCGCTGGGCAGGTCGCCGCCAGAAATCGGTAGCTCGTCGGTGTCCTTGTCCCAACTATAGATGGTGGGCCCATCTTCTTGAAGCGACAGTGTCACTGTCACGTTGCTGTCCACGCCGGTGTTCCGGACGTAGAAGGCTTTATCAGTGAAGGCAGGACGCGACAGGGTGCCTGCGATGATGTCGCCGGGTTCGACGTCATAGAGTCCTGGTACGAAACTGCGCGTCATCGAAATCTGCGCGCGAGCGCGGCGACGCATGATTTCCGTCACGCGCTGGCCTTGATAAAAGTCTTGGAGGAAGCCGGTGTTCAGGGTCTGAGAACGCTCGCCCACCGCTCCGTCTTCCGTCACATCGGCTGACGAACTGCGCTTCGGCAGGGACTTGGTTACCCAGCCTTCAGATTTTTCGACGTAGCTGCCATAGATTGTGTTGGTCAGACTATCGCCAGGGTTCTTGGGATCGTCTTCCAGATCGAATGTCGGCAGAAGGTGGTCATCATTGAAAGTACGAGCGGGCGTGTAATAGGCGCCCACAAAGATGCGGTACTGACCGGCGACCGTAGCAGTGCGGCCAGCGGAAGCATCGGCCAGGGCCTTCATCACATCGCGCGGTGCGGTGCTGACTTCGATTGTCCCACCAGCGCGGTACCGCTTCTGTGTGCCGCCCGCCTTCAGCGCCACGTCTTCGTCGGCAATAGCGATCGCCGCCAAGGCGTCATCGAAACGCACTTCGTCATGGGTGCAGCCGATGCCGTAGAACAGCTGGCCATTGCCAAGGTAAAGCCCGCGCGCCACGTTGTAGCGGATCAGTGGTTCGTTATCGCTCCACTCATAAGTGGAATAGTCGCCCCAGCGATGTGACCCCGAACCGCCAACCGAGCTATCCTTCGCCGGGTTGTAGAGCCGCGCGCCCTTGACCACGAATTTCAGTTGCGGGTCACCGCCAGCCCAGACCTGGTCGTTATTGTCCTGCGCCGCGACATAGGTAAGGCGCACATAGCAGCGGCCGATGCCCTGGTCCGCCAGGGTCCAGCGACCATCCGACACCGCGATCAGATGCGGATCAGCGGTCTGGGTCCATGTGCCGTTGTAAAAGCGGACATACAGGCGGCAATGACCGTTGCTGATGTACTCGTTGACCGGGTAGCCCAACGGTGCGCCCGTGGAGTCGGTTGCCGGCGAACCCAAGGTCAGCTTGGTGGTGCCGTTCCATACTTCCACCAGGCTGTCGCAGTGGAAGTCGAACAGATCCCGGATGACTTCCTTGACCCGGTTCTTGCCTTCGTTACCGCCGCCCCAGGGAAGATGATCGTGGGTAAATTCGTCCACGAATGAGCCCAGCGACCAAGCGTAGCCGACCGCAAGCTTGTCGCCTTCGGTGGGATCATACGACACCTGTTCGGCAGCGCCGCCGATCTGGCCTTGGTCGCCGGGCTTCGAACCGAAATAGCTGAGTTCGAGCGAGACGCCGATGCCGACAAGCCACCACTGCTGGGTGGCAACGCCGACCACGATTGCGGCAGCGCCGGCAATGGCCTGTCCGGCGTCGGAGAAGAAATCTCCGATGTCACTGAAGAAGGACATGAGCGATCCGTGGAGAAGGGCCTTAGCCGCCGGGCTTTGCGCCGGCAGGCGTGGGCTGGTTCCAGTAAACGGTCTTCTGGGACGCGACCGCGAGGCGGGAATGGAAGGTGTCGGTCGAGAGCCTGGCGCGCTGGCCGGCGTCTGATCGGACGGTGAAGAACTGGCGCTTGGAGCGCATCGAAGCGTCCTCGCACTGGATGGTCAGCTTTGCGGGGTTGCCCGCGCCGCCGGTCCGCTTGGCGCTGTCCATGTAACCCCGGAAGGCGGGGTCTGGGTCGTCCAGCAGGTTGCGGGTTTCGGAGCTGAACAGCCCAAGACCAAGCACACAGGGCTTCTGATGCCAGATGTCCGCGAAGATGCCGCTAAAGGCTTCATCCTTATTGCTGGACAGCGTGACCGTTAGACCCGGAATGGAAAGGTCATCGACACCAGCCACGGTGGAAATGCTGACCATGCCGCCGCCGCCGAAATACGGAATATCGCCCAGCTGCACGTCATCAGCGTCGTTCCAGAAGCCCTTTGTGCCGCTGCCGAAAGTGCCGTGCCAAAACCAACGGATGACCACATTGCCGGAATCGAGCGCCGCCCGGACCTGATCGGAAAGCACCTTCATGCCGGCACCTTCAGGGTCTGTTTAGCCTTGAACGAAACAAACCCTGGACCGCGCGGGTCCTGGGCGGGGCTATAGCTGCCCGGCACCAGCTTCATGATGCAGGACGGCTTGACCAGGTTGACGGTGGCGCCGGACGCCCAGCCGACGCGAACATGGGGGCGGACTTCAACCGTGACATGGCCGCTGCCATCGGCCACGCCGCCGGCGACAATGCGGTGCAGGGCTTGGCGCGTGCCGCTGGCATACGGAAAGGCGAGATTGTCGAAGGGCGACAGAACAAAGCCGACCGGGAGACCTGTGAGCGGCACAGACTTGTTGTCGCCCGCGACGGTGCCGAGGGTGCAGGTGCCGTCGAACGTCCCACCGCCGGCCCGCGACAAGCCGCCAATGCCATTGGGATAGGCCAGAGGACCCAGGCGGCGCCAGTCATAGCCCCAGAAGGGCTGACCGCCGTTTTCGAGGCTGTCCACCCAGGCTTCCATTTCACCCATCTTGTCGGACTGAAGCCGCTGGGTTTTGCAATCCAGGTTCCAGAGGGTCGGGCCGACATCGCGGACCAGCTGGTCGCCGTCGCCGGTCGGGTCCTGTTCCTGCAGGTAATCGAGCGTGAACGCGCACTGTGTCATGCCAAGGAACCAGGCCGGCAGGTCGCGGGGATAGGTGATGGTCATCGGATACCAGCGCGCCGGTTGATCTCGCCCACGGTCCGGGCGACCCGGCGTTCGAAGCTGTTGTTCAGGTCCTGGTAGGCCTGTTTGATCTGCGCAACTTCGTCCGGCCCGACATTGCCCTGGACCACGATGGTCGCGTCACCCTGGTGGATGTGCAGATCACCAGCGCCGCCGGCGCCGCCGCCGAACGCTTCCGCCATCTGGTGCGGCCAGCCGACGATTTCGCCCTTCTTGGCGATGATCGGGACTTCGTCGCCCACCAGACCGCCGGTGTGCATGCGCCGGGCGTTGCGAAACAGCCGGGACGGAACAGCGCGTGCAGCGCCCTGCCCCGCCCCGACCGGCCCCGCTTCCAACCCGGTATGGAACATGCCGGCAATCCAGCTTGCGCCTTGGGACAGAAGTCCGCTGACCGATGACATCGTCGGTGCGCTGCCACCGAACAGCGCGTTCTTCAAGGGATTGATCAGCGAGAGTTTCAGGAATTCTTCTTCCAGATCGCGGGCGACATCCAGTCCCAGGTCGCCAAACGACTTCAGGCTGAAGTTGGCGGTCTTGGCGAAGTTGGAAACATCGCTCGCCATCGTGTCGAAGACGCCTTCCAGTTCTTGGCGCGAGGCGTCGGCCAGACGAAGCTGCTGGTTCAATGCAGCGGCGTTGCGCGCGTTGGCGACATATTCCTGCCCTTCCTGGCTGGTCAGGCTGACATGCTCGCGCAGCAGATCGGACTTGGCCTGCAGCACTGCGATTTCCTGCTCGCGCGCATCATCGCCCACCCCAATCAGACCGATTTCCAGCTTGATCAGGTCGATGTTCCGCTGCTGGTCTTCCACCATCTGCTGCCCGCGCGACGCATCGTCGGCGGAATTTTTGCCAGCATAGGCGGCAGTCAGGGCCTTGATCGTCGCGGTCAGGCTTTTCTTGCCTTCGGCATCGGCATTGTCGAGCGCGACCACATAGGGCCGCGTCGTGTTCCACAATTCCAAGGCCCGGCGCGCATCCTCGCTGGTCATGGCGCCGTCCGACACCGCCCGGTTCAGCGCGATCTGCTGCACGGTCTGGTCTTCCAGCTGCCGGGCCTGCTGGCCACCGCCGCGCGTGAGGTTGGCGATGTTCTGAGCCAGGATGCGCTGGCGCTCGCCTTCAACATCGGTGTTCTTCTTCGCCGCATCGCTGGCGGCGCGGATTTTCGCGTCTGCGGATTCGCCGGCGGCGGCGCTGATCAGCCAGGCGCGCGCGCTTTCCAGCGTGGCGGCAGTCTCCGCGTCCAGGGCCTTGGCGTTCAGCGCGTTCTGTTTGGCCTGCTGCTGGCCGGCACGGCTGGCGTCGGCCAGGGCCTTGGCCCGCGCGCGATCAACATCCGACGCCGCCTGCGACGTGGTCATCAGCTTGCCCGCGATCTCGATTTCCTCGCGCTTGGCCGCAGTCGCCGCCCTCTGGGCGGGAGTGCGATCGTTCAGCGCATCGATCTCGACCTTGTCCAGCGCCGCGGCTTTTTCCGCCGGCGTCAGGTATGTGGCGATGGCCCGCGTCAGCGCATCCTGCGCGACAGCGGCATTCTGCAGCGCGTCAGATTTTCCGGTCGCCTTGGCGGCGTCCCCGATTTTCTTGACCGACGCGAGCGTATCTTCGAGGCTTTTCTTGCCATCGGTGCCAAGGATGGACCGCGCCAGATTACCGACCCCGATCGACCCCAACGCGGCGTTGATCTGATCGGCGCCCAATTTCGCAGCTTGGGTCGCCTCGGCGATTTTCCCCTTCACTGCGGCAATGTCGGCGTCGATCGCGCTGTCCGAACGAAGGCGCATGGGATCGCGCCGCTCGCCCTGCAGGTCGGCAAGTTGCTGCGTCAATCCGGCAGTGCTGACCGTCCGCTTGATGGATTCCCACACCGCATCCCACTCTTGACGCAGACCGTGCGTGGAGCGGCTGAATCCATCGGTCTGGTCGGAGGCCTTTTGCAGCTGCGCCGGCAGCAGCTTCGCCATTTCCAGCTGCGCCTGCTGCCGATCACCTTGCGCCGCAAGGGTCAAGATGTACTGGCGGGTTTTGTCATCAATGCCGCCGACCTTCTGGATCAGCGTGTCGATGCCCTTGGCAGGATCGGCAAAGATCGCGGCCAGGTCCTTGGTCGCGTCATCCGTGTTTTGGTGGGTGGTGGCGCCATAGTCGCGCACCAGCAGGATCAGGCGTCCAAAGACATCGCCGCCGATCTTGCCGGTGGCGGCGAACTGTTCTTCCATCTTGCGCGCCTGTTCGACAGACATGCCTGCGGCTTCATGCGTCGCCTGGGCGACCTGCTCCATCTGGTCGGCACTGATGCCGGCGGCGCGGCCCACGCCGGCGAGCGAGGCTTCCAGTTCTTTCCGGTCCATGATCCCCGCCCGGAAGGCAGTGACCACGACGCCCGCAGCGGCGGCGGCACCGGCCAAACCAGTGATCAACAGCCCAATGGGACTCAGAAGCGCGGAAACCCCCTGTCGGGCCAGCGCCATAACACCCGACAAGCCGTTGCCGCCGGCCAAGGCGTAGCCCAAATGTTGCGACTCCATTGCCAGGGCCTGGATCGGCCCCTGGCCCGCACTCACGGAACCGATGAAGCCGCGCGCCGAGTGCGTCAAAGCGGCGAACTGATTTGCGCTCAAGCCGCCTGTTTGGGTCAGCCGCTTCAGCGCCTGTTCAGCTTCCCCGTATTCCTTCGCGGCAAGCGCGACGGCGGCGGCATGTTCGGTTTCGGTGATAGCCTTCTTCGCCAGCAACTGGTCGGCAGAGGCCACTGCCATGTTCATGCGCAGCTGGGCGGTGCCCAGGGGATCAATCTGTGCGCGCAGCGTCGCAGATCGTGTCGCCAGGTCCTGCGTCGCGGCTGCTTCCGCCTTCAGCCAGTCGGTTTCGGAAGACGGTGCGCCGGCGGACGTGGCGGCGGGGCGGTTCAACCCCAGGGACGTTGCCCAGGCGGACTGGCCCTGGGACTGCTGGCGCGCCTGCTTGGCGGATTGCACCAGGCGGTCGAAGACCTGGCGCTGCCGCTCCGCCGCGCTGGTGGCCTGATCCATCCCCTGCGTGATGGCCTGGCCCGTCGCCTTGCCCTGGTCGGCGACTTCCTTCAGTCCGGTCTTGACCTCCGCCTTGCCTTCCAGGCCCAGGCGGATGGAAACCGATTTGGTTGCGGTGGCCATCAGGCGTCATCCCCCGCGCGGCTGTTCCGCACGATGATTGCTTCCACTTCCGGGAGCATTTCGATGAAAAGGTCGCTGTTGGCCCCCATGCGGTCCGCGAAGGCGATCACGGCCTGGAAATCCAGGCCCGTGGCGATCAGGGCGCTGCGGGAGCCGCCGGCGACAGCCAGCGATACGGCGGTGTAGCGGATTTGCCCGCGACACTGCCGGAAGACATTCCAGGCCATGTGCCCCAGCGGCGTCTGGGGTTCATGTTCCCGATACGGACAAGTCGCGCACTGTGTCGGGCAGTGCTGGCAATAGGATTCGCCGGTGTTATCGCCCCCGAAGTGCCAGTCCGCGAGGGCGATTATGCGTTTTTTTCGGAGGCCGGTGACAGCGCGGGGTTCACATATTGCCGATCGAAGAACTGGAAGAACCGCCAGTCAGTCAGCAGTTCATCAATCAGGTCCGGCGTCGGCGGCGTCACCTTGCCCTTGGCATCGCCAACGCCCTTCCAGTCGCGCATCCCGGCCTGCACGATCAGGCGGGTGAACGCCGCTTCGCCGGCGCCTTCCAGCGAGAGCGACGTGACGGTGTCGCCTTCGGTGATCTTGGCCGATTTCAGGCCATTCAGCACGGTGCTGGACCCCGCGCTGCGAGCGGCGAGGATCATGGCGGGCGTGATGGGCGCCATCAGAAACTTGACGCCCCGCACGATCTTGGAAGCGTCCAGCCACTGTGCTTCGGGTTTCGGCTTGTTCAGTTTCAGCATCGCCGCCGCCCCTAGTAGCTGGTCTTGTCATTCACCAGCGTGGCGGTGACGGCGCGGCCCACGGTGGCGTTCTTCGCGGCCTGGCCAGAAAACGTCATCTGGATGCCGGCGGGACCGCTGATCGGGCGCTTGGGACGGGGCAGATAGACTTCATGGAAGACGAACTGCAGCGACTTGCTGTTGCTGATCTTCCAGGAGAATGTCAGGTCGACCGGCGTGCCGTTGGTGGCGAGGGTCAACAGTTCGGTGTCCTTGAAGCGCAGCACCGTTTCCAGCTGGTAGGAGGCTTCGCCCGCATCGACGCCGGCGATGCGACCGTCCTGGCGGATGACTTCAACCGGGTCCAGGCCGTTGTCCAGGGTGAAGCTGCCCGACACCAGGTCGCCCAGTGGAACGCCCTGGCGTGACACGCTGCCGGAAAACTGTGTGAAGCGTTCGAGCAACAGCACGGTAGGAGTGCCCGCACCGGACGAACCCGCGATCGCCTGTTCGCCCTGACAGATCATGCTGACGGTCATGTCCAGAAGGCCGGACCGCTGCAGCGCGACAGCAATCTTGGAAACCACGCCGCCGAAGTTCATGGCATATGCCGGCACTTCCGGGTTGGCGATCTCCACCGACATGGACGGGACCGAAGCCCCGCCGGACGCGAACACATGGTTGTAAGGGCCGCTGGTGGCGCCACTGGCCAGCGTGGCACCGGAGACCGTCAGAGCCGTGCTGCTCTTGGCCAGGGTGAAGGAATTGCCGGCCGTGCCGATGGTGTCGTGGGTGACATCGATTGTGACGCCGTCGAGGTTGGCGGAATAGCTGGCCGGCGTCACGCCAGCATCGGCGCTGCCGTTCAGCGTCAGCACGGTGTTCTTGATCGTGTCGGCCAGGGTCGAACCGATCAGGATATTGGTGCTGCTGGGGCCGGACGCGACGAAGCTGAACGCCTTGCCGTTGATGGTCAGCGTGTCGGCAGCGGTCGGCTGGCCGGAAAACACAACGGTCCCGCGCGCCGGCGTGCCCTGGGTGGTGGTGGGAGCGCCGAAGAAGCCCTTCAGCCACAGGCCGCTGTTGCGGACATCGACCGGCACCACGATGTCGCCGGTGTTGTTGATCACATCCAGCGACGGGGCGGCGGGATCGCGGCCCTGGCCCAGAAGGTTGCTCTGCACCAGATCCTGCTGCTCGCCCAGCTGGGACGAAACAAAGGGCACCTGGAAGTAGCCCGCAGCAGCGGGCGAAATGCCGTAGGTCAGTTCGAAAGCCAAGGCCATCAGGGCATTGGCACCGCGCGCGCGAGACATGGGAAACCTCCTAGTTCAAGGGATCGTTGGTTGCGTAAGACGCCACAATGGCGAAATCCGCCCACAGCACCGCTTCGGCGCCGGTGGTTTCGAGTTGCGACGTGGAAGGCATTTCCACGTCCACGTATTGGCACAGGCCGCCCAAGGTACGGTCGGCCCGGATCGCCACGCCCAGCGGGCGCAGCAGCGTATCCAGCGCGCTTTCCTGGTCATCGCCGGGCGGGATCGCCACTTCCAGCGGAATGCGGTGCGCGAAATTGTAGGTCAGCGGCGACAGGTCGATTTCGGGATCACCCGGATCGCCGTCGCGCATGCGAACAGTACCATTGGCATTGACCGCCTTGGGTTTTGCTTCGTTGCGGGCGACATCGCCGCCAGCGTAGGTCGCTGTCAGCAGCGCCAGGACGCCTTTCAGCACCTGCTCTTTTTTGCTTTCGGTGGCGGGCATCCTATTTCCAATTCCTGACCAGGAGATCGGGGACACGCCCGGCCCACTTGTTGGCCACGGTTTCGATGTCGATCCGCTTGTTGACGCGCACGGCAGGCACCGCGAAGAACATGAAGATGCTTTCGACCGCCCGGCCCTGCTTGATCCGGCCCGGCGTGGCGCGGCGGAAGCCCCGACCGCTGCGAGCCGCGATCACTTCGACATAGGCGATGATCTGGCCTTTGGGGCTGCGGAAGAACTTCAGGTCCTGATTGAAGGCAGTTTCGACTTCTTCCGGCGTCATGCGGCGGCTCGAACCGCGCGCACCGCGCCGCATGGGCACGTTTTCTGTCGGCAGCATCAAATAGCGATGCCCGCCGACCGCACGGATCGTGGCGCCGCGATTGTAAACATCGATCAGCTTGGGAGCCTTCGACCACACATAGGCAGCGGCATCCAGGCTGGGCTTTCCGGTGGGGTAGCGCCGCCCCTGCCAAGTGAACGCAAGCCGGGAGCCAAGTCCGGCGGCTTCGACCTGATCGCGCAGGTCTGTTTTCAGGCCCGTGGTGACCTGGTCCATCGTGTCGGTGGCGGCACGATCGCCGTGTGCCATGATTTCGTCGGTAAGGATGGAAATGTCATCCATCCGGCTGGTGAAGCGCATCAGGGCGTCGCCTGCGGCGGCGCCTCGCAAATCCAGACATAGCGATAGCGCGCGAGCATCGGGGTGCCGATGATCTTGCGCGTTTCCGCCACCTGGCCGGTCTGATCGTCCAGGATTTCAACCTTGTCGCCGTCTGCGGGTTCGGCGATCTCGCTCCGGCGGACCCGCAGCATGCCGTTGGACAAAACGGCCCGTTCGGCGCCGAAGCCTTCGGCTTCGTCCTGCTGTCCTTCCAGCACTTTGCACGGAATGCCCGCACCGCTGCCGCCGGGATACCAGCGCGCATCGCTGCCGCCCGAGGCGAACAGCGAATTTGCGAGGCGACCGGCGGCAGCGGCGAAGGACATTGGTTAGCCGGCCTTGGGGACCAGCTTCAGGCGGACGCTGGTGGCGGCAGTCGCCTTGGCGGCGACGGCATAGCCTGCCAGCGTATTGCTGCTGCTGGTCTTGGTGAAGCGATGATTGGTGTCATCCCAATAGACCGCGTCGCCTTCCGCGAATGCCTGACCCGAGCCGGCGCCTTCGGCGGCGTGATCGAACACGCCTTCGACGGCAGCGGGGAAAGGCAGGCCCTGGGCGACGGTGTTACCGGCGATGCAGATGATGGCGCCGATCTTGTAGCCCTGGCCGGACACGACGCCGCCGCTGGGTGCGGTAAGGTCGACGGTCCGGCCGGGCTGAACAAAGTTCTTCATGGCAGTGGTTCCTTGTGTTCAGTGGATGATGGTGGTGGAAAAACAAACGGGGCCGCTGGTGAGCGGCCCCGGCTGTTTAAGCACCGGCGTTAGGCGCCGGCGTTGGTGGCGGCGGACTTGGCGTTGATGGCGCCCACGCCGTAGTCCAGGCGCACCTTCCATTCGGTGCCGTCCGTGCGCCAGCCGTCCTTCTGTTCCAGGAACGGCTCCTGGATGCCGTCGAGGAACGCCACTTCGATCGCGGGGGCAATCGTCGGGTCCGCGAAGGCATACCAGCGAGTGCCGGTCAGACGCGGCGTGCCCACCACATCGCTGAACATGCCCTTCACGATGTTGGGGCGCATCAGCTTGCTGGCGGTGTCCGGATCGTACTCCGCACCGTTGGTGGTGGCGGCGCTGCCCCAGATCGTGCGCGGGCCGAGCCAGATGGCAGGACGGATGTCCAGGATTTCGTTGCCGCTCAGGTCCTTCTGCGAAGCCATCAGCGCGCCGATGGCGTCGAAGGCCGTGACGGAAGGTGCGGCGCCGACGCTGGCGATATTGCCGTGCGCGGCATCGAACATCGGATTGCCGTCATTCATGTTCGGGCCGAGTCCGCTGTTGAGCGCGAGCAGCGCAAAGACATCGATTTCCACGGTCAGCTTGGCGGCGCGGGCCAGGTCGACGGCGATGTCGCTGAACGCACCCATGTCATCGTTGGCGATGGCCTGGCGCGTCAGGGCGACGATGTTGCCCTTGGTCTTGCCGGTGATGGATTCCTTCGCGCCATCCGGGATCGGCTTGTTCTTGAACTCGCCGTTCTCGGTCAGGCTGTCCAACGCGCCGAAAGTGCCGCGCAGGTAACGCGGATGCGGACGGAAGTCCTTCAGCGAACCCTTGCCGCAGAAGCGGGTCCAGGTGTCGGGCGTGACGGCGTAACCGGCCTGCAGCACCTTGTTCAAGGTGTTTTCCAGCAGGATGGGGAAGTCGCCGGTCGCCTGACCCGCACGGGTCGCGGTAAAGGCCATGCCGATGATCTGGTTGTGATCATAGGTGCTGACGCGCTGACCCATGTTTTCCAGCGCCATGCGCGCCAGGTCGACGTTGCGGATGCCGCGGAATTCGCCCGGATTGAGATCGACCGTCTCACCGCGCATCTTGGCCGCGCGGGCAATGAGATCGGCCAGGCCCGCACGATGCAGGATGCCGTTCATGGCACCGCGCATCCACTTGTCGCGCGCGTCTTCGGTGATCGTGATACTGCCCCCGGCATGCAGGTGCGACGTGGCGGCCGACTGACGTTCCGCCGCCTGGCGCAGCAGCGTCGAGCGGGCGGTTTCCAGGCTGATCGTGCCGGTGGTGTTCTGGTCCACCAGCGCGCGGGCTTCGGTTTCCAGGCCGAGGCTGCGACCGTGGGAGACAAAGTCCAACGCATCGGTGGCACCGAAGCGGGTCACGGTGGCCGGCGCGGCAGCGGCGGGAGCCGGGGCCGGTTCGGCGGCACGGGTCGCGGCGGGCGCCGCAGCAGGAGCCGTCGCAGCAGCGGCGGCGGGAGCCGGCGCGTCGGCGCCGGAAGAACGAGTGTGCATGTCATCTTCCTCATGTGCGCCGGCAGAATTGCCGGACGTGTTGCCGGGTGAAGGAACCGCTGAACGAACCCCGGCTTTCGGGTCGGCGGGAACAGAAACCCAACTGGCTTCGAACAAGGCCCACTCATCTGCGCGCCAGATGGTGATTTCGCTGCCAGTGGTGGGATCGGCGATGACTTCGACCGCGCGCCAGACAGCCACTTCGTAGCCGATCGACACATGGGTGAGTTCGCCACGGGCGACCATGCCTTCCGCTTCAAGCGCGGCGGCGGTTTCCCCGAATTTGATGACGCCAAGCAGATTGCCGCCTGCGAAGCGCGTGGACTGCAGGCCGCCCAGGATTGAGCGAATACTGCCGGCGTTGTGGCTGTCCAGGATTTTGACGGCGCCCGTGGCAACGCGGGACAGATCGATCGCAGCGGGATCGATCAGCAACCGCTCGATATAGCCCCACCGGCGCACATCGGCGCCGGAAGACAGCACCACTTCGACGGTGTGCGTCTCCGCGTCATAGGTGCTGGGCACGACCGATGCGGCGCGTGACCCCCTCTTGGGCGGGGGCGCGCCACGGTGATGTTCGATCGCCTGTTCCAAGGTGCGCGTGTCACCAGGTGGCGGGGTTACGATCGCGACGCTTGCAAGCGCCGCGCTACGCACATGAAGGTTCATGTGATCTCCTAGTTGTTGGTCTGTTCGGTGCCGTCGCCTTTGAACAGGTACGGCGCGGTCGCTTGCAGGATGCCGTTCAGCGTCACCCGGCGCGGATCGGTGTCGAGCGCCAGTGACAGCTTGTCGATCAGGTCATCCACTCGCTTGATTTCGGTCAGGTGCTTGTCGATGTCGATGCCACGTTGGGACAGCGCCGCCGTCATCGTCTTCAGGCCCGCGCGAATGGCGAGGATTTCGCCCATCAGATCCTTGACCGGATCGACAAAGCCCCGGTTCGGCACCGCCCATTGTGGCTTGACCTGCAGGAACCGCTTGTCTCCGGACTGGATCGCCAGCAACCGCATGCGGCGTTCGAAGGCCGGCTGGCAGCACAGCGGAATAACGATCTGCTGCTGCCAGTCATCCAGCAGCGCCCAGAAGCCCAGCATGGCGGCACGAAGGCTGGAATAATTTGCCTGGCTCACGTCGCCGGTCATCAGATGATACGGCACCAGGCTCGCCGACACCGCGCCCAGCTGCTGGCGGATGAAAGCGACGGTGTCGCTGGGCGCCGCAGGGTTCAGGCTGCTGACGGTTTCGCCCGGCTTCGTCCGGAAAATCATGCCGGGCCGCAGGGTTTCCGTGTCCTGCTTGTCGGCGCCGTTGTCCTTTGTTTCGCCCAGCGGCGACGCGGCGTTCGCCTGTTCACCAGGCGTCAGCACCAGCGAAACGCATGCCGCGACCTTTTCCTTCAGGCGGCGGGCATCTTCGATTTCAGCAGCATCACGGATCGTCAGCGCGGTGGCGGCGAACCACGAAATGCCCCGAACCTGGCCGGGCCGGCTTTCGTCATAGATATGGTCGACAACTTCGGCGGGGACCGGCTGGGAAGCCAGAGAGCCACTGCCGAAAATGCCGTCGCCGGGATGCTCCCCGAACAGGTAATAGGCGACCCGATCGTTATTCCGGGCATATTCCACGCCCTGTACGATGCGGCCCGTCGCGGTGTTCTGGTTGCGCTGCAGGTCGAGATAGTCGCCTTCCAGCACCCGGATTTTCGTGTCCGGAATGTCGCCATCCGGAAGCCACAGCTGCAGCCCCTCACCGCTTTCCACCATCGTGCCGGCGAGCAGCCGCTGCACATGGAAGAAATCGTGCCGGTTCTCGTACACTTTCGACGCGGACCAGCCGTCCCAAGCAGCCTGCGCCAATTCCTGGATGCGCGTATCGGCGTGTACAGCGCGCGCGGTGATCCCGTCACCGATCATCTGGGCGACCATCTGCTTCCGGGCGGCGGCGGCATATTTATTGTTGCGGACCAGCTCGCGCGCGCCGTTTCGCAGCGCCACGATGCTTTGCGCATTTTCGCGGTTCGCGCCGGAAGAAGGGCGCTTCCAGCCTGACGTGCGCCGATCGTGCGCCGCCGCATCGTACTGGCGGATGGAAGCCAGGCCGACGCGCTGCGTCATGCGGCGCGCGGCCAGGCCGGGCGCGAAGGGTTCGATGCAACGGTCAAGAAAATCGCCCAGGCGCATTGGTTACTCCCGGTCGAACGCAGCGAGCGTAGTCGACGGCTTGCCCGGCAGGGCCGCAGCCGCCCGATCGCGGAAATAGGTCAGCGACGCCAGCAGATCGGTGGTTGACCGATAGGTGACCCGGTCGGTGCCCATGACGCCCGACTGAATTTCGAGTTCGCCGCTCGCCAGCGCCTTTTCCAGCGCGGCGATCTCGACGGCATAGTCAGGTGCCGGCATTACAGCTTCCAATCTTCTGGCGCATCGACATAGCTGTCGGATGCAGGCGCCTGCGCGGCAGCTTTAGGCTGTCCCGCAGGCCCGAAAGCCTGGTTCAGCAGATCGCCCTGGCGGGCATCCACCGCCGCGTAGCGGTCGGCGCGATTGCGTTCCCAATCGCTGTCGTTCAACGTGTCCAGCTTCAACTTTTCCGCTGCAGCCAGGTTGTAGACGCGGCAATCGAGATAGTGGTTCTGCCGGCCCGGCATAGGCTCCCATGTACGCTTGGGATAACCGTGCACCACCTTGACTGTGATCGTTTCCGCCGTGACCTGCTCGAACCATTCGTCGGGCACGTCGCGATGGAAGTGGCACCGCCCGCGAATATGCGTGGCGACACCCGATTTTACCTCTTCATCCGTCGCTTTGATCGTCGCGCGGAAATATCCGTAGATGGCGATCTTGGCGCCGTAGGTTCCAACCAGGAACGCCTTATCCAGCATTCGCTTGCTGGCCTGGCCGGCACGGCGCCCCTGCGTCTCATACCGCAGGTTTTCGCCGCGCCCCAAAATCGGCCGCGTCCAGCCATCACGGCCAAAGACGGCCAGGCGGTTCGGATGCGCCTTGCAAAAGGCCTCCGCTGCTTCTGTGTGATAGCCCGCGTCGACACATATCTGGTCGACCGGGAACAGCTTGCCGCCGGGAAACGTCACCGGGCGGCGGCAGATGGTGTCGAAATCCTTCCAGGCACCTTCGCCCTTCACATCGGTCGCGCCCGGAATGAACCGCTGATCAAGCGACCAGCTTTCGGCATTGGGACCCCAGCCCACTTTTTCGTAGTAGATGCCGTCGCCCTGCACGTCCGCGCCGATGGTGATGGCGACGGGACCGAAGGGCATCTGCTGAAGCCCCCAATCCTGTTCCTTCAGCTCCTTCAGCTTTTCATAGTCGGGCGTTTCGCCTCGCAGTTCGAACAGATCGCCCAGGTCGAGGTTCGTCCACGTCTTCAGCTTGTTCTGGTCGCCTTGCGCTGCAAGGAACGATTTCGCCAGATCACCGAACGCCTGGAACGTCGAGATCAGGCCGGTGATGTGATAGCCGACAACCTTGCTGCGCGGATCGTGGTCGCGGAAGAACTGGAAATCGTCCTCGCTCAAAACCTGCGACGGCTTCCGCCCTTCCACTTCGAACGTGGAAATCCATCCGTCTGGCAATTCCATGCCGGTCTTCTGCCAATTCTCCACCACCCCGCCGCAGCATGGCGCCGCGAGATAACATTCTTCCGGCTTACCCTGCGGCCAGATCAAGTTTGACCAGGCCGCGTCGAACCTGGCGCCACAGCCTGGGCACTTCAGGTAATATCGGCGCTTGTCCGACCGTTCGTAAGCCGCGCCTATCTTGCTGGCGCCCTTGATCGTCGGCGTCGAAATCTTCAGACGCTTCGACAGACCCTGCTTGCGATAGACCTTCAGGCGACTATCGATCATGACCTCGGGCGAGCCTTGGCCGTCCAGGTCATCCGGGAATTGGTCGAGATCGTCTTCGATCACGAACCGGATGGTGTGCTGCCGCAGCGTCGCGGCGGAGTTCGCGCCGGCCAGCAGCAGATAGCCACCACGCCGGAAACGAATGCGACGCTTTGTGCTGCCGTCACCGTCGCGCGAACTTTGCGCGCGGATGGTGCCGTCACGCGCTGGGTTCAGCCGGGGCGTGGACTCAATCATGGGCCACAACTTTTCGGCGGCCCAGTCTATCGCGGCCAGGATCGTGGCCTGGACGTACATCGCTGGGCCAGGGCTGATGTCGGAGATTGCCCCGACCCAGTTTTCCGCACTGGCCGAACCGCCAGACTGGCTGCTTTTCATTATCACGACTTCCTCGCACGGATCGTGCGGAGAAAGGCGCTCCATGATCTCTTGCAGATATGGCGCCGTGCTGTGACGCCATGCACCGGGGAAAGGGCTTTCCTCCGGGAAGCGGCGATACCGCGCCGCCCAATCTGCCACCGACATGCGCGGCGGCGGTCTGTAGCCGCGCGCCAAAGCGGCGCGCAACCGTGCGGCGTTGGCCTTCAGCGGGTCCGCCGCCTCGCCGAATTGCGCATAGTCAAATGGCTTCACGCGGTCGCGGCAGATTCCTCGCCGTCCTCTGCCACGATCGCGTCTTCCGCGTTTTCGATGGCTTCAAGGGCAGCGGCGTCGTCGCCGTCTTCGCCCTTCAGCAGCTGTTCCGACAATTCCGCGAAGGCCTGTTCGATGCCTTCCGTCAGGATCGCCATGACCTGGCGCGGGTCACGTTCCGCCGCCAGCCTTTCAGCATTCGTGCGCGCCAGCGCGATCATGCGCTCGCGGGTGACGCGTCCAGCTTCCGTCGCCAGCCGTTCGAATTCCTGGAACGGGACCAACTCGCCAGCACGGCGGGCATTGTCCAGGTTCTTGCCGACCGTCTGGGAGCGGATCAGGTCGGTGCGGACGTTGGACAACCCGCTATCGGGCTGCACCGCCGCCGCGCGGCTTAGAAGCGGCGCGGGTTCTTCCGCAGCCTGTGTTTGTGCAGTGGTCGGTCGACCACGGCTGGGATCAAGGTTGGCGTTCAGCTTCGCTTCTGTCCGCACCACATCGATCATCTGCTTTCCGCCAGGTCCTTCGGCGAACACCAGCAGCTTCTTCGTGCCCCAATTCGACACGGCGGACTTTTGAACGCCGCGATGCTTGGCAAATTCTGCCCGCGTCATCAGCACAGAGTTCATAAGGTTCAAAATCCTTTTGCCGGTTGAACTGACGAACCCCTGCGCTCCGCACGACCGCATAAGGGCCGGCCCCCGGGGAAGAACCTATGCCCACCCCCCATGCATGCCTGGGCATGCATGCATCGCAATGCGTCGCGCGCATCAGAGGGTCATCACCAAACGAAGGCCTTCACCCGCCCTCCACCCCAGCATCTTCCTGATTCGGCGGTGGCCTGGCGCGCAAGGCACGCCGGAAATGCCTGAAAACAAAGGCGCCCGGCAATCTTTCGATCACCGGGCGCATTAAAGGCTGCAACCGTTGTGTCAAGTTTCTTGCGGCAGGTCAAAAGTTAGTTTGTGACCACGGCTCATAGGGCGGCAGGACGCCCGCCAGCGCACGATCCGCCAGCGCGCCGGGCTGCGACAGCAGTTCGTGGACCCTCGCCACCGCCATGGCCCAGCGGCGATAGACGTTGCGCCGCTCCGCCACCAAGGCGTCGAGGTCGCCGCGCAGGAAGACTGTGTAGCCGATCACGATGCGGCGCTTGCGTTCGTCCTTGCCCATCATCGGCGGTCCCTGCTCCCACCACAGCGCCGGGTGCGGCGTCCAGTCGGGCCGCTCGCCTGTCATCGCATACTCGCGCACCAGTCGTGGTTCGCCGCAGGCGTTGACCGCCGCCATGACCGTATAGGCGTCGCGCGGCGCTTCGAAGCCCAGGTTCATGCTGGACCCGACAGCCGCGCCGATCCGCTCGCTGGACGCCACCGCCGCGAAACCACGCGGGGCAAAGCGCGCCGCCGCACCAAGGCCCGGTTCGCGCGCGCGGTGGACCAGTTCGCGCGCATAGGCCCAATGCAGGGCTTCTTCCACGGTCACGGTCTTTCGACCTGTTTGTTCTTGGGGAGGGAGAGAGATACTACCCCCCTTCGCATGTGGGCGCGCGCGCACATACGGGCCAGGATAATTCTCCCCCTCCCTCCCCGTGTGGTTATCCGATTGATCCGATTTCATTTTCGCCTCGCTTTGGTCGGGGGAGGATCGGGGAGTAAGGGAGCATGAAGGGAACGGCTTGGTATGCGCGCGCCCCCGCACCCACAACGCAGGTTCCGCGTGGCGCGCGCCTGAAGGGCCAAGATGATCCCTCGCTCCCCGTCCCTCCCCATCATCCGCCCCCAAGGTCACCGGCTTCGCCGGCCATGTAAGTGCGCAGGCAGACCCCGACATAGACGGTCAGGCCGTGGCTCTTGCGCGTCGAAATCCCGCGCGCGATGACCTTGCTGCCGAACGCCTTGTCTCGCAGCGGCTCAAGCCCTTCTTCGTCGCACCAGGCCTTGTAGGCCGCGCGCAGCGCCTTGGCGCCGATCTCATAGGGTCGGCCCGTGCTGGGATCGGGCATGTCACCAGGCAGTTCGCAGCGCGCCTTCAGGAATTCGCCCACCGGGTCTTCCGACGCGCGATAGTCTTCCACCGCCGCGATCGCCTGCTTGGGCGGGTTCAGTCCCTGCTGGAACCAGTCCTCCGCGCCGGTGATCATCCATTGCAGGATACCCTCGCGTTCCTTGCGCAACTTGTTGCCCAGGTCGCGGTCAACCTTGTTGTCCGGGATCTGCACCGTGAACGGCACAAGCCGCACACGCCGCCAGATACCGTGATCAGCCCCACGGATGCTGGGGCGATGGTTGGTGGAGATCACCGCTTTGAACACCGGCTTGAAATCGAAGAAGCCCTGGTTCAGATGGCGCGCCGTCATCAGTTCGCCGCCCGACATTTCCTTGATCTTGGCTTCATCCAGCCGCGCGCCTTCCGGCGGCTCCGCAGCGGTGACCAGGCGCGCGCCTGGCAGGCGCGCCAGGTCGGGCGAGGCCTCCGATCCGCTATTGCCGTCGCGCTTGGCCAGGAAGGTGGAGACCGGCGAATTGATCGCATAGTCACCCATCACTTCGCGGATCGCATCCACGAAGGTGGACTTGCCGTTCTTGCCCGACCCCCAGAAAATGAAGAAAGCCTGTTCACTGGTGGAAGCAGTCAGGCAATAGCCGCAGATGCGCTGCAGGAATGCGCGCATGTCAGCATCCGGCATAATGTCGATCAGGAATTTTTCCCAGATCGGACACTGCGCGCCTTCGCGGTAAGCGGTGCCCAGTGACCGCGTCATCAGGTCATCGCGCCGGTTTTCGCGCATGGAACATTGCGACGCCAGCCGGATGGTGCCGCCCGGCGATGCCAGCAGGAAGGGGTCGGAGTCCAACGCCTCGATACGCTGCGACTTGTAGACCGCCGCCGCCGCCAGCATGGCGTGGGTCTTTGCCTGGTTGCCGCTGGCGACTGCATGGCGCGCCAGCAAGCCCGCGCGGTCCACATACTTGTCGCCACGATCCTTCAGCGCGTGGACTTCGCTCACGATCGCGCGCGCGGTCAGATGCGCCCGCTTGATCGCTTCGTCGCTGCCGGTTTCGTGGTTCCAGCGGGTCCGATCCCAGATGAACCAGCCGATGTCCCGCACGAACAGCATGTCGTCGCCATGGCGGTGGATCAGCCGGTTGGCGTTGCCAAAATCGTTCATGTCCGCGAAAGCCAGGGTGCCGTCCAGGTCGCCGCTCGCTTCCGGCATTTCCGGCAGCATGGCATCCAGGCTGGCTTTCTTCGCCGCCTTCGATTGGCGGACGGGTGCGAGGCCTTCTTCGCCGGCATAGGGGTCTTCGGGATGGCTCATGGCTGTGCTTCTTCGAAATCGCCGCGCCGCAGATCGCAGAGGCGGACCTTGGCGCGCTTGTACGGTTCACGCCGCGCGGCGGCGCGGCCGCCGTCACGGGTTTTCGGGCGGGGCGCGAGATCGGCGCGATCGCCGTTCGGCGGCAGGAAGGTAATAATCAGTTTTTGGTAACGGACAGCGACGACGAAGCGCGTGTTCCGATGCCTGACCACGTGGATCGCCGTGACGGCGTTATGGCGCATCACAGGTGCATCGCCGGCCAGGCAGGCGGCGAGGATGTCCGCCATATCCTGCGGCAACAATGTCATCCCATAGCGTTCCTGCGCGCGCTGGAAGGCGTGTTCGGTGAAGCACGGCAAACCGTCTGTCAGGATCATACCGGCGCTCCCGCGCGCGGCCCGCGCACCACAGGCATGGGCCGGACCTTTTCCGGCAGGCGCATGCGGCCATCGATCAGCCGCGCCAGAGCCGCGGAATCCGGCACGGCGATCTGCCTGGCGGTTGCGGGGATCACACAGCGCGCCGAACGCACACGCCATTCCAGCCCCATAGGCTCCACGAGCAGCGTGGCGCGCCTGTCGGGCGACGGCACGGGAAAGTGCAGCTGCTGCACCAAGTGTCCGGGCGTGTCGGCTGCGATCGCGCGCACCGATGCCAGGTGCGCCCGCAGCCATTCCAGCGCGCCGCCATAGACGCGCAGCGTGGTGCCGTCAGGCTCAAAGCCGCCGACCGCAAGGGTATGTCCGGTCATGGACAGGGGCCGCTTGCCGTCCAGCGGAATAGCCACCAGGTCAACAACCCAGGATGCGAATTCCGCGTCATCCTGCGAATTCGTCATGGATAGCGGGCGTTCACGCCCGCTATCATCCACACCGACCGGCAGAACCAGCGCCACATGGCCGGTTTCGTCGCTGTCGGCGTAGCGCCAGGTCGGCGCCATGTGGATCGTGTCGCGGTTCAGATCGGCGTCACGCTCCGCCTTTTTGGCCGACCGCCGCCAGCGGGGATCGGCGATGATCTCTGCCTCGCACAGTCCAAGGTCCAGAAGCGCCAGGAATTCCGCGTAACCGGGACAATCCACATCGCAGGGATACGGCAAGCCGAACGCCTGGCACAGCACCGCATCGCGGCGCCTGTCCATCAGCGACAGCCAGTCCTGCCCTGCCCTTCCGATTGCGCATGCGTCGGTCATCAGTGCGACGGCGCCCCCGTCAGGATTTGGCGCAAGCCGCGATGATCGGGCGCGCTGACCACGCCCAGCTGCTCCATACGCTCGACCAGGGCAGCGGCGCGGTTGTACCCGATTTCCAGGCGCCGCTGGACGTAGCTGGTGCTGGCCTTGCCGCCATTGGTCACCACTTCCACGGCGCGGTCATACAGATCATCGACACCGCCTTCGATCACCGCCGGCGGCGGCGTGGTGGTTTCGTGCATCGCGCGGTGTGCCTCGCGCACCGTGTCGGCGACCGCTTCCGGCACCTTCATGGCGAACAGATAGGTGTCCAGCACGGCCTGCTGCTCGTAATACTTGTCTTCGCCCATTTCGCGGATGCGGATCAGCATCCGCATGATCTTGGTGTCGAAGCCATGGCCCTTCGCCTCGGCATAGACCTCTTTGCGGTCATCCTTCCCGGCTTCGATTTCCAGCGTCAGCCGTTCGATGCGGTTGACGTAGGACCGCAGCATCTGGGCGCTTTGCGATGTGACCACGTCGGTCATGTCAGATTTCTCGCGCTTCCAGATTGATGTTGTAGAAAGGCGGAACGCAGTGCTGCTGCTGGACGCGCTCGCGCAGCGCCCGAGGATCGTCACGCCAGCGGCTGTCGCCCAATCGCGCCCGCCACAGCGCCGCTGCCGTGGCCTGCTCGGCGGTCATCCCCATCGGAATATCGTCAAGGTCGCCGTCATCGTCGCATGCCTCCACCGGCGGCAACGCCGACTTGTCATAGGGCAGCACTTCACCTTCAGCCCCGATGACCCCATCGCGGAGGCGGTACTGGTCCCCTTTGTGGGTAATGACCGCTTCCAGGATGCGGTCGCGTACCATCTGATCCAGGGCGCGCTGGACCAGCGACACGCCCCGCTCAAGCCGGTTGGCGATCGTGGACACGGTGGCTATCCGCCCCCGTGTGCCTTCCAGAACCGCGATGATGCCGTTGAATTGGAGAGGCGATGACAATCCGCCCATGATATGCGCCCTTCGATTGCTTGGACCCGCCCAGGTCCGGTGTTATTCCGCTGCGATCTCGAACAGCGGTCCGTCAGGTGAAGCCAGTTGCCGCCTTCGCAACCGGACCTCGCTGATGTCGGCATATTCGGGATTGAGTTCGATCAGCGTGGCTGAATAGCCAAGGTGATTGGCGACCAGCGCAGTGGTGCCGGCGCCGCCGAAAGGGTCCAGCACCGCCCCCCCCCGCATGCACCCCGCCATCAGGCAGCGTTCGACAAATTCCGGCGGGAAGGTGGCGAAGTGCGCGCCCTTGAAAGGCCGGGTCGCCATGTCCCAGACAGGCAGCGCCGCAGGTTCATAGTTCCGGAGGTTTCGCCCGTTCGCGGCTTGCTCTTTGTGAGACATGGAATCCCACCGGGAATTAAATCCGGCATGGGGCCTCGCCGCGCCGCGCTGCTTGTCGACCTTTCCGACAGCCTTCATCGGACCGTTGGACTTCGCGCCACCGTGTGCGCGCATCGATCCGGCTTGGGCGTCGACATCCTGCGCCAGCCGCCGGATCGACGACTCCTGCATGCCGACCCTGACGCTGCCAGCATCGTAATAGTGACCGAGTTCGATCCAGCGACACCCGATCTCGCCTGACGTGACCATGACGCATCGTTCGGTCAGGTCCGGGTTCATGGAAATTTCGCCGGTGTCGCGCGCGACCCAGAACCCGCCTTCGTCCGATTTGGTCAGAAGGAAAATCTTTTCGTGCGCGGTGGCGGGGCGATAGCGCCCACTGCTGTCGGGCATGGGATTGGGCTTGCCCCAGATGATTTCGCTGCGGACCCACCAACCATCTTCCTGCAAGGCGATCGCCAGGCGATTGGGGATCATGCAAAGGTCTTTCGGCTTCAGATAACCGCCCGCGACGACCCGGCCATCCGGCACAGCGACGCCGTTGATCCCCCCATTGCCAAGATTACCGCCGCGCCCTTGCCGGCCCGCCGTGTGACCTGCGCTTTGCCCGCGTTCGAATATCGCGCCGGCGGGGTTATTGCCGCCGCCGCGCCGTGTGCCTGGCGGCATGGGGTTGCTGCCCTTGGCGTAGATCGGCCCGACCGTCGACATCGGCTTGTCACGGAAGGTGCGGTCATCGCCGCCCGCTGCCTTGGTATCGGCGGCGCTGCGGCCGTTGGGCGCGCTGGCATAGCAGTCGCCATAGTTCAGCCATAGCGTTCCCGCCGGCTTCAAGACGCGGCGACATTCCCGGAACACATCGACCATCACATCAAGGTGTTCGCCCAAGGTCGGTTCCTGCCCGATCTGGCCTTCCATCCCATAGTCGCGCAGACCCCAATAAGGCGGCGACGTGATGATGCAGTCGAAGTGATCGTCCGGCAGTTCGCGCAGCTTGTCGCGCACATCGCCGATCAGGATTTTGATGTCAGGCATTGGCGCCGCCTGTCCAATGTCGTGCGGGTTCGCGCGCTGCCAGCCGTGCCTGGGCGTGATGCGCCCGTTCCAACCTGACCGCGTCCACCGCGATCGACAGGGCTTCGGCATACTTCCCTCGCGCGTCACGGTCATCGACCGCCAGCACCAGGGCGATCAGCACCATGACGGCACCGGCGCCGGCGCCGACCGTTTCATCCTTGATCTCTGGCTGCTCGTCTTCAAAGGCCCGCACCCGAGCAGCGGCGGCGCGCTGCGACGCCGGATCGTGCGGGCTGCGGACCAGCGCCTTGGCCTGGATCAGAAGATCGTCCAATGGCGTCATCCGCGCACCGGAACGGGAAAAGGGATGACGTTGCTGCTGTCCTGACTGTCCTTGTGGGCCGCGATCAGCGCCGCCAGAGCGGGATCGGCGGCAACCGCGATCTGGGTCAGGCGTTGCGCGGCGCGTTCCAGCACCGGCGCGATGGCTGTGCTGTCGCTGATGTGCCGTTCCACGACACCCTTCAGCACCAGCAGGTCCAACGCCAATCCCAGATCGTCGCGCGCGGTCACCCCTCGCCTCCCGCCGCTTTCAGCGTCGCCATGACGGCCAGCTTGCTGATCGCCAACCCGGCGCGCCGGTGCGTTTCCGCCATGTTCGCCAGCATCATCGCGCGTCCGGCGGCATCCACCCGTTCTTCGCGGGCCATCTGATTGACGGTGAAGACGGAGTGACCGGCCAGCTTGGCCGCAGCCGCGTTCAGATCGGCTTCACGCACCGCTTCACAATCAGCGACGCCGTTCGCGCGATCGACCGGCAAGGTCGCGGGACCACTAGGCATCGCCGCCCCCGTCCTTGGAAGAAGGGGCCGAACGATGGTTAGCAGGGCGCTGGTGGGCGTCCGGTTCGCCATCCCCGCGCGCCGGCGCGTCGGGACCGGGCCTTTTCGGCGCGGCGTTCGGCTGCGCGCTTTCGCGCGTCTCATAGTCCCTGCCGGGGACCAGCTGGTTGTTGCGCGGCGGCGTTTTCATTTGTGCCGGTCCCTTCCACGTCCACGGATCACCGCATTCAGCCGCGCGGTGAAACGCGCCAGAGTGCCGCTGATCTTCATGGCCTCGCGCTTCATCCTTCCGGCTTCCGCCGGCGTGACCACTTCGTCTTCCAGCGCCTTGCCGGCTTCGGAAATCAAGCTGCCGAAATCGCTGCCGATCTCGCTCAAGTGGCGGTGGAGATTTTCGGCGACCATCGCGTCGTCCAGTGGGACAAGCGCATAGCCCAGCTGCAGCGCGAGATAGTGCAGCACGATCGGCACGCCGCTGCCGGCCTTCACCGCTTCTTCCAGCCGCAGCATCACGTCCACCGGCATGTTGGTGAACTGATCGTCTTCGTTGGCGCTGGTGTAGCGCGCGATGTGCGAGCGACCGACGCGCGAAAGTTCAACCGCGTGGTCAAGACCGCCGACAGCCGTCACCAGTTGCTGCTGCGCTTCCTTCAGCGAGCCAGGCTCGCGCGGTGCATATCCCCCGACGCGGCTCATACCGTCACCGGCGTAGCGGGATTTTCAGTGCCGGATTCCCGGTGTGCAGCGCCCGCCTCGGCTGCATGTTCCGCCTCTAGTTGGGAGGCAGCGATTTCCAGTTTGCGAAGCACTTCACGGGTCGGGTTCCAGCCTTCGCGGTCAGCGTGGCGGATGGAAGATTCGCTGATTTCGGCCTGCGCGGCCAAACGCGATTTGCCAAAGCGACCAACAGCTTGGGTCACTCGGGCAACTGCGCTTTCAATAAGGGGTTCGGCATCCATGGTGCCGGACCATAATCGCGTTAAAACGCGATTGTCAAATGTGTTTCACGATAAACAGCGTTATAACGCTGTCGCGTTTTGGCGCGATCCCGGCGAATTTGCCCGCCATGCCGACTGATCGCCGCGCCGCCGTGCGCCTTTTCATGGACCGCAAGGGTCTCAAGACCGCTCCCTGGTGCCGTGACGCCAAGGTGCGCGAAAGCACCCTGCGCGACTTCCTGTCGGGCCGCAACGCCACCATGACGCTCGACACATTGGATAAGCTGGCCGCAGCCGCTGACGCGACGATCGCTGAAATGATCGGCGAGAAAGTTGGCGCCACCGCGCGACCCACCAAGGACATGGTGCCCATCAAGAGCCTGGAAGTGCGCGCGAGCATGGGCGGCGGACTGGATGTGCTGGAAGAACCGGAAGGTCAGCCATTCTTTTTTCGCCGGGCGTGGATCGAAAAACTTTTGGATGGCAAGCCGGGCCAGCTTCGCGTCATCACCGATCTGACAGGCGACAGCATGCTGCCAACGATCAACAACGGCGACATCGGCCTGGTGCTGATGCCGGGCGAAGACGTGAAGTTTCAATCGGGCGCCATCTATGCACTGTGGGATGGCAACGGGCTGATCGTGAAGCGGCTGGAGTCGACCGTTGGCGATAGACAGCAGCTGCGGGTCATCAGCGACAACTCTGCGATCTATCAACCCTACACGGTCGACGCCGACGATGTGCGGATCATCGGCCAGCTGGTCTGGCGTGGTGGCGCGGTATGAAGCGCGTCGCTGGAGTTGCGATATTGGCGCTGTGCCTCGCGTCCTGCGGCAAGCCGAAGCCGCCGGCACCGCCGCCCGATCCTTTCGGCCCAGCGCGCACCGCAGTCCGCGAACGTCTCACCGACCCAAGGTCGGCACAGTTTCAGCGTGAGCGCACGAGCAAGAGCGCTGTCTGCGGCGAGGTCAACGCCAAGAACCGCATGGGTGGTTATGTCGGCTTCCAGCAATATCTTTTCAGCACTGACACCAAGACCGCCCGCATATCTGTGCCGCCGGACTTTTCGCTGCTGACATCGACGATGGGCGGAAACATCATGGACAAACCGATCCACGACGCCATCGATCAGCTTGCCGACCAGTGCGCCTTCGCGGCGGATGCGGTGAAACTTTGCGGGTTGGCCGGGCCTTGGAAGGCGGGCGATTCGCAGTGCCGGACCATGGATATTGCCGGGATGCGCCAGAAAATCGACGCCATACCCATCCGGTAATCGCGTCTTAACGCGCCCCGCCTTGACAATCGCGTTTTAACGCGATTACCGTGCCGCTCTCGAACGGAGGGCGAACGGTGGCAAGTTTCAACGGTAATTCCTACAGCAAGCCGGAAAGCGCGGCGGAACGGCGGCAGCAGCGCGAGGATTATCGCCGCCAGCAGCGCGCCCGCGTTGCGGTCCTATCGCTGAACGGCAAGACCAAAGTTCTGGCCCGCGCGATCGTCAGCGCAGTCAAGGATCGCGGCAGCTTCAGCGAACTGGATGGTGTTCAGGCGTTTCTGACGCCGAGCGAAGTTCAGAGCCTATATCCGGGCGCCATCGAAATCGCGCGCACCATCGAACCGCGCCTGCCCGACATGGTGGCGGCATGACCCAGCGCCAGATGACCATTTTGGCGATCGTGTTCAACCTGGCCGTGTTTGGCATGGCGATGGGCCTGTCGCGCCTAACTGCACCGCATGGCGCGGAAGCCAAGACCATAGCGGTGCGCCCATGACCGCGACCGTTCTTCCCCTGCCCCGCCGTGGTCGCCAGCCGCAGGTCGGCGATGCCGTGATCTGCCACCGCGACGATGCGAAGGGGCACATCGAACGGATCATCACCAACAAAGTCGACAGGCCTGCCCTGGCGGCGGTGCGCGCCGGCGGCATCCTGCGCCTTCTGTCCTTCGCGGACTTCCGGATGCAGCCGCAGCGAAAGACGAAAGCCACGGCATGACAGCCATTGCCGTGATGCACTCCGGGCGCAAGGTCGATGTGGCCGCGCCACATCCCAGCATGTTCAGCATGCGCGACATCGCCGCGCATCTGGCAAAACAGTGCATGTACGCCGGCGCCACCCAGCTTTTCTATTCACGTGCGCAGCGCGGCGTCATCGCGGCGGGGATGATGGCGTCGCTGGAAGGCCCGATCGGCGCGCTGTACGGGCTGCTGCAGAACGCACACTTCGCCGTCGACACCGCCGACGAACTGAGCGCCGCCAAGGTGGCGCGCGCCATCCATGAAGCGATAGACCTGGACTGGCCCCCGCCGGAAACCATCACCAAGGCGCTGGCCCAGGTGCTGGACCGACTGGAATTGGGCGAGATCACCCAACTGATGACCGGGTGGAGCGATCGCGCCGACGAACTGCGCCGACGCCATGTCATCCCGCTGCGCACCACCATCCGGCCCATGACCTGGGATCGCGCCATGGACCGCTGGATGGAAGCCCTGACCGTCCACGCGGTGGCGGCAAACATTCCCCACCTTCCTGCCTTGGGAGAGATTCTGTGAAGTCGCAAACCCGCCTCGGGTCCCTTTGGGAATCCACCCAGAATGTCATCGTCGGATATGTGATCAGCGTCGGCGCGACATGGTCCATCGGGCCGTATTTCGGACTGCGCCCGCCGACCTTCCAGGACCTGCTGGGCTTTGGCTTGGCCATGACGGTGGTTTCGGTGGTGCGTTCCTATGCGATCCGCCGCTGGAACGAATGGAAGCGTGCGCGCCATGCCCCGCCGGACTTCCTGCACATCGCCGAAGAACTGGCCGGGGAACGCCTGCGCCAGATCAATGGCGAAGGCTACAGCTTGGCCCACGATGACGCCTATGACCGGGCCGAACTGCAGCGCGCCGCTGGATGGTACGCACTGGCATCTGCGTCTTACCGGAATGATGGTGGTCCGCTTGCGACCGAAGACCTGTTCGAAGACCGCGACTTCGGCTGGCCATGGGACATGGCCTATTGGAAATCGCAGAGCGAGCGGCGAGACCTGGTCAAAGCAGGTGCCCTAATCATCGCCGCAATCGGGCGCATCGACCGCCATGTGCGGCGGAGGCTGGCGCCGTGACCAGCCGCCGCGACTTCATCCGCGAAAAGGTCATGCAGCGCGTGGCCGTCGATCCCAGGTCCGGCTGCTGGACTTGGCAAGGCCCTACGTCCGGTTCCTCGGGTCGCGGCGCCGGCTATCCGCGCATGAACCTGAACAACACCACGGTGGCGGTCCACCTGGTGATGTGGACCAACGAACATGGGCTGATCCCGCACAAGAAACAGATCGACCACCAGTGCCGCAACCGGCTGTGCGTCAATCCCGATCACTTGGAAATGGTGACCCACAAGCAGAACCAGAAGCGCCGCGACCAGGCATTGCGGGGATCTGCGCAGGGAGCGTCGGCATGACCATGTCGAATGCCCCGACCGCCGATCTGCGCGACGTGATGACCGCCCTGCTGGCGGAATATCCGCATCTGACGCGGGACCTGCTGGTGTCGAAGCAGCGCACCCGCAGGATCGCCCGTCCCCGCCAGGTCGCCTTCTTGCTGTCGCGCGAACTGACACCGGCATCGCTGCCGAAAATCGGACGCTTCTACGGCGGGCGCGATCACACCACCGTGCTGCATGGGTGCCGCCGCATCAATGCGCTGTGCCAGGCCGGCGACATGGACCTGGAATTGTCGGTCGAGGCGGTTCGCAAGCGCGTGATGACGGCGTTCGCCCCCGACATGGGCATCCAGGCGACGGGCTTCCGCGCACGTCTGCGCCAGGCTGTCGAAGCCGATCCCGAACTGGCGGCGCGCGCCCAGACGGCACGGGCCAGACAGGAAGCGGCAGAAGCCGCGAAAGCAGCGAAGGAGGCAGCATGACCGCATCCACCGATCTGCGCTACGGCGGACCCTATCGCGGGCCTTCCGATCGCATCATGTCCCGCAACCAGAAGGAAGCCGGGATCGACCGTTTCGAATGGGAGGGCCGGATCAAGCCACGCTGGTCCTGGTCCCAAATCCTGGTGGTCGCGGTCGGCGCGATGATCTGCACCGCCATGGTGTTGGCGATCGGCGATCAGGGCATCCAGATTGCGCATGCCACCGGGTGGCTGAAATGACCGGCGCCCCCGCGACCAAGGCGGACATCCGCAATCACACGCGCAGCCTCTACGACGAGTCCGAATTCGACCTGTGGTTCCGCTCGCCCCAGGCGCTGCTGGAAGGCCGCTCGACGGCGGACATGGTCGACGCCGGACACGGCGGCGAAGTCCTGCGCCTCGTCGGCGCGATCGAACACGGGGCCTATCTATGAAGGTGCTGGTGGCGTGTGAGACTTCAGGCATCGTCCGTGACGCTTTTCTGGCGCGCGGCCACGATGCATGGTCTTGCGACATTCTGCCGGCGGAGACGGCCAGCAACCGGCACATCGTCGGCGATGCCCGCCCGCTGCTGCAGCCGATGTGGTGGGACATGCTGATCGTCGCGCACCCGCCATGCACCCGCCTTTGCAATTCCGGGGTCCGCTGGCTGGCTGTGCCGCCGCCGGGCAAGACTGCCGGGCAGATGCGGGCCGAATTGGAGGAAGGCGCGGGGCTATTCTCGACCTTCTGGAACGCGCCGATCGACAAGATCGCGGTCGAGAACCCGGTCATGCACCGCCACGCCAAGGCGCTGATCCAGAACTATCAGCCGCCGGCGCAATCAGTGCAGCCGTGGCAGTTCGGTCATGGCGAGACGAAGCGGACCTGCCTCTGGCTGCGGAACCTTAAACCATTGACCGCCACCAACATCGTGGAAGGCCGCGAACAGCGGGTCTTCCGCATGCCGCCCAGCGCCGACCGCTGGAAGGAACGGTCCCGCTTCTTCCCCGGTATCGCGGCAGCGATGGCGGACCAGTGGGGCGGTGATGCCCTTGGACAAATGGCAGCTTGACAGGAGCCAAACTTGAAAGACTTCACCCCGACCAAAGACACGATCACCCTGCACGGCCTGGGTTTCATCCAGGTGGTGCTGCCAGCAAATCAGCGGATGCACGTCTGGCACCCAGACCTGCCGCGCCGCGACTGCTATGTCCACTCCGCCATCCACAATCACCGCTTCAGCTTCCGATCGCAGGTGCTGATCGGCCAGCAGAAGAACGTCCGCGTTGACCTGGAACTGGCGAAGGACGGCACCCACGACATCATCAGTCACAATGGCCCGCGCAGCGCGAAGGGCGGACGGATCAGCTATCCAGTGGCTACCTGCAATGTCCACGAACGCGAGGTCACCAGCTACGGGCCGGGCGAAGAATATGTCATGCCCATCTTCGGATACCACCACACGCCCAATGACGGCGTGGTGGTGACAATCATGCGCAAGATCGAAGAAGACACCGCCATCCACGCCAATAGCGTGTGCCGGCGCGGCGTCGATTTCCACTATGACTTTGACCGCTTCCAGATGGCGCCGGAACGGCTGTTCGAATTCGTGCTGGATGCCCTGGGCGGCAAGATGCTCCAGGTTGCGGCATGACGGCCAAGCCCTGCACCTGCTGCGGACTGCCCACCGATCAGCCCGCCCACATGCCGCCGCCAGACGATCGGGGACGCTGCGCAGCCTGCGTCCAGCTGCGCCAGCCCGGCATGGTCGAAAAGATCGCCACCAATGCCATGCCCGCCTGCTTCACCGCGACCCGAGAGGCCTTCGTTCGTCTCGCGGCTTATGCGGTTGAAGCGCGCGGCGGCACCAGAAATTGAAAAGGACGGAAGATGGGCGCCCACATCGACAGGAACGGCCAGTTTCAGTCCGACAAATATCCGACCTGCCCGCCGGGCAAGGTGCCGTTGTCCGTGAAAGACGTGACCGCGCAGGATTTGCTCTGGCGCTATGCCCAGCGCCGCCGCGCTGTCGACGCCGAGTTCGCCGATGACCTGGAACACGCACTGAAAGCGGAAGGGTACGAACCCACGGACCATGCCGGAAGCTGCGGTTGCGTGTTCTGCGATATGGCGCTTCCGCGCCTGACCACCATCAGCGACGCATGGGTTCACCGCACATCGCAGGGCATGAAGCCCTGCACCCGTCCATAGAAAGCAAGCCCATGCCGAAGCGCATCCAGAGAAAAAGGACCAAGGGCTGGCGGATGCCGCCGAACACCGTCAGCGTGTGCCGGCCAGGCCCGTGGGGCAATCCCTTCAAGCTGACCACCTTCAAGGGTCTTACCCACGCTGATGTGGTCCGCAACTTTAAACACTGGCTGGCGCGCGATCTGTCATATCGCAGCGCCGAACGTGTTTACGGCAAGCCGCCGACCACAAAGCAGATCAGGGATGCGCTGCGGGGCAAGAACCTCGCCTGCTTCTGCCCGCCGGACAAGCCCTGCCACGCTGATGTGCTTTTGCGCATCGCCAACTCATAGGAGATCGGGCAATGCGCTGCATTTCACTTTGGCAACCTTGGGGATCGCTGTGGCTATCAGGCGTGAAAATCCATGAGACGCGCCACTGGCACATCCAGCGCCAATGGAAGGACTGGAAGCCTGGCGATCGGATCGCTGTCCACGCCTCCCAGCGGTTCATCAAAGATCACGATACTGAATTCGCGGGAATATTGCGGCGCCAGTTTGGAAACAACTGGTTTCGTGAATTGCCGACCGGCGCGCTGATCGGGACGATCGCCGTCACCGCCTGCGTCGGCACCGATGATATTTCGCCCAGCTTTTACCCGAACATGGCGGCTTGCGCTGATGACCGAGAATGCGGGGACTTTTACCCTGGGCGCTTCGCATGGCGCGGTGCTGCGCCAGAGATATTCACCCAGCCGATCCTGTACCGTGGCGCGCAGGGCATCTTCAACGTCGATGACGCGATCCTGCCGTCGCGGTGGGCGGCATAGGGGAGGCGCGACGTGGACCGCCAGGAATTCAACGCACTGATGCAGCAGAAGGCGGATGAAAGCCGCGCCGCGATGATGTCCGCGCGCCCGAAAATCCACCCCAGCCAGGCCGTCGCCTATTGCGATGGACTGCGCGAACAGGCGCGCCTTGATGCCATCCAGCGGGAGCGGGAGACGCGCGCCAGATTCTACAAGCCCGGCCTGACCGCGCTGCGCGGCCACCCGTGGGAGGATGTGCAATAGTGCTGCATCCCGCTGTCGCCCATGATCCAGCGACCGCACCAAGGCCCAGCGCCAGGGTGGCGACAGTGGCTGGCATCTTGGATTGCGATGACAGCGCCGTCCGACGGCTCCTGAAGGCGGGCGAATTGCAGTCCCACGGCAAGGGCAAGCGGGGAATCAGGGTCTATCTGGACAGCGTCAGGGCGTACCAGGATCGCCAGGACAAGCCCTTGCCCCGCCGCGCACCCGCCCAGTCCCACAAGCCGAAAGCCCGGTCCAGCGCGTCCACAGCGTCCTATCGGGCGGCTATGGCTGGACTTCAGGCCAAGGGTCTGGCTTAGGCTTCCATCATGACCGTCTTCTTCGACCAGGCCAGGGGACGCTGGCGCTACGATTTCCAGCTTGCCGGCGCGCGACATGCCCGCGAGTGCGCGGATGCTGCCGGCAACCCGGTCACAAGCCGCCGCGCAGCGGTCGACGCAGAGGCTGAGGCAAAGCGCCAAGCCAGGATGGCCCCCAAACTGCCCCGGTCGGCGGACCTGACTGTGGCGGAAGTCGTGAACGACCTGTGCGAAAAATATAAGCGCGAACCGGAATGGCCAAACAAGCAGCGGCAGGCCCGCGAGGTGCTGGCGTTCTTCGGACCGGCCACGGCCATGCGCGACATTGATGGCGCCCGGTGCCAGGACCTGGTTGTCCACTTGCTGGCCCAGCCCGTGATGATCTGGCACGGCGGCTCAAGCCGAAAACGCACCGATCCCGCCGCCGAAAAATACTGGAAGCCGGCGCCGGCGGGCCGGACCAGGACGAACAGCACAGTTAACCGGACCCTGCCATTCGTGCGCGCCATGTTTCAGCGCGCCTACAGCACCCGCGATCCCATCACGCGCGAGCGCGCGATTGAGGAAATCCCGGTCATCCCTGACCTACCGGAACCGAAGCGCACGGCCAAGCCGGTACCCGATGACGTGCTTTCCGAATTGCGCGTGATCGTTCCCCCGCATGTCTGCGATGCGATGATTGCCACCCTCTATTTTGGCTTCCGCAAGGGCGAGGCTTTCGGTCTACAGATTTCGCACGTTGATTTCCTCGCCGGCGGCGTCCAGCTGGATCATAGTGAGGTCAAGAACAACAAGGATACCCTGTTGCCCGGCGGGCGCGACGCCATGCAATTCATGGCCATGCTGGTCGACCAGGCCAAGGCGCGAGGCACCAAGTATCTGTTCACATGGCAACGGCACTACAAAGACCCAGCCCGGCAAGCCGCAGCAGTCTGGATGCCCGTGAAAAACCCCAAGCGGGCATGGAAGACCGCGATGAAGAAGATCGAGGTCAAGTTCGGGCGGAAATGGCGCTGGCATGACATACGCGCCGCCTTCATCACCCATATCGCCATCACCAGCGGCGGCATCGTGGCCCAGAAACTGGCCCGTCATTCCGACTTCAGCACGACGCAGGGTTATATCGCTGTAGCCGATGATCTCACGCGGGCGGCGGCGGAGCGGGCAAGTGACCGCCCCGCGTTTAGCATGATCTCAGGGGGCAAAAGATGAGTACGTCCGATCCGCCGCCGCATCCTCTCGACAGTCCAAAGTACCATGCCGACCGATCCCTATTCCTGGAAGACTGGAAAACCTTTGTCGAGCCGGAAACTGTCCGCGCTCATGGGATGGTGGTGCACTCGGTCACCTATGGAAGCACAGCCCTTCAGGCATGCTACATTCTGAATGGTGGCGCGCTGGCTGCTTTGCCCGCCCTCTTGCCAGCCCTGACGACAGCAAACGCCGCGCAGATCGCCACGGCTGCAATTCCCTTCATCATCGGGATCGCCAGCGCAGGCATCAGTTCGCTGTGCGCGTACGCAAATTTTCAATGGCACGCTCAAGTCCTGTTCCACGATGGTCAGGTAAATGCCGCCCAGCTGGGCGCGTTTTACGGGCGCGACATCAATCCGCCTGACCCAAAAAGGAGAGCGCGATTCACGCTGTTCGTGACGCTGTCGCTGTACATCGGAGTCGCAGCGGCGATCGCCTCGATGACGGCCTTCACGGTTGGTGCATGGACCTTCATCGAACTGGCGCGGTCATCGCCGATCGCCAAGGTGAAGTCCCACCCGGCAGTCCCACCCAAAACAACGGCTGGGCAAAAAAATGGTCGGAATGGCGGGATTTGAACCCACGACCCCTTGTCCCCCAGGAAGCGG
>CBIHOI010000014.1:0-43065 GCA_966211925.1 uncultured Hyphomicrobiales bacterium | reverse complement strand
GGCGCCGACAATATCTTTGCCCTGCAACTGCCCGCCGGGTCCTGGGACAAGCCGGCGCTGAAGCCGCTGGAAAGCCTTTTGGCGCCGCTGAAGATCATGGCGTCACCCGCGCCCGCCGACGAAGGCGGCTCGGACGTGGAAGCCATCCATGCCGCGGGAGTGCCCGTGCTGTCGCTCAAACAGGATGCCAGCCGCTATTTCGACTATCACCATACGGCGGACGATACCCTGGCCATCGTGGACCCGCAGCAGCTTCGCCAGAATGTTGCAGCCTGGACCGCGACGCTTGCGATCATCGCGGACAGCGATGTCACCTTCCGTGGAGCGAAAAACAAATGACCCGGCTTCCCATTCCCGTGCCGCCTTATGAAGGCGGCTGCCTGTGCGGCGCGGTGCGCTACCGCCTGGAACAGCGGCCCCAGACCATCAACGCCTGCCACTGCGACGCCTGCAAGAAGATGTCGGGCGGTACCAACCTGCTGGTCGTGTCCGCGCCGCGCGAGGCGCTGAATCATCTGTCGGGCGAGGTGCAGCGCTTCCGCCGCACCGCCGAGTCAGGCCGCCAGAGCGATGTCGTGCGCTGCGCCACGTGCGGCACGCGACTATGGCATGAAGCGCAGGCGGCGCCCGTGGTGATCGTGGCTGCCGGCACGCTGGACGATCCGTCCTGGGTGGTGCCTGCCAGTGAAATCTGGATCGAACGGGCGTCCCCGGCCGCGACCTTGCAGGGCGATTCCGTCAAGTTTCAGGGCCAGCCTGCGCGCGAGCAGCAGATCGCGGCGTTCCACGCGCTCTATGGTGACACATGATGCTGGGCACGCCGCTGTCGCCGGCCGCCGTGAAGGTGATGCTGCTGGGCTCGGGCGAGCTGGGCAAGGAAGTGGTGATCGAACTGCAGCGCCTGGGCGTGGAAACCATCGCGGTGGATCGCTATGCGAATGCCCCCGCCGCCCAGGTCGCCCATCGCAGCCATGTCATCGACATGACCGACGCCGGGGCGCTGCGCGCGCTGGTGGAGCAGGAACGCCCGCATTTCCTGGTGCCGGAGATCGAGGCGCTGGCCACCGATGAACTGGTGCGGATCGAGGCGGATGGGTTGTGCACCGTGATCCCCACCGCCCGCGCCGCCCATATCACCATGAACCGCGAGCGCATCCGGGTGCTGGCCGCGGAAGAGCTGAAGCTGCCGACCTCTCCCTATGCCTTTGCCGCCTCGCTGGGGGAATTGCAGGCCGCGGCCGCCCGCATCGGCTATCCCAGTTTCGTCAAACCGGTGATGTCGTCTTCCGGCAAGGGCCAGTCGCGCCTGAAGTCGCAAGATGATGTGGCGGGCGCCTGGGAGAAGGCATTGTCGGCGGGGCGGGTGCGCGAAGCCCGCGTCATCCTGGAAGGCGAAGTGAAGTTCGATTTCGAGATCACCCAGCTCACGGTTCGCTCTGCGGACGGCACCCATTTCTGCGCGCCCATCGGTCATGTCCAGAAGGACGGCGACTATGTGGAAAGCTGGCAGCCGCAAGCGATGAGCGCGGCGGCGCAAGAAAAAGCCCGCGCCATGGCTGCCGCTGTCACCGGCGCGCTGGGCGGGCGGGGCATTTTCGGCGTCGAGCTGTTCGTGAAGGGCGATGACGTCTGGTTCTCGGAAGTCTCGCCGCGCCCGCACGATACCGGACTGGTGACTTTGGTCACCCAATATCAAAGCGAATTCGCCCTGCATGCCCGCGCCATCCTGGGCCTGCCCGTGGACACCGCAATGTCCTCGCCCGGCGCCTCCGCCGTGATCTATGGCGGCACCGATGCCAGCGCCATGACCTTTGCAGGCGTGGACAATGCGCTGGAAATTCCGGGTACGGATATTCGCCTGTTCGGCAAGCCGGAATCCTTCGTCAAGCGCCGCATGGGCGTGGCCCTCGCGCGAAGCGCGGGCGCAGGCGAGATGCGCGGCGGCGATACCGAAGACGCGAGACGTCGGGCGAAGCAGGCGGCGGCCTGTGTCACGCCGCGGCCGTCACGGTAATTTCACAAATCTGCCCGCCGCGATTAACCGCCTGCTTACAGCCCGCTGCCTAGGTTGGCGCAACACCGCCAGAATGAGCAGCGACATGACATCCCCCGCGCAGGACGACCAGACAGCGGGACAATTGGCGGCCCGCATCCAGGCGCACACCGAAATCACGACCTGCGGCGAGATATTCCAGTGGTTCCTCGCCAATCCCGGCGTGCCCGCCATCGCCGTGCTCGACAGCCGCAGCGGTGCGGTGCTGGGCCTGGTAAACCGCTTCGTCTTCTTCGCCCGCTATGCCCGTCAATATGTGCCCGAACTGTTCGGCCGCAAGACCATCCTCAAGCTGGCCAACTGCGATCCCCTGGTGGTGGATGCCGACATCCCCGTGGCCGAACTGGGCGCCACCCTGCTGGAAGAACACCCCGAAGCGCTGGTGGAATGTTTCGTGGTGACGCGCCGCGGCCGCTACTTGGGCGTCGGCACCGGCGAGGCGCTGCTGCAGGGCAAGGTCCGGCTGCTGCAAGAACGCGAAGGGGAGCTGTCGCGCGCCCTGAAGGCCGAGACCAGCGCCAATGCCGCCAAGAGCGATTTCCTGGCGCTGATGAGCCACGAACTGCGCACGCCGCTGAACGCCATCATCGGTTTCTCCGAGATTCTGGGCACCGAAATGCTGGGGCCGCTGGGCCATCCGCGTTACCGCGAATATGCCGGCGACGTGCACGGCGCCGGCCGGCACCTGCTGGCGCTGATCAACGACATTCTGGATCTTTCCAAGGCGGCCGCCGGCAAGTTCGATCTCGACTGCGAGGAGATTGTGCCCGCCGACGTGATCACCGAATGCCTGAAGCTGACGCGCGGCAAGGCGCATGAGGGCGGATTGCGACTGAGCTGCGACCTGGCGCCAGGGCTGCCCAACCTGATCGCGGACAGGCTGCGCTTCAAGCAGGCGCTGCTCAACCTCTGCTCCAATGCCATCAAGTTCACACCGCCCGGCGGCCATGTCCATGTCATGGCGGACCAGGAGGAAGACGGCCACTTCGTGCTGACGGTGCGCGACACCGGCATCGGCATGTCGCCGGAGCAGATTCCCGTGGCGCTGGAGCCGTTCCGCCAGATCGCTTCGCCCTTTGCCCGCCAGAAGGAAGGCACCGGCCTGGGGCTGGCGCTGGTCAAGTCGCTGGTGGAATGCCATGACGGCAGGCTGGAGATCACCAGCGCCCTGAAAAAGGGCACCGCGGTGCGCGTCGTGCTGCCGCCGCAACGCTGTGTCCGGCGCCGGACGGCCCTGTCGGCTTGACGCCCGCGCGACTTCCAAACGCCGTCCACCGCATGTAACCATTGCGCAGGCCCGCCGAACTGCGATGGCGAACGTTGCCGAGGGTGCCGTGTCCGATCCTTTGTTACATCCGGTTTATGGATTGCGTGCCCTGTTGGCGCCACGGGCCTTGTTGCGACTGGCGGTGATCGGGGCCCTGATGCTGGCCGTGATCCTCTGTTTCGCCTGGGCAGCCGGCTGGTTTGCACCACACCGCCTGACACAGGCCCGCATCATCGACACCTTCGAAACCGTCAACGGCCCGCACCCCGGTTTTCGCAGAAACCATGCCAAGGGCCTTTGCCTGACGGGCTATTTCGACGGCAATGGCAGCGCGGCGAAACTTTCGCGTGCATCGGTATTCGAAGCCGGGCGCGTTGCCGTGACCGGGCGTTTCGCGTTGGCGGGCGGTATGCCGCGCGCCGCTGACAGCCCGGTTGCGGTGCGCAGCATGGCGCTGCGGTTTGTGTTGCCCGACGGCCAGGAATGGCGCACCGGCATGAACGACATTCCGGTCTTTGCGGTGAACAGCGCACAAGGCTTCCGCGACCAGCTTGTGGCGATGAAGCCTGACAAACGCACCGGCAAGCCCGACCCGGCGGCGGTGAAAGCGTTTTTCCGGGCATATCCCCAAAGCGCCCGCGCCGCCAGGCTCATCAAGGCGTCACCCCTTTCGTCAGGTTTCGCCGATGCCCGCTACAACAGCCTCAACGCCTTTCTGCTGGCCGGCCCTGATGGGGTAACGCCCGTGCGCTGGTCCATGGTGCCGGAAGATCGCTTTCAGCCTGCGCCTGCGGCCGCTCCGAAGGATCGCGATTATCTGTTCGATGCGCTTGTCGCGCGTCTTCGCCAGGGCCCGGTGCATTGGCGGCTGGTGCTGACGCTTGCTGCGCCCGGCGATCCCACCAGCGATGCGACGCTTGCCTGGCCCGCCGACCGGCGCACGATCGATGCAGGCCGCTTGACCGTCACCGCGATCCAGACCGAGCGGGCGGGCAATTGCCGTGACATCAATTTCGATCCGCTGGTGTTGCCGGATGGCATCGCGCCGTCGGACGATCCGCTGCTGTCGGCGCGGTCGGCAGCCTATTCCGTTTCCTTCACCCGCCGGGCGGCCGAAACCAAGACGCCCAGCGCCGTGCAGGTGGGAGGCGCGCCATGACCCGGCCCTTTTCCCTCTTGTCGCGACTGCTGCATTGGGTAATGGCGGCGTTGATCCTGGCCATGCTGCTCATCGGCATCGCCATGGTGTCGTCGCTGGCCGACTATCGTCATCTGGTCGAGCTCCATCGGCCGTTGGGCATGGCGATTCTGGTGCTGGCGGCCCTGCGTCTCCTGAACCGGCTGTTCCATCCGCCGCCACCTTTGCCACCCGCCATGCCGCGGATATTGCGACTGGCCGCGCATGGCTCGCACTACCTGCTTTACGGACTGATGTTCGCCTTGCCGCTGGTGGGCTGGGCAATGCTGTCGGCGGCGGCCTATCCCGTCACGCTTCTGGGCGGCTGGCATCTGCCGCCGATCCTGCCGCACGATGTCGCCCTGTATGCGGTGCTGCGACGGCTGCACACCGTGCTGGCGTTCCTGCTGTTTGCGGTGTTTTTGGCCCATCTGGGCGCGGCCTTGCTGCACGCCCTAGTCTTTCGCGATGGCGTGTTCGAAAGCATGACGTGGGGCAGGCCACGTCGTGGCGCGGGTCAGGTGGGGTTTTCCAGGCTGAAGGCCGACGAATCGTCGTCATAGGAAAACAGTTCGCCGAACCGCGCCCAGCTCACCACGGTCTTCAGCGTTTCTTCCGCCGTGTCCTCGGCCATATGGTCTTCCAGTTCGTCCAGGAAGCGGGTCTTGGGCGCCGAATGGCTGGCGCGCTCGTCGAGCACCTTGCGGATATGGGCGGCCAGCGGCACATGGTTCACCAGTGCGCGGGAAAAGATTTCCTTGCGTTCGTTCAGCTCGCCATCGGCGAAGCGCTTGCCCATGTGGGTCAGCTTGATGTCGCCGCCTTCCACGTCGGCCAGCCGCAGAAGCTGCATGGCCTCGGCCACCGGAAACAGTTCGTCCACTTCCAGTTCCTGCTCATAGGCGATGTCGGGAAGGTCGGCCTTGCCGTCCGGCATGGCATGCAGCGCCTCGATCAGGCCAGAAATCTGGTTGGGCGAGACATGGGTCAGCGGCATGTCGGTGCCGGTGGTGCTGGTGGCCTGCTGCTGGCGCATGCGCTCGACCCGCCGCGCCGTCATTTCCACATAGATCTGGTCCACATAATGCTCGAACTGGGGCGTGGTGCGATCGCGGGGCTGAGGCAGATCGATCTTGATCTCCGACGCCACGCGGCCGGGGTTTGAGGAAAACAGCAGCACGCGGTCGCACATCAGCACCGCTTCCTCGATATTGTGTGTCACCAGGATGATGCCCTTGATGGGCAGCTTGCCGTTGCCCCAAAGCTCCACCAGGTCGGTGCGCAGGTTTTCCGCCGTCAGCACGTCCAGCGCCGAGAATGGCTCGTCCATCAGCAGGATGTTGGGATGCACCACCACGGCGCGGGCAAAACCGACGCGCTGGCGCATGCCGCCAGACAGCTCGCGCGGATAGGCGCTCTCGTAACCATCCAGACCGATCAGGTCGATGGCGGCCAGTGCCCGCTCGCGCATCTGACGCTCCGGCAGGTTCAGCGCTTCCAGTCCAAGCTGCACATTCTCCAGCACGGTCAGCCAGGGAAACAGCGCAAAACCCTGGAACACCATCGAAACGCCCTGGGTCGGGCCTTCGATGGGCGCGCCCAGATATGACAGAGAACCGCCCTGTGGCCGCGACAGGCCGGCGATCAGGCGCAACAGGGTGGACTTGCCCGAACCCGAACGCCCCAAGAGACCGACAATCTCGCCTTCCTTCAGGGTCAGGTTGACGTCGTCCAGCACCAGCAATTCCTCGCCGCCGCCGCGGGGGAAAGTGCGGCGGACATGCGCGACAGTCAGAAGATCATTTGTCATGGCGTCACCATCCAAGCGGGCTCACGTTAGCCGGTATTTGCGTTCGGCGAACCAGTAAAGCGGCCGCCACAGGATGCGGTTCACCACCACCACGAAGAAGCTCATCACCGCGATGCCCAGCACGACGCGGTGGAAATCGCCCTTCAGGGTGGCATCGGCGACATAGGCGCCCAGGCCATGAGCGTGGAGCGTTTTTGTGCCCCAGCTCGCAACCTCTGCCAGCACGCTGGCATTCCAGGCGCCGCCGGAGGCGGTGATGGCGCCGGTGACGTAATAGGGAAACACGGCAGGAAGGGCGACGCGCTTCCACCACAGCCAGCCCTTGACGCCGAAATTGTCGGCGGCATCCTGCAATTCGGCCGGCATGGCGGATGCGCCGGCGATGACATTGAACAAAATGTACCACTGGGTGCCCAGGATCATCAGCGGCGACAGCCAGATGTCGGGATTGAGATCGAAGATCACGATCATCGATACCACCAGCGGAAAAAGAATGTTGGCGGGGAAGGCTGCCAGGAACTGGGCCACCGGCTGCACGATGCGGGTGAGGCGGGGGCGCAGGCCCACATAGACGCCCACCGGCGTCCATATCACGCTGGCCAATGCAATCAGCACCATCACACGCACCAGGGTGATGACGCCAAGCCCCACCGCCTGCGCCAGGTCGCTCCAGGCCAGGCTGCCCTGCACGAATCCATAGATGCGCCAGGCACCATAGGCACCGATCAAAGCCAGGATCGCGTACCACAAGACATCGGCCAGCCGGCTGTCATACTCGCGCTTCGCAGCTCGGATGCCGAAGTGCGGCGGGTGCCAGTAATAGCTCCAGCGCATCATCTGATCGAAAGGCTTGGTCATCAGGTCCAGAAGGCGCGAGCGGCGATAGACCGTCAGCGCCCAGGACTGGGGTTGATCGCCCGACTGTTCGTTGCCGATGCGGAAACGGTCGGCCCAGGCGACCAGCGGCCGGAACATCAGCTGGTCATAGACCAAGATCACCGCCAGCATGGCGAAGATCGCCATGAAGATGGCCGGCAGGTTCTTCTGTGCGATAGCGACCGCGATCCAGCTGCCGATGCCGGGCAGCGCAATATTGGTGTCGCCCACACTGATGGCCTCGGCCACGGTGACGAAAAACCAGCCGCCCGACATGCTCATCATCATGTTCCAGATCAGCGGCGGAGTGGCATAGGGCGCCTCGATGCGCCAGAAGCGTGCCCAGGCATTCAGGCCGAACATGCGACCGGCCTCTTCCAGCTCCGGCGGCACGGTGCGCAGCGACTGATAGAAACTGAAGGCCATGTTCCAGGCCTGGCCGGTGAAGATGGCGAAGACGCAGGCCAGTTCGGCGCCGAAGACATAGCCGGGCGTCAGCGACAGGAACCACACCACCGTCACCGACAGGAAGCCCAGGATCGGCACGGACTGCAGGATATCCAGCAATGGCACCAGCAGACTTCCGGCGCGCGGGCTCTTGGCGGCCCAGGTGGCATAGGTAAAGGTAAAGACCAGCGATACACCCAGTGCGATCAGCATCCGCAGGCCGGTGCGCAGGGCATAGCCTGGCAAATCCCACGGATTGAGCGTCAGGCCGTGTCCGGTGATGGAACTGAGGGGGTGCACCAGATAGCGGCTGGCATCCGCAAAGCCGATAATGAAGCCAAGCACCAGGATCGCCGCCAGCAGATCCCAGCGGCTGGGCAGCAGGCGGCGTGCCTCGATGGAAACGGGCGGCAGGATTTTCATGTCCGCACTACGCTTGGAAGTGATTGTCAGATGACACAGCCCCTGGCCCGCGCGAGCGCGAAAGAATGCGGCTGTGACGGGCTCTAATGTCCCGGTACGGCGGGCCTGTCAATCCGCGCGTTCAGCCATCTTGCCGCCTCGGCCGGCGTCTTGCCGTCACGGTCGAGCAGCAGGTTCGCAGCCTGCATCACCGGCAGTGCAATCGCCCCGTCCAGCGATGCCAGGGCCGCCATGAATTTCGCGTCACCAAGATGCTTTTGTGACACCAGCAGCAGGGCGTCATAGGGCGGCAGTGCCCCTTTCGGATCGGCCAACAGTTTCAGGGCATAGCGCGCCACCCGCCCGTCGCTGGAAAAGGCCGAGATCACGTCCACGTCGCCGCTGTCCACGGCGCGGTAGAGGAACTCCGGCTGGTACTGGCGCTTCACGGCGAAGCCGGGGTCATAGGCGCGCTCCACCGATTTCCATTCGGGCCGGGAGAAGACCTCGAAATCCCCACCCATCTTCAGCCCCGGATGCGCCGCCAGGTCGCCCAGGCTTTCGATGTGCAGCGCGCGGGCGCGGTCGGCGCGCATTGCCAGCACATAGGCATTCTCGAACCCCAGCCGCGCCGCCACCGCGATGCCGCGCTGGTGCAGCCAGGCCGTGATGTCGGCCAGCATCTTCGCACGGCCCGGCATGTCGGTGCGGTGCATCTGGCTGGTCCACAGCGTGCCGGAATAATCGACATAGAGGTCGATCTCGCCCGCTGACAGCGCGCTGAAGGCGATGGAGGAACCAAGATTGCTTTTTGTGCTGGTGGCATAGCCTTTCTGTTGAAGCCGATCCGCCAGCAGTTCGGCCAGGACATACTGCTCGCCGAAATTCTTGGCGCCGATCACGATGCCGTGATCCCTGTGCCCCAGCAGCGGCACCAGGCTGGCGCCGATCACCAGCGCCAGGCCAATGACGGCCGCGATCACGCGTGGCCGTGACCGCAGCGCCAGGCCCGTGCCCGCCAGTGCCAGCAACTGGTCGAACACCAGCGCCAGCAGTGCCGCTGCCGCGCAACCGAACAGGACGAACACCCAGTTTTCGGTTTGCAGCCCGGTGAAGATGTAGTTGCCCAGGCTGGTCTGGCCGATGGGCGTGGAGAGGGTGGCGGTGCCGATCACCCACACCGCGCTGGTGCGCACTCCCGCCAGGATCACCGGCGCGGCCAGCGGCAGCTCCACCAGCATCAAGGACTGGCGCGGTGTCATGCCCACGCCTTTCGCGGCGGTCAGCACCGCGCGGTCCAGGCCCGCAAGGCCCGTCACCGTGTTTCGCAGGATCGGCAGCATGGCGTACAGAGTCAGTGCAGCCAGCGCGGGAAGGAATCCCAGTGCGCGGAACGAGACGCCCAGCAGGTCCTGGCTCAGCAGCGACAGCGCCAGCAGCAGTGGATAGAACAGCGCCAGCAGCGCCAGCCCTGGAATGGTCTGCACGATGCCGGCCACCGCCAGCAGCGGCGCGGCCAGGCGCGGGCGGCGCGCAGCCACGATCCCAAGCGGCAGGCTGATGGCGATGCCCAGCGCCAGCGCCGACAGGCTCAGCCAGACATGCTGGCCCAGATAATCCGGCAGCAGCGCCAGTGCTTCGGTAAAACTGGTCATTGCATCGCCGCCGCCAGCGCCGCGGCCCGGCGGCGCGGGGTTTCCAGCATGTTGAAAACGAATGTGTCGGCCGGATGGGCCATGAGCTCCTTGGGCGTACCGAGCTGCACGAGGTGCCCGTCGCGCATCACCGCGATCCGGTCAGCCAACAGCAACGCTTCGGTCATGTCATGGGTCACCATCAACGTGGTCAGCCCTAATTCGCCGTGGATGCGTCTCACGTCCTGGGCGACCTCGTCCCGGGTCAGCGGGTCCAGCGCCCCGAACGGCTCGTCCAGCAGCAGGATGGGCGGCCGCGCCGCCAGCGCCCGGGCCAGGGCCACCCGCTGGCGCTGGCCGCCGCTCAGCTCGTGGGGCATGCGGCCGGCAAACCGGGCCGGGTCCAGCCCCACCAGTTCCAGCAATTCCGTTACTCGGGGGTGGGTTTCGGCGGGGCCCCAGCCCAGCAGCCGGGGCGTCACCGCAATGTTCCCCGAAACCGTCAAATGGGGAAAAAGTCCTGCTTCCTGAAAGACATAGCCGATACCCCGGCGCAGGGTCGCCGGGTCACTGGCGGCAATGTCCTGCCCCCCGATCCGCACTGTGCCTTCTGTGGGCTCCACCAGCCGGTTGATCAGCCCCAGGGTCGTGGTCTTGCCGCAGCCGGACGGGCCGATCAGGGCCAGGAACTCTCCCGCCGCCACTCGCAGCGAAAGGCCGTGCAGGGCAGCCTGGCCACCCGCGGCGTAGCGCTTGGAAACGCCGAGAATTTCAATCACCCGCCCGTGCCCTGCTTTTTTGCGACACGCCATCCTGCGCGCCCTTGCACCATAGCGCAAAATCGGCGTAAAACCGCGTAAACGCAGGGAAAAATGGTGGTTTATCCGCCGCTTAGCCCGGGCGTCCAGGCCCAGTAATATTCGACGGGAATTCCACGGGCGGAACGGCGACAAGGTCAATGACGCAGGGCATGTACATCACCATCGCGATGGGCGGAACTTCCGCCCGCGATGGCGTGCGCGCCCACAATCAGCCCCGTCCTTCCCTCGGTTCTTCGCACGCGCTCCTTCTTCTTAGCTGCCCCTAGGCGCGCCCGTGCGAGATGGTCTCGCGCGTGTGCGGTTGGGGGAGGAAGCAAAGGAAGAATTGAAGCCGCAACGCGGCGAACAGAAGGACATTGGTCATGACCAGCAACAGTAATACCGACACGACACCGATCCAGATTTTCGACACCACCCTGCGCGACGGCGAGCAGTCGCCGGGCGCCGCGATGACGCATGACGAGAAGCTGGAGATCGCGGCGCTCCTGGACGAAATGGGCGTCGACGTGATCGAGGCGGGCTTTCCGATTTCGTCGCAGGGCGATTTCCGTGCCGTCACCGAGATCAGCAAGATCGTCAAGCGCGCCTCCGTCTGCGGCCTGAGCCGCGCCGGATTCAAGGATATCGACCGCGCCGGCGAAGCCCTGAAAGGTGCGTTTCGGCCCCGGATTCACACGTTTATTTCGACCTCGCCCGTGCACATGAAGCACAAGCTCAACATGGGCGAGAATGCGGTACTGGAAGCGGTTGGCGCCAGCGTGACGCGCGCGCGCAACTATACGTCCGAAGTGGAATGGTCGGCCGAAGACGCCACCCGCACCGTGCCCGACTTCCTGTGCCGCTGCGTCGATGTCGCCATCCAGTCCGGCGCCACGGTGATCAATGTGCCCGACACGGTGGGCTATTCCACGCCGCAGGAATTCTTTGACATCATCACCATGCTGCGCAACCGCGTGCCCAATGCCGACAGGGTGATCTTTTCGACCCATTGCCACAACGACCTGGGCCTGGCGGTGGCCAACAGTCTCGCCGGCGTTCTGGCGGGTGCGCGCCAGGTGGAATGCACCATCAACGGCATCGGCGAACGCGCCGGCAATGCCGCGCTGGAAGAAATCGTGATGGCGCTGAAGGTGCGCAGGGACATCATGCCCTTCACAACCGGCATCAACACCACCTACCTGAACCGCGTCTCCAAGATGGTGTCCAACCATACCGGCATGCCGGTCCAGTACAACAAGGCGATCGTGGGCAAGAACGCCTTCAGCCACGAGAGCGGCATCCACCAGGACGGCATGCTCAAGAACGTGGAAACCTATGAAATCATGCGCCCGGAAGATGTCGGGGTGCATGCCACCAGCCTGATGCTGGGCAAGCTGTCGGGTCGCCACGCCTTCAAGGACAAGCTGGAATCCATGGGCTATGTGCTGGAAGACGCGGTCTTCGAGGACGCCTTCCGCCGCTTCAAGGACCTGGCCGACAAGAAGAAGCATGTCTTTGACGACGATATCGCCGCCTTGGTGGATGACGGCATCATGCGTGGCAAGGACACCATCTCCATCAAGGCGCTGCGCGTCGAGGCCGGTACCGGCATCGTGCCAGTGGCATCGCTGACCCTGGAAGCGGAAGGCGCGATCAAGAGCGTCACAGTCTCCGGCGACGGCCCGGTGGACGCCATCTTCATGGCGATCCGCGAGGCCTATCCCCACAATGCCGCGTTGCAGCTGTTCCAGATCAACGCCGTGACCGAAGGCACCGACGCCCAGGCCACTGTGACGGTCCGGCTGGACGAAAATGGCCGCACGGTGACCGGCAAGGCGTCTGATACCGACACCATGGTGGCGGCGGCCTATGCCTATGTGAACGCCCTCAACAAGCTGCTGGTAAAGCGCGAAAAGCACGCGCCCGAAGCGCTGACTGTCGCAAGATGACACAACGGGGCCCCGGAGCGCAGCGCGCCGGGGCCTCCATCACGGAACGGCGCTTGCACGGATTTTGTTTGGTCTTCCAGTAAAGGCACAGGTTTAAGCATGTTCGGAAGTCTTCTTGGCGCGCTCTCCAGCGACATGGCCATCGATCTTGGGACGGCGAACACGCTTGTCTATGTGAAGGGACGCGGCATCGTCCTGAACGAGCCGAGCGTGGTTGCCACCATCACCGGGCGCAACGGCAAGAAATCGGTGCGCGCCGTGGGCAATGACGCCAAGATGATGCTGGGCCGCACGCCCGGCAACATCGAGGCCATCCGCCCGATGCGCGACGGCGTCATCGCCGACTTCGAAGTCGCCGAGGAGATGATCAAGCACTTCATTCGCAAGGTGCATAACCGCCGCTCCTTCGCCAATCCCATGATCATCGTCTGCGTACCGTCCGGCTCGACCGCCGTGGAGCGCCGCGCCATCCAGGAATCGGCTCTGTCCGCCGGCGCCCGCCGCGTGTTTCTGATCGAAGAACCCATGGCCGCCGCCATCGGCGCCGGCCTTCCCGTCTCCGAACCCACCGGCTCGATGGTCGTGGATATCGGCGGCGGCACCACCGAAGTGGCCGTGCTAAGCCTCGGCGGCATCGTCTATTCGCGCAGCGTGCGCGTCGGCGGTGACAAGATGGACGAAGCCATCATTGCCTATATCCGCCGCCACCAGAACCTGCTGATCGGCGAAGCCTCAAGCGAGCGCATCAAGAAGGAAATCGGCTCTGCCGCCCTTCCGATGGACGGCAATGGCGTGACCATGGAAATCAAGGGCCGCGACCTGCTGAACGGCGTCCCGAAGGAAATCACCATCACCCAGCGTCACATCGCCGAAGCCCTGGCCGAACCGGTTGGCGCCATTGTCGAGGCCGTGAAGGTGGCGCTGGAAGCCACCCCGCCGGAACTGGCCGCCGACATTGTCGACAAGGGTATCGTGCTCACCGGCGGCGGTTCGCTGCTGGCCAACCTGGACCAGGTGCTGCGCGACGAGACCGGGCTGCCTGTTTCCATCGCCGACGATCCGCTCAGCTGCGTCGCGCTGGGCACCGGCCGGGTGCTGGAAAACAGCAAGGGCATGCGGCACGTCCTGTCCACCGCCTTCTAAGAATACGCGGGCAGGGGCCGCGTCAGCATGGCAAACGCCTGGAAGATCGCCCGCAAGAGCAATGCCCAGCTTCCGCTGGTCATTGTCATTGCGCTCGCGGTTGTCCTGGTGCTGCTGGGCAAGGCGCAATCCGGGCTTTTCGATCAGGCCCGCATGCGGGTCACCGACTGGATGGCGCCCGTCCTGATGAAGGTCCGCGCCCCCGTGCAGGGCTTCGACCGCTGGATGGGTTCGGTCACCGAGATCTTCTCGGTCTATGAACAGAACCTCAAGCTGAAGGAAGAAAATGCCCGCCTGCGCCAGTGGCGCAACGTTGCGATTGTTCTTCAGGGGCGCGTGGGCCGCTACCAGGCGCTGCTGCATGCCGTGCCCGATCCCAAGCTCAATGCGGTGCTCGCGCGGGTGATCGGGCGGGCCAGCCGGCCGTTCCTGCAGACCATGGTGCTGGATGCCGGACGCGCCAACCAGGTGCTGCCGGGCGAGGCGGTGGTGGATGCGCGCGGCATGATCGGGCGCATCTATCTGGCGGGCCAGCGCACCAGTTGGGTGATCCTGCTGACCGACATCAATTCGCGCATTCCCGTCACCATTGCGCCGTCTTCCGCCAGGGACGCGGCGGGTGCGATCAATACCCAAGGCAACATCCAGGCGATGATGACTGGCGACAATACCGGCCAGCCGGCGCTGGAGATGGTGTCGCGCCTGGTGACGCTGCACACCGGTGACCAGGTGGTGTCGTCGGGTGATGGCGGCCTGCTGCCGCCGGGACTCCCCATCGGCACAGTGGTATCGGACGGCCATGACGGCTGGCGCGTCGCCCTGCTGGCCGATCCCGCCTCCAGCCAGGACGTGGAAGTTCTGAACTTCTCCAAGCCGCCCGAGCCGCTGCCCCCCAGCGCGCAATTGCCGGCGGAAGCGGCTGGCCTCAAGCCGATGGAACCGCCGCCGCCGCCGGTCACCGCCGCGCCCGTTGCAGCGCCGGTTGTCGCCAAGCCAAAGGTGGTGCCCAAGCCGGAAGTCGTCACTCCAGACGGCGAGGATGCGGACCGCTGATGGCCACGCTTGAACGCCCCGGCACCTCCGGCTCCCTGAAATTCCTTGCCGCCCTGGTGCCGCTGTTCTGCGGACTGTTCTGCACGTTCCTGACCAACATTCCGGTCTCCATCATGGGCGGCGTGGTGCCGCCGCCGCTGCTGGCGCTGGTACCGGTTTATTACTGGTGCCTGGTGCGTCCCGATCTGATGACGCCTGCCGCGGCACTGGCCGTTGGTTTCGCCGAGGACGTGTTGTCGGGTGGTCCGCCCGGTGTGTGGACGCTGGCCTTCGTGCTGACCTATGCCCTGGTGGCGCGCCAGCGCGACAGTTTTGCCGGCCTGTCGGGGCTTGCCGCCGTGCTGGGCTTCGCGGCCGCCGCCCTCGTCGCCTGCGCCACCGCATGGCTGACCGTGGCGGCGCTGCATGGGCATCTGCCCCCGCTGACGCCGATCGTGGGCGAGCTTGTCATGACGGTGCTGTTCTATGTTCCCACCGCCTATGTCATCGGCATCGTGCATCACTGGCTGGTCGGCGCGTCGCGGGGGGATATCTGATGCCCCTGTTCGATAAAAAGGACAAAAGCCGTTACGCCACCTTCACCCGCCGCTCGGTCGGCATGGGCGGCGGCATGGCGGCCATCTTCGCGGTGCTGGCGGGGCGGCTGTATCAGCTCCAGATCAAGGACGGCGACGAATATATGGTGGATGCGGAAGCCAACCGCATCTCCGAACGCCTGTTGGCGCCGCCACGCGGCCGCGTGCTGGATCGTTTCGGCGTCGAGCTGGCCACCAGCCGCCGCAATTACCGCGTCCTGCTGGTGAGCGAGCAGGCCACCGAAGGCGTCTCGGCGGCGCTCGACCAGATCGGCAAGGTCATTGCGCTGTCCGACCAGCAGAAGAAGAAGGTGATCCGCGACATCGCCGCCAACAAGAAATTCGTGCCGGTGCCGGTGGTGGAGAACCTCACATGGGACGAGTTCAGCCGCGTCAACCTGCATCTTCCTTATCTGCCTGGCGTGCAGCCTGACGTGGGCGAAACCCGTGATTATCCTTTTGGCGGCGAGCTCGTGCACATCCTGGGCTATGTCGCATCGGTGTCGGAGCAGGACCAGCAGGACGACGATGATCCGCTGATGAACCTGCCGGGCATGAAGATCGGCAAGCGCGGCATCGAGAAGGCCTATGACCGCGAGATACGGGGCCGCGCCGGCGCATCCCGCGTTGAGGTCAACGCCTATGGCCGCATCATCCGCGAGCTGGGCAAGGATGCCGGCGAGCCGGGCGAGGATGTCTATCTGACCATTGATCGCCAGGTGCAGGCCCTGGCTGACGAGAAGCTGGGCGAGGAAAGTGCCGCGCTGGTGGTGATGGATGTGAACAATGGCGATGTCATCGCCCTGTCGTCCACTCCCGGCTTCGACCCCAACTGGTTCAATGTCGGTCTCAGCGGCGCGCAGTGGCGTGATCTCACTACTTCAGACCACAAGCCGTTGCTCAACAAGGTGACCAGCGGCATCTACCCGCCCGGCTCGACCTTCAAGACCGCGGTGGCGCTGGCGGCGATCGAGGCGGGCATTGCCACGCTGGACTATCGGGTGTCGTGCAGCGGCGTCTACAATTTCGGCGGCCACGCCTTCCATTGCTGGCAGCACAAGGGACACGGCACGCTCGACCTGGAAGGTGGCATCCAGCACAGCTGCGACGTCTTCTTCTACGAGACCGCGCGCCGCGTGGGCATCGACAAGATCGAGGAAGCGGCCCGCAAGCTTGGCCTTGGCGCGGTGACCGGCATCGAACTGCCGGGCGAGCATTCCGGCCTGGTGCCCAGCCGTGCCTGGAAACAGAAGACGTACAAGTCGTCCTGGCAGCAGGGCGATACGCTGAGTGTCGGCATTGGCCAGGGTTATGTCACGGTTACGCCGTTGCAGCTCGTGCAGCAGGCTGCGCGGCTGGCGAGCGGCAGGGCGGTAACACCAAGGCTGGTTCACTCGGTGGGGGGCAAGGTGATGGCCCGGCCGCAAGCGGAAAAGCTCGATTTCAGCGATGAAGCGCTGGTACGGGTGCGCAGCGGCATGAACAAGGTGATGAATGAGGGCGGCGGCTCTGCCTTTTCCTGGCGTATCACCGAGCCGGGATTTGAAATGGCCGGCAAGACCGGCACCGCCCAGGTGCGTGTCTATTCCAAGGAAGAGCATCAGCGCGGCCTGACCAAGAATACAGCGCTGGACTGGAAGCTGCGCGACCATGCGCTGTTCATCGGCTATGCTCCGGTGATCGATCCCAAATACGCCATTGTCAGCATCATCGAGCATGGCGCGGTTCCCGCCCATCCTCATGTCGCCATGGCGCGCGATGTCCTGCTGTTCTGCCAGCAGCGCGATCCCGCCCGTCTGCCGGCCGCCTGGCCGGTGCGCTCGGCGGAGAATCCCCCGCTGACCCGCCAGGCGGCGCTGGACAAGGAGGCGCCCTGATGGTGCTTCGCCCCTATGCCGCCGCCAAGCGCACCCTTTCGATGGCCGACAAGCTGCTGGAAGTGAACTGGGGCCTGGTGCTCCTGATCACCCTGATCGCCTGTGCCGGTTTTGCCATGCTCTATTCGGTGGCCGGCGGTCATATTCGCCCCTGGGCGCTGTCGCAGATCATAAAATTCGCCCTGGGCTTCTTCGTCCTGATCGCCGTGGCGATGATCGACATTCGGGTCTGGATGAGCCTGGCTTATCCCGCATATGGCGTGGCGCTGCTGCTGCTGGTGGCGGTGGACGTGGCGGGCCATGTCGGCCTGGGTGCCCAGCGCTGGATCATGCTGGGCCCGCTGGAACTGCAGCCGTCCGAACTCATGAAGGTTTCGCTGGTGCTGGCCCTGGCGCGCTATCTCCACGGCAAGAGTATCGAGGAGGTCTCCCAGCCCATCCCGCTGGCGATCGGGCTGGCCATGATCGGCATTCCGGCCGTATTCGTGGTGCTGCAGCCCAACCTGGGTACCACGCTCATCATTCTGATGGATGGCTGCTCGCTTTTGTTCCTGGCGGGCCTGTCCTGGTGGTGGATCGCGCCGACCTTGGCGGCGATCACGGCGGCGGTGCCGCTGGCCTGGAAATTCGTGCTGCATGACTATCAGAAGGCGCGGGTGGAGACCTTCCTGGACCCCGCCAGCGACGCTCTGGGCAAGGGTTGGAACATCACCCAGGCCAAGATCGCCATCGGGTCTGGCGGCACGGCGGGCAAGGGCTTCCTGGGCGGCACCCAGAGCCGGTTGAACTTCCTGCCCGAAAAGCAGACAGACTTCATTTTCACCAACTTCGCCGAAGAATTCGGCTTTGTCGGCAGCATTGCGCTGCTGATCCTGTTCGGGGTGGTGATCTTCTATGGGGTGCAGATCGCGACCAGCGCCCGCAGCCAGTTTGGCCGCCTGCTGGCGATGGGCATCACGCTGAACTTCTTTTTCTACATCATGGTCAACGGGCTGATGGTGATGGGACTGATCCCGGTGGTGGGCATTCCCATGCCGCTGCTGTCCTATGGCGGCAGCGCCATGCTGACCGTGATGTTCGGATTCGGCCTGCTGATGAGCGTCCACATCCATCGCCAGGTCGAAATTCCCCGCCATTCGGGCGGGATTATTTAATCCACAGAAGCGTTTAACCCCTTCTGGACAGGGGGAATGCCCTTCGCTATAAGCGCCGCTCCCGGCGGTACGCCTTCGGGGTGTGGGTGATTAGCTCAGTTGGTAGAGCAGCTGACTCTTAATCAGCTTGTCGTAGGTTCGATCCCTACATCACCCACCAATCTCTTCCCTTGAACCAAACAGTTCCGGTTCTCGCGCGAGTCCCTCGCCGGGTCAGAACCGGACGCCGATCGTCGCGCCTCCGCCTGGGGTGTCGGAAATCGTAACGATCGCACCGTGCACCGACGCTATCTGGCGCACCAGCGTGAGCCCGACGCCACTTCCCTGGCGCTTGGTGGTGAAAAAGGGGACGAATACCTTTTCGCGCTGGTCGGCGGGAATGCCGGGACCATTGTCGGCCACGGTGATGATCGGCCGTCCGGCGCTGTCCTGTCCCGCCGAAAGCATGATCTGCCCCGCCGGTGTGTCGCGCAGCGCGTCCATGGCGTTTCGCACCAGGTTGATCAGCGCCTGGTCGATCAGGTCGGCGTCAGCGGTGATTTCCAGTGTTTCGGGGTGGACATGCACGGTCAGCGCGATGTCGCGGGTCTTCAGCTCGTCGGCCAGCAACCGCTGCAGCCGACTGAAGACCCGGCGCATCGGCATGATGCTGGCCTGCGCCACCATGCGCTTGGTCAGGCGGCGGTGATTTTGTACGAAATGCAGCAATCCATCGCTGCGCCGCGCCAGCGTGTCCAAGGCCTCGACCGCATCATCCAGCCCGGCGCGGGCAGGATCGTCCGTGGCAAGATGGGCGAGACTTTCCTCCACCCGCGCGCGCGCCGTGCCGGCCAGCGAGGAGATCGGTGTGAGCGAATTCATCACTTCATGCGCCATCACCCGGATCACGGCCTGCCAGGCGACTAGTTCATGCGCCGTTAGTTCGGCCGCGATGTTTTGCAAGGAGATCAGCCGGCGGCGGTTCCCGCCTGAAACCAGGTCGGTCGCGGCCGCCTTGAGCTGAAGCACGCCCGAGGTGCGCTCCATCCGCACGATGGCCGTCTCGCCCGGCTTCAGCGCACCCAGGCCGGCCGCGAAGGCGTCGCCATACCGCGCAAAGCCCTGGACATGGTCGCAGGGCCCCGCAAACAGCCGCCGCGCCGCAAGGTTCAGGAACTGCACGTCACCGCGCTCGCTGACCGAGATCAGCGCAACCGGCACATGGGCAAGCAGGCTTTGCAGATATTGCGCCTGTTCCTCGCGCGCCGCGCGTCCCGTGCGCAACTGCTCCAGCACGCGCGCCATGGCGGCGCCCAGCGCACCGAAATTGCGGTCACGGGACAGCGTCAGAAAGCTGGCGGACGTGTCGTCGAAAGCGATGGCGTCCAGGAAGCGCGCCACCTCGCGCCCTGCGCGGGCGCTGTAGCGTGTCAGCATCACCGTCTGCACAACCGCGGCCGCGGCGCAGAGCACCATGGTGACGTACCAGTTGGTGTGCGCCACGAGCCAGGCGAGCAGTGCCAGGATCGCGAGCAGGGCAGCCACGCGCGCCAGGACACCGATCTGAAAGCCGCTAAAGGCCATATTTCTCCATCCGCCGGTACAGCGAGGCGCGCGTCAGGCCCAGGGCCTCGGCCGCGCGGCTCACATTGTTCTGGTGCTTTTCCAGCGCCCGGATGATGGCGTTCTTTTCCACTTCGTCCAGCGGAGAGATGGCCGATGTCGCGGTGGGCGCAGGCTTGCCGTTTTCCGCCAGCGGAAAATCGCCCACGTCCAGCAACTCACCGTCGCCCAGGATCACCGCCCGTTCCACGGCATGGCGCAGTGCGCGCACATTTCCAGGCCACGACCAGGCGCACAGCTTCTCGATCAGCGCCGCCGACAACCGCTTGGACGGCAGGTTGTATTTCTGGGAATATTGCGCCGCGTAATGCTCCAGCAGCAGCGGAATATCCTCGGGCCGGTCGCGCAGCGCCGGGAGCGTGATCTCCACCGTGTTGATGCGATACAGAAGATCGGGACGGAACAGGTTGGCATCGGCAAGCTGCTCGCGTCCCGCATTGGTGGCGCAGATCAGCCGCACATCGATGGGTTCGGGTTTTTCCGCGCCCACTGGAACCACTTCACGTCTCTCAAGTGCAGTAAGCAGCTTGCTCTGCAGCGCCAGCGGCACATTTCCGACTTCGTCCAGGAACAGCGTGCCGCCCGTGGCGGCGCGGAAATAGCCGGTGCGGTCCGCGCGCGCGTCGGTGAAGGCGCCACGGCGATGACCGAACAATTCGCTCTCGAACAGCTGTGGCGACAGGGCGCCCATGTCCACGCGCAGGAAAACCTCACTGGCGCGTGACGACAGCCGATGAATCTCCCGCGCCGCCAGTTCCTTGCCGGTGCCGTTCTCGCCCAGAAGCAGCACATTGGCATCGGTCGGCGCCGTGCGGCGGATCGCGCCGAAAACTTTCAACATCGCGGGCCCGGTGCCGATCATGCCGCTTTCGTAGTGCGTAGCTGCGGCCAGCCCGCTGTTCCTCTGGCGCAGTTCGGCCGTTTCCAGCCTTGAGCGGCGCAGGTTCAGCGCCGACATCAACGTGGCGAGCAGCCGCTCATTCTCCCAAGGCTTGGTGACGAAGTCGGCCGCGCCCTGCTTCATCGCCTCGACCGCCAGCTCGACATCGCCATGCGCGGTGATCATCACCACTACGGCGTCGGGGTCGATTTCCAGCACCTCGGCCAGGCGCGCCATGCCTTCGGCGCCGCTGTCGGCGCCGGGCGTGAAGTTCATGTCCAGCAGCAGCACATCAAAGCTGCCGCGCCTGACCAGGGTCACCAGGTGGGCGGGATCGCTGAGGGTCTGGACGGAGGCGAAGTGCCGCTTCAGCAGCAGGCGGGCGGCCTGCAGGATGTCTTCATTGTCGTCCACCACCAGGATGCGGGCGTCGGCAGATGTCATGAATGCTCACTGTTCGGAAACGGACAGGTGTTCGCGGAAGTGTACGCAGGCGGACGAGGTGAGACCAAACCATTTTACAATACATTGAAATTGCTTGGTTAATTATTGGCACAGGGCTTGCGATGTCGAAGGCATGGATCGCCCCATTGTTAAAAACGACCTGAAAACCCGCCTGCTGCGGCTCGTAAAGCCCGACGAGGCCGATGCTGGCGCCATGATCACGGGCAGCCAGGGCCAGGACCGGCTGGTCGCGCGCAAGCCCCTGTGGAAACGCTACTGGAAGCCGGGCGCCGCGGTGCTGGTTGCGGCCATGGGTGCGGCGTGGCTGCTGGCGGGCAAGGGCGGCAATGTCTATCGGGCACCGCTGAGCCAGCTCACCATCGGCACTGTCACCGAAGGCCCGTTCGAGGATTACATCGCGGTGCGCGGTGCGGTGGCGCCCTTCATCACCGCCTATCTGACCAGCGATCAGGGCGGCACGGTCAAGCGGGTGCTGGTGGAAGACGGCGCCAAGGTCACCGCCGGGCAGGCGCTGATCATCCTGTCCAATCCAGCATTGCAGCTTCAGGTCGCGGCCCAGCAGCTGACCTTCGAGCAGACCCGCTTCAAGTATCAGCAGGACCTGCTGAACATCGAACACCAGATCGCCAAGCTGAAGAGCGATCTGGAGCGTGACAAGATCCTGCTCGACGGCAACGCCATCGCCCCCACCACCTACCGGCAGGAGCAGGAGGAATATAATTACTATGTGAAGCTGCGCGCCGCGACAGTGGCCAGCAATTCGGTCGAACAGAGGGTGCGCGGCACCCAGCTCACCGGCGACACCTCGGGCAAGGTGGACATCGCCAATGCCGGCGTGGAAGCCCTGACCATCCGCGCCCCGATGGATGGCCAACTCACGGCTCTGGATGCCGAGGTGGGCCAGTCCAAGCCGACCGGATCGGTGCTGGGGCAGGTCAATTCCGCCGATCGCTTCAAGCTGACGGCGCAGGTGGATGAATTCTATCTGGGCCATGTCACCGCGGGGCAGGAGACGCTGTTCAACATTGATGGCCGCGACCGCCATGCCCATGTGTCGAAGGTCTATCCCCAGGTCACCAACGGCACCTTCAAGACCGACTTCTACTTCGACGCACCCGCGCCCACCGGTATCCATATCGGCCAGGCGATCGACCTGAAGGTGGAACTGGGCGGGGCGACGCGTGCAGTGATGCTGCCCAACGGGCCCTTCTATCAGGACACCGGTGGCAACTGGGTCTTCGTGGTCGCGCCCGACGGCAAATCGGCGATCCGCCGCAACGTGAAGCTGGGGCGCCGCAATCCCGATTTCGTCGAGGTGGTGGAGGGTCTGAAGCCCGGCGAGCGGGTCATCGTTTCCGGTTACGAGGCCTATCAGAAGATGGACCGCATCGAATTCACCAATTCCAATTCCTAAGGTGAGGGCACCATGATTTCCTTCAAGCACCTGGCGAAGGTCTATCGCACCGACGAGGTGGAGACCACGGCGCTGCGCGACATCAACCTGGACGTCGGCACCGGCGAGTTCGTCGCCGTGATGGGGCCGTCAGGCTGCGGCAAGTCCACCTTCCTCAACATCGTGGGCATGCTGGATGCACCCAGCGGCGGGGAATACTGGTTCGACGGCCAGAACATCGCCGGCTATTCGGAGAGCCTCCTGGCGAACCTGCGCAAGAGCGCCATCGGCTTTGTGTTCCAGAGCTTCAACCTGATCGATGAACTGAACGTGCAGGAAAATGTCGAGCTGGCGCTGCTCTATCACAGCGACGTGCCGGCCGCCGAGCGCAAGGCGCGCGCCACCGAGGCGCTGGAGCGCATGAAGATCGGTCACCGTGCCCGCCACATGCCCGCCCAGCTTTCCGGTGGCCAGCAGCAGCGCGTCGCCATCGCCCGCGCCGTGGTGGCACGGCCCAAGCTGATCCTGGCCGACGAACCCACCGGCAACCTGGACACCGTGAATGGCGAGGAAGTGATGCAGCTTCTCACCCAATTGAACGACGAGGGCACCACCATCGTGATGGTCACCCATTCTCACAGCCACGCCCAATATGCGCATCGCATCGTCAACCTGCTGGACGGCGCGGTGGTGACAGAAAGCATCCGCCAGGTCCTGTAGGGCATACGCCAACCAAGGGGTCCGCATGTTCCGCAACTACCTGATCACCGCGCTGCGCAACATCGCCCGGCACCGGCTATACAGCTTCATCAATATTTTCGGGCTGGCGCTGGGCCTGGCCTGTGTGATCTTCATCATTCTGTTCATCCGCGACGAGCTGTCTTTCGACAAGTGGGTGCCCTACAGCGGCAATCTCTATCGCGTGGACGTGGATGCGAAGGTGCCTGACCGCCCGGTGGACCGGTTCGCCATGGCGCCGTTCGTTCTGGGCGACTTCATGAAGGATCACCTGCCCGAGGTGACGGCCATGAGCCAGGTGTGGAAGGTCTCTATGACCGTTCAGGTTGGCGACCGTCAGTTCCTGGACACTATCGATGAAGTCGATCCCAGTTTCTTCAAGGTGATCAAGCTGCCGCTGGTCTCGGGCGATCCTGGCCAGGTGCTGGCGCACCCCGAATCCATCGTGCTGTCGCAGAAACTGGCCAGGAAATATTTCGGCACCAACGACGTGGTCGGCAGGCAGGTGCTGATCGCCCGCGCCAGTTGCGGCAAGGACAAGACGGACTGCCCCACCGAGATGGCGGCCCTGCGTGTCACCGGCGTGATGCGCGACCTGCCGCACAATACCCAGCTGGATATCGACGCGGTCATTCCCGATAACTCGCCGGCCGACCGTATCGGCGAAAAGGGCAAGAAGGCCTGGTTCTCATTCAACGGCTATGTCTATATCCGGCTGGCGCCGGGCAGCGACCCGGCCCGCCTGTCCGACAAGCTGGCGGGTATCATGGATCGGCTGGTGGATTTCTCCGGCGATGTCGGCCTGAAGGAGCCTGCCAGTAAGGCCATGCGGATCGCACCGGTGCGCTTCCGTGATGTGCATATGAGCGCCGACAAACTCGGCGAAGACGTACCGCCCGGCAGTTGGGCCACGGTCTATGGCCTGGGCGCCATCGGACTGGTCATCCTGCTGGCGGCCTGTTTTAACTTCACCAACCTGGCGACCGCGCGCGCCATGATGCGGGCGCGCGAGATCGGCCTGCGCAAATGCGTGGGCGCCAGCCGCAAGCAGGTCGCCGCCCAGTTCCTGGGTGAGGCGGTGGTGATGGTGGCAGTGGCGCTGGTCTTCGCCATGGCGCTGGTGGAAATCCTGCTGCCGTCCTTCGACAGTTTCCTGCAGCGGCCGATCGTCCTGCATTATCTCACCGATTGGCCACTGGTGCTGATCATCGTCGCCATCGCCGTGCTGGCGGGCTTGCTCAGCGGTATCTATCCCGCGCTTGTGCTTTCGGGTTTCCGTCCCGTCACGGCCCTGCGCAGCAACCAGTCGGGGCAGGCGGGCTCGGGCCGCCTGCGCACCACACTGGTGGTGATGCAATTCGCGGTTTCCATTGCCCTGGCTGTCGCCACCCTGGTGGTGTTTGCCCAGATCAATTTCGTCCGCAACCAGCAACTGGGCTTTCGGCACGACAACACCGTCGTCATAGAGACCGGCCGGCGGATGACGACCGAAACGCGTGACAGCCTCATTAACACCCTGCGCACCTATCCGGGGATTTCCGATGTGGCGGCATCCAGCGACACGCCGTTCTCGGGCAGTGTTTACATCACCGGCGTCAAGCTGCCGGGCCGCTCGGATTCCATAACTGCCGAGCAGTTGCTGATCACGCCGCAGTTCCTGGACCTGTACCGCATCAAGCTCGCGGCCGGCCGCGCGCTCTCGGACAAGCGCGCGGAGGATACAATCGCCGACAGTTCCGACCCCGCCAATGACGGTCACAACATCCTGATCAACGAGACTGCGGCCCGTTATTTCGGCTTCGGCGTGCAGGGCGCAGTGGGCAAGACCGTGCGCGTGGAAAAGATCTCCGTCCACATCGTCGGGGTGTTGGAGGATATCCACATCAAGGGCGCACGCCATGCGATACAGCCCACGATCTACGGCAATGACAAGGCGCATTCCAGCACCGTCTCGGTGCGCCTGACCGGTCAGGACATTCCGGGCGCCCTCGCCTTCATTGATCGAACCTGGCACCGGATCTCGCCGTCGGCGGCAATCTCGCGGTCCTTCCTCGATGACAGTTTCCAGAAGCTTTACAGCTCCGACCAGAGGCAAGGCACCCTGTTCGGCATCTTTGTCGGTGTCGCCATCCTGATCGCGGCGTTGGGCCTGTTCGGCCTGGCCGCCTTCACGGTCGGACGCCGCACCAAGGAAATCGGCATTCGCAAGGTGTTCGGCGCGCGCGACCGAGACGTGGCGATCCTGCTGCTGTGGCAGTTCTCCATTCCTGTGCTGATCGCCAATGTGATCGCCTGGCCGCTGGCCTGGTATTATCTGCGCGGCTGGCTGCAGGGCTTCGCCTCGCACATCGCATTGAGCCCGTTATATTTCGTCGTGGCGGGCCTCGCCGCGCTGCTGATTGCCTGGACCACGGTGCTCAGCCACGCCCTGCGCATCGCCCGCGCCAACCCCATCCACGCCCTGCGCACGGAATAGGAGCCGAGCATGTTCCGAAACTATCTCATCATCGCGCTGCGCAATATCATCCGCCACAAGCTGTACAGCATCATCAACATCGCCGGCCTGGCAGTGGGCCTGGCCTGCGCGATCCTGATCATGCTGTTCGTGCGGGACGAGCTCTCCTACGACAAATGGATTCCCGGCAGCGACGCCATCTACCGCGTCGAAACCATTTTCCATGTGCCGGGCCGTTCCGACATCGTGACGGCCCAGACCACCCTGCCGCTGACGGTCGCGATGCACGACCAGATCCCCGAAGTGCGCGAGCAAACCCGCCTGGCGCAGGAACGCATGACCATGATCGTGGGTGATCGCCAGTTCCTCGAGACGGTGGCTGTGGTCGACCCCAATTTCCTGCAAGTCATCGCGCTGCCGCTGGTGTCGGGCGACCCGCGTACGGTCCTGTCGCGGCCTGATGGCATCGTGCTCTCCCAGCGCACGGCGCGCAAGTATTTCGGCGACGCCAATCCTGTCGGCAAGATCGTGACAACGGGCCGTGGCGGCTGCGTGGACGATCCGGTTTGTGCCAACGCGCAAGTGACCTTGCGGGTGGTGGGCGTTATGCGCGACCTGCCGCACAATACCCAGATCGAAGCAGAAGTCCTGATGCCCAACACCTCGCTTGCGGACCGCCACTCCCAGGCCGACAAAAAGCAGTGGCTCTCGAACAACAATTACTTCGGCTATGTGACCCTGTCGCCGGGCGCCGATCCCGCCCAGGTCATCGCCAAGACCAGGCCGATCCTGGACCGTTCGATCGACCTGTCGCCCTTCACCTCGGTCAAGTTGCTGGGCAGCCAGATCCTGGAAGTGCGGTTGACGCCGTTTGTCGCGGCGCACCTCACCACCGACCAATTCGGCGCAATGAAGGCTCCGGGCAGCTGGACCATGCTGTATGGCACTGGCGTGATCGGCGTGCTGATCCTGATGGTCGCCTGCTTCAATTTCATGAATCTGGCCACCGCCCGCGCCACCATGCGCGCGCGGGAGATTTCCCTGCGCAAATGCCTGGGCGCGACACGGCGGCAGCTGGTCATCCAGTTCCTGGGCGAATCCGTGCTGACGGCTCTCCTGGCGCTGGTCTTCGCCTTGGCGCTGGTGGAAGTGATCCTGCCGTCCTTCGACAGTTTCCTGGGGGTGCCGCTGGCGATGAACTATGTCCGCGACTGGCCGCTGAGCCTGGGCATCCTGGCCGTGGCCATTGTGGCGGGGCTGATCAGCGGCTTCTATCCCGCGCTGGTGCTTTCGGGCTTCCGCCCCGCCAATGTGCTGCGCGCCAACCAGTCCGGTAATGCCAGCTCCGGCCGGTTGCGGTCCATCCTGGTGGTGGTGCAGTTCGCGGTCTCCATCGCGCTGGGCATCGCGGCAATTGTCGTGTTCCTGCAGATCGATTTCGCCCGCCACATCGACCTGGGCTTCCGCCGCGACAATGTCGTGATCACCGGTACAGGCGGCCGGTTGTCGCCGGAAGGGGTGGAAAGCTTCTCGCGCGCCATCGCCAAGGGGCCGGGCGTGGTGGGCGTTGCATTGTCCAACTATGTCGCCTTCAGCGGCAGCAACAACACCATGCCGACCCAGAAGCCCGGCGATCCGCAGTTCCTGTCCCCCACCCATATCTCCGTCTCGCCGGACTATTTCCGCCTGTTCGGCATCAAGATACTGGCGGGCCGTGCTTTGTCGGACAAGCGCGCGGACGACGTCTTCCATGAGACCGACCCCGCCGACCCCAACTTCGCCACTTTCAATGAAGGCCATAACGTCATGGTCAATGCATCGCTGGCCAAGGCGCTGGGCTATTCGCCCGCGGATATCCTCGGCAAGACCTTCATTTTCGGCAAGTCGCACATGCGGGTGGTGGGCGTTGCCGCCGATACCCTGGTGGACGGGGTGCGCACCCCGGTGGTGCAGACCGTCTATGTCTATGCACCCAAGCAGAACCAGTCACTGGCCATCCGCATCCAGCCCGGACACACCCAGGAAGCGATGGCCTATATCGAAAAGACCACAAGGTCTTTCATCCACAACGTCGCCATCCAGCGTACCTTTCTGGACGACAGCTATGAGCGGCTCTACCAGGCCGACAAGAAGCAGGGCACGGTCTTCGCCGTTTTTGTCGGCATCGCCATCTTCATCGCCTGCCTGGGCCTGTTCGGGCTGGCGGCCTTCACCGCCGGACGGCGCACGCGCGAGATCGGCATACGCAAGGTGTTCGGCGCCCGCGACCGCGACGTGGTGTTCCTGCTGCTCTGGCAGTTCTCCACGCCCATCCTGGTCGCCAATCTGATCGCCTGGCCCATCGCCTGGTATTACCTGCACGACTGGCTGAACGGCTTCGCCTATCGCGTCGCGCTCAGTCCCTTCTATTTTCTGGGCGTGGGCGCCATCGCACTGCTGATCGGCTGGCTGACGATCCTGGGCCATGCCCTGCGCGTCGCCCGCGCCAATCCCATCCGGGCGCTGCGCTATGAATAATCCAATCACTCTCTTGTCGGTTCTGCTGCTGGCGGGCTGCGCCACCCAGGTGCCGCAAGTGCTGACGCCGCAGTTGGCGCCAAAAACCTTTGCCGGCCCCATAGCGGCCGATGCCAAGGTCTGGCCCGAGCCCGCCTGGTGGCAGGGTTTTGGTGATGCACAACTGACCGCGCTGGTGACCCAGGCCCAGGATGGCAACCGCGACATCGCCATCGCCGCGGCGCGGGTGCTGCAGGCCGAGGCGCAATCGGTCATCCAGCGTTCGGCGCTGTTCCCGCAGATCGGCGGGCAAACCGATTATCAGCGCGGTGGCTGCAGTGGGCAGTCCTGCGCCCGGTATCCCAACAGCAAGCTGTTCGGCCTGAACTTCAATGCCAGCTATGAGCTGGATTTCTGGGGCCTGGCGCGGGACAATCTGCGTGCCGCCAATGAACAGCTCAAGGCCGCGCGTTTCGCGCAGGAATCCGTGGCGCTGACCGTTACCGCCAATGTCGCCAGCCAGTATCTGAATGTGCTGGCGATCCGCCGCCGCATTGCCATTCAGCACCAGAACATCGACGCCATCAACGCCATCCTGGAAGTGGTCAAGCTGCGCGTGAAGGCCGGTTCCACCTCGCATCTCGACCTTGCGCGTGAACAGGCGCAGTTGGAATTGACCCAGGCCGAGCTGCCTTCGCTGGAGACGGCGGAGAAGCAGGCCCTCTATTCTCTCGCCGTGCTGCTGGGCCGCCCGCCAGAAGGCTTCGATGTCTCTGATGCCGATCTGGAAAAGGTGCTTCCGCCGGTGGTGGCCGCGGGCCTGCCGGCCGAACTTCTGCTGCGCCGTCCCGATGTGGCCCAGGCCGAGGCCAACCTGGCCAGCGCCCACGCCAATGTCGATGCGGCGCGCGCGGCTTTCTTCCCGCAGATTTCCCTGACCGGGCAGGGCGGCTTTGTCAGCACCGCCATCGGCACGCTGCTGCAAGGCTCCAGCTTCGGCTACGGCTATGGCGCAAGCCTGCTGCAGACGATTTTCGATGGCGGCAGGCTGGCCGGGCAGAAGGACCTCGCCGATGCGACGCAGCAGGAATATGTCGCCGCCTATCAGAATGCGGCATTGAACGCCTATGCCGATGTAGAGTTCGCACTGACCCAGGTTGCCAACACCGGCCGCGCGGAAGAGCATTTGCGCCGGCTGATCGTGGCGGCGCAGGAAGCCTTCCAGATATCCGAACTGCAATACCGCCAGGGCGCCACCGACCTGCTGAATGTCTTGCAGGCACAGCAGACCTTGTTCTCGGCGCAGGATCAGCTTGTGCAGACGGTGCTGGCAAACCGGCTGGCAACGATTCACCTGTATGAGGCGCTGGGTGGGGGCTGGACCGAAAGTCCCGAAGAACGGACTCAGGTCGCGCAAGCGCCGCAGTAGCGCGAGCCATTTCACCAACAGAGCCCTAGAACGGCATCGTGACCTTCACCGAATACATGTCCTGGCGGACCGTGTTGCCGAAGGTGCCGGTGTAAAGCGCGCGCATGCTCCAGCCTGCACCGCCGATAAGATCGAAGCCGCCGCTGGCCTGGTGCAGGTTGATGTCGGGCGAATTGCTGATGGTGAAGGGCGCCGTGCCGGCCGGTGCACCTTCCAGCGCCGCGGTGATGTCCAGCGTATTGCCCCAGACGGTGCGCTTGAATTCATAGCCGGCGAAGGGACGGATCACCGCCATGTCGCTGAGCGGAATTTCACCGCCCAACTCGATGCCGGCACCGGCAGTGCCGGACTGGTGGTTTCGGCTCGCGCTGATGAGATCAAGCCCGCCCGCACCGGTTTCCTTGAAGCCGCCCAGGAACAACTGGGTCGTATTCAGCTCGGCAAAGGGGCGGGCATAGTAATCGTCTTCGCCGAAGATTTGCAGCGACACGCGGGCGCGTTCATTGAGGAACGTGTCATGCTGCTGGCTGGTGGCGACGATGCCAGGCGCGACAAAGCGGTTGGTGTGGGTGGTGGCTTCGCCGCCCGTCACCGCGATCGCCATTTCGACCGGATTGAACAGTGCCTTCAGTACCGCGCCGCCGGCAAAGCTCTGGCCATGCGTGGCGGCATAGCTCTCGACAACCGAATCGTTCGACGAGAACGAGCCGGCAAGGCCCAGCCGGAAGGTCTCGTCGTCCAGCAGGAACTGGTGCCCGGCGGTGATGTCGATGCCGCGGCTGTTGGAGCCCATGCCGGCGGCGGTGTGCTCGATCCGCGTGCTGCGGGGCGAGAAGCGCAGCCAGCTGCATTCGGTCTCTTCGGTGAAGCGCCAGCCGGCTCCCCACTGGGGATGGCAGCTCAGCATGCTGTCCGTCAGGTTCGAGCCGGTCTGCGCCACCGCATATTGCCCGGCCAAGAACGGCGCCGGGCTGACGGTCTGGTAGAAATTGTGCAGGCTCTGTGCGTCCGGGAGCGCAAAGATCGCCTGGATGGTCGGCGCCAGCGCCGCGCTGCTGCCGGCCAGTTGCAGCTTGTTGAAATAGTTTCCGATCACCGTGTCGTTGGCGTTGGTTGCGACACTGGTTGGCGCAAAATCCACGTTTATCGTCACGACAGCGTCGGTGGGGTTGACGAATTTCAGGGTGTATTGCGCCACCGCCGAGCTGGGGTTGGTCAGGTGCAGGCCGGTGTTGGTGGTCCCTCCCGCCGCCGACAGGATCGTCAGCGAGGTCGTGCCCGGCTTCAGCGCCTGGACATTGTCGAAGTTCAAGGTCAGCGCGCCGCCCATGCTGGCCGTGCCGGTGGCATTGATGCGGTCCGCCGTCAGGGTCTTGAGATCCAGGTCCACCAGATACGTGCCGCCGGTGGACTGGCTCAGGCTGCCATTGAGCGTGGTGGTCTGCACCGTGCCGGCGCCGCCGGGCGAAAGGGTGCCGCCATTGTCCAGCACTTCGGTGCTGCCGCCCATGTTGATGGTGGCGCCCGGCACGATGGTGGCGCCGGCATGGTTGTGAAAGGCATTGATGCCGCCACCCAGCTCGAACAGGCCGACAAAGGTGCCGTAATTGTCGAAGGTCTCATTGCCACTGCCGCCGACAACCGTGATGCCGGTCAGCCCCTTGGCCGTGGTCAGGGTGCCATAGTTGACCAGCGTGTTGTTGTTGCCGTCGATGAAGCGCACCGCGGCGCCCGCGCCCAGGCCGCCCGAGACAGTGCCCTGGCCGTTGATGGTGATGGCGATGTTGCCGTTGTTGGGCACGGCCGTCGTGCTCAGGGCCGGGAAGGGTGTCGGCGTATGCGCCGGATCGGCAGCCACGCCGGTGCTCTGCGCCACGATGCCGTCGGCATCCATGCCAGTGGCGGTGATGCTGCCATTGTAGGTGATGGCGATAGCGCCGCCAGCGCCCAGGCTGCTGACGCTTTGCGCCAGGATGCCATGGGCATTGGCGCCGCTGGTGAGGGTGGTGCCAGTCTGATTGATGGTGATGTTGCCGGCCGTGGCCGTCCCCGTGAGGAAGGGCAGGACAAAGGGGTTGGTATTGATGGCGGTGACGACCGTGCCCACGGCGCTGGCGGCGCCGAAGCTCTGCACCGTCATGCCGGTGGACTTGTCGCCGGATGTGGTGATGTTGCCCTGGTCGGTGATGTTCAGATTGCCGGCGCCATTCAGGCCCACGCTCTGCGCGACAAGACCGCTGGCCTCGCTGCCCAGGGTGGTGATGTTGCCAGTCAGCTTGACGGTGACCTGGTCACCGATGCCCTGGCCGCCCGCGCTTTGGGCAAAGACGCCCGCAGCGCCGCTGCCCTGGGTATTCACATTGCCGGACTGGGTGACGGACACTGCGCCGCCATTGCCCCTGTCGCCGACGCTGCCGACAAAGCCGCCCAAGAGCCCATCGATATTGCCGTTGCCGATATCGCCAAGCTGGCCGCCGCCGCCGCCCACGCTCTGGGCAAAGATGCCGATCGCGCCCTGGCCAGTCGTGTTGATGCCGGCACTGTTGTCCACCGTGACGCCGGCGCCGTTGCCGCCATCGCCGCCGGCCTGGCCGAAAGCCAGTCCAATGCCGAAGGCATATTGTCCGCCGATCAGCGAGGCAAAGCCGCGATTGACATTGCCGGCGCGGCCGCCGCCGCCGCCCACGCTCTGCGCGAAGATGCCATAGGAGGCGGTGCCCGAGGTGGTGAGAAGCGCCTTGTTGGTGACCGATACGGTGCCGCCATCGCCGCCGGCGCCGCCCTTGCCACCGATGCCGACCTTGCCGGTGATGCCGGTGGCGGCGATGCCGCCGGTGCCGCCGCCGCCGCCCACGCTCTGTGCGTTGATGGCCATGGCGTTGCCGCCGGTGGTGGTGATGGCGGCGGTGTTCAGCACCGTGACCGCGGCGCCATTGCCCTGCGAACCGGAATTGCCGCCGACCGCGACACTGATGTCCTTGTAGATTTTCACCGCGCCGACCGGCAGGAACAACAGTTCCGCGGGGAAGGGCAGCAGGCCGCTGGTGCCCAGGCTGCCATTGCCGCCATTGCCGCCGCCGCCGCCGATGCTCTGGGCGAAGATGCCGTCCGACATTTCGCCATGGGTGACTATGATGCCGCTGTTATTCACGTTGACGGTATTGCCGTCGCTAGCGCCGCCACCATTGCCGCCTACCGAGGCCTGCAGGTTGAGATTGCGCGCCGCATTGTCGGCGCCGGTACAGACGCCGGGCAGCGAGCATTTCGCGCCCACGATCAGTGAGATGGTATTGGAATTGCCGCCGTCACCGCCGCCGCCGCCAATGCTCTGGGCCTTGATGCCCTGCGACTGGTCGGCCCAGGTGGTGAGCGCGCCGCTGTTGATGACCGACACCGCGCCGCCATTGCTGCCATCGCCGCCCAGGCCGCCGACTGCGACCGCGACATTGACCGTGCGGCTCTTGGCCTGGTTGGGATCGATAGAGGACACCCCCATGATGGCCGTCACGGCCGCGCCGCCTGCGCCACCGCCGCCGCCGATGCTCTGCGCCAGGATGTCGGCGGACTGCGCGCCGCGCGTGGTGATGCCCGCCGCATTGTTCACGGTGACCAGCGACGCGGTATTGCCGTCGCCGCCCTGGCCGCCAAGCGTCACGCCGACATTGGCATTGGTGCCTTCGCCGCCAACCCCGAAGATCGCCGCCAGCGCCATGCCGCCATTGCCGCCGCCGCCGCCAACGCTTTGTGCCTCGATGCCATAGCCGAAGCTGCCCTCGGTCTCGATGTCACCGCCGAGCTGGTTGGTAAGCGAAACCTCGCCGCCGGTGCCGCCCGCGCCGCCGAAGCCGCCGACATTCAGCGCCAGGCTCTTGGCATCCGGGCCGCCGATGGTGCCCGAGAAGGTGGCGCCGCCATTGCCGCCGCCGCCGCCGATGCTCTGGGCCAGGATGCCAATGGCGTTTTTCTTGTCGATGGAAGTGTCTACCGAGCTGCCGGTCAGGTTGACCGTGTTGCCGGTGGTGGAAATCTTGCCGGAATTGACCAACGTGACCTTGCCGGCATTGTTGCCGCTGCCGCCCTGGCCGCCGACGCCGATGCTCAGCGTCTTGGGATTGGTGCCGGTGGTGAAGGCGCCGGATGCGGAGAAGCCGCCGTCGCCGCCGCCGCCGCCGATACTTTGGGCGACGAGGCCATAGGCGTTGGAACCCAGGGTGGTGACATTGGCCGTGTTGGTGAGGAACACCGCGCTGCCCAGTCCGCCGGTGGCGCCATTGCCGCCGATCGAACCGACCAGCGTGCCCTTGCTTTCGGTTGCCAGGCTGCCGGTGATGGCCATGCCCCAACCGCCATCGCCGCCGCCGCCGCCCACGCTCTGCGCCAGCACGCCATAGGCGCCCTGTCCGGAGGTGATGACGGTGCCCGACGTGTTCACATGCACGATGCCGGCGCTGCCGCCGCCGGCACCATTGCCGCCGACGCCGAAATTCGCGCTGGCGCCGTCGCCGATGGTGGCAAGGAATGAACCGGCAAAGCCGCCATCGCCGCCGCCGCCGCCGATGCTCTGGCCGATGACGCCATGCGCGCCCTGGCCCGATGTCGTGATCACGCCGCCCGAAGTGAGATCGACGGTGCCACCGTCGCGGCCGGTGCCACCCTTGCCGCCCAGCGCCAGCGAGACGCCGCCTATTGTATTGCCGCTGCTGAGCTGGCCGGACACCGCAAAGCCGCCGGTGCCGCCGCCGCCGCCCAAACTCTGTGCGAGAAGGCCATAGGCGAGATCGCCCCGGGTGGTGATATTGGATGTGGTGTTGACCAGCACCGCGCCGCCGATGCCGCCCTTGGCGGCGCTGCCGCCGATGGCGAAGGTGGCCGCGGCATTTTCCGCGATGGTGCCGGCGATGGCGAAGCCGCCATTGCCGCCGCCGCCGCCGACACTTTGCGCCAGCAGGCCGATCGATTTGAAGCCCGTGGTGAGAACGCTGCCGCCGCCGCGCAGGGTGACGCCCGCAGCGTCACCGCCGCCGGCGCCGCTGCCGCCGACCGAGATGCCGGCTGCATAGCCCTGTGACAGGGTGCCGGTAACGGCAAAGCCGCCATTGCCGCCGCCGCCGCCGACGCTCTGCGCCACCACGCCCAGGGCATTGTCGCCGCTGGTCGCCACCGCGCCGTCATTGACCAGCAGCACGGATTGCGCGAAGCCGCCGAAATCGCCCTTGCCGCCGACGCCGACGCTGAAGCTCACCGACTGGGAGAAGCTGCCGGAAATCGCGCCGCCGCCATTGCCGCCGCCGCCGCCCACGCTTTGGGCCAGCACGCCATTGGCGAAATTGCCCGCCGTGGTCACGGCACCCTGGTTGGTCAGGCTGACCCCGGCGCCATTGCCGCCCTTGCCGCCATCGCCGCCGATGGCAAAACCGAGGGCGCCGCCGATTCCGAGGGCGCCGCTTATCGACAGTGCGCCATTGCCGCCGCCGCCGCCGATGCTCTGTGCCACGATGCCGCCGGCCTGGTTGCCGCCGGTACTTATGGTGCCGCTGTTGACCACCGTGACGATGTCGCTATCGCCGCCGCCACCGGCATGACCGCCGATCGCAAAGCTGCCCGCAACGCCATCAGACGCTGCCGCTGCGATGGCCAAACCGCCATTGCCGCCGCCGCCGCCAATGCTCTGGGCGAAGACGCCATAGGCGGAATCGCCCGAAGTGTTGATGGCGCTGGCGTTGGTGAGATCGACGGTCGAACCCTTCCCGCCATCGCTGCCCTGGCCGCCGATGCCGACCGAGATGCTGAAATCCGGTCCGGCGCTGGCGCTGATGGCGAAGCCGCCATTGCCGCCGCCGCCGCCCACGCTCTGGGCAAAGATGCCGCTGGAACGCGCACCTGTTGTGGTGATGCTGCCGGTCTTGCTGGTGACCGTAACGGCCTTGCCGACGCCGCCAGGTCCGGCCTTGCCGCCCAGCGCTAGGCTGATGAAAGCGCCCACCGCGACGGAATTGCCGCCATTGCCGCCGCCGCCGCCAACGCTTTGCGCGAAGACGGCGCTGGAGTCTGCGCCGAGGGTGGAAAGGGTGCCGCTATTGTCGAGATGGACCGTGCCCGCATCGCCGCCGGCGCCGCCCGAGCCGCCGATGGAGATCAGGCCGATGCTCATGCCGCCATCGCCGCCGCCGCCGCCCACGCTCTGGGCTTCCAGCGCATAGGCCTGCGCCCCGCGGGTGGTGACATTGCCGGTGTTGGAGACAGAGACATTGCCGCCGGGGCTGGTGCCGCTGCCCGCGCCGCCCACGCCGGCGATGCCGGCGCCCGAGCCGCCATTGCCGCCGCCGCCGCCGATGCTTTGCGCGAAGATGCCGCGCGCGCCATCGCCGGTGGTGTCGAGCCGGCCCGAATTTGTGACGCTGACATCCTGACCCTTGCCACCGACACTGCCGGAGGCGCCCAGGCCGACAATGCCGGCGCCCGAGCCGCCATTGCCGCCGCCGCCACCCACGCTCTGGGCAAAGATGGCATAGGCGTCGGTGCCGGAGGTCGTGACCGAGGCATGGTTGGTGATATCGACGGTGCCGGCGTCACCGCCCAGCGAACCGCCGCCGCCATAGCCGAAGATACCCGCGGAGTCGCCGCCGCCCCCGCCGAAGCCGCCGATGCTTTCGCCATAGATGCCCACGGCATTGACGCCGGTGGTGACGATATCGCCGCCCGCATTGTTCACGATGGTGACATTGCTGCCCTTGTTGGCCACGCCGCCGTCGCCGCCCGACGACCAGGCGAAGCCGCCGCCGCCACTGCCGCCATTGCCGCCGATGCTGGCGCCATAGAGGCCGTGCGCCTGCAGGCCGGCGGTGGTGATCTTGCCGCCGTTGGTGAGGCTGACGGTGTCGGCATCGCCGCCCGGGCCGCCGGTGCCGGCCGAGGCGCTGCCATTGGAGTCGCCGCCGGCGCCGCCCTGGCCGCCATGGCTCAGGGCATAGATGCCGGCCGCATAGTCTCCGCCGGTGGTGATGGCCGTGAGATTGGAAACCCAGACGCTGCCGCCATTGCCGCCGCGGCCGCCATCGCCGCCGCCGGGAAGACAGATCGGGCATGAAACGCCGCCGCCGCCATTGCCGGCGCCGCCGCCGCTGCTGCGCACGGCGATGCCGAAGGCATTGGCGCCGGTGGTGGTGATGCGGTGGCTGGTATCGGTGCTGTTGAGAACAAGGTCGGGCCCGACGCCGCCAGGATCGCCGTTATCGCCGGCGCCGTCATGCGAGCCTTCCGTGCCGGCGCCCGCCAGGGCAATACCGGCGGTGCCGCTGGCCGGCGTGATATCGGCGGTGAGGCTCTGCACCAGCGCGGTAAGCGTGGGCGAGCCCAGATTGATGCCGCCGGGGAAGGAACCGACGCAGACCACCGAGGTGGTGCCGGTGCAGCTGTCGGCCAGCGCCATCAGGGGAATGCCCAGGCCGCCGCCGATACCCAGCACCAGCGCGGCGCGGCGCAGCAGGCGCTTGGTGGAGGCATCGAGGCGCGAGGCGCGCAGCGCGCGGCGGCGATGTACCGGACGCGAGACGGGGACTGGCAGCGGCGCCGGGCTGGGCAGGGCGGCAAAGGTCACGGCCAGGTCGGCCAGCGCCGCATCCACGCGGCGAAGCTGATCGATGCGTACATCATTGGCGGCCAGGCGCGCGGCAACGACTTCGCGCAAAAGCATGAGTTCGGAAATGGCGCCGCCGAATTTTGTCTGCAGGCTGCCGTCATCATTCGCCGCCTCGGCGCGCAGGCGCGTGGAAAGCAGGATCAGGCTGTCGGCAAGGCGTGTCAGTTGGGTGGACAAGGCATGACTTTCAAGAACACAGGAAAATGCCGCCGCGGGAGCGAGGTAGGTCCGGAAGTCTAAAAAGACCGCAATAATATTTGGCAAAGACAGGTGATCTTTGCCGTACAAGCGCGAATTTTGTGCAGCGTGCCGTTAACTGGGCAGTAAGAGTTCGCCCATGCGGCGGTAGGTCCTCTCGGCATTGATGCCGATGCGGGATGGAATGGCCGCGGGCTTGCGTGGGGCAGGGGATGATTTCGGCAACATCGGTGCGCTGGCGCTTTGCCTGGCTCCTCTTCCTGCCGATCACCTGGATCATGTCGCTGGACCGCACCGCCATGACGGTCGCGGCGCCCGTGATCCAGAAGGACCTGCATTTCACCCTGACGCAGATGTCGTGGATTCTCACCGCCTTCCACTGGGCCTATGCGATCTGTTCCATTCCGGCCGGCATCTTCACCGCCTGGGCCGGGGCGCGGGTCGCGCTTCTGATCGCCAACGCCGCCTGGTCGGTCTTTACGCTCGCGATCCCCTTTGCCACCAGCGTGTCCGCACTGGCGGGCCTGCGTTTCGGACTGGGCGGTTTCCAGGCGGTGGACATGCCGGCTTCCATCACCGCCTTCAAGCACTGGTTTCCCGCCACCGAGCGCGCGCGGGCCAATGCCGCGCTGCTGGCGGGCGTGTATCTGGGGCCCATCGCTGGTGCGCCGCTGACCGCCTGGCTGGTAGGGGCCTATGGCTGGCGCACGGCCTTTCTGGCGTTTGGCGGTCTGGGCATCGCCAGCGCCGTGCTCTGGTGGTTCCTGTTCCGCAATTCGCCGTTTAAACACCCTTGCGTCTCTGAAGCCGAACGCGACCTGATCCGCAGCGGTCAGTTTGATGAACCCGCGCGCCAAGGCTCGCTGAGGACGCTGCTGGCCCGACGCGACTTCTGGAGCATTGGCGTCCAGGGCCTCTGCACCGGGGCGGTGATGGGCTTCTTCAACACCTGGCTACCCACCTATCTGATGCAGGAGCGCGGCGTGGCGCTGAAGTCGCTGGGCATCTTTTCGTCACTGCCCTGGATGATCCTGTTGCTGGTGGTGATCCTTGCCTCCGTGACGGAAGACCTGCTTCTGCGCCGCACCGGATCGCCCTGGTTGGCGCGTGTGCCGGCCGCCATCATTGGTTTCGTTATCGCAGGATCCGGACTGTGGCTGGGCGCGCAGGCGCATGCGACGGGGCCTGCCCTGGCGTTGCTGGCGCTGGGCCTTGGCGGCATGGGGCTGGTGCAAGCCTCCACCTGGTCCACCATCCAGGAAGTGGGCGGCGCGAACACGTCCATTCTCACGGCCTGGAATGGCATGCTGACCAATGGCGCGGCGGCCCTGGGGCCGCAACTGATGGCGGGGATGGTGACGGGGCAGGGCCACTGGTCGGGTGCGCTGGGCGCGGTGGCTTGTGTGGCATTGCTGGGGGCACTGACCTGGACTCTGATTCACCGGCGGACGGCCTGATGGCGGCAATCCGCATGTTCAAGTTTTTTGTGCTGCCGGGCCGGGAGCAGGCTTACGCTGACTATCTGCGCGATGTGGTGACGCCCATAGACACCATCGCGCATGACGCCGACGTCTTTGTCAGGCTTGTCACCATCACACCCGAAAGCGGCGACAGCGATTGGAATCATGGACGTGTCTTTATCTTTCGTGATGCTGCTCATCGTGCCGCCATGCCGGCGCGCATGGCCGCCGCCGCGCTTGCCTTTGACGGCAGCGAAGACGCGACCCGCCATCGCAAGGCCTTTGCCGAAACCCTGCGGCGCCAGATTGCCGTGTCCGACTACGACATGCCGGAATAATCTTGCTTCACAGCATGTGCGCATGGCGCGAAGTTGCGCGGCATTTTCTTTGCGGCGCGCGCCGGGCGGATGCTAGCCTTTGGCCATCGGGTTCGGGGAGATCGTGATGAAAAAGCTGAAGGTCGCGCTGATGGCGGCGCTGGTGGGATGGTCGGGCGCGGCCTGGGCAGCGGACAGCGATCCGCTCGCATCCCCCAAATACGGCACCTGGGGTTTCGACGCCTCGGGCATGGACAGAAGTGTTTCGCCGGGCGCCGACTTCAACAGGTTCGCCAACGGTGCCTGGGAAGCGCGAACGGAAATCCCGACCGATCGCAGCCGTTTCGGCAATTTCGATATTTTGTCCGTGCTGTCGGAATCCCGCGTCCATGCCATCCTGGAAGATGCCGCCGCCGGCAAGCTGGACGATCCCGATGCCGTCAAGATCGGCGCTGCCTATCGCGCCTTCATGGATGAGACGCTGGCCGAAAAGCTCGATGCCAAGCCATTGGCGCCTGCATTGGCCACCATCCGGGGCCTGAAAGACAAGCGTGCCGTCGCCGCCCTGATGGGCAAGCAGGACCTGCAAGGAGCGCCCTCGATCTTCGCGCTTGGCATTTCCCAGGATGCCAAGGCGCCGAACAAGTATGCGGTTCTGCTCGGGACCGGCGGGCTGGGCCTGCCGGATCGCGACTATTACCTGAAAGACAGTTTCGCCGCGAAGAAGGCGAAGTATGTGGTGTATGCGCGCGAAATGCTGGACCGCATCGGCTGGAAGGATGCGCCGGCGGCCGCCGATGCCATCGTGGCCTTTGAAACAAAACTGGCTGATGCTTCCTGGACCCGTGCCCAGCGCCGCGACCGCGACAAGACCTACAATCCCGTTTCGCTGGCCGAGCTGAAAGCGCTGGCGCCGGGTTTTGACTGGAGCGCTTTCTTCGCAGCCAGCGAACTGCCCAAGGTCGACCGCTTCATCGTGACGACCAACACGGCCTTCCCAACCTATGCCAAAATCTTCAACGATACGCCGCTCCCCACGCTCAAGGCCTGGCTGGCCTTCCATGCCGCCGACAATGCCGCGCCCCTGCTGTCGAAGCGCTTTGCCGATGCCAGCTTTGAATTCCGCCAGAAGGAGCTGGCCGGCCAGCCCGAACAGCAGCCGCGCTGGAAGCGCGGTGTCGCCTTTGTGAATGACGTGCTGGGCGAGGCCGTTGGCCGCGTCTATGTCGCGCGCTATTTCCCGCCCGCCGCCAAGGCCAAGATGGACGCGCTTGTGGGCGACATTCGCGCCGTGCTGAAGGCACGCATCGAAAAACTGGACTGGATGACCCCGCCCACCAAGGTCAAGGCGCTGGAAAAGCTGTCCAAGTTCACCGTCAAGATCGGCTATCCCGCCAAGTGGCGCGACTATGGCGCGCTGTCCATCAGCCCCACCGACCTGCTGGGCGACCAGCGCCGCGCCAATGCCTTTGAATGGCGGCGTGACGTGGCGCGGTTGTTCAAGCCGGTGGACCATGCCGAATGGGGCATGACGCCGCAAACCGTGAATGCCTATTACAACTATGCCAACAACGAGATCGTGTTCCCCGCCGCCATCTTGCAGGCGCCCTTCTTCGATCCGGACGCCGATCCGGCCATCAATTATGGCGGTATCGGCGGCGTCATCGGGCACGAGATCAGTCATGGTTTCGACGACCAGGGCCGCAAGTCCAATGGCGACGGCGTGCTGACGGACTGGTGGACCGCCGACGATGCCGAGCGTTTCAAGGTGCAGGCGGCACGGCTGGGCGCGCAATATTCGGCGTTCGAACCGCTGCCCGGCGCGCATGTCGTCGGCGACCTCACCATGGGCGAGAATATCGGCGACATGGGCGGCCTCTCGCTGGCGCTGGACGCCTATCATGCCAGCCTCAAGGGCGCGCCCGCGCCGGTGATTGACGGCTTCACCGGCGACCAGCGCGTCTTCCTGGGCTGGGCGCAAGTGTGGCGGCAGAAGCAGCGCGACGATGCCCTGCGCCGCCAGGTTGTTTCCGATCCGCATTCGCCCGCGCGCTACCGCGTCAACGGTACCATCCGCAATATCTCGGGCTGGTACGATGCCTTTGGCGTGAAGCCGGGTGATGCCATGTATGTCGCGCCGGCCGAGCGGGTGCATATCTGGTAACGCCATGACCGGCTGGCTGCATCGCAAGGCGCTGGACCTTGATGCCTTGCCCGCGGCGCAGCGGCTGAAGCCCTCGCTGGACTGGTGGCACCTGGTGGCGCTGGGCGTTGGCGGCATCGTCGGCACAGGCATCTATACGCTGGTGGGGGTGGGCGCGAACCTGGCCGGTCCTGCCGTCACGCTGTCCTTCCTGGTGGCGGGCGCCATCTGCGCCTGCGCGGCGCTGGCCTATGCCGATGTCTCCACCGCGATCCCCGCATCGGGCAGCGCCTATACCTATTCCTATGTCGCGCTGGGCGAAGTCATCGCCTGGGTGGTGGGATGGAGCCTGATCCTGGAATATTCGCTGGTGGTCTCCACCGTGGCGGTGGGCTGGTCGGGCTATGCCTCCGGCTTCCTTGCCGCAATGGGCTGGCACCCGTCGCCGATGCTCCTTGCCGGTCCGCTGGATGGCGGTATCGTCAACCTGCCGGCCGTCGCGATCGTGGCGGTGGTGGCCGGCGTGATGATAGCCGGCACCCGCGAAAGCGCCACGCTGAACGCGGTGCTGGTGGCGGTGAAGATCGCGGCGCTGCTGCTGTTCCTGGGCATGGCGCTGCCGCACTTCGACATCGCGCACTACCATCCGTTCATGCCGCACGGCTTTTCCGCCCATGACGAAAGTGGTGCGACGCGCGGTGTGATGGCGGCGGCGGCGATCATCTTCTTTGCCTTTTACGGTTTCGACGCCATCTCCACCGCCGCGGAGGAAACCCGCAATCCGGGACGTGACCTGCCCATCGGCATCATCGGCTCCATGGCGGTCTGCACGCTGCTCTATGTTGCGGTGGCGGCCGTTGCCGTGGGCGCCATGCCGGTGGCCGGCTTTGCCCATTCCGCCGAGCCCCTGGCCGCGATCCTGCGCAGCGTCGGCAGCGGCGGCACGGCGGCCGTCATCGGCGCGGCGGCGATCATCGCCTTGCCCACCGTGATCCTGGCCTTCCTGTTCGGGCAGAGCCGAATTTTCTTCGTGATGGCGCGCGATGGGCTCCTGCCGGGGTGGCTCGCCGCCGTCAGTCCCCGCACCGGCACGCCCATCCGCATCACGCTGATGACGGCGGTGCTGGTGGGCATATTGGCGGGGCTGGTGCCGCTCGCCCAGATCGCGGCCCTGGCCAATGCTGGCACCTTGCTGGCCTTCGCTTCGGTGGCGGTGTGCATGCTGGTGCTGCGGCGGCGCCTGCCCCTTGCCGGGCGACTGTTCCTGACACCTCTGCCGTGGCTGGTCGGGCCGGTGACCGTGCTGGGATGCCTCTACCTGTTCTTCAGCTTGCCGGGGATCACGCGCACTTTCTTTCTTGTGTGGAATGTCGCCGGGCTGCTCTATTACGGCCTGTGGAAACTCCGCCAAAAGAAACGAATATCGCCGCTATGAAACACGCTTTGGTTACCGGCGGCACGCGCGGTATCGGCTTCGGCATCGCTACAGCGCTGCTGGATGCCGGTTACGCCGTCACCGTCACCGGCCTGACGCCCGACGAAATCGTCGCCACCCCCAAGCGTCCGCATCTCAATGCCATCATGCTGGACGTCACCAGCGACAGCGGCACCGCGGCCAGCGTGATCGGGTTCC